>CAVVHK010000068.1:0-210007 GCA_963747865.1 uncultured delta proteobacterium | reverse complement strand
CGAGCGCGCGCTGGAGGACCGCACGCTTGGCGGCGTCGATGTCGTCGCTTTCGGGCCCGGCGCGTCCAATCACGTCCGCGGCCGGCGTCGGGCGCTTCAGCGTGGCCGAGTTGACGCCAAGACCGATCCGAGCCGCCCGCGTCGCGCCGATGACGAGGTCGTCACGGTCGACCGCGAGCAGCGACGATCCGTATCGCTCGCCAGTCGGCGCGAGCAGGATGCGCGCCTTCGGGAAGGCGAGGCGGAAGTTCTCTGCTTCGATGACCCGCGCCGCATCAGCAACCGCGCTCGCGATCAGACGCGCAAAGCCTTCTGTCAGGTCGGCCCGGCAGGATGAAACGTCGAGCGCTGCGGCCAGATCGCCGTGTTCGTCGAAAATGGGCGCGGTCGTGCAAAAGAGGCCTGAATTGCGGGTGAAGAAATGCTGGTCGCGGTCGATCGTCACCGCGCGCTGGTCGACGATGCAGGTGCCGATGCCGTTCGTTCCCTCGTATTTCTCGCTCCAGACGCCGCCTGTCCAAAGGCCGGAGCCATCGAACGTCTCGTCGTCGCCAGGCGCGCCGCGCCGGTCGACAATGACGCCGCTTGGATCGGCCAGCACGACCGAGCAGCCGACCCCGCCAATGGCGAGAAAGAGGCGATCGATGCTCGCTTGCGCCGCGCCGAGCAGGGAGCCCATCCGCTCGCGGGATCTCGAGATCTCTTCCGCGGGCAGCCGCCGCGAGGGCGCGATGCTCGCCGGGTCCAGCGCATGCAGCGCGCCAGAGCGCCGCCAGGAGGCGGCGAGCGCCGAACTCGCGGCGTCGTTGCCGGCAATCACCTTGAGAACATGATCCGCGTGGGCGGGGGCCTCAACTCGGCCCATCCTTTCCTCCCGGCTGTTTCGCTCCGAGCGTTCATGCGCTCGGGCGATGGTCACCGTTATATCCGATTAGACATAGGCATTCCAGACCGAGGTTTGGGCAACCTTATCCGCTCTTTTCCCGCGCCTCGGCCAAAGCCCGCCAGTGGGCGTCGAACAGGGCGGCGCCGAAGTCGAGCGCGTCGCTCGACGCTTCGCGGACCAGCGAAAACGCGGTCGGCGGGCGCGCCGTTTTCAGGCGACCCGTCAGCGCGTTCTGCTCGAAAGCGAATTCGGCGTGGAATTTCCGCGCCAGATTCTGCATGCCGATATTCTCAGGCAGGCAGGAACGATCTCGATCGTCTCGACGCCGTGGTTGGTGGCGGCGCGAGAAAGAATGCGCTTGAACAGCCTCTCGCCGATCCCGCGTCGCCGACAATCGTGATCGACCGAAAACGCGGCCTCAGCGTGGATGTGGCGCCCGAACGGCGCCTGCTCGCTCCAGATGGCCTGGTTTGAGCGCAGCTCGGCCGCGCCGACCAGCTTGCCGTCGATGAACGCCCCGTAGGCGAGGTCGCCCTTGCCAAAGCAGTTTTCGGCGTACCGGACGAGGAAGTCGTCCCACATGCCCCCGCCAAAGCGCATGTGCCGGCTGTGCGGATTGAGGCTCAGGAGATGGTCGCGGAACGCTTCCTTGTCCGCGGGCCATAGGCGTCGGATTTCAGCCGGGGATGGTGATGATTGCTCATAGTCCGCCTCGCCGATTGATCCTCGGCGCTTCATCCCACGCCTTATGTTGTGCGGCGCAACATGGATTTCAACCCGCTCTCATCAAGGGGGGCATGTGTGAAAATGCCTCAAGACTGCACGAAGGGGTGGGCGTAGCTATGTTGGGGCTCGGTTTGATTCACGGAACCTGACCCGTCTTTGCCACGGATAGAGAAAACAGCGCTAGAACAATTGGCCAAAACATCGCTTTTCAAAGGCATGCCGGTGAGCAGCCATAGTCCCCGCCAACGATAAAGGCAGAGGGCCATAATTCAGCATTAGAATCCAGATGATGCTCGATACGAGGCCTCCAAAAAACAAGACGTCGTAATCCCGATGAAATGCGAAATTCCCGAGTTCCTCCGAAAGACTCACCGCCGACCCTAAAAATGCAAGAGCAGAAATAATGAGGGAGGTGACCAGTAAAGTTATGATGTTGCCGTGATCCACTTTCATTAGTGGCTCCCTCCAGCATCGGTTTACCCTCGGCCGTACCGGAACCGATATGGGCGGAGCAGTTTTGTCAAGCCGTCGTTTGCTATTTGTAGTTGTCTAAGGGTCGAAACGGGCCGAACTTGATGGCTTCTGGCCCTAATCCATGGCAGCAGCTAGCTTGAGCAGGGTCTTGCCAAGCACTTGGTGTTTCGCGATGGCGTCGAACGCCTTCCGATAATCCTCCAGCGGATACGTGGCGTGGACATGAACGCTCAAGATCCCGGATTTCGACCAATCCATGAGTTGGGCCATGTTCGCGCGATGCGCCTCCGGCTCGCGGCTGGTGAAGTCGCCCCAGTAGCACGCCGCGGATGTCGCAGCCCTTGAGCAGGGTCAGTTGAGCGGCGGTCGGGGATCTCGCCGGAGGCGAAGCCGATCACCAGATAGCCGCCCTTCCAGCCGAGCGAGCGCAGCGCCGCTTCGGTCAGGCGCGCCGCCGACCGGATCGTAGACGACGTCGACGCCGCTCGCGCCGGCGAGCCGCTTCAGCGCGGCGCGCAGGTCCTCGCTCGCGTAGTTGATCGTCTCGTCCGCGCCGTGCGACTGGCGAAGGCGAGCTTTTCGTCGGAAGAGGCGCAGGCGATCACCCGCGCGCCCATGGCCTTGCCGATTTCCACCGCGGCGAGCCCGACGCCGCCCGAGGCGCCGAGCACGACCAGGCGTCTCGCCGGGCTTCATTTCGGCGCGCTGCTTCGAGCCCATCAGGGCGTGCCGTAGGCGACGGAGAGGCCCGCCGCCTTGTCGAGCGCAAGACCCTCGGGGATTTTCGTCAGCCGATTTGTCGGGATCGCGATCCGCTCCGCAGCCGCGCCATAAGAAACAAAGCCCATGACGGGGTCGCCCATCAAAGACCGAAGTGTTCCTCTTGCCCTCCGCGTGCTCCGTGGAACGAGACGGCAGCCTGACCAACAGCGCCCGGCTCGCTCAATGGCGTTACAAAGCCGCTGAACCGCCCGGAGAAGCCATCGCGGATGGGGAGATGGTGAACCGCCTGGTTCTCAAGCTCAAGGAGCTTTACCAGAAGGAAGGAGGCAAATTTCCCGAGCCGATTATGAACCTTAAGTGGGACTATCAGGACGACAAAGGCCGTTTTGACGCTCATAAGATGGCCAAGGAGTGCAACGGCTATTTCCTTACGGATATCACGCTCAAGGATCCGACCGGAAAGGACGTAAGCTTCAAGAAGGGCGATCTCGTTCCCACGTTCGGCTATCTTCAGGCCGATGGAAGCACCTCATCCGGCAATTGGATCTATTGCGCGAGTTACACCAACGCCGGGAACATGATGGCGCGTGTCGCGGAAAAAGAAGATCCGACCGGGCTGGGGCTGTTCCCCAACTGGGCGTGGGTCTGGCCGGTGAACCGCAGGATTATTTATAACCGCGCTTCATGCGATCTCAATGGTCAGCCGTGGAATCCCAAGAGGCCTCTTCTGAAATGGGAAGACGGTAAGTGGGTCGGCGACGTGCCCGACGGGCCATGGCCCCCCATGAGCGACAAGGAAAAGGGTAAGCTGCCTTTCATCATGAAACCTGACGGCAGATCCTTCCTCTTTGGGCCGGGACTGGTGGACGGTCCATTTCCGGAACATTATGAGCCTATGGAAAGTCCTTTGGCCAAAAACCTTATGTCGGCTCAAATGAACAACCCTGCGGTTAAGATCTTTAAGACCGACATGGACAAGTTTGCTTCCGGGGATCCGAAGTTCCCCATAGTGTGCGGCACGAACACCCTGACGGAGCACTGGTGTTCGGGTTCCATGACGCGCTGGCAGCCGTGGCTTCTGGAGGCTCAACCCGAGCTGTTCGTGGAAATCAGTCCCCAATTGGCCGACGAGATAAAGGTGAAAAACGGTGATCGGGTCAAAGTAGCCTCTGTGAGAGGCGAAGTCGAGTGCGTGGCTATGGTTACTCAACGCATCCGGCCCTTCAAGATCGCCGGTAAAACGGTCCACCAAGTCGCCATGCCGTTTTGTTTCGGATGGCTCATGCCCAAATCGGATCGAAATTACTCCACCAATCTCCTTACCCCCGCGGTGGGAGACGCCAACACCATGTGCCCGGAATATAAGGGCTTCATGGTCAATGTGAAAAAAGCCTAAAGGAGGTGTGAACAATGTCTAAAGGATATTCCATTCTGGTTGACACCTCCAAGTGCACCGCGTGCCGTGGTTGCCAAATGGCGTGCAAGCAGTGGAACCAGTTACCCGCGACCGCCACGAAAAACTGGGGCAGTTACCAAAATCCGCAGGATTTGTCTGCAGACACCTGGAAACTGGTCCGGTTTTCCGAAGGAGCCAACGGAGACGGCAAGCCATACTGGTATTTCTTTTCCGACCAGTGCAGGCACTGCCTTTCGCCCGGATGCATGGCCGCTGCGGAAAAGGACGAGATCGTACAGGACGAAACAACAGGGGCCGTGATTTACACACCTAAAACCAAGGACTTGGATTTTAAGGCCACTCTGGAGGGTTGTCCGTACAACATCCCCAGGCAAGATCCCAAAACCAAGGTTCTGTTCAAATGCACAATGTGCTTTGACCGAATTACAAATGACCGCATCCCAGCCTGTGTGAAGTCATGCCCGACAGGGACCATGACCTTCGGCGAGCGGGATAAGATCCTGGAAATGGCGAAGACCAGGGTCGAGGAACTGAAGAAGGCTTACCCCAAGGCGGCCGCGCTCAACGCGGATGATGTTCGTGTAATTTACGTCGTCAAAGACGATCCCAAGAAGTTCTACGAGTTCGCGGCAGGTAAGTAAGGGCGAATGGAAGAGCGCTGTAGGGAAACTTCTTGAAAGATGCTTCCCTACAGGCCACCCCTCAAGAACTTCTAATATTGCGACAGGACTGGGCGTCATTCCCGAACATAAGGGCGCTCTGAAAACAGGGGTTTTGTTTTTCACAAAGCTATGTCATAATAGGCATACCGAAAAACCTCTGATACCAGTTCGCATTCAAAATGGTAACAAAGACCTGCATGAACGCCTTTAATCGCATTTGCCCACATGCCGGCGTATTGTTATCAGCGGTTTTTGAACGGAAGCTCCAGGTCCCGCGCTTCCCAGGGTGGTGAGATTTCCTTCTCAGCGGACGCTTCCGGCGCCAAGATTGTCATTGTGAGTAGTGTCAAGCAGTCCCCTCTATTGCGGTTTTGGAGATTGCCATGGCTGGAGCCCTCACAATGACAATTCAATTGATCTGCGAGGATGTAATGCCATTCCTCGCGGAGTAAGTGTTCCGAAAAGGTAAGTCGGTGGTTTGTTGAGCGCCTCTATATGTCATTACCGACAGATCTAAAAACATATCGAACCGGCTGATCTGTGGAGCCGCTCGCAATAGTAAGGGTTTTTGGGGAGGGGTTGAGGGAGGGACTTTTTGCAAAAAGTCCTTCCCCGACTACTCTGCGGGAAATTCTTATCTCTTGCGACCGCTTCCAATCGACTGCTATATTTTGGGAGTAATCGATGGACTATAAGTTCGTAAAAACCACATGTCCGTATTGTGGCTGTGGATGCCAGATGATTCTCGAAACGCTGAACGGGGAGCTCATCGGCACGATGCCGTATAAGATGTCCCCGATGAACCAGGGGAAATTGTGCATCAAGGGCTGGAACGCCCACGAATTCGTGCGCAGCCCCAATAGGCTTACCACGCCCCTGGTCCGCAAGGACGGCGTCTTGCAGGAAGCCTCGTGGGATGAAGCCCTGGATGTCACCGTGTCGCGGCTCAGGGAGATAAAAGACGCGGCATGGAGGGGACGCTCTGGCTTTCCTATCTTCCGCCAGATGCACCAACGAAGAAAACTATCTGCTCCAGAAAATATGCAGGGCGGCGTTCGGCACGAACAACGTAGACGCCTGCGCCCGTCTCTGACACGCGGCCTACGGTGGCAGGTCTTGCCATCGCTTTCGGAAGCGGCGCGATGACGAATTCCATTCCCGAGATCCAGGACGCGACCTGTCTGTTCGTAATTGGATCGAACACCACGGAAGCCCATCCCCTTGTGTCCCACAGAGTGTTCAAAGCCAAAGAAAACGGCGCTACGCTCATAGTTGTGGACCCCCGGAGGACCCAGGTCAGCCTGGCGGCAGATTATCACGTGCGTCTCAATTTCGGCTCGGACGTGGCTTTGATCAACGGGATGATGCACATAATCCTCAAGAATAATTGGCACAACGCCGAGTTTGTTTCCGAACGCACTGAAGGTTTCGACGAGCTCCGAGCGCATCTGGAGCAGTGGACGCCTGAAGCGGCCTCGAAGATTTGCGGGGTTTCTCCCGAGCAAATGGAGCAGATCGCTCGGGCTTACGCCACATCGGAATGCTCGACCATACTTTATACCCTTGGAATCACCGAACACTCCCACGGCGTGGACAATGTTAAGTCTTTGGCGAATCTGGCCATGCTGACCGGCCACATCGGCAAACCTTCTTCGGGGGTTAATCCTCTGAGGGGCCAGAACAACGTCCAGGGGCACTGCGACATGGGTTGTTTGCCGAACGTCTATTCCGGGTACCAGGTCGTGACGGACCAGAACGTTCGACAGAAGTTCGAAGCCGCATGGAACGCCACCTTGTCGGACAAGGTGGGCCTTACGATTCCGGACATGATGGACCATCTCATTGACGGGTCGGTTAAGGGGATGTTCATTTTCGGCGAGAATCCGGTGCTCAGCGATCCGGACACGCATCATATAGTCAAAGCTTTGAAGTCGGCGGAATTTTTGGTGGTTCAGGACATTTTCCTGACCGAGACCGCCAAGCTGGCTCAAGTGGTGCTTCCCGGAGCCTCCTGGGCCGAGAAGGAAGGGACTTTCAGCAACACCGAAAGGAAGATGCAGAGGGTGCGCAAGGCGGTAGAGCCGTTGCCCGGGACCATGCCGGACTGGCAAATACTCTGCGAACTCGGCAAACGGCTGGGTGTCTCAATGGACTACCCTTCGCCGAAGGAGATATTTGCGGAAATGGCCTCTCTTTCACCCATGTATGCGGGAATGTCCTTCGAACGGCTCGAAGGCAATGGAATCCAGTGGCCCTGTCCAACTGAGGATCACCCCGGAACAGCATATTTGCACAAGGGAAGGTTCACCCGAGGTTTGGGGCTTTTCAGCGTCATCGGTTACCGGCCCCCTGAGGAAATGCCTGACGATGAATTCCCCTATCTCCTCACAACGGGCCGTAGATACGCCCACTATCACACTCGCACACAGACCGGGAATTGCCCCACACTTCATAGGGAATTCCCTGAGCCCTTCGCCCAGATCAGCTTCGCGGACGCTGAAAAGCTCGGATTGCGGGACGGTGATTCGGCCAAGGTGATATCCAGACGTGGTGAAGTGATTACTCCGGTCCGTCCGGGAGATATCGTCCCGGAAGGAGCCATATTCATGGACTTCCACTTCATGGAAGCCAACCCCAACTGGCTGCTGGGCACCTCCCTGGACCCGGTTTCCAAGACGCCTGACTACAAGGTGTGCGCCGTGAAGATTGAACCTGTGAACGGGGCCCACGCCGAGTAATCTACGTGGCCCTTGTTTTCCCCTGGAATGCGGCGAAGAGTTGAAACCTCATCGCCCGCGTTCTTTTAGCGGCCGACGTGACGAGCGTCGGTCGCGATTTTTGTTTGGGGGAGGGAGAGTTGGAGCGGCGCGCCTCAGGCCCCATGCTTATTGCCGGTCAGCTAGTTGATGTACCATTTTTCCTTCGTAGCGGTTGGCTTCGGTTACCAGAGCCTTTCAGTTCAAATTGCCCGCTATAAACTTTCCTGTTCATCAGAGTCGGCTTCTTCACCAAAACCAATACCTGCCAAGTCAATAAAGTCATAGTCCTGGTCAATCAGCTCTTCAATTGCCATCAAGCCCAATTCGGGTGATGTGACGCTGCACGAGAAGTTGCCTCTTTCATATTCGGCAGCCAGCTCTTCAGCAAAGACCTCCCCAAACATCCCCCATGCCTCAAAAGCTATCAAGTCTGCTCTTTGAAGCATGATGTCTCTGAGTGCGCCCCAATAGGTGAATCCTTCCGCCATGGGAGAACAAAAGTTCTTTAAAAATCTGTTGCCATAGTCAGTAATTTCGCTCAACGAATTTCCGTGCCCGATGGGAAAGTGTTCGTCTGAGATCTTCATGAAGCGCTCCACCACTCCTGGCAGATCTGCGTCCTCAATATGCAAAAACCGTTCTATAGATTGGAACGGTGCAAAATTTAAGAGGGTAATGCTGTAAGGAGCAAGGCTCAGACTCCAATTGTCTTTCCACAAAAACGCGAATCCATGGTTGTTGTGCGAATTACCGCGAACCGCCATAGCGTGCAGTGCCGATTTCATCTGCTCCACGTATTTATCCAGTCTGGATCTGTCGCCTCTCTCGGTATACAACTCATCATCATACAGACAAATTTGATACCCACCGATGTGTTTCTCACTAATTCTGAAAGATGTGTGACTTTGTGAAAGTGCCGCGATGTCCAATAGCTTGAGTTGAATAACTCCGGCCCGAATATGAGGCTCAAGACATATGATGTTTTTCCTCTGCCAGAAAGTCTGATGAAAAATATAATGCTTGAGTAGTGTGGGCCATTCCGTGGAGACGAGTACGTTGACAATATCTCCATCAGAAATGAATGGAATTGACGATTTTATTTCGCATGAATACGCAGCCAGCTCCGTGCCCGCCTGTCTCGTTGGGCCAGGAATATTCTTCAGTTCAACAATTACGATGCCTTCGGTTTCCGGCGCATAGAGAATGAAATCGGGCTTCAATATGTCTTGAGAATCGATAGATATATTCTCGTTTTGCGATATTAGCTCGGTGACATGCAACGAAGTCAGACAAGTGTTATAGCTCTCAAAAACCCTTTGTTCGGCCAAAGAAGTCGGTATGAAACTATCCAAGTAATCCGAATTGCTAATGAGTTCTGAAAGACCGCAGCAATTAGCTAGACAGTCGGAAAGCCACTTTTGCATTTCCGCCTCTGATGCGAAAATCGGCATTCACTTCCCCCACGCTGGGCAAACAGCAAGCATTGATTCACAATTCATGATCCAGCGTTGCGAAAAAAGAAGATAGCTTAACCGGAAGGCGATGTGTAATCCCGTGCATTGCAGGTCTGCTGAATTATGGTGGGTACGCATCCCAATTGGTACGATTCTAGCTTAATTAGTCGCATCCTTTGACTTGCATCAACACGCACATGGTTAGCCTACCCGCCATAAGTTAGGTAACCGCCATTTTCGTAATGCGCGTTGTGTACGAAAAGATTGAGACTTTCTAGATGATTGTGGGCCCTGCTTTCATCCGCTACAGATAGCCCCACTTCAGAAATGTCACAGAGGTAATCCATATTGCCCTTGACTCGGTCTGATATGTATTAAGGGTACGTACGACATATCCTCGGCAACCTGAATTGCCTTACTGGGATTTATCTCAATCTGAATAATAGTGCCTACTAACTTCAGCATGCCATTTCAAAAAGACCTCCTGGAGTTCTTTCTTCTTGTCCTCGTTTGGTCTTGATGGTGGCATGGAGTGGACAAATACCTCAGTAGTTCCAACATCGAATATGCCACCGCAAACGGCATTGCCACGGAATATCAAAAGAGGCAGCCTAAGACCAAATAAAATTCCCCCTCAAGCTGATTCCATGGCGTAGCAAACGATACAGGAGTAGTTGTGGAAACCAGTGTCTCCTCCTTAGTCCCGCGCTTCATGTTTCTACAGTTGCTTGGAATTGCTCAAACCCAAGAATAACGCCACCATGACAATGCTTGGCGATAGCGTATACCTCTTTTAGAGGATAATCTTTCGGATAGTCTGAACGGCCAAGCGCCCTTGGTTCGATATGCAGGCCTTCCAAGATCTCCAAAATTACATTTCTTGATCTGTTCTGTCCAGAATTAAGCTGCGTCGGACATGACACAAAGACAGGGATCCGCATTTCTTCACCTGTGCTCCCAAATTCTGCTTATATGTTGCCAGGAAATACTCTCGTCTGAGGTGGACCCCTCTTTCGCAATCCTGGTTGAAAGGTAAAATCAGAAATAGAGGTTCGTATTCTCGCACAACTCGGCTCTGAATGTCCATATAGAATTTGCGGACGGACTGAAGCGGTGGCCTACGCTGGGCAGGAAATTTTCGTGGGTTACCGGCTTCGGGACCTTCCGCTCCAAGATGCGGTTCCGTTAAAATGTTCGCGAGCTCCTGCTCGGCCACATTCCGAAACGCCGCCTTTATGATACTTTTGACACGGCTCCGAAGCCCGCTTCACGGCATGAAGTGCGGTTCCTCCAGTATTGCTTCGAGGCATCCATCCATAGTCAGCCCTGAGTAAATTTCCTCCCACCGTTCGGTATGCCGCATTACGACAAGCTAAACTTGCCGTCTCCTTCGTAGCCCATCCTGGCGAAGCGGACCTCGAACGTGGGGGACGGGGCCTCAGGGTGGGGAGAAGGGTGTACGTGGCGCAGAAGTAGAAATAACTCTGATGCCATAGGGTAGACAGATCGGTAATGTAGTTTAATTCGGTGTTCTTCAGCGGCGGCTTAACATGCTGTGGTTTCAGGTGTTCATCAAGGAGCTGTTGCGCCTTTGCCGTGAGTTCGCTTTTCACGGCGTCGGGAACCTTCTGCATGGGCCGCTTCGATGGGTGGGGCATCCGGACTTTTGGACGTTTGGCCATGTGCGCTTTCCTTGTTACAGGGTTTCTTGCTTAAGAATATCACAGGTTGATTCCTTTATTCCCGCGCTTTTTCGGCAATTGGACTTGGCGTCGCCAAAAGCGCACTGGGCGGGCAGCGTTCGGGGCCAGTCTGCCGTAATTTGCGAAAATTTAGAGTCTGCTTTTCTCGCTCCCAGCTTACAGTTGAAGAGTCGGAGCAGGCGTTTAATTTGCGTTCGGCTGTGGAAACACGCGAGCCTGATTACCTCACCGTATTTGCGCCATGGCGTACTAAGGCTTGGAAATTTCTTGACTCCTAAACCCCATTGAGTCACAGTGGACATATGTTGGTCGCACCATATTCCGGACCGTTTGTATAACAATTCCTCGATGTTCGGCGGCCGTAGGTGCCGAAACAAGCGCCCGGTCAGTAACCGGAGGGTCGCTTTTCGCCCACTCCGCTGTAGGCTTTTAGACGAACGAGCGAGGTCCTGCAATTATAGTCGGTTTTCACCCCCGCGGCGCCCTACCGCGGAGGAAGGGTCGAGGGGGAAATGGAAATCCCACAAGAGCTTTGCCTTAACGCCTATCCCCTCTTGAAGCGTAAACCGCTTCGTGTTTTTGAGGCAAATTTGTCCACAAGTTGAAATACCATACAACACCTTTAGCCATCTTTTTCAAAAGGAGCCCTCCAATGCAGAAGAAGATCATGGACATCAACGGGATTAATAAAACCCTTATCGTTGACCCGGAAACTTCTCTGGCCGATGTGTTGCGCGGCCAACTGGGTCTCACCGGCTCGAAAGTCGGATGCGGAAGTGGACAGTGCGGGTCTTGTTCGGTCATTATGGACGGCAAGCTGGTGAAGTCCTGCCTCACCAAGATGAAAAGAGTGCCGGATGGAGCCGTGATAACGACCATCGAAGGTATAGGGACGCCCTGCAATCTCCACCCCCTGCAACTGGCATGGACCGTGCATGGGGGAGCGCAGTGCGGTTTCTGCAGCCCGGGTTTTATAGTCTCGGCTAAGGTTCTCTTGGACCAAAATCCGAGCCCATCTAGAGAGCAGGTGCGCGACTGGTTTCAGAAGAATCGCAACGCATGCCGGTGCACCGGCTATAAGCCGCTGGTTGACGCTGTTATGGACGCCGCCAGGGTGATGCGTGGCGAAATTACCGCGGAACAACTGGCCTTCAAATTGCCTGCCGACGGTCGCATCTGGGGAACTGCTTATCCACGCCCTTCGGCAGTAGCCAAGGTAACCGGAACCCTGGATTATGGAGCGGACCTCATCTCCAAGATGCCTCCGGACACGCTGCAACTGGCCCTTGTGCAGGCGAAAGTCTCCCACGCCAAGATTCTGTCCATCGATACTTCCGAAGCCGAAAATATGCCGGGCGTGGTCAAGGTGATAACCCACAAGGACGTCAAAGGGAAAAACCGCATTACAGGCCTGATCACGTTCCCCACCAACAAGGGCGACGGGTGGGATAGACCGATCCTTTGCGATGAAAAGGTGTTCCAGTTCGGAGACGCAGTGGCGCTAGTAGCCGCAAACACCGAAGCGCAGGCAAGGGCGGCCGCGGACAAGGTCAAAATCCAATTGGAGGAGTTGCCCGCGTACATGAGCGCTCCGGCGGCCATGGCCGACGACGCGATCGAGATTCATCCCGGAACGCCAAATGTGTACTATGAACAAAAGTTGGCCAAGGGCTCGGATACGAAGAGCATTATGGATTCCGCCGTTTGCGCTGTGGAAGGTGAATACTATTTGCAGCGACAACCCCACTTGACGATGGAACCTGATGTGGGATTCGCGTATTTCGATGAAGAAGGACGGCTCACCATTCATTCGAAAAGCATCGGCATCCATCTCCATCACGCGATGATTTGCGCGGGGCTGGGCACGGAACCCGAAAAACTCAGACTCATTCAAAATCCTACCGGGGGAACCTTCGGGTATAAGTTCAGCCCTACTATGGAAGCGCTTGTGGGGGTTGCGGCGATGGCCACCGGCAAACCCGTGGCGTTAAAATATGATTATTATCAGCACATTACATACACAGGCAAACGCTCGCCGTTTTTTGTCAACCTCAAATACGGCGCGGATAAGGACGGGAAAATCGTCGCCATGGAAAGCGACTGGATTGTCGATCACGGTCCGTATTCGGAATTCGGAGATCTGCTGACCGTCCGAGGCGCTCAATTCATAGGCGCGGGATACGGCATACCGAATATAAGAGGTCGGGGCCGTACTGTGTGCACCAACCACGCCTGGGGTTCGGCCTTTAGGGCATATGGTTCACCGCAGAGCTTTTTCGCCTCTGAGAGCCTCATGGACGAACTTGCCGCTAAAATGGGCAAAGATCCGCTTGAACTGCGATATCTGAACACTTATCGACCTGGCGATACCACGCCGAGCGGCCAGACTCCGGAGGTTTTCAGCTTCGCCGAAATGATCGACAAACTTCGGCCTCTTTACCTGAAAGCCCTGGAAAGAGCTAAGGCTGAGTCCACCGCTGAACAGAAAAAGGGTGTCGGGGTTTCAATCGGGGTATACGGTTGCGGCCTTGACGGCCCGGATTCGTCGGAGGTGGGCGTCGAGCTTACTCCTGACGGCGTGACATTAACAACAGCTTGGGAGGACCATGGGCAAGGGGCCGACATGGGCGCTTTGGGCACATGTCACGAAGGGCTTCGTCCATTGGGAATAGCTCCGGACAAAATCAAGCTGGTCATGAACGATACCGCCATCGTCCCCAACAGCGGTCCTTCCGGAGGCAGCCGTCAGCAGGTGATGACAGGCAACGCGATCAAGAACGGTTGCGAGATGCTCCTGAACGCCATGAAGAAACCCAACGGCGGCTTTCGAACCTATGAAGAGATGAAAGCCGAGAATATTCCACTGAAATATTCGGGCAAATGGACTGCGTCAATGTGCTCCCCCTGCGATGAAAACGGCCAGGGAAAGCCGTTCCCTGTGTATATGTACGGCGTATTCATGGCCGAAGTGGCCGTGGATACGAAGACCGGCAAGACCAAGGTCGAGAAGTTCACCGTGGTGGCCGATATAGGCAAAATCAACAACAAGCTGGTGGTCGACGGCCAGATGTATGGAGGGGTAGCCCAGGGCATAGGCCTAGCCTTGTCTGAAGACTTCGAGGATCTGAGCAAGCACACGAACCTCATAGCCTGCGGTCTTCCTTTTACTAAAGACATACCTGACGATTTTAGTATAATGTATGTGGAGACCCCGAGGGAGCATGGACCTTTCGGAGCGGCCGGCGTCGGCGAGCTTCCCCTGACGTCGCCCCACGCGGCGGTGGTCAATGGTATTTACAACGCCGCCGGCGTTAGGATAAGACAGCTTCCCGCCCTACCGGAGAAGGTGCTTGCCGGTTTGAAAGAATTGAAATGAGGTAAGCGGCCCCGGGAGGAAACTGCTTTGCGCAACGGATGATGTCCTTAGCTCCGCACGTTACCGGCACACTGACCCTGCTTCGCCGGGTCAGTGCACCCCAAATATTCGTGGCACGTCTGAGGCCGGTATCCACCCTATCTTGGGCACGTCTGACCTGGAAATCCAGGTCAGTGTGGCCGCAGTAGGCGAAGCTTGCGGAGCAAAGGCGCCAATCGATTGTGCAAAAAGGGTTTCCTCCAGGACCCTCCTTCAAAAAACTCTAACTATTGCGCCAAGGCGCCGGGCGCGTGCCAACAAGACATTATGGATCAACAAGAACTCCGCCGACTGGAATACATGTGCATCCAAGAATGCGCGCCTTGGTGCGTCGCAAGCTGCCCTGCGCATGTGGACGCCCGTGCGATGAACGCCGCCATAAGTAGAGCGGATTTCGAGACTGCGTTCAGGGTCTTCAATAAAGCTGTTCCCTTCCCGGGTATCATAAGCCGCATCTGCGATCACCCATGCGAGGACGTTTGCAAGCGAAAAGACGCCGGCCAAGCCATAGCCATTCGGCGACTGGAGAAGGCCGCCATGTCTTCGGCGGCCGCATCGAGACGCAAATTGACCGCGCCGCCAAAGAGAGACAAGCGGGTCGCAATCGTAGGAGGGGGACTGAGCGGCCTCACGGCGGCCTTTGACCTTGCCAAGAAAGGATACCGAGTTACGGTTTTCGAGGCTACGGAAAAGCTGGGCGGCGGAATTTGGGAGCATTCGGAGGAAACGCTTCCCCGAAGCACAATCGCTGACGACCTCGATTTTCTGCGACAACTTCCTCTGGAAATTCGCTTGAACACAGCCCTCGGGGCCGACATGTCGCTTTCCGAATTGGCGCACGATTTTGAAGCGGTTTATCTCGGAGTCGGCCAGGCCTGTTCCGGATTAGGGATTGAGCTTAAGCCTGACCCATCGGGCCGAATCGCAGTCAACGAGACAACCTTTGAGACCGTGATCCCCGGTGTATTCGCCGGCGGCAGCGCCGTTTCCGGTTCGGACCGTCGCTCGCCCATACGTTCGGTATCGGACGGACGTAGAGCCGCAATCTCCATGGACCGTCACATTCAACGGGTGTCGCTCACCGCCTCCAGAGAAAACGAAGGAGCGTACGAGACTCGGCTGTACACGAATCTGAAGGGGATACTGCCGTTGCTCCGGGTCCCCTTCGTGGAGCCGACGCTCGGCTATTCCCCGGATGAAGCTGTCCTCGAAGCAAAGCGTTGCCTGCAATGCGAGTGCATGGAATGCGTGAAGATCTGCGACTTCCTGGAGGTATTCAAAGCCTACCCTCGAAAGTATGTGAGACAGATTTACAACAACCTGTCCATCGTCATGGGGCATCGCCACGCCAACAAGCTGATCAACTCGTGCAGCCTGTGCGGCTTGTGCAAAGAGGTATGCCCCGAAGACCTCCACATGGGAGAAGTGTGCAAAGGGGCCCGCGAAGTCATGGTTGCGCAGAACAAAATGCCCCCTTCAGCCCACGAATTCGCCTTGCGGGACATGGAATTCAGTAACGGCGAGTCTTGCGCTCTGGCCCGCCATGAGCCCGGCAAGGAATCCAGCGCCTTCGTTTTCTTTCCAGGATGTCAGCTCGCGGCCTCATCGCCTGAAAACGTCAGACGGACCTATGATTATCTGAGGGAACGGCTTTCAGGAGGAGTGGGGCTGATGCTGCGTTGTTGCGGCGTCCCCGCCAATTGGAGCGGAAGACAGACGCTATTTGCGGATACCCTGAAAGAATTCGAGGACCAGTGGGAGCGGCTCGGGGCTCCCAAGTTGATAACAGCGTGCTCCACCTGCTATTCCGTTTTCAAGAATCACCTTGCCGACGACAAAGTAATTTCTCTGTGGGAAGTGATTGATGATTTGGGAGCGCCCGCCCGACAACTCGCGTCCACGCGTGCTCCGGTCGCATTGCACGATCCCTGCACGACGAGACATTTCAGCTATATTCATGAGAGTGTGCGCAGGATTGCGGAAAACCTCGGGCTCCGGCTCGAGGAGCTTTCGCTCAGCCGGGAAATGACCGAATGCTGTGGTTATGGCGGCCTCATGCGTTTTGCCAATCGTGAACTGGCCGATAAAGTAATAGACCGGCGCATAAGCGAAACGCCGGCATCCATGCTCACGTATTGCGCAAACTGCCGAGATAATTTCGCTTCTCACGGGAAGCCGACCTTGCATCTTCTGGATTTGCTTTTCGGCGATATTCCGGACGAGCATACGGTCAGAAAAGGACCTGACTACTCGCAAAGGTGTGAGAATCGTTTCCGCCTGAAAAGATCGTCGCTCAAAGAGCTTTGGGGAGAAGAAAGCGTGGAAACCGAGCCCCACAGGACCATGAGATTATACATTTCGGATGAAATCCGCGAACTAATGGAAAAGAGGATGATCCTCGCAGACGATCTTTATGAGGTTATCGACTGGGCGGAATCAACCGGGAACAGGTTTGTCCATCGCGAAACGGGCCATTTTATGGCCCATCATAGGCTCGCTACGGTCACTTATTGGGTAGAGTATTCTCCCCACGAGGATGGGTATTTGGTACATAACGCCTACAGCCACAGGATGCGGGTGATGGAGGAAATCAAGCCGTGACTTACCGGGTCGAGACGGGTGAAGCTGAGAACTGGCAATGCGGCGGGTGCGGAGTCTCCCTGGAGATGAGCAAGGTGGAAGTTGAATACATGGGCAGCAAATATCCGGTGGACTTGCCCAAATGTCCCAAATGCGGAATGGTGTTTATTCCTGAACAACTTGCCTTGGGGAAGATGGCCGAGATCGAGAAGCTCCTGGAAGACAAGTGACGCCGGTTGTACACCGAAGAATGAACTATTACAAAGTATTCCCTCCGGACCTCCTCTCAAGAACTTCTAATAAGCGTGGCCACGGTGGAATTTCACGGAGTTTTACTGACTTTCACGCGCCCCTTCAAAGTAATGCGCCGAAGCCCACCACAAGTCTCCTCCGAGCGTGGAAACGCATGCAATAGCCAGGACGGCGAGAAAGCAGACAAATGCCGTTTCGTTTTTGGTTAACTGCGGCGGAACACGTTGGACGAACATGCCCAACGACAGCGCTCCAATTGCCCCGATAATTAGTCCAATAGTCAATGGCCGAGCCTGCAACTGGGTTTTTTTCATTGGATATTGCATACTATACCGCTGGCCACAATCCTATGTGAGGCGGACCCCTCGGTGAATGATCACGCTGATTGCACACATTCCGCTGTCAATTTCCGTCCAAAATGTAGTATACGTGTCTCAAAATCTCGTTCAGCATGTCCAAGTGGGCTATATGAATCAAACATTAGCGTTGTCTTTGATAGCGGGCTTCGGGATTGTCTTGCTTACGGCGAGCCTTGTGCGGCGTTACTCCAGAGGTCTTGAATTGTTTCTGGTTTCCCAGCGATCGGTCGGCGTATTGGTCGGGGCCATGGGCGTAGCCGCGTCGTGGATTTGGGCGCCTTCGCTGTTTATCGCCGCTCAAAAGTCGTATCAGCAGGGCTTGCCGGGAATATTGTGGTTTACGGTTCCCAACGTGGCGGCTCTGATGCTATTTTCGATATTGGCTTCACGGATCAGGTCGATATTTCCCAACGGTTACACCTTACCCGAGTTCATAGCTTCCAGGTTCGACGCCAAGACCCATCTGGCGTACTTGTTCTCGTTTTTGTCCTTACAGGTGTGTTCCCTGGCGGTTCAGTTAATCGCAGGCGCTTCGATGCTCCAGAGTCTCAGCGGCACGCCGTACAAACCGGCGGTCGTCATTTTGGCTCTGGTATGCGCTTCTTACTCTCTCATAGACGGCCTGCATTCATCCATCAGATCCCATGTGTTGCAACTCATCATCATATATGTGGGGCTTGCGGCGTTGGTCCCTCCGGCGGTGTTTTCCGCGGGCGGAGCCGCTGCGATTCTGAACGGCCTTGCGGGACACTCGGGCAAATTCACGAGCGTTTTCGACCCTCACGTCGCCTACACATTCGGAATAACGGTTACCATCGGGTTGCTGAGCGGCCCGGTGGGGGACCAAAAATTCTGGCAGAGGGCTTTTGCGTTCGGGGAAGGCAAAGTCGTAAAGGGTTACTTGCTGGGAGCGGCTCTGTTTGCCGTGGTTCCCATAACCATGAGCTTGTTGGGATTCATTGCCGCAGGCGATCCAGCGGCCGCTCCCGAAGTCGCGGCAGGGGCGATTTCCGCGCAGCAGGTCGGTCCCGAGGTCATCAGGAATCTGCTTCCCTGGTGGGGGTTAGTCCTCTTTGTGCTTGTCGTTCTCGGTGGGCTCACCGCCACGGGAGACTCCTCTCTGTGCGCTGGAGGATCATTGATTGCCATCGACATCTACAGAAGATATATTGACCCCGACGCCGCGGACAGCAGCATGCTGACCGTCTCCCGTGTGGCCGTTTTAGGTATATGCGCCGCTTCTATTGGAGTGGCCTTGATTCCGGGCATTACCATTCTAGCTCTATTCCTCTTTTATGGAACGCTCAGGTCCGCCACGCTCATGCCCACGATCTTGGCGCTTTATTCCAGGGGCCTGTCATCAGGTGGACTGTTTTGGGGCATTCTTCCCGCTATCCTGCTCGGGATACCCGCTTATGTTTACGGCGAACTGTCGAACAACGTTGACGTCAAAGTGGCGGCAAACATCGGGATCGTTGTAATTTCAGCCATGATTCCCGTCGCTTGCATGTCGTTTGGGAGGAGACATGAAGTGTCCGAAGTGTAACGCCAAGCAAAAGCCTTCGTCAGACGCGTCTTGCCCGTGCGGATACAGATTCGCCTTGAATCCGAAGGAGTCGCCTTATCTCTCCGACCGGGCCGTGCAGCACGTCATAGACAAGCTCTCCGGGAGCGGCCAGTATTATTTCACATACAACCAATTGTATTCGGCCCTTCATAAAGCTGGGGCTGATAAGAAGAAAAAGAATAAGAGAATCGTGGCGATAATGATTGTGGTCTTTAGCGGCCTTTTCGCTTTAGGCGCCTCAAAAGTGGTCGGAATATGGTTGTCTATAATAATGGCTTCCGTCGGAATCGCCGGATTGATCGCCTGGCTGCTCAAGCGCCCGGAGGCCAAATATGATGAATTGACCCAGGTTATACAGACCTACCGAAGCTTGCATCCCATAGCGAACATGGTGGACGGGACACGCTTTAAGGTCGAGAGAACCAAAGAGGAACTGAAGAAAGAGCTCTTTGATTATGCTCCAGAGCGTATCCTAATTGTGCAAAACGATCAGATGGTGGATATGCTGGTAATGAACCGATTCCATTTTGAGAACAAGACCGTCATCGTCAGCGCCAATAAATACCCCGACCATGTGTTCAACGCGTGTCAGAAATTTCTGGCGAAAAAGCCGGATATACACGTGGAACTCTTGCACGACGCGTCTCTGGAAGGCGTCAAGCTCAAGAACAAGCTCTTGGCCGACAAAACATGGAACCTTGAAGGCAAGAATATTGTGGACCTGGGCCTTTCAATTCAAGATGTGGCCAACGTAAAAGACCCTGTCTGGCTTCCCGGCAGGAGGACAGTCGCCCCGGTGACGGGCCGGTCCACAGGCGCCGCCGAAGATAAGATCAACCAGGGAATGAGATTTCCTGCGGATTTCGCCCCTCCATCGTTGATGATGGGCATCCTGACAGTTGCGGTAATAGGCGGCCTCGCTTTCATGAGCGAAGAACTGCTGGCGGCACAGGCCGCGAAAACCGGCCAAGACTACAGCGGCGGATTTGGATGAAGAAGGCAGAAAGCAGGACACCGGGAAACCCCTTTGTGCAAAAAGTGGTTTCTTGGACCCTTCCCCAAAAACTCCTAATATATCGGTTGCTAAAATGGAGCCAACCATGTTTCGAGCAGACCCGTCAACGTCCGGCGCTAGCGTAAGCGTAGTACTCCCTCAGGATGGCCGATTGGCACGAGGCTGACATATTGGGCACATTGCTAGAGTTTTTTGAAGGAGGGTCGGGGAGGAAACTCTCTCACCTCCGGAGCTTTACATATGGGTTGTTTATTTGGATATTTCGGTAAGCCTGACCCCGCTATTTTGCCCGGTATGGCTAAATTGCTGGCTGGGCGCTGCCATAACGGGTTCGAGCAGACAAAGTTATCCTTCGCGCCGGAGATGTGTCTGGAAATAGGCCGAGGCGTGCCTCCGTGGGGGCGGGCCGACAAGCACATATTCAATTCCGGCGGCGGCGTTTTCGGTTTCGCGGGCGCTCTGTACAATTCCAACGAGGTATTACCGGACCTTGGATGCGAACATCGGTCGGATCCCTCGACTCAAGAGGCCGGCGGGCGGCCAGCCACCGAACACCTCGATGTAGAAGCCGCTTTAGAACGGTTGGAGGGCGCTTTTGTGGCGATCTTCGCTCGTAAGGGCGAATTCTTCCTGGTCCGGGATCATGCTGGAATCAAGGCGGTGTACTGGACGCGCCACAAGGATCGGCTCGTATTTGCCAGCGAGATCAAAGCGCTTTTCGCGGATCCTCTGGTCGAAAGAAAGATGCGGCGGTCCGCACTTCCCGAATACCTTACCTTTAGCTTTGTTCCCGGCCCTAAGACCATGTTTGAGAATATTTTCGAGTTGCAACCGGGCTCGATTCTGAAGTTTGTTCGCGACGAACATTCCATCAGGAGACATTTCGTTTTCGAACGACTGGAACAAACCTCCAACGGCATGGGCATCGAGTCCTACGGGGAGATGCTGAGAAACGAGCTGGAGGCTTCGGTGCTGGCCGCCACGCAGCTTTGCGCTGAACCGCCGGCTGTGTTCCTGTCGGGCGGTATCGATTCCAGTTCTGTCCTCGCGATGACGGCGCGACACTATCCAGGCGCTCGTATTAGGACATATTCCATCCACTTCGGGCCCGATTACGCCAATGAAAATGAATACGTTTCCATGATGGTGGAAAAGTATAACACCGACCATCATTGGGTCGAGATTAAGCCTCGGAATTTCATGCAAAGAATGAGGTCAATTTTCTGGCGACTGGATGATCCCATAGGCGACCCCATCACCGTTCCTAATTTCATCATGGCTGAAGAAGCCGCCAAGAAAGGTTCAGTAGTCTTGAACGGAGAAGGTGGCGATCCTTGTTTCGGCGGGCCTAAAAATTTGCCCATGATGCTGGGACAAATCTATGGTCCGATTGAAGAAGACCCATCCTGGTTGGAAAAGGAATATCTGCGCTCATTCCGAAAATGTTATGAAGATCTGGAGCAAATCATTGACCCGGGGATTTTGAAGGAATCCGGCGGGCACGACGCTCTGGCTTCCATCATCTCTCCTTTTCTGAGGACGGACGCTCCACAGAGTTTCCTCAATAAATTGATGGCGATGAATATCAGGCTGAAAGGGGCCAATCTTATCCTGGTCAAAGTCGATAAGATGACTTCCGCAAACGGGGTTTTGGCGCTGCCTCCGTTGTTCTCCAAGAAAATAATCGAATTTGCAATGAGCTGCCCGCCCAAGTACAAATTACGCGGCAATATCGAGAAAGCGGTGCTGAAAGCGGCAATGAAGGACATTATCCCCGCCCCGATTATCGAGAGGCCCAAGTGCGGAATGATGGTGCCCGTGCGATTCTGGTTCCGAGAGGAAATGAGCAGGTACGCCAAACGGGTTTTGTCCAAGAAAAACTTGCGGAAACTAGGCTATTTTAACCCGGATTATGTGGGCAAACTGCTCAAATACGAGGTTGAGGACTCCCATGGCCTCCGATACGGCCTGAAGCTCTGGATGCTGATTACTTTTATGATATGGCACGACCTGATGATAGAGAATTGGGATGGAGGAGGTTGTAGAGAGCCCACGATTATTGATAGGATATTCCGCAGGCGCCGGTTCGGCTCGCGAAGGTGAGTCGGTTAGCTCACAATGACAATCAGGAAGGCTGGCTGGTTTGAAGGAATCGCTATCATGTGTGGGTTGCGGATTCTGCTGCTCTACGGTAATTTGCAGAGTAGGAGCGATGATTTACGGAAATTACACTAATCCGTGCCCGGCTCTGAGGCGAGATGGTTCCCGCTACCTGTGCTCCCTGTACCTGGATGATCCCCTGAGATATGAGCATTTCCTGGATATTGGAGGTGGGTGCTGCTTTCCGGATAACCCCAGGCGGAAAGGCATTTCCGTGCAAACGTGACCGTCAATTCGCCGAATTCTTCGACGCGCCGGTGGGGTGAACATGCAACCAGTCGGTCCTCGCAAAAAAGTGCTTTCCGCCCGAGACCTGATTCGAGACATCAGAGCCGGCTTGAGCGACGCGGCTATAATGGCCAAGTACAAGCTGTCGCAGAAGGGGCTGAACAGCGCCTTTAAGAAATTGTTGGACAAGGGACTCCTTTATGAGAAGGACTTTTACGACAGGCCGGCCGGAGTCGCCACATCGGGCTCCCATACTACAACAGTACACGACACTGTGGTGGTGGAAGATGAGCGAGACCTCTTGAGATTGAGGCCGCATGTCCCGATTATGATTTACGGCAATCATCCAGGCATAAAGGGCGAAATCCAGGACATAAGCGCAAAAGGCGTGGGAATCAAAGGCATCGACTCAAGCGTCGGCGAAATGAGAAGCTTGGTCATCATGCCCGAAAAATTCCTTCCTATTGAGCCCATAGCGTTTCAAGCAGTCTGCATATGGGCCCGCCATGATGAAGAAGGAAAATGCGTAGCCGGTTTTCTATTTGTAGACATTCCGGAAGAGGCGCTCAAGCAGATAATGAAGCTGATGCTGTTTATCGAGCAGGATTCGGAGTAAGACCCGGCTTGCTCGCGCCCACTGTACCCGCTCCATCCGAAGAGACGTGAAGTGGGATGCGGCAGGCTCCAAGAAGCCGTGGTAGTCTCAGTCTATCAAGTGCGGTAGAAAACAGGAGCGGTTGTCCGTGACCGGCGTCGTCCCTTCTCTGATCCCGATCCCGGCCGCCTGACCGCCCACCACCCAGGCTCCGAGCACCGGATATTTACCATCGTATGACGGAATCTCGGCGAATTTCTGGAAGATGTGGGGGCCTTGGCCCTGCGCCGCCGCACCCTCGGAAGTGTGGATGGCCACACCGACCCCTTCTCTGCCGCAAGTCGGTTTGCTCACATACTTGCTCATGCCGTGAGGCCCGTCGCCATAGGTTTCAAGTAAGTTATGGTGGCCCGGGTAAAGTTCCCACAATACGCAGAGGATTTGCTTGTTGGACAGAAGCATTTTCCAGATTGGCTCAATCCATTGCGTGTGGGAATAGGCATCCAGAGCGTGGCGGCCAAATGGCTCCTGTAGCATCCATTCCCATGGGTAAAGTTTGAATATGGACTTAATGGGCTTATAGGCAAGGTCTACGAATCGGCTGCGGCCGGCGTCCCAACCGATTTCCGACATCAAAATAGAGCTTGTCCTAATCCCGGCTTCTTCGGCGGTTTCCTGAAGATAGGTAGTGGTCATGAGGTCTTCGCCGCATTCATCCTCCACACAGGCGAAATACAAAGGCTCTGAAAACCATGGGGCCACATGCTTCCACTGATCTACCAAACGCTCATGGATGGAATTGAACTGGTCGGAGTTCCGGAACAGATCCTGTAGCCAGAACCACTGGATTACTCCGGCTTCGAGCAGAGCAGTGGGCGTGTCGGCATTGAACTCTAACAATTTGGGAGGATTGGCCCCGTCATAGGCGAGATCAAATCTGCCATAAACGGTAGGGGCTTGCTCGTGCCAAGAAGATTCTATTCTGGAGATTGCCTGCAAGGATAGTTTGAAAAACCGGTGTACCTGCCCCGGCGGATTATGTGATCCACGGCCTGTAGGCACATGCCGTACAAATCGTCGACGCAGTTCTCAAGGCGATCAATCTCCGCTTCGCTGAATTGATAGTACGCGGACTCATCCCAGTAAATGGAGCCGTCCGAATGATGGTGATAGGCCAACCCTTGTTCTTCGACTTTGCCGATCCAGTTTTCTCTTGGAGAAACGCTTCTTCGTTTCATGGGCTAACCGCCGGAGGAGGCGCCTGCGGCCGTGCCGCCGAACCCTCCCCTGGCAATCGAACTGTGGGGCGCGCCTGTCTCCGTCCCGCTCCCCCCAAAGGAGCCGGCGCCTCCGGAACCATGAAAGCCGGAGGAAGAGTAACCGGACGAACTTTGACCGATCGCTTTTCTTTCCTTCTTTTCATCCTCCTTTTGAACAAGGGGATGATCGCTGTAAATAAGCGGCCGATTAAAATAGGTCGGTCTCGGGCGGGAGTCGCAGCCCGCCGAAATCAAGGTCGCTGCGGCCGTCGCCATCAATAGCCCGGTTTTAACTGCTTTACTCTTGCGCATGAGTTGAGATCGCTCCTCCCGGAAGACCGAAGCGAATTGATCACTCAACTATAACTCATTCGGGTGGTTTTGTCCCCAGGGCAGGGGCGGCTTCGTTGAAAAAGAGCGGCGGGCGGTTTGGCGTCTTGTTTCATGAATTTAGTCACAAACCTAACTACAGCTTTTTGCAACGGACTATATGTCTTGCGCCGCAAACTGAGCCACAATGGTCACAGACTGACCGTGACCAAACGCACGCACTGACCTGGAAACCAGGTCAGTGTCACCCAGCAAGCTCAATAACGGGCTGAGGTGGGGCACGGACGTTTTGGGTGGCACTGACCCGGCGAAGCAGGATCAGTGTTTTTATCCCATGCGGATTAAGTGAGATAATCCATTTCGCAATTACTGTTGCTGCTTGCTATAGAATGTGGTGTTGTCAACACCGCATGAACGTCTCCCCCGCGAAATCGGGGGGCTAGGAAATTCCAAGAAAAACTGGATTCCCGCTTCCGCTGAAGTAACGGACGACCACGTCTTCGTGGCCCATAAGGTTGCTTTCGATCATTAACTCGTCGTCATTGCCCCCAGCCCCCTCCGTCAAGGGAGCGTCATCTAACCTCCTTTCTCCTGGCAGGAGAGAGAAGAGAGATCCCATAGGATGTGGCGCCCTACGCGACATCTGTCGAGCAAATACCTCAAACGATGCGGTTCGCTTCGCTCACAGCATCCTACAAGAATAGGCGGCCGTATTTCCGAAAAAGACTCCTCATGTAATCACTTTCGGCGAATCCGGAGTCCGCACATGTTCCGGACGAAATCCTACGCCAATCACCCGCGCGGGGATTCGCCGTAAGAAAGGCCATCGTCCCAGCAGCTTCAGGGGCCAAGGGGCCGTCATTCTCTTTCCGGTCTCCAAGAGACGTCGGACAAGGTGCTTCTGGATGAAAATCTGCAGGCCCTGGGTGAGGCGAACCGGTAGTTCCCGACGTTCCTGAACGCGAAGAAGGTGTTCGTCGTTCACGGTGGAACTCAGTAAAGGCTGGGCGAGGATATTTGCGGCGGCGACCGCGTCCTGAATGGCCAAATTGATGCCGACTCCCCCCACCGGAGACATCGCGTGGGCCGCGTCACCGATACATAACACACCCGGCTTGAACCATTTGTTCAAACGATCAACCGTGACCGTCAGGACATGAACATCATCCCAGTCGCGGATTTCCGCAACCCTGTCGTCCATGAAAGGGACCAGTCCGGCTATATCGTTGCGCAACTCGTCCAACCCTTGTTTCTGAAGCTCCTCGAAGCCATCTTTCGGGATTACCAGGCCGCATTGAAAATAATCCCCACGATCAATCATGATAAAGAACTTGCCGTAATCCGCTCTAAAAAAGACTTCCCCAGGATCGTCAGGGCGCCTCGAAAGGGCCATCCACAAAATGTCCATGGGCGCTCCGAGATCCATGCCCTCCAGCCCCGCTTCTTTACTCACTGTGGAATGCCGCCCGTCCGCGCCGACAACCAGGTCCGCCGCGGACTTCCAGAGTTCCGGCAGGCGTCGCTGCTCGCACACCGACAACGCGCCCGTTTTCCCGCAATAGTTCGGTCGCCTCGGCCTGCATTCTGAGATTGAATTTAGGATAGCTTTTCGCCTTTGTAGCTATGAAGTTCAGGAAGTCCCATTGAGGCATGAACGCCAGGAACTTGGAATGCGTGGGCACGTGAGTGAAATCGACCGCCTTGAGCATCTCCCCGCCGATTTGTACGCTCAGACGCCGGGCTTTCTGATGGGGCTTCTGGAGAAACTCGTCGAGGATTCCGAGCTCATACATGAGTTCTAGCGTGGACGGATGTATCGTGTCTCCACGAAAATCTCTGAAGAAATCCGCATGCTTTTCCAGAACAACGACTTCGACCCCGGCGCGGGCAAGCAAGAAGCCGAGCATCATCCCCGCAGGGCCGCCTCCCACAACACAACAACGGGTGATTAGTTTCTGTGTGGTATCATTTGTACTATTCATCGTCACTATTCCCCCTTTTAATAATTACAGTCGTCCCGCTTGAGTTTCGCAGGAGCCTTAAGATAGCGCTTCAGAAGCACGAAACCTCACACTGTCATTGCGAGGAGCTCGGCGACGAAGCAATCTCAGTTGTTTGCGCTTGGAGATTGCTTCGCCCGCCGGAGGCGGGCTCGCAATGACATGTTCCGGCGTTGCGCAGTTCTAGACCCTCCGCAATTTTCAATGCGGACCACGATATTTCCGCCGGCTCGACCTAATAGCATTTTATGAGAATGCAAGCAATCCCGGAGCCGGTTCTTTGTCGCAACCAATATATATCAAGATAACCATTAGGGCGATTGGGGGAAGCAGGGATTCACTGATCGACTGAGGGAAGGGAGGTGACTCAAGGGCATTCCGCTATTTGAAGCCACGTGAAGTTTATGGACGGGAACCGTCTTCACTGTCAACAGGATATAAATGCAGGTAATAGACGGTCAAATCCTTGGTCGGAACAAAGTCCTTTACTCTAACCACGACGTGGTTCGCGTCCTGATTTTCCACTTTGCCGTCCCAGCAGAAACTGACATTGTCGGCAAGGGATTTGTCTACGATTAGCTCAAAATCCTTGATGGGTGTTTTCCATGTGTTTGCGCCGGTTAAGATGTATTTTACCCACCTTACGACGCATTCGACCGTTTTTCCATCGGGTTTTGTTTTCAGACGATTAAACACGTTATCGTCCAAACACATATTTTCATAATCTTTAAGAGATTCGAGGCTGAGCCCAAACCCACTACTTCCGATAACGGGAGTGTACTCATGTCGGATGCGGACAACCTCATGGGCTGGAAATAGCTGAGTCCAATGGTGTGTTTTGCGCACTGTCCATTGAGGGTCAACTGCTTCATCTATAAGGCCCAATTTGACAAGTTCCTCCCTCTGATCCTTGCGAAGCCTGGTGAGCTGATCATCCGGGTCCGAAGGATCCATCCCGTTATCATTTTTTTCGCCAAACGTGCCGATGTTTACACCATATTTGGTAAGGGTTTCGGTGTAATCCTTCCCGTTCAGGAAGGCGCGCTCCTCAGTTTGATACTTGCGCTGTTTGTCATTGATCCACACGGTAAAATCATTAAAATACGAGCTGTTAGACCCTTCCGGAGCAAAAGGAAATATGACCGGCTGCCTATAGGCGAACGTATAGTCAGGGATGGGAAAACCGACTCGCGCGCTTATGTCGTGATCGGTTTCGTTCAGAAACTCGAATTCCACAGTGACCTTTTGCATACTGATCGTGAGTCGCTCCTTCACCATGCTCACAGCGGGTTCTCGCGACCATTGAAGCCCGCCTGCCGGTGTCTCAGTCAAGGCGCCGTCGTCGGCACGCAAAGAACCAGGACAAACCAAAGCCAATGATAGCATAAGGAATAAAAGCAGCGATCCGGCAAGAACCGGAACAGGCCTGTGCGAATTAAGACTATTCATCAAGCGCCCCCCAACATTGGTTTCGACAAAAATGGTTTGGGTAAAGGAATGCGGTGATTAGGCGGATTGGCTTTGGTGTGGCGGAGAGAGAGGGATTCGAACCCCCGGTGCCACAAGGACACAGTTGATTTCGAGTCAACCCCCTTCGGCCTCTCGGGCATCTCTCCGCACTTGGGACCAACTATCTAAGTCGGCCGAAGAAATTTTTGAGCAGCGTCGCAGATTCATCGAGCATAACGCCGGGCAGAACCTCGACTTGGTGATTTAACCGCGGGTCATGGGAAAAATCGAAGAGGCTCCCGAAGGCGCCCCACCTGTGGTCATAAGCCGCAAAAACCACCTTTTTGATGCGTGCCAGCACAATCGCCGCCGCACACATTATGCAAGGTTCTAAGGTAACATAAATGACGGCCTCGGGCAACCTGGATTCGCCTGATTTTTGCGTGGCTTCACGTATCGCCTGGATTTCTCCATGGGCGGTAGGGTCTTTGTCGATTTCGACTCTGTTATGGCCTGAGCCCAACACCTGGCCGTCTTGAATCACAACGGCTCCGACCGGGGTCTCTCCCAGTGCGGCGGCCCGCTTCGCTTCAACCAGAGCCAAAGTCATAAAATGATGATCTTGGTCGCTCACGGCAGGGTTGGCTCTGGTGGATCGATTCATAAATTCGTTACCGTTGCTCGTGACAGCGGGTAATGCTTGTGACTTAAGGAAAATCTTTGCGATGGCGTCATGTCGCAACGTCGCCACTGCGAAAGCAGGGGGCCAGGAAACGCTTAAAAAGACTGGATTCCCGCTTTAGCGGGAATGACGGATAACGACGTTTCCGGGGCGATTAAAGTTCTTTCTTCTTATTGACGTCGGCTTCCATGGGCAGCGCCCATGGCTACCCAAGAAGACTCCCCCTTTCGGGGGAGGGAAGTAGAAAAGAGGGCTTTAACACTGCAATTATGAAAGTTCTTGAAGGGAGGCCTGGAGGCCCCGCGAAACGCGGGGTTTCAAGAAGTTTCCCTCCATCCGCATTCCGGCTCACTTCAGCACGGCGCCTTGGGCCGCGGAGCTCACCAGAGCCGCGTACCTGGCCAGGTAGCCGGTGGTTATTTTGGGGGCCGGAGGAGTCCAAGCCGCTTTCCTGATGGCTATTTCTTCGTCGGACACCAGCAAGTCGATCTTTTTGCCGGGGATATCGATGGAGATTTCATCACCTTCGTTTACGAACGCGATGGGTCCGCCGTGAGCCGCTTCAGGGGATACGTGACCAATTGCCGCTCCGCGGGTTCCTCCGCTGAACCTGCCATCTGTGATTAGCGCCACCGATTTGTCAAGTCCCATACCTGAGAGGGCTGAAGTGGGATTGAGCATCTCTCGCATTCCCGGGCCGCCTTTGGGGCCTTCGTAGCGTATCACCACTATGTCGCCCGCCTCGATCTTGCAGCCCAAAATGGCTTCGACCGCAGCCTCTTCAGAATCAAAGACGCGGGCTTTTCCTTTGTTTTTGAGCATGGATTGATCCACGGCGGCTTGTTTGACAACAGCCCCGTCGGGCGCCAGGTTGCCTTTTATTATCGCTATACCGCCCTGTGGGGAATGTGGATTCGCCAGAGGCCGGATTACTTCCGGATCGGTCACCGAAACGCTTTTGACGTTCTCCCCCAGAGTGGCTCCTGTGGCCGTGAGAACGCCAGGATCCGCTAGTCCGCCCTCAATGAGTTCCTTCAGAACCGCCTGAATTCCGCCAGCCAGGTTCAGATCTTCCAGATGGTTCGGCCCTCCCGGAGACAGGGAACAAATGTGAGGAGTTTTTTTGCTGATTTCGTCGAAGAGCTCCAGGTCGATGTTTATGCCGGCTTCAGAAGCGATTGCAGGAACATGCAGAACCGTGTTGGTTGAACAACCCAGGGCCATGTCCACTGCCAAGGCGTTCTTGAAGGCTCTAATGTCAGCTATGTCACGGGGTTTTATGTCTTTCGTCACCAGATCCATGATTTTCATGCCGGCGTATTTGGCAAGCCTAATGCGGGCCGCTTCAACCGCAGGAATTGTCCCGTTGCCCGGCAATCCGAGACCGAGGGCTTCGGTCAGGCAATTCATGGAATTCGCGGTAAACATGCCTGCGCATGAGCCGCATCCCGGGCAGGCCTTTTCCTCGAGTTCCGCGAGTTCTTCGAGGGTCATGTCACTGGCTTTGACCCTGCCTACGGCTTCAAAGACGGTTATTACATCCGCCTTCTTGCCCTGGAATCTTCCCGTTAGCATCGGCCCGCCGCTGATCACTATGGACGGAATATTCAGGCGCAAAGCAGCCATGAGCATACCCGGGACGATTTTGTCGCAATTGGGCACAAGGACCAGCCCATCGAAGGGGTGAGCCATGGCCATCGACTCCACCGAGTCCGCAACTAGCTCTCTACTCGCCAAGGAATATTTCATCCCTATGTGGCCCATGGCAAGGCCATCGCAAATCCCGATGGTGCTGAATTCCAACGGCGTTCCGCCGGCCATCCTTATGCCGGCCTTCACGGCGTCCACAATCAAATCCAGGTGCATATGACCGGGCACAAGCTCGTTAGCCGAATTTGCGACGCCGATGAGCGGTCGCGCTATTTCCTCGTCAGTGACTCCCATGGCTTTAAACAATGCCCTTGATGGAGCCCGCCCCAAACCCGTTTTCAAAATATCGCTTCTCACTTTTCCTCCTGGACCTGGTCGCAAGACCTAAGAGCCTATGAGAGAGTTGTCGGGGAGGGACTTTTTCCAAAAAGTCCCTTCCCGAACCCCTCCCCCAAAACTCCAAATATTGCAGACCGGCGTCAATGATTCATGATTGACATCAATTGGTCTCGTTTCCAGGCTGGAGCACGGGAACGAGTTCCTGAATGAATCATAATGCGGAACCGGTTCTATTTTTTCAAAACTTTCTCAACTTTTGGGGCGTGAATTCGCTCATAAGCAGGGAGTTCCCCAAGTAGGGGCCTTGCATAATTCTTAAAAGCCGTAGTAACGTTATTTACTCCGTCTATGAACTTGTCCGGCATAGACTTGGTCTCTTTGGCCACCGCTTCCAACGGGGTGAGGTTGTATCGAACACCGTAATCTCCGACTCGTTCGATGGTGATCGACCCGTCGACTCTGTGCCAAGCGGCGATTTGGACGGCGCGCTCTCCCACTTCCCTCGCCTCGTGAGCGTCCACTTCGCTGACACAACCGAGAAAGGATCTCTGGAGATACCCGAAGGTGTCGGACCGCACTCTTTTAATCTTGAGCTTGCTTTTCACCAGTCCCGACAGCGCGTCTCCCAGGGAAGTGCTACCGGAGAGTTGAACGTTACCGTGCGCGTCACGTTCCACTTCCGCTGTCAAGCCAGCGACTACGGGTTGGCCTGAGGCGTCCTGTATTCCTTCGCTTGCCGCCACAACTACTCTACCAAATTTAGAATACATTCTGTCCACGCTTGCCAGGAATTCTTGGGGATCAAAGGTTTTTTCGGGCACATAGATCAAGTGGGGGCCGTCGTCCTCATACTTTCTTGCAAACACCGAGGCCGCGGTCAGAAAACCGGCGTGCCGACCCATTACGACGCCGATGTACACACCGGGAAGTGACCGATTATCCAGATTGACGCCCATAAACGCCTGGGCCACAAACTTCGCCGCCGAACCGTAGCCGGGGCAGTGGTCGGTCACCCTCAAATCATTGTCGATGGTCTTGGGAATATGCATGACCCGCAGTTCATAACCTTCGGCCACGGCAAATTTGTTGACTATTCGGCATGTCTCGGCGGAGTCGTTGCCCCCTATATAGAAGAAATAATGAATGCCATGGGCCTTGCAGACGTCAAATATTCTTTTGCAATGCTCTTCGTCGGGCTTAACTCTGGTGCTGCGGATCCCCGCTCCCGGGGTCCTGCCTACCATTTCCAAATTATGGCCCGTGGCCTCGGTGAGATTGACCAGCTCCTCTTCCACCAAGCCTTCAACTCCTCGGAATGCGCCATAAAATTGCGTAATATTGGGGTATCCGCCGCGCCTGCAGGACGGCTCCGACCAATGATTGATTAATAACGGCAGTCGGACCGCCGCCCATGGCTATAATTGCTTTGCCGGTGAGTTTTTCCATTTTACGACTCCTTAATTTTCAGAGAACAAGGTTAAGCTGCGGAAGGAACAGTTTGCCCCGTCGAGAATCATGATCAACTTTTCAATGAATGCGCATTAATGTAAGATACAGCGCCTGAGACGTCAACAAACTTGGGACGATTTCTCTATGACCTTGACGTTCTTCTGAGCGTTAAGCGAAGTCCGTTTACGGCAGTCTCCTTACGCTCCCCATCGTCTATGTCCTTCCCGAAGTTTTGGAGAGAGGAGCTGTTCATCCCTCTTTATGCTCGGAAAGGGAGTTGCGGGAAAGCACTCATATGGCCCGCTGTGAATAGTTACAATTCTTTCCAACATATTGATTTCCGACAGCAGGGTGGCTAAACTCCGATGATGCAGAATAAGATTTCCGACGAACAAGCGATTAAAGTGATTGAGGCTTTTGACGCTCTACCGCTTGAACGTCGCTTAGAAGTGTTCCGTGAGCTTTCCCCAATAGCGAGAGAAGAGTTGGCGCAAAGCGTATCCAGACCTGATGAGCTGATTTGCAGGGTCTCGGAAGAGGAGATGTTCTTTACCGTTAAGGCGATCGGTGAGCCTAACGCGCTTGCTCTGATCAAACTGACCACGGGCAAGCAATTAACCTATTTGTTGGACCTAGACCTATGGAAGAAAGATATGTTTGATCCTAGAGCTGCCGGCGAATGGTTGGAGATCCTGGTTTCACTGGGAGAAGAAAAGGTATTGCAGTTTCTGCAAGTCTCTGATCCGGAGCTGATTCTTATAGCGCTGCGCCGATTCATAGAGATTGTTGTGAGAGACCCTGACACGGATTTGCTTGAACAGTTCGACGAACTGCCCAGCTTTACCCTGGACAACACTTTTTACATTCATTTTCGTGATCCTAATACTGAAGAAAATCTGAAGTATTTGCTGGAAGCGATGTTCAGGTGGAACACCGAGTTTTATTTTAATGTAATGCAAGAATTAGCCGGTGGGCTTCATCTGGAAAATGAGGAAATGGCTAGGAAATGGCGCCACGCCCGGCTCTCTGAAAAAGGTTTTCCCGAGTTTGACGAAGCGCTGGACATCTACAATTATATCCAACGTAGCGGCGTGGCTGAGCCTGCTCCTGATTCCCCTGACGTCCCTGAGCCGGAAGAACCTAGGCGTTTTCTTGGTTATCCTTTGAAGCTGGTGGAATTTGACTCGTTGTTTAATAAAAGCCTAAAAGAAATCTCTGATTTGGAGCAAAAAGACAGGCTGTCGGAGGAATTGGCTCACTTAGGCAACAAGGTTATGATTGCTGACGGCAAAGATCCCGGTTCGGTTGAGGAGTTGCGGGCGACTCTGCAGAAAGTGAGCGGTTACATTAACTTAGCCTTGGAAGATCTCTGCGGGAACGATATGACGGCGGCCATAGGCATTCTCAAAGCAAATCATATGGAAATTCTTTTCAGGAGAGGGTTCAGCCTGATCATCGATCTCCGCAAAGAGGCTCAAAAGCTGCTCAGGAATTATGAAGGAGGCGTTGACAATCTTGGCTATCCGCTCGCCGGCCTAGTAAAGGGTTTGCTCCAGCAAAGACCCGTGTATGCAGGCAATTTTGTCGCCGGCGAAAAGAGTCGGGAATTCGCCCAATTGCAGGATCTCGTCCATATTCGGCAGATGATGGACCAAAATGTGCTGGAGGATCGGTGGGAGTCCATATAACTTCCGTTCCGCCGCGATCTGATCCGCATCGTCGAGCCCCTTTTTTTGGTTTAGCGAGTGCTGAAACCTCTCTGATCTCTTGCAATTTTTCTCCCTTTAGTCTAGATTAGGGTTCCGCCCATCGTATTTTCCAGTTATGAATAGATCCAGGAGACTGAGATAATGGCAGATTTTGAGCCCACGATAGTCGCGTTTTGTTGTCACTACTGTGCTTACGGAGCGGCAGACCTTGCAGGCAGTATGAGACTGGAATATCCCACCAACATCCGAATAATCCGTCTCCCATGCACCGGAAAAATCACCCCCATGTTTCTCCTCAGGGCTTTCGAGAAAGGCGCAGATGGAGTGTATGTGGCCGGTTGCCTTGAGGGGGACTGCCATTTCATACAGGGCAACTTGGTGGCAAAACCACGGGTAAACTATACGAAGCTATTGATCCAAGAAGTGGGTCTTGAGCCTGAAAGGCTCGAAATGTTTAACATGAGCGCTGCGATGGGGCCTCGGTTCGCTGAGGTGGCTAGAGAATTCACGGAGCGCATAAGGAATCTGGGCCCGAGTCCCCTCAACAAGAAATATAAAGGCGCTGATAGTAAGGCGGCTTAATCGGCGCACACGTCCTGCATCGAACTTTGGAGGCACAAAATGGTCGTTGGTGAAAGAAAACCCTTCGATGAAATAATGAATATGTTGGAGGGGCACAAAAAAATCATGGTGCTGGGTTGCGGCGGTTGCGTCACCGTCTGTCTCACGGGCGGTCAGGATGAGGTCCGCGTGCTGTCCAGCCAGATTAGAATGGCTAGAGATTCCAAGGGAAACCCCATAGAAATAATCGAAAAAACAGTCGAAAGACAGTGTGATCCCGAATATATTGAAGAGATCCAGAACCTTATTCCTGAAGTGGACGGCGTCCTTTCCATCGCCTGCGGAGTCGGCGTTCAGTATGTGGCGGAACGCTATCAGACGACTCCCGCCTATCCCGGACTGAACACAACCTTCGTCGGCGGCTCCAAGAAGGAAGGTTATTACGTAGAGCGTTGCCAGACATGCGGCGAATGCAAACTGTATTATACCGGTGGAGTTTGCCCGATTGCCAGATGCTCGAAAAGCCTGCTCAACGGACCCTGCGGAGGATCCACCAAAGGAAAATGCGAAATCAATCCTGAGGTTGACTGCGGCTGGCAGTTGATTGTGGATCGGCTTAAATCCCTCGGCCTGATGGAACGCTACGAGATGAATATGGCGATTAATGATTGGCGCTCCAACCGTGACGGTGGTCCGCGCAAGATGATTAGGGAGGACTTTCAAAGATGACCGCCGAACTCAAGACAGACAGCAGGCTCGAAAAAATACTCAAAGCAGGCCATTTCGCGGTTACGGGCGAATGCGGTCCGCCAAGGGGCTCTGACGCTGAAGTTGTCCGCAAGAAATGCGCTCTTTTGAAGGGAAACGCCGACGCGTTCAACATCACCGATAACCAGACCTCAGTGGTGAGAATGTCCTCCATCGCCGCGGCTGTGATCATGTCCCAGGAAGGGCTTGAGCCGGTAATGCAGATGGTCTGCCGTGACCGCAACAGAATCGCGATGCAGAGCGACATCTGCGGGGCCTCCGCGTTGGGCCTCAAGAACATGCTTTGCCTTTCGGGCGACCACCAGAAGTTCGGCGACCATCCCGAAGCCAAAAACGTATATGACCTGGATTCCATTCAACTGATCCAGACGGTCCGTCAGATGAGAGACGAAGGCAAATTTTTGAGCGGCAAGGAAATGCACGGGATTCCCAAGATGTTCATCGGCGCGGCTGAAAACCCCTTTGCCGATCCCTTTGAAATCCGGGTTCCCAGATTGGCCAAGAAAGTCGCGGCCGGTGTTGAGTTTATTCAGACTCAGTGCATCTTCAATCTGAAAAAGTTCGGCGAATGGATGAAGGGCGTGGTTGATCGTGGCCTCCACGAGAAGGTATACATTCTTGGTGGAGTTACGCCTATGAAATCCTTCGGCATGGCGAGATATATGGCGACCGCGGTTCCAGGAATGGATGTTCCTGAAGAATTGCTAAAACGCATGAAGGACACACCCAAGGAAAATCAGGCCGAAGAAGGCATCAAAATAGCTGTTGAGACTATTCAGCAGATCCGCGAAATGAAAGGCGTCGCCGGAGTTCACATCATGGCGATCGAATGGGAAGAAAAGGTCGGAGAGATAGCTCAGAAGGCCGGATTGCTGCCCAGACCGCAAGTATAGTCATAAGGATTCAATCGAACCACAAAAAGCGCCTCGATCAGGGGCGCTTTTTTTATTGAGTCCGAAATTGCATTAAGCCATTGCGAAGACTCGGGGCCGACCGGAATCCGGTGAATAATGCGGTCAAAACCCTTCGGCTTGTATATAGATGCGCTGTGCGTCCGGATGCTGATTCATCGGCAATCCCTTAATTTGAGCGGTTGGGGGCGGGGGAACTACTTTAGGAATAGGTCCTCTGTCCAACCCCAATTGATTGGAAACCGCGTCGAAGAGGTATCTCAACAGCCCGAAAGCGTGGGATTGCGCAGGCGCCATCAGCGAAATCACAATTGCCACTACAATAAGTTTTGCTCTCATCTTATTCATTCCACAAGCATTTTTGGATTCTATACACCTTTTAGACGGAAGTGTCAATTCTTTTCGGTTTAGGTGGGCGCGCGTTCACTTCAAGAAACCTGTTGTTGCAAAAACTCCCATGACCTACGAGGTCACACCGCAAAATAAAAATGTCTCGTAAGATTGGCGTCCGTGACCCGGGGTTCGGCCATGGCTACCCCAGGCCCCCCACTTTTCGGGAGAAAATGCGAAAAGGCGGCGGCGCCATTTTAAAAGCCCGCCAAAAGGGGCCGGAGGTCAACTTCCTGCAGGAAATTTCCCTCCAACGGCCATTTCCATACGAAGAGTGAGGTGGACTCTTAAGAGGAGATATCGCTGGCCGCAGCATGCTTTAGGTCTACCACCTCCGTGATCAGGTCGGCCAGGTCCATTATCACCTGCGGGAAACGGCTGCCGGTCAGGATTATATCGACTGAGTCGCTCTTGGCTTGAAGCGCTTTCTCCACCTCGGCCACATCAAGGATGCCCTGAGAAATGAAGGGACCTATTTCGTACAAGACTATGACGTGAGGTTTACTCGAAGGTATAGCGGCTTTGGCTTCTGACCAAAGGCTCAAAACGCCAAATGAATCCCGGTCGTCCGAATTTTGTTCCCCCCGGCGCACCTCCAGGAGGCCGTCAAACCTCTCTAAAAATTTTTTGCCCCGCTCATTTAGAAAATCCCCGGAGAAATCGAACAAAGTGACCTTCAATTTTCTTCCTATAGCTCTAAAAGCCTGTCCAACCGCTGATACGGAATGATAGTTTTCATCCCCGGTGTACACCATTAATAGACCGCGCTCCATGCACATCTCCAATGAGAATTTTGACTCAGAGGCTTTTCCACTAATCCGATTAGGCGTTCTTGGAAAAGCGATTTGTTCAAGTGGTCTTTTGAACAGCATTATAAGCCGTTATTCGTACGCGTCAAATCGATCGCAACGGTAGTAATATATCACAAGGCTGCCTTGAGAGGCTTGCAAATTATCCCCTCGGCGTTTCTCCCGCCCCCTGATACGAAATATTCTGGAATAATTACTGCGTTGTTTTGGCGATTTATAATTTTAAATTAAAAATAGTTCGACACTTTATAATAATTTACTTGACATAATTTCGATACTGAATAAAGAAGTCATCCCAGGACATTCAGTTAAGGAGGGAGGGTATGGTTACAACGAAGCCCTTTATGGTATTGGTTTATCTGTTGATTCTATCAATGGGCGCCTTTGCGTTTTTTGGTGTCGCGCGCGCGGCGTCTGACTCTTCCAGCGTATTGGGTATTCAGGGAGACGCTCTATCCGCTGATCCAACTTATTCATCTAACAAGCCTCACGTGCGGACCAAACAACCGGATCGGCACTATTCCTCTGCGCCTACGGGCAAATCCGGTTCAGACTACTCGAGCAACAGGCCCGTGTCTGTTTCCGTGTTGCCTGCCGGTCCGTCAGTCGCCGCTTGTCCGCCCCAGGGTCCTTGTCCGCAACAGGCCTCTTATTCTCCGCCGAATCAGGGTTTCGGCCTGTTTTCGGGAACCGGCATGGCTTTTCAATCTTTCGGCGCCGGCGTTTACTTGCCCAGGCAGGGTTGCAAGCAGTTCCAGATTAACGCCAAGCTGTGGTACGCTGTAATGGACAACAGCAAAGTCCTGTGGGGAGCCAATCCAGTGGCCGATCCCGGCACGCAACTGGACCTCAATTCGGACTTGGGCCTCAGCAAACGTCAGTATCTTGCGGAATATGAAGCCCGCTGCCAGCTTCGGCCCAATTGGGGTCTCAGATACTCCTTCATGCCGCTCAATTATAGGTCCAACTATTTCCCCAACAATTTCTTCTACTTCGGCAATGTGCTTTACCCAATGGGCCTTTCCACGCTTACACAGTGGGACAGATACATCCAGCGTCTGGACCTGGTTTACGATTGGTTCCAGGGCTGCCAGGCCACTTCGAGTATCTTTGCCGGATACGCCCTCTATGACGACAAAATTACGATAAGCAATACATTGCAGAGCCGAAGCAGATCGCAACTATTCGGGCTGGCCTATGCCGGTATGAGCATCGAACGGGCGATCCGCGACCTGGGCGGAAGGGCCACGGCCTCCTTCAACTGCAAATGGTCGGCCCAATTTCTGGAAGGATATTTCGGATGGGACGGTTATAGCGCTCTTAGGATCGCTGTTCCCTTCGAGCAGGGGCGCTACGGGTACCTGGAAGCAGGTTGGAGATGGATCGTCCTCGACCGAGAGTATCCCACGAATATCGACAAGACCAACCTCAACGGTCTGATAGGATGTGTGGGCTTGGTCTTCTAGCGGCTCTCTTTGACCGGTCCGGACCACCAGGATTCACCATAAGTTACCATTTGAGCGTATTAAAGCTTGAATTGCAGGCAAGCGCGGCCCCTCTTCATAGCGTAGGGGGATCATAATTAGAGAAATCTACGGACGCAGGAATCATGTCCAGAAATCCTGCGTCCGGCCACCCAAGTATTACCTTCTTGCTCCGCCGAAAAACACGACTGGGCGTGTCACAATGAACGTGACGGTTTACCAGGAATCCCCTTCTTGCAGAAAGAAGCTTCCTCCCGGTCAACGCTTACCAACGAACTATGAAAATACTCTTATCGGATCAGCGTCGCCGTCCATGGTTTCCCCGGGACCACTCCTATCAGAGAATCGAAAGCGAAAACGAAACGGTCGTGCCGTCGTTGTAGAAGCTCTTGGAGGGTTGCCCGGAGGAGAGCTTCTTCCAAGAAGCGCCCCTCCGGAGACATTTTCATAAGAACCCGCTTCCGCGCACTTGGTCTCTCAAAACCCTTAATCGCATCTTCCTACAAAACTATCCCAATCAGCTCCGCATCCATTAAAGAAATTCGCTTCGAATTCACTGTCCAATTCCGCGTTGCGCTCATCTTCCGCGTCCGCAAGAAAACCGGGATAATAGTTGAGGCATTCGGCGCCTTCGGTTGCAGCTATATCCGCTTGTCGTTCTATATCGAATTGCTGGGTCTCCATTTTAAGGCCTCCGTTCGATGATTATCACGATATGTACTGATGCGCGGTGAGGGCGTTGGATTCATTAGGTAACCAAATTGACGTCGGATACCTGCCAAGCCTCCGGGGAATAACGAAAGCGGTTAGCTGCCGCAACGCTTATCGATACCAGACTGTTGGGGTGACTTTCGAGATCCCATGTGCTACTGAACGTATATGCCTAGAAGGACATGGGGCGGCGCACGCAGATGTACTGCCGGGAAACCCGACAATGACCGCTACGAGTGAGCGTTTTTCAGCACAAGGTCGCATTCAGTGAAGGATCATCTGAAATTATGAGGTGTAATGATGGAGATAAATTCTTTGCCAAAATATGATATGACCGACAACCCGACAAATTGCTGCCCAAGATTCAAACCGGATAATTGGGATGATCAGCAGCTTTCTTTCAAAAACAAATTATTCGTTAAAGTCAAGACCAGAAGTATATTTCATATTCCCATCAACATAGGCTCCGTTTATCCTAAGACGTTTGCGGACATCAAAGCGGCCGAGGCTCATAGTGACGACAACTTCGTGATATTATCCTACGACCCGTCTCCGTGGACCGGCGACCATTATTTCGCCGTGACAAGGGACGTTCCCGGACATCAAATGGTGGAGATCACCGGGGAGTTTCTCACGAAGGTATTCGAGGGGCCGTACAAGAACACGCCTAAATGGCTGAAGGAAATGGAAACTTATTTGAAAGCGAAAGGTTGCGAAGCCAAGAAGACATATTTCTTTTACACGACATGTCCGAAATGCGCGAAGATCTATGGCAAGAATTATGCGGTCGCCGTGTCTGAGATTGGATGATCCAGCCGGTGTTTCTGTTGAGCGAAGAATGCGGGAGACCGATAACTGAGGATCGAGCGATGGTTCAGCTCGCCGTGGGGCAAGCGAAACAACGCATTCATGGTTATAAGCGTTGGCGTAGCGTCCGAGCCGGATGCCGCGGGGATCCTTCGAACCCGGCCTGTAGCCTTGGGGCCCTCTCTCAAATCACCAACACGCCCTTATCTTTGAACATCGCTCGGACATCAGTTCGACTGAAGAAGCTAATTGGGTAGGCCAACACCAAGAAACATGAGAAGAGCGCTACTTTGATCAGCAGATCCTTTGGAGTTTGCGCTGGATTCCGGCTTAAAACCCAGGATCTTGACTCCAGTCGTCCATGGACGGACCTCATGTCGAACCTCGGCGTCCGACGCTTATAATTTAATGATTACCCTTGAGGAGCTAGTGATTCCAGGTTCCGACGGAGCGCTGTCGTGTGTCTTCGGGAAGTCGGCGCGTTCCGGTAGCCAATTGGCGCAGAGGACAGATACTGCTGAGATCAGGGTTACACGTTTGCGCAATTTGATTCGCGTCGGCGGGATGTTTTTTCACCATGCGCAGAAATTCGCTTCTTGTGGGTATCGACCGCGAACACTGGGGCTGTGAAACGCCGATAAATGCTCCGGTCTTTGTCAATCGGCGAAATATGGGAATCTGCGGAGAATCCTCATTCCGCTGTTTCGGCTGCAATCGAGTATTTCCCATCTTACGCAGTCGAGCCAGCACTTCGGAGGCGGGCGGCGCAACTATGGGAAATTGGGGCTGTTTATCGGATACAGAAGGAGCCGCCTGGTTTGCGTCGGCGGAATTGTAAACTTCACCACGCACGAGCGGACTCATGAACACAATGAGAATAATCACTGTGGCAGCAAAGAATTTCACTTTCGGCCCCTCTCTGCGCTTTATCCGGTTCTATTTCAAGTATAGCCATTTTGCGGATGGAAACAAATTCAAAAAGGAGCGCTGCAAGGGGTAATTTGAGAAGAACTCTTAAGTCACAAGCATTGCGGGCTGACCTGGGCTCGCTTAACGTGTAGCCTCGGTTGGTTCGCCGGCGTTGGACGTTACAAAATGAACATCAATTTTCTTATTCAGCGCAGTGGCTATCTTAACCAACATGGAGAGAGAGTCTCCTTCATAATCCGCTTCCTCTAAATCGTCTATAATAGTGTCGGTGGTTCCCACGAGATCGGCAAGCTGCCGCTGAGTCAGGCCGGCCTGTTCTCTAAGATTGTAAATTTGTCGAGCAATTTCGGCTTTGATCCGCTCTTCCTGGTAAGAAGCAATCCGCTCGGGATCATCTCCTATTAATTCGTCGTACATCCACTTAAGGGCGTCCGAACTGTATGTTTTCTCGTCCATCATAATTTCTCCCAAACAGAGATGTGCGGTTCCGGATTATCCTCAAGTTTCTTCTTTCTTTCAACGGCCTTGTCTATCTCTGACGCCGGGACCCGGTCTTCCTTGGCGAATCCGGGGGACATTACTACAGCCATTCCGCCAAAAAAGAAATACAGGCCAATTGGCATTCTAACGATGAGCGTTTCTTGTCCAATGTGCCAGTTGGGGAATATCTTTCTTTGTTCAAGAGAAGCCGCGATCCAGAGCTGTCTACATATATCAAGATTTGCCTCGACTATAGTATATCTTCACAGATTAAAGCGTCTGCGCTAGAAGCTCTCCAGCAGAAAGGAAAAGAGTCTGATCTGAACGCATCGAGGCTCCAGTCGCGAGGCATAAAAGTATAGCCGCATGCAGCGAAATGAACATAGACTCGGTTAAGGAAGCGTTACAACTCATACAAGCCAAGAAGCATAAGATAACCGTTGAGCAGCTATTTTATAGTATGTTTATCGAAGCCCTCTCTTTGTAGATGCATTTTTCACGGTTAGGAACCCGTTCACATAAACTAAGAAGGCCAAAATAGCCGTGATCGGCAGAATCAGACCCATGAGGAACTTAAGCCAAAAGCGTTTGTTCCTCATCTGCCCGTATCGGTCGTGAAACAACCATCCGTGTTCAAACATTTGAAAATCTCCTCCCCCACTGATCACGAAGCCGGCTGTTCTCCACCGATCTTGCCCTTCTGTGAAGCAAGGTCTTCCTTTTGGAACACGGCATCCCAGTCGAGGCGGGCCGTGATCTGCATGGTTATGAACAGTGAGACCACGCACAGAGCCGTGATAGCAAGGCCGGTGTACCCCTGGAAGAAAAAGCTGTAGGAAAAAAGCACCAGGTACACGAATTGGGAAATTCCAACCTCAATGAACGCGAATCGTCGGTCCACCACGAGCCGCATATAAGAAACCAGCAGGCCCACCGAGACGACGGAAGCGATGAAAAAAGACAGGTGCACGGAGAAGTGATCTACCAGATATGCCAGGAGCAGATGGAAGCTGAAGAAAGACGCTCCGATGAAGAAGTAGTTCATGGGGTGGATTCTGATCTCACGAACCGTGGATATGACGAAAAGCAGGAAAAAGAATAGGAAAAGCGAGATCGGCGCGGCATAGCTCACCTGGCTGACCCATGGGCCGGGATTCAGCCTGTGCGGCATCACCATCCCGATCTTTACGCTGCTAAGCAGGTTCGAGAATGTCCATTGGAGGTTCCAGCCGGCGCCGGCCTTTTCTTTCTTTGTGGGTGAAATGCTGTCTTCCGGAAAATCGATCTGATTGAAATCCGTGGTCATGGTGAGCGAAAAATTCTTCACCTGATTGACTGTGGAGCCGAAATCGTACCGCCATTCATCCATGCCTCCGGTCACGTACCCGACTTCCAGGAATTCACTCTGACCCGGCGCCAACGAGAGAGTTTTAGTCAAGGTCCCGTTTTGGATCGACGGATTCGAGATCTCCTTTTCGCCCTGAACAAACCTGAAATCATCATACACGGCGTGTTCGGAGGGGAGCTTGAAGTAAAAAGTCATGGTTCTGAGTTCGTTTGTGGAATTGGTGATCTGGTACCGACCGTTGAATGTCACGCGGTATGTCGAATACCACAGCAACCCCTTTTGCCTGTGTTCCAGTTTCAAATCGACGGAGATTTTGCCGGCCTCAACGGGGACTGAAACAGGCGAGTTCGTTCCATCGCTGCCGCACAGCAGGGGGGCCTGTTGTTTTTGATTAGTCCCCCAGAGTTCGCCGACGGCCCGGCGGAGCTTGTGGTCATAGTCGTTCGTCCGTTTGGTGACCTCGGTTCCAAGGGCAATCCAGGTGGCTGAAACACAAAGAAAGATGAAGACTATTGCGGTGATTCGTTTAAGCATATGTACCTCCTATTCGGTATAGTCGAAAGATTTGTCGGAGAGCGACTTTTCATAAGTAACGCCAAATCTCTTGTCTTCGTGAGCAGAAACCTGCGTCACATCGGTGTAAGCTCCCGGTTCTGCGATATGGAAGACCATCAGGTTCTTGCGAATGCGAAAGCCGAACCCCCTAAATCCCCCTTATCAGGGGGACTTGCTGTTCTCAGCGCTTGTGACTCAAGAGCCCGATCTCGAATTTTCCGACTGGGGCAGGCTTTCCAGCCTGCCGATTTCAAGGACAAATTGACCGCAGGCTGGAAAGCCTGCTCCACAGGAAAGTTTCCTAAGACCCTGGCATTGCTTCCTGTTCCCCCCTGATAAGGAAGGCCGGGGGGGTTGGTTTTGCTCCTCAACCGCAAACGATGCGGTTCGCTGCGCTCACAGCATCCTACGATCCGGAGATGGATCTGAAATCACTCACACTGTAGGGCTTTGCTTGTCGCCGGGGCGGTGAAATAGTCCTCAGTGCGCCATCGCCCCGGCTTCCCCCCGACCATGGATCTTGATAATGGCGCCTGCTCGTGCAATGGTGATGGCGAAGATAAGAAATCTTGTTGCAGGTTATGTGCAAATTTGGTGCAATGGTAGACAAAGGCTCAGCCGAAGACACACAGGAGTCGTTTAAAGGTGGCAAAACCTCACCTGATTCTCATAGCCGACGATGATCTCCATATCCGGGAAGTGGTGAAGTTCGCTCTGGAGATGGCCGGCTTCAGCACCGCTCAGGCGGCCGACGGCAGGGAAACCGTCGAGCTTTTCTCAGCGCTGCAACCCGACCTCCTCATTCTGGACATCATAATGCCGGAGATGGACGGAACCGAGGTCTGCAAACAAATTCGATCCAATTCGAAAACTCCGATCATCTTCCTTTCGTCCCGGGATGAAGAGGTGGATCGAATAGTCGGTTTGGAACTCGGCGGAGACGATTACGTCACCAAGCCTTTCAGCCCCAGAGAGCTGGTTGCAAGAGTCAAGGCGGTTTTGAGGCGATCCGAAAAGCCCGATCCAGTTGTGGATACGACAGTAAAGCAGGAAACCGCCAGGACACTTCGCCACGGCCGCCTGGAATTGGACCCGGATCGCTTCGAAGTCCATTGGGACGGCAAGCCGGTGGTCCTCACCATTACTGAGTTCGGCATCGTCCGAACGCTCCTCAGCTACCCGGGTAAGGTTTTTACTCGCGATGAGCTGATTTCATCCGCCTACACTTACGACAACATCGTTACGGACCGGACCATCGACAGCCATGTCCGCAGGGTGCGCCAAAAGTTCGCAGCGACGGGCGCGGACCCCATAGAAACCGTGCACGGCCTCGGCTACAGACTAGGACCATGTGGAAAAGCCTCCGAATGATTCGCCTGCGTCCAAGACTCGCCAGGGTCCTCTTGGCGGTGAATCTTCTGATTTTCATGCTGCCGTTGGGGGGAATAGCGATACTCAGGCTTTACGAGAGCGAGCTGATACGTCACACGGAGACGGAGCTGAACGTCCAGGGCGCTCTGGTGGCCGCCATCTATCGAACTGAACTGCTGAAGCTTCTCAATTCAAAAGCCTCGAAGGGCGTGGGATCGGAGTCGCCGGCCACATACGGTATTGCCGCGCCCGCCAAAAAAGCCGGCGAGAAAAAAGGCGATGACGTGTGGACTCCCATGGAAGCCTCCTTGGACATCGCCAAGGACCATATTCACCCTCCAGCGCCTGAAGCTCTTGAACCCGAAGCCGGCCCGGACGCTTCGGCTCAAGCGGCCGCGGAACGCGTAACCCCCATATTGCTCAGCGCGAGAAAGATGACTCTTTCCGCTGTAAGGATAATGGACTTTCGTGGTGTCGTGGTCGCATCTACCGGCGCCGACATTGGAAGATCGCTAGCCGGTCAAGAGGAAGTCGGCAAAGCTCTACAAGGACGACATGTCAGCCTGCTCCGGGAGCGAATATGGGAAGAACCTACCCCTTCCTTTAGCTCCATCAGCAGAGGCGCCCGAGTGAGAGTGTTCGTGGCGATGCCCGTTATGCACGGGGACAGAGTTCTCGGAGCCGTGCTGCTTTCCAGGACCCCCATGGATTTGCCCAAGGCGCTGTACCAGAGACGGGGCTATCTGATCGGCGGCGGCGTGGTAATGATCCTTGTGGTTCTTATAGTCACCAGCCTGACTACCCGTTTGGTCACTCGCCCTGTGAGAGCGCTCATTCACCAGGCTGAAGAGGTGACCCGCGGCGATAAGGGCGTTGCGACGGTTCCGCTGAAGCGTCCCGGCACGTACGAGGTGGACCTGCTGTCCCGAGCGCTGGCGGAAATGTCCGTCACACTGGAAAAGCGAGCGGACTATATCCGGGCCTTCGCCTCCAATGTTTCGCATGAGTTTAAGACGCCGCTGACTTCAATCCGTGGAACGGTAGAGCTGCTCAAGGACCATATAGCGGGCATGTCGCCGGAGGAAATCGCCCGTTTTCTGAATATCCTGGAACTGGAGTCGGACCGGTTGACACGGCTGGTCCATAGGCTGCTTGAGCTGGCCAGGGCTGATGTTGCGGAGCGCACCGGCGCTCGATGCCGTGTCACCCAAGCTTTCAGACAAGTGACGGAGAGGTTCCGGAGCGAAACTCTGACCATCACTTTCGATTTTTCGGCAGAAACGCTCGCTGTGGCCATGGCCCCAGAGGTCCTTGATTCCATTCTGTCCAACCTGGTGGATAATTCCCGACGTCACGGCGGACCGACAGTGAGAGTTCATCTATCGGCTCGGCCCGAAATACACGAGGAAAAGCGGTTGGTCGCAATCACGATCCAGGATGACGGGCCGGGTGTTCCCGAATCGCACAGAGACAGGATCTTTACGCCGTTTTTCACCACAGCGAGACCTTCCGGCGGAACCGGCCTCGGGCTTGCCATCGTCCAGGCTCTTCTTACCGCTCACCACGGGACCATTACGTTGGAGCCGTCCGATTCAGGGGCCAGGTTTCGGATAACAGCGCCGGAGGTTTGAGGAGGCAGATATTAATCTCAGAAACGTTATGGTTGATTGCGGTCGGTGGCTAACAGATGAAAAGAGCCGGACACCCCACCTTATGTTCGCGGTGTCCACTGGTACATGCTCTTGGCCGATTCTTAAATGCCTCAACTTCGGGATGCTCACTAACCAACGCGGGTCCAAACCACAGGGCGAATCTTTTCAACAGACGATTTTGATCGAACGAATACAGTCATCAAGAAGGCTATTCTTCACGGAAGTCAGGGTCTGCTCAGCCACTCCATCGGAACGAGCTTGGTCCCATTTCGCCACTCTTCAACGCAATGAATGTATTCGACCCCGCCCCACACGTTCTCCGAGGCATGATCCAGGACAATGATCTGTATTTTGCCGTCGCTGTTATGGACCACCGACGAAAAAATCGCAAAAGCCTTACGGACGGCCTCAATATCTTCGTCCTTATATGTGGGCTCAAAATCGGAATCCGTTTCACGGACAGCTAGTCGTTTCGGAAAATAAACTTGGCTCGGCTGGTCGTACACAATGAAACTTGGAACCGGACTGTCGCGGAGATTCAAGAAAAACTGCTGAAGCCCTAAAGTGACAGCTAGGTGATACGACAGCCAATTGGAGCCGCTCCCGATCTCCCAAAGATAATCGTACCGTTCAGCACCGCCGACCCTAATGGTGAGGTCAGCAATTGAGAGTGAAATAGGATCGTTGGGACGTTCCAGATCTAGGAAAGGAAGAAGCTTCTCAGCATTGGAGCGAATGGCATCCAAGGCACGATTGGTCTTGGCTTCGACTCCCGCTTGCGAGATCTCTGTTTCCAACAAATTTACACGCTGTCGGAGCTCAGAAATCTCGTAACTTAATTCGCTGTCCTTGCCAAGGCGCTCATATGTTTGAAGGGATTGCTCAAGATTTCCGATAAAACGCGATGTTTTAAGCGAATCGTACTGTCGCTGCTGTGCTTCTTCTGATCGTCTTTCCAATGCTTCACGCCGAATGCGAATACCACGAAGCTTTTCCGAAAGCGTCCTCATATCGGAGCGAACACGTTCGTATTCCCGATCAAAAGCGGCTGGAAGAGTATCGAAGCGGCCAGCTTCTTCTTCTACCTGCTTGAGGGCGTTGTGAAGAGCCTCCAATTGCTGAGTCGCTGAAGACACTGGATTGCCGCACAAGGGGCAGTCATGATTCTTGGAGTGAATATCCCATATCCAGTCGGAAACCTTGAGCCTGTCCCTTTGGACATGTAATGCCTCTTTGTATCGGATGGCGCTTTCGCGAAGAACCGACATCTCTGAAAATCGCTTCCGGAGTTGCGACATGACCATCGAGCTTTCAGACTCCTCTTTCTGCAGCTCAACAAGTTCGTTGACCGCTTCACTCACTGTGTCCGTTGTCACACGAATTTCGTCGGATGATGAGTCAACCACTTGGTGGAGTACGTTAACAAGCTCCTCTGTAGAGGCCTCTCGTGGAACAGGCTTCCGAACAAATCCCAGTTCTTTGGCCTCGGAAACTCTTGCCTTTATCTGCGCTATCCACTGCTCAGAGATCTGACGGACGGTAGCAAGCTCGTGTTCCTTACGCCTAAGCACCTTCTTGAGGTCAGCAAGTTCATGGCGTTTGGCCATAATTTCTGGGGTCATGGCGTCGAGGACGTAGGGAAAAATTGTTTTCAGTTTCTCCCGATGTTCATAGGCTTCTGTGTTGTAAAATAAGACATCAGGGTTGGCCACTATGTTTTGCGGCTGATAGATGAATGCACTCATGTCGCGAAAGCTCGGCCGGCTCTTAAATCCGGAACCAACGCCTTCTTCGTCGAAATCGAGGGCGGTGAGTCCAGCAAATTCATCCAAGGACCTCTTGACGGCTTCCACTGAAGCATTTTTGGATTCAATGCGGTTAGGGATTTTCACCTTAAGACCCTCTGATACAAACATGTCCCCCGTCGCCTTTTGATTACCAGGTTCCCTGCGGGCGAACAGTTTCTGACCAGTAGCCGTTTGCACCACGACACCGAACCACGCGCATGCGTCGCGAATTGTTTTCACGGGAATCCGGCACTTTTCAGCTCCGAGACAATAGTCGATTATTGGGACTATCGCGGATTTGCCGGTTCTTGAAGCGCCTGTAATCACGTTCACTTTCTTTGGAACGAATTCGAGGCATCTCGGTCCGAACGTACCATCTTTAGGCCATACCACAATTTCCTTAATGTGAAAGAGCATTTCAGAACCCCACCTTCAGAATAACTGAGACTTCATGAAGAGAGATCGTTGAACACCACACCCCGAGCTTTTCTGCGGATTTTAGCATGGATCGTACCGACGGTGGAATCCCTGCTCTGGCTGGACAAGAGGAAAGGGAAATGGCCGCAGCCCTGCTGTAATCGAGCGAGATCAGCCCAGAGGTTGTGGCTATGGTTAAGGAATCCAGCGTCAGGCGTCGCATCTCGACAGATCTATTGTGGATGGTGAGGAGAACGTCAATCTTGGAAGCTTTAGACTCCGCAAATTTTCCAGCGAAGGCCCTAAGTCCGGAAGCTTCTCGTGTCGAGGAAACAAATTGAGCCGTTTCCTCGTGTAGAATAACAGGAAGGACGATGAACAGTAATGGAATCGGAGATGGGTTCGCTGATCCGCTGCCTCTTTCGTATCCGACGACAAATCTCCAGAGCAGAATGGCACCAAGAGCTGGATTCTGAACGTATTGAACCTCTCTCCTCAGCGAGTACATTTACATGTCCTCCTCTTCGTCAACGCTTCCTAATTCTCTTGAGAAGTTTGGATGCCAGCCAATGGTCAATTGATCAGCAAGAGCATGAAAGCTGCCGGGGGTGAAGTGAGACGGAACTTCCAAGCCTTGTAACCTGGCTTGGTGAAGCGAGCACTCGGAATAAAGATATTGGCCTTTTTTGACGTCATCATTTTTAGCGAGAATTATGTTCGTCTTTCTCTTGTGGTTTTCCCAGGCTCGACGCAGATTCTCTTCGAATTCATCGAAGCTGGTCTCGAACACCAAACCTTTGACACTCCATTGAGTCCGGTCGATTGAGGCCCTCAGATAGTCCGTTACGGCCTCTATTTTTTGTTCATCTTCCGCTTTTATGATATCAAGCTGGCGAACATAGGTTCTGGCCTCGATATCCTTTTGTATCAGTCTCTCTGCCGGGCTGGCGGCGAAAGTGCAGAGGATTGTTCTATTGTCATGTTTACGAACAAAGCTGATCATTGCTTTTCGGTACGACTCAACGGATATTTGCGCCGGTTTGTTTTCCTCCAGTAATCGGTCCGTTTTTTCCTTCACCCATCCCAGCGTGTAATGCAGAGCGTCACCGACGATTTCGTCAGGGACAAATTTTTTGGAAAATTCCTCTTTGAGATCCTCGTGAGGGCTGCCGCTACCAGATTCAAATTGGAAGTTCTGAATAATGCCACAAACCAAATTTTTGTCGGCTCCAAGAACACTGTTAACATACGGGGCTAAGGTTTCAGACAGTTGGGATTTTGGGGCAAAACGTGGAGCGTCCCCCCAAAGCTTCTTTTTGGCGTTGGCGAATGCCTTGGCGGCTTCAGTTTTCGAACAAGCCTGCGCAAAATTCCTCACTATCTCGCCGGTTTTTGGATGAGAAACGTACAAGACGTATCTCGTGGTCTCTGGTTTAAGATCTCCAGATTGAGCGGCCTTGACCCAGTTGCTGAATGTCTTCCACAGGTCAACAGACCGGTCCGCCACCGGGTTGCCTTTTAATGCGCTCTTGTCTTGTTCCGCGATTCGTATTCCTCCACCAACTTCCACACCTACGTCCTCAAAGACCTCCAGACTGACGGTCCACTCGGGCGTAGAATTGATCAAATGCATAAGGAATCTAGTCGCTTGTAGGGAATAGCCTAAATATTGCCCTGGAACATGAGGTGTTTTTTTGCTCGGAGATTTCATAGTGAACTCTTTACGTCGAATTGGAGACCCAGTTTAAATGCTAATGTGGTCGGTTGTTCGTCTGAGGCGCCTTTCATGCCGGATAGAGTTTTGAGGCCTGTTCATCCTATTCTTTCGTACATTGAGTACGAACCCAACCCGTCATTCAACAAAAAAGCTTCTCTTGGGATTGGATCGTCATATATTGCGCAAGGACTGTCAATCCCTAAACATCTTCTGTAGTCCAAATATGAGCCTCCTTACGAATCTTTTGGCTGTGTAGGCCCGTTCAAGAAAAGCTCGCCAACTGGTCCTGCTTACTGTGTACGCCCCGGTTAGCGTAGGACGCTGCGATCAAAGGGAACCGCATCGTTTGAGGTCTTTACTCGACAGATGCGGTTCGCGAAACCAACTGCATCCTACTGAAGCCCGTTACCGAATTTGTGAAACACGGCACTACGTGCTCCGGTCACGCCGCAACGGCAATTTGCATAATCTATTAAAAGTCCTGGTCTGGAGAAGAAAGCGCCTTCTGTCTCGAAGAATCCGCATTATCCCCCTATTTCCCAGATAGGTCTCCAGCCTGCCCGGCTTATCAGTCTGTTGATCTCCCAGTTTTTCACTCAAAAATTTCGTCTGTGTAGCAAGCGCTACAGAACGCGCCGTCTTAAAAGCCTATCCTGCATGTAACGGTTATTCCACGCAAAGGAGGGCTCGACATGGATGTCCAAGTCTTGGGAGTCTCAGGGAGTCCCATCAAAAACAGCAATACCGACAGACTTATTAAAGCGGTGCTGGACGCAAGCGGTCTGGAGACCGAATTCGTAAAACTGAGCGCCATCAACGTGAGGCCATGCATGGCATGCTTAGGCTGCAAGAGCGACAACATCTGCAAAGGCCAAGATGATTTTCCGGCTTTGGCTGAAAAAGTACGTAGCGCAGGAGCCATTGTGGTTGGTGGATACGCTTCTTATGGTTCCCTGGACGCATTCGTCAAGGCTTTTCTAGAACGACTCTTTTCTTTACGCCATCGGAACGGCCTCAATCGGGGGAAGCCCGCCGTGGTCGTGACCACGGGCATAGGCCGCGGGGCGCCCGGCCTCGAACAGGCAAACGACCAAATCACTCACGCGCTTACAGTCGAAGGCATGCAAGTGATAGGACGGCTTAAGGCGACGGGGAATCCGGAATGCCTCGTTTGCGGTTACGGCGAGAAGTGTGCCATGAGCGCTTTGCCATGGGTATTCGGGAAAGATACGAAGGTGACACCCGAGAAATTCACTCGTGTCGAGGATCAGACTGACGTGTGGCAGGAAGCCCGGCGCCTGGGCGGCGAAATAAATCGTATGTTGAAGCAGCGGCCTGCTGCCTGAAAATCATTAAGAAAGAGGTGAAGTGAAATGCCTAAATGCGGACTGTGCGGCGGAGAAGCCCCAAGGCTCCCGTCCATAACGGAAGATGGCAAATGTGATCTGTGCGGAAAAGCAGCCACGCTCGCCGAAGAGCCGAGTGGAGCGAAGAAGGAAGAATCGGGTCAGGGCTGTCAGGACAAACCCGGTTGCTGCAAGTGATTCGGGTAATACCAATTTTCGTGGCGCAAAAGCAGCCGGAGGGGAACTTCTTGAAAGAAGGTCCCCTCCGGATCTCCCCTCAAGAAACTTCCAAAATGGCGATGTGACGGGTAGCCATTCACGAACATGCGGGCGCATATGAAGCAAATCTTTGATTGCGCATGGATGGAAAGAATAGGTTCACGGTCGGAAAGATCGTTGGTTTTGTGGCAATGACGCCTACTCCTATGGTAATCTTTTTGCTCAAACTGTTACGCAAGGGATCTTGAAATGAACAGCAAAGAACACTTGTATATTCTGTGGACCAATAGTGACCCGGTGACAGCCGAAAAAATGGTTTTCATGTACGCTTTTAAATAGCCTGAAGCAAGGGTGGTGGCAAGAAGTGACTGTGGTCGTATGGGGGTCTACTGCCACGCTGACTGCGGGAAACCCAGAAGTTCAGGACAAGATAGGGGAGTTGTTGGCCTCTGGAGTCCATGTATCAGCGTGCAAGGCCTGCGCGGATCAATTGGGAGTTCGCGACAAGCTTCTGTCCCTGGGCATAGAAGTGAAGTACCTGGGGCCAGCCGCTGACGCAGATAATCAAATCAGGCGAGCCGCTTCTGACGGTCTGATTCGGCGAGGCCGAGCAGACTCTACGCTCGTCCCGGAAAGGTAGTGTGCGCTGCAATGGCTTGCTTATGCGGGCGTCTAGCCGAAGGCAGGGAAGTCCATCCAGCCTGCATCGGGCATATGTGGGTTTTCGAACACTTGTTGGTGGAGGACATGGCAGCGCTTGCAGACGCTGCGATAAGAAAGCAATATCGACGGGCGGAAGCTATTTTCACGCAGGGGCAGCCCACACGCGAAATGTTCCTGATCAAAGCCGGCCGGGTGAAATTGACCAAGGTCACGGAAGACGGCGAAGAGATGACACTGGACATCCGACGTGGGGGAGACTTTATAGGCGAAAACATGCTCAACGAGGAGGTGGATTACCCGGTCACCGCTGTGTGTGTTGAGGACACCTTAACCTGCGGCTTCTCCAAAGCGAAGTTTGAACAGCTAATTTTGGAACGGCCCACGATCGGATTGCAGGTGATCAAGAATCTGAGTAGGCGAATAGACTCCCTTACAAGCCGAATAGGAGACATGTCTATGACGAGCCTCGAAGAGCGTCTCTACAAAGTCCTTGTCAACGTGGCTCGCGAGCACGGAGTCAAAAGCGCTGCGGGACTCAAAATCCTTTTCCCGCTGACCCATGAGGACCTGAGCTTCTTGGTGGGAGCGCATCGCGTCAGTATCACCCGAGCAATCAAAACCCTAAAAGAATCGGGCAAGGTAATGCAGGAGGGGAGAAAACTCATCGTCCAGGTGGGGTGAAAGCGCTTTTGTGCGATTGCTTATGCCCTTGGCTCCACAATCAGGGACGCTCAATTGTAATCAACGTCAACACCGACCCGGAGAAGCAGGGTCAGTGTATTGGCCTGATGTGGAGCAAAAGCTATAGTCGATTGTGCAAGAACTCCCATGACTCCCGGAGTTACGAAGAAGGATGAAAAGGCCTTGATCGGATCGGCGCGGGCGGCCATACGCGCCCAAAGGAACTCCCCGTTTCGGGGGAGAGAAGGCAAAACCATGGCATCGCCATTTTGAAAGTTCTTGAAGGAAGGTCCGGAGGGGAATTTCTTTCAAGACGTTCCCCTCCGGCAACATTTCCACAGGAAGGGCTTCTGAGCAGGTTAGGGCACAGGCAGCTCTCCCTTGTACAACTCGACCGTTTCGCCCTCCTCTGGAGGGCCCTCCACTATAAGCACCGGAAGATGGGCGGTCTTCAAGACGCTTCTGGCGACGCTGCCCATGACCAGGTGCTTGACCCCGGTCCGTCCGTGGGTGCCAACCACAATCAAGTCTGCGGATTCATCGTGAGCGAAGGCGACGATTTCTTTGGCTGTTATGCCCGTTCGGCAATAAGTTTTTACGTCTTTTACCGATTGAGCGCATTCTTTGACCATCGTTTGCAAGCGCTCGGTTGCCGCGCGTTCGATCTCACCAAGGATTTGGCGTAGTTTTTCACCCCAATCCACATATCCCGGAAACTCCTTGTCATCGATTACGTGCAGAATTAGAAGTTGCGATCCAAAGGCCTTCGCGTAATCTACAGCGAGATCCCAAGCAGGCCGGCTGTTTTCAGAAAAATCCGCGCAAAAAAGAATCTTCTTTGGGGCCATGGCACACCCTCCTTTGATTGAGGCTATTGAACTACAATTCGCTGGCGGGTCCCGTTCATCCGCTTAGCGACGCGCTTCTTTCTGAACCCCTAGCTCCATGATAGAAACGCCGAATAACCTGTGTCAAGCTTTCTTTTACATTGGTGTCGCCTATTTGGTGGGCGCTGGAAAGATTCTGGGGTGACTTAGTCGCTTCACTGCATGCGGATATGTAACGGCGCTCCACAGCCCAATAAGCGAAACAATGTCCCCGGATGAATGAATGCTTTACCGCCAGGGGAGGGGTGCGGTTCATGAAATGTCGGATCACTTTACGGCGTCGAAGAACTTTGAGCCGACCTCGAGAACACAAGTCTATTTCAGCAACTGGTGAACCGCTGCCAGTAACTCGCCGCGATCAAGGGGCTTGGTGAAGATTCTGTCGGCCCCGAGACGCTGGGCCATCATCAAATAACTGTATGGACCTATCTTTGCGCCACCGGAAATTGCGATTATCTTTGTACCGGGAAGGTTTTTCTTAAATTCTATTATGGCTTCCATGCCATCCTTTTCAGGCATTACAATGTCCGTAATGATAAGGTCGGTTTTCCCGTCTTCGCAAAGCGCTGTCGCAGAGTCGGCGTCAGGAGCGCACACTACCTCGTATCCCACTCGCTCCAGCGCTTGCCTAAGCACGTCTCTGATTTGAGCGTCATCATCAATGACAAGTATTCGAGGCATGATCTTCATTTCCTTTTTTCGGTCGCATTAAGCACATTACGCACCGTATCGGCCAGGTCACTTCTTAGAACCGGTTTCATGAGTATTGCGTCAATGCCCAGTTCTCGGGCGGCCCCTTCCTCGAGCAATTCGCTGTAACCCGTGCAGACTACTACCGGGATGTCGTACCTGACTTTTCTGATTTCGTTTATCAAATCGGTCCCTGTCATTTCGGGCATTGTCATGTCAGTAATTACGAGATCAAAGTCATGGGGCCCGGCGGCAAACAACTCCAGAGCTTCCACGCTACTTGCGCGATTTGACACTCTGTAACCCAAGCCCGCGAGCATTCTTCCGCCTATATCGGCAATCGATGGCTCATCATCCACAAACAAGATGCGTTCGTTTCCCGTCGCTACTGGTCCGGACACGGCCCCGGTTTTGGATACCTCCGCCTCAATTGTCGGTAGATATACCTCGAAGATCGAACCTCTGCCCATCTCACTCTTTACAGTTATGGCGCCACCGTAACTCTTTATTATACCGACTGCAATCGCCAGGCCAAGGCCGGTTCCTTCGCCGGCTTTTTTTGTAGTGAAATACGGTTCAAAGATCCGGTCCACGACACGAGGATGGATGCCGCAGCCGGTATCGCTCACAGCCAGCCTTACATAAGAACCGGGCGCCATTTGAGGACCCGACCATTGGGAACCGGCGCCCAATACCACCTCTTCCAAAAACACACTCAATACTCCGCCTTTTTCGCGCATGGAATGTCCGGCATTGGCGCACAGGTTCATCAAAACCTGATGGACTCGGGTGGAGTTGGCCAGGATAGGCTTGGCATCAGGCGAAATGCTTTGACGTATCTCAATCGTTGAGGGCAGCGACGCACGCAGAAAATTCATTACCTCTTTGACGATAGGGCCTACGGTCATGGGCTTCCTCTCGTCGTCGCTCCTGCGGCTGAATGTAAGGATGTGATTTACAAGGTCTTTTGCGCGGGTCCCGCTGCTGAGCACAGCTTCCAGGTTCGATCGCAACTGGGTCTCTTGCGGCGCGTCGTCCAGAGCGAGTTCGGTATATCCTATGATGGCATAAAGGATGTTGTTAAAATCATGAGCAATGCCTCCGGCCAAGGTTCCTATGGCCTCCATTTTCTGGGCTTCGGCGAGCTGCGCTTGGAAGTGTTGACGCTCTGTCACATCTCGCACAACGCCCCGAAATCCGCATGGCTTATCTTCTCCATCCTTCAAGAGCGAAACAGAAGCATCGACGACAATCGGTGTCCCGTCCTTTCTCACGAGATTCCAACCGGAGATGGCCAACGGTTTTCCGGTAACGTAAACTTCCTTGGATGTCCGGGACAACTTGGTCGCAGTGGCTTCAGACATGTACTTCCGAGTGTTCATGCCCCGCAATTCCTCGTCAGTGTATCCCAGGATTCTGCACATCGAATCGTTGAAGAAAAGCATGTTGCCCGCCAAGTCTACCTCGTAGTAGCCCTCTTCTATATTCTCGACAATAGCTCGATATTTTGCCTCGCTATCTCTCAGAGCTTCCTGCATCAGCTTGCGGGAGGTAGTTATTTGGAAACATACGGATATTCCCTCTTCATACGGGTACACTTTCATGTCGTACCAGTTGTCGTACGGACGCACAGGGAAATACGTCTCGAAAGCAATAGGAGTCTTCTCGTCCAGGCCCTGACGAAATTTCGCTTCAAAAACCGATCCCTTGACTTCAGGAAAGGCTGCAAACAAATTGCGACCCAGCACTTCACCGGACCTTCTGCTCAGTAAACGCTCGGCCGCTCTATTGAAATATGTCACAGTCATATCCCTGTCCAAAGCAAAAAAACCGTCGCTGATGCTTTCCAACACTTTGGCGACTCGTTCATTTGCTTTCCATAGGGCCTCTTCAGCGTTCTTGCGATCCGAAACGTCGCGGAAAACAACCAGAACCGCCGGCTGACGCTCGTAATGGAAAGGACATGAAGCCGCCTCGACATAGGCGACTTTACCGTCCAGCCTGACGAAACCTTTTTCAACTAGGCGCACGGTTCCGGGGGGGTCGCCCGAGAGCGCCACTGAATCGCCAACAAAATGACTGTCTCCGGGATAGAGGAAATCCGAGATGCGCTTTCCAATCACAGCTTCGGGCCTGTCTGTCCCGAGAATAGTCGCCGCAGCCGTATTGGCAAACAACAACTTGTCCCCATCGTGGACAATTATTCCATCGGGCGCCAACTCAACCAATGTTCTGTAACGTTCCTCGCTCTCTCGCACGCGCTGTTCGGCCTTCTTGCGCTCCCCGATCTCCAGCAGTAGTTGTTCGTTGGCGCTGTTCAGCTTAGCGGTTCGCTCGCGAATTCTGCTCTCCAGTTGGGCGTTGGTTTCATGCAGCTCATCCTGAATGTGCTTGAGCTCCGTAATGTCCACCGCCACCCCTCTGATTCCAACGACCCTCCCTTTTTCCACGATCGGGCTTGAATAGGTAACGACGGGAAAAGTAGAGCCGTCTTTCCGGAGCAAAGTATATTGGTTTCCGATCACCTTTTCTCCGTCGAAGAGTCGACGCATGTTATCTGAAACTCTCGGTCGGTCATCGGGCAAGAATACATCCATCACATCAAGACCTTGGACTAATTCTTTCAGACCGCGTGCAAATGCGCGGAATCCGCTTCGATTGAGGAAGCTCAATTTTCCGCGCGGATCTATTTCATAAACTATCTGGGGCAAAAACTCGGCAAACTCTCTATATTTCTTCTCACTGGCCCGAAACGCCTCCTCAGTCTTCTTGCGTACGCGAATCTCGGCCTTGAGTTCCTCGTTGAGCTTTTCGATTTCCGCCTTCTCCTCGCCCAGAGACTTGACCAGTTTATTCTTTTCGAACTGAAGTTTCAGAGATGCCGCGTTTACATCGTGTATGTGTCTTCCGGTCAGGACCAGCACTGCCGCATACACAAGGATTGCCGCTCCGATGGTCACGTTAATTTTATCGCCCAGGAAAATATATCGTCCTGAAATCGGTAAAATAGCTGCGAGAACCGCAGGCAGGTAACAAAGGGTAGGGGCATACACAACGGCGGTTGAAGCGCCTATTCCGCAAATAAAGAGATCGAGAAGGAACTGGTGCTTTAAGGACTGCGCTGGGAAGAGGAAAACGCCGGCTAAACCCCACATGAAACATGCGACAACGGTTACCATCGTGAAACGCAAGTCCCAGAAACCTGGATTGTCTTGGGAAGGCGACCTGTCCCGGAATCTCAACACAAGGAAGTAACGACCCAGGTGCAGCGCAGTGTAGCATCCAAGCCACAAGAGTAGGCTAGACGGTGGAATCGTCCGCCAGAGCGCTCCGACCAGAATGACCCCGCTCAAGAATGCTCCGACCATTCCTGGACCGGCTTGAGAATAGAGTTGCTCAACTTGGGCCCTGTAGAGCAAGCGAGCGTCGTCCGATAGATCAAGCTCCTCTATGGAACCGGTGGTCTTCAGGCGGCCATTCATGTCAGTCCCCCACTAATGTTATCCGGCAAATTGCGAATCAGGATTTGTGCATCTCTTCCTCGGGCGTGAGGTCACGCATAACCTGTGAATGGCTTAATGGCGACGCGCTAAATCTTCCCTGCCCGAAATCCTCATTGGCGCCGGACAGGTGTATCACAACTTATCTTAACCTAAAATAACGGTACCATTCTAAATGTAGCTCAAGAACACGTCAAGGCTAAGAAATTGTAAGCGTTCGGCGGCGACACCGCCCACAGGAATATCTCGACCTTCTCAATCCCTTAACCCCCAATGCTTGTGACTTAAGGTTTAGACTTTGAATTTCTAATGTGGGGCAGGCTTTGCAATCCGCCTATTTTACAGTAGAAATAACCACATGATGAAAAGCCGCTCAACATCAAATTTCCTTAAGACGCCGAAATTATCCCCAACTCCATCCCCAAGCGAAAGAAAAGGGGGCGCCGATTCATGCGGGCTGCGGAGAACGGTTGCGACAAATAATCCACCCTGTCCTTGATGTACGGTTGAACAGGGCTAAATATCTTCTTGATCCAGCACATTCCTGATAGCTCTCAGGATATCCTTGGCATCGTAGGGCTTGCTGATGAAGGCTCGCGCGCCTTTTCCCTTTTCGTCCAATGTTAGACCGTTGGAGGAGTAACCACTGGCGAGAATGACCCTAGCCTTCGGGTCGATTCGCATGATTGCTTCAAGGCAACGTATACCGCCAAGTCCGGGCATGATCAAATCCAGGATGACCAGAGAAATCTCGTCCATGTGCGTGTTGTACTTGACCAAAGCGTCGGCGCCGCCTTGTGCGGCAATTACTTTGTACCCGGCCATCTCGATCATCTGTTGAGCCATCTCTCGGACACGATCATCGTCATCAACAAGAAGAATGGTTTCATCGCCGAACGCCGGCATTTCTCGAGTTTCATAAACATCCACCGTAAGCTCTGCGGTCGACACGGGAAAGTATATCTTAAATGTAGTTCCCAAACCCGGTTCACTGTAACATCTTATGTATCCCCCGTGCTGAGAAATAATGCCGTGGACCATCGCCAAACCCAACCCGGTTCCTTCTCCATCAGTCTTCGTCGTGAAGAAGGGCTCGAAGATTCGGTCCATCACCTCAGGAGACATCCCGACGCCGGTGTCGGAAATGCTAAGAAGCGCGTATCTACCGGGTTTGGCCTCCAGGTGGACGCTGCAATACTCGTCACTCAGTGTCACGTTTGCGGTTTCTATGACGATGCGCCCGCCCTCCGACATAGCGTGGTGAGCATTGACTCCTAGATTCAGTATAACTTGCTCGATCTGGGCCGGATCAGCGTCTATAATTCTTAGGTTCTCATCGAGTGAAACATCGATTTGGATCATCTTGGGCAGAGTCCGGCGGAGGAGCTCCCTCTACCCTGAGTATCTCGTCGTTGAGGTCTATGGGGCGGGTCTTGGACTCGCCCTTCCTGCTGAATGTGAGTATCCGCCCCACAAGGTCCGCTCCGTCCCGCACGGCGTGCTGTATCACCGCCAATTTCTTCCGATCGGGATCCGTCGGATTCTTCTTCATGAGGAGAAGGTCGGTGCAGCCCATAATTGCTTGAAGTAGGTTGTTGAAATCATGGGCGATACCTCCTGCCAATGTGCCGACAGCCTCCATTTTTTGCGCTTGCAGCAATTGCTTTTGGAGAAGAGCTTCAGTGGTCACGTCCCGTCCCACCATAACATAGTTTACCACACGTCCGGATTCATCATAGATAGGCGAAATTGTAGCCGTTTCCTCATATAAGGTTCCGTCTTTCTTCTTGTTCGTGAATCGCCCACGCCAGACGCCACCCTGTTGGATCGTGGACCACATATCCCGATAAAAAGTGTGATCGTGCTTGCCACTGCTCAACATTGCAGCGGTTTCTCCGATGGTCTCCTGAGCCGAATATCCGGTGGTTTCAGCGAAGGCCGGATTGGAGTAGAGAATCCTGCCACTCGGATCGGTGATCAGGATGCTTTCCCCGGCTTGCTCCACTGCGGTAAAAAGTCTGTTGAGATGTTCTTCGGACCTCTTGCGTTCGATTTCCGCAGCCGCTCTCGACGCGAAAATCCTCAATACCGATTCCGTGAACTCCACATTCTCCAACGGATGCTCGTACATCGCAGCCATGATACCTATAGGCTTCCGCCGAGAGTCATAGAGACAGACTCCCACATAGGCCTCGACATTTCTGGTTTGGAGGGTTGCGTCTCGTGGAAAGAGCTGAGCCGCTCCCCTCGGACAGGAGCAAATCTCGCTCTCTATAGCTTTCTGACATGCAGAGCCATTGAGATCATATTCAAAATTATCCAGCAGTTCGCCGCCGGCGCAGAAGGCAATTGTCCGCACGGTTGTCTCCCGGTCTCCTTGCGAGAATTCTCCGATCATCGTGAAGTCGGCATTAAGAATTTTGGCGAATTGAACAACGGAAGACTCGAAAAAGCGTTCCCCGATTTCTCCCGAGACTGCCGCCACAATGCTTTTGATGGCATTATCTGTTTTCTTGGCCTCACTTATGTCTCGCGTAACTCCAATAATTCCAATTAGATTCTGCATGTCGTCGTACAGGAAGCTTGCCGACACCTCCGTCAAAAAAGCGGTTCCATCTTTACTATACTGCTCAAGCTCAAGTGTTGTCACCCGGTTTGGGTTGATTTCAGAGGACCCCTGCAAGGCAAGCTCATCCTTCAACACCTTCAGGACTAGCTCCAGAGAGGCTGGAGTCATTAAATCGGAGGGGCTGAGCGATAGCGCTTCATCGGTAGTCCAACCATGCATTCTCGACACGGATGGGCTGATGTACGTGAGTCTGAGATCCAGGTCCACGGTCCAAATCACGTCTGAAACGTTTTCTGCCAGCAGTCGATATTTCTGCTCACTTTCACGCAACGCGTTCTCCGCTCGTTTCAGATCCTCTATGTCCTTTGTTACGGCCAGGAGATGTGGCACACCATCCAACGTCATCAATCCCGCCGATACCAGAACCGTCCTCTTTTTACCGTCTTTTCGCCTAAGCTTTGTTTCATAGTTTCTGATGTGGCCGTCCCTACGCAAGGCGGCTACAATGGGTTCCCGATCCCTGGGATCCGTCCAGAAAGGCACATCGAGAGCGGACTTGCCGATGACTTCGTCCCGCTGATAGCCGGTGAGTAAGGTATAGCCTTTGTTTACGTTGACGTAGACGGCGTCCTTTAATCTGCTTATGGTTAAAGCGTCCGGAGTTGTCTCCCAAGCCAACCGGAGGCGTTCCTCACTTTGACGCAACGCTGCTCGAGTTCGTTTTCGATCCGTGATGTCCACATCCATGCAGGCAAAGCACGGGACGCCGTCTCCGGAGGGAATAGGAAATATGGTCGAAAGACAGAAGCCTTTCGTCCCATCCTTCCTTCTGAAATGGTATTCAGCCGGCCCCACGGGCCTATTCGTGCGTTGAATCTCTGTAAGGGCTTTCGTAAACTCAGCCGCTTCCTCTTCGGACTGCAGGAGCTGATCTAGGGTTTTCCCCAAGGCTTCCTCGGCGCTCCAACCGAACATAAGCTCGGACGCGTGATTCCAAAATACCACTCGGCCTTTGTCGTCATACCATTGCACTGCGGCAATAGGAGTGTTTTCGATGGTTGCACGCAGCCGACTCTCGATCAAGCGTGATTGGGCGTCGGTAATGGGGGGGCGCTTTCTGAGTGAGGAATTCTCCGCTTCGAGCTCTGCGACTCTGCGACGCAGCTTGTCCAACTCCTTCAGAATTTCATCTCGGTTGATTTCTTCGTCTCTCACGAGACCCTTCCTCCGTGGGAATCATTCCCGGAATCTCCAGGAAAACTCTTCCAGTTTGGCATATTATCCCGATAGTTCTCTGAAGTCAAAAGCTGGGATGATGTTGCGTGATTGTAATTCAGAGCATCAGCAAACGATGGGAAAAAAACGGGTCTCAATCCCAAGTTATCCTGAGCCGATCGCCTTGGAGGCCATATAGTCACAATTCTCTGATGTGCGGGTTTCTCGACCTTATTAACGTTTTCGCTGCCTGGACGGGATATAATACCAATTCCCACTAGTTGAAGTGATTTAGCGCTAATTTTCAGGTCCTAGCCCGGGAACACAAAATAAGGCGCCGTTTGAATCCGGGCCGTATGGTATGAGCTGCAGATCTCCATATATCGGCCGAAGATCAGCGATCAAGGGAACTCCATTGGCATTCCAATGTCCAAATTATGCAAGCGGGCTTCGTTGAATTACCCGCGGTGATTGCGGCGAAGATAAGAAATGCCGGTTCCGGCTAGTAGGCGCGTGATCCGTCGGGATTGATCCCATGTGCGTTAAGCTGTTCCCGCAAGTGAGGGTTTGGGACGGGTTTGTTAATGACGTACACAATTACTTGCGTTGGTGGATGCCTTCGATTCGCTCGCAAAGACACGTCGACATGTCGTTGTTAGGAGTTAAACTACAATGCGCATCCTGGCTGCGCCGTCCGTGAGTTCGTGGGTATCTGAGGTCGCGTCTGGCCTTGAATCCCGCCCCACACTGGGAAATATACGCAAACCGCTTTACTGAGATTTCCCCGGTTTGAAGACAAAAAAAAGCAGTGGTTGCAAACGCCCAAAGGATGTATCCTCATCGACAACAAGACTTGCGGTCGACTCCCAACTTTGAAGACCGCGGAATAGAAAGGGAAAATGATGGCCAACAAGAAAAGACTTAAACCGAGAGCCTGGCTTGTCCAGGCCCTACGCTTGCACACAAAACCCGGCGCACACAAAGACCGGAAGAAAGAGGAAAGCCGTCAGGCCTGCCGAGTGTTCCGTCGCGGCCGTTGGCCGACGGACGCCGGCATCCGGAGTGAGCCGCAGTAGAAGCTTTTCAGGTTTCCAAGCTTCATCATCCCTTTGAAGACGTAAGAACTGAGAGCGCTAGCGGCAGCAACACCTTCGCGAATCTACACCCCTCATGGCTCTCCATATCGGTACATGATCATGTCTTTTGCGCAATGATCTTCAAGCATTTTAACATCACTCTCCGATAGGCCGTAAAGCCGATATACTCTCCCGTTAATTTCTTCTTCCACGGATACAAGTTGTCTGGTGAGCAGTTCATGACTGGTTTGCCATTCACCCAGCGCCGTCTCCCAACCCGTTCTTTCTTTTATAGGAAGCCCTTCTCCCAGAGCTGTTTCGGCCTGTCTCCGGAAATCAGGGAAGTCTATGTCCCACCATTTTTCAAGTTTTTGATTAAGCGGCTTCTTGCAGCCTCCTAGGTCGGTTTTGATCCTATGTCGAACCGATTCATGAAGGCCGTAGCGTTTCGTCGCTATTGACGTAGCTTCCTTGGCAAGGGTTGCCAGTCGCTGTTTTTCGTCTTCCTCGGGCACGATGATAGGAAGTCTTCCGATAAACTGTTTAATGCATCGATACTGCCACAGACCACCGCGTAACCGAAGGGGTGTCGAAATCTGTGAAATACAGAACCAAATTAGCCGTGACTGAAGGATACTCAAAATCCAGGGTGTTTCCACAGGCATAATATATCCGGTGTTATTTAAGACGCAACCCGTCGCGTCCCAAGAGAATCTTGGAAGTTTTGCAATATCGGGCCACAACACTTTTGGTTTGTCGAATGCGGGATAGTAATCGCAAGGTCTCAATTCCCACCAGAATTGCCCTTTATCACAACGCCACCGCCCTTTAGCCTCAAAGGCGGATAAGTGTTCTGCGACCGAGGGGTATTGTTGCCGCAGCCAATTCCAAGCAGTGGATTCGCAGACTGACTTGCTGGCCTGGGCCGTCATACCGTGCGGCATAACGATTATCCATTTCCCTTCATCTTCCTGATACCAGGGCCGTAGATCCTCTCCAGCAAGCATTTTTCTCAATATCGTAGTAGACCCTTGGTTTTCAGCGATGAACCGATCATGAGTTTTGCGGTCAATAACAAATGCTTCATTGAGACCGGTTAGCAGGCCTCGATGCATTTGAAACCTTTCTGTTTTTGCCAAGGGACATCCCTGAACCATAATTCGTTCGCAGAGGTCCGTTATCGGCGAAGACTGAAACAGCCATTGGGGCCTGAACAAGGTTTTGTCGTCGCAATCGATGCCTTCAGCCTCGAGGGCGGGCTCTATAGAATTCGGTAGGGAACCCCGCATGAACAGAGTTTGAAATGTGCGTGGCGTCGTGTCTTTAATCAAGATTGAGATGGTCGGGCACACCATTTCCGCGTCATCGAAAGGTTGGTTCTCCCCAAAATTCACAACCTTTTCGAATCCGGCGACGCGCGGCAACCATTCCCTAAATGGAGCCGCAAAGCTTGTTCGTGAAAAAGTTCCGGAAGTTATATAACCAAGACGTCCCCCTTCTCGCAGCAGACGAAGACCTTGTTCGAAAAAGTAAATGTACAGGTCGGCGTTACTGGAAAAGCATTCATAAGCCGTTTTCAAATAAGGCTTAAAGGATGAAAGCCGTTCCTGACGGATGTACGGGGGATTCCCGATCACGCAATCGAAGCCTCCTCCGGCAAAGACTTCCTTGAAGCAGACTTCCCAGTTAAAGGAGCGGCGCCCTACCTCCGGAGGGAGATTTTCGAAAGCGGCGCGCATATCATCGGTCCATTGGCCGCCTACGACTGGAATTATTGAATTACCGCACTTGATGTTAGCGTCGAGATTGTCCAGCGGCTTATTTTTTTTTGCGGTTTTGAGCCATAAAGACAACTTGGTAATCTCAACCGATTCGGAATTGATGTCCACTCCGTACAGGTTTTCCTGGAGAATCTGTTTGTCCAGATCCAGAACGTTCCACTGCCCAAGCGACAATTCGGCGATACGGTCGTTGACTCGGGCGTATTCGGCATAGAGATAATCGAACGCCGCCACTAGAAAGGCGCCTGAACCACAGGCCGGGTCGAGCACCTTGATGGTTCTCAGCGCCTCCCTATAGTCTTCCCACATACGTCTTTCCGCCTCGGTTTTTTTCTTGGCCCCGCGGACTTGCTCAAGGGAGTAACTGTCTTTGATCTCCGATAACTTCTGCTGGAGCCACGATCCTATTGTGCTTTCCACTATGAACCGCGTGATCAAATCCCGGGTGTAAAAAATACCTTCTTTCTTCCTCTTGGATTTACTCTTATCAATTTTTTCTCCCCGAATTTCTGCTCGCAATGATTCCAGATCGGTTATGGACTGCTCGAAAATATGGCCGAGTATATTCACGTCCAGGTCCGTCAAGAAATCAAATTCCGAAAGACGCTGGAACTTGTCTAAGAACTGATCACTGATTGACAGGCCGGCCAGCTCAACATCATGTCCAAATAGTCCTCCATTGTAGCCGTTGATGTTGTGCTCCAGATCGCCCTTGTCTACGGCGTCGAAAAGGCCTGCCAATTGCTGCCAACGCGTGGTTTTAACGAATCCGGAACGTGCGGCGCCAAAGGCTTTTTGGATTAAATTCTCCGGCAGCAATCCCCTGCTTTCGCTGAAGCAAATGAAGAGCACTCGGTCCAGAATTTTCTGGGCCTTTTCCAGGAGCCGGATCTCGTGCTCCATTTTCGAGCATTCCGGCGTAGAGGGGTTGCTCCGAACTAGTTCCTCGAATAAGCCGCTACGCATAGCCTTATAGAACTGGTAGAACTCCTTGGTGATCTGTTCTTCTTGTGAGTAACTCTTCTGCGCCAGGGCGCCAATGACGCCTAGGTGTGACTCGGAGATTAGATGGTCTTTTCGAAGGCAATAGAGGAACCCGCACAACGTCTCGGGCTGCGCCAAATCGGCAATACGCCATTGTTGATAATAGGCTTCTCCACGAGCCGCGCTGTAGAGCCTCACAGTGAGAAAGTTGGATACAATAACCCATCTACAATTATCGAACTTCGGAACATAGGAAAAACCCTGTTCTACCGGTGTCAAACCTCCGTGCGACCCTTGTCTCCCGTCAAGACTTGCGGCAGGTGGTTTCAATTCTATCACGGCGCGGGTTAGATCTTTATCCCTGCCGAAAAAACCCAATCTCCCGTCTGGGGTTTTTGCGCCTTTTGTTTCGCTGGAAGCGGTCTCAACCTTAATGTTGTAGCTATCTGGATTGGCAGTGTAATGGCCGTATCCCAAAAGATCCCCAAACACCTGAACAAGAAAGGCCCCCTGATGAGGTTTTTCATTCTCTCTCCGGAAGCTCGGGTCGTTGGCGGTTTTAGCCCAATCCTCCGCTATTTTACGCTGGGCAGGGGTCAGCTCAAAGGCGAAGCCGTCCACCCGCGCCTTCAAGAAATTTCGGTTTAATAGTGGTTTGAAATTGTCCAACATAATAGGGTCCCCGTTGAGGCTATCGCTTCTCGATAGACGAGTCGGATCATACGAATCTTTTGCTTATTCGTCCAGCCGAGAAGACTCATTTGAGGATTATTTGAAAATACTTAGCAGGTATCGAATGGAGAGGTGTTCGGAGGGAGAAATGATAAAGCCCATGTGGTCACTGCTCTTCAAGGAACCGCCAATAAATGCTGAACTCACCCGAAACTTAGCGTCTTCCTTCTCAGCATAGGTGACACCAGCGCTCCGTTGCGCCTATCACATGGGCTTGACTTGTAAGACAATGCAGGCGAAATAAAGTTCCCAGGGTAATTGTGTATTCTCGTGTGAAACCATCTTTTTTTTTACCGTATTCATTCCTTATAGACGCTACGGTAGGCAGAGCTATCTACTCGGTCAAGGAAACGCTGCCACAGTAAGAAGTTACGCAAGCCACGCTGTCGGCTCTGAATGAAAACTTTTCCGGAAAAACAAGATGATCCTTTTTTGTTGGGGCTTTCCGGCTCTTGTGGCTGTGATTTGCGGGCTTCCTAGTCTAATGGGCTCCCGATTCTCCCAAAACCTCAAGGGGTTAGCCTATGAAAAAAGCGTGACAAAATGCGCGTCCGTTATGTATTCTTGTAGAAAGAGATTCCTGTCAGATGGAGGTCGGGCGCCTTTACTTTCCTCAACTGGAACACCAGAAAGGAGACAGACCTATGTCAAAAAAGATTTGGAGTCATGCTGTCGCAGCCCCTTTGGCAATTCTTTCAATGCTTTTTGCAATTTGTCCTGCGCATGGTCAAGACCAAAAGATAGTCCGAATCAGCGGTGCGGGTTTGCTGGCCGAAGTGGTTGAAAATCTCCTCGAGAATTTTGACAAGACCAATTCTCATCGTCAACTTACAGTGTCAGGAGCGACCACGGCCATCGGGTTCAAGAAATTGATCGCCGGAGAAGCCGAATTAGCGATGATGACACGCAAAGTCAGCTCGGAAGAGGCCAAATTCGCTGAGGCTAAAGGCGTTACGTTGTCCTCCAGGCTCATAGGAAAAGTCGGTCTGGCCGTGGTTACCAACTCGAAGAATACTGTAAATGAGCTTACCATGGATCAGTTGGCCAAAATATTCGAAGGCGGGATAACAAACTGGAGCCAGGTCGGAGGGCCGAACGAGCCTATTAAGGTTACCATGCGAGCCGTGCCTGAGACAGGAGCCGGGGTTCTGTTTCAAGAAATAGTGCTTAAGGGCGCTCCCTATGCGAAGGGCGCCCAGGTGATGAGCTCATATGGCACGACCCTTCAAGTCTGCGGAAAATCCTTTGCTATCGGTTATATACCTACCACCACCGTCCATTTCGACAAACTCTCGGAAAGAGGCGCCAAGATTATCAAGATTAAAGAGGACGCCAATTCCGAACCCTTTCAATTGAGTAGCGGCGTGGCCCGAGATAGCTCATATCCTATATCCGTGGATTTTGTCCTTTATTGGAATTCTAATCTGGAAAATCCTTGTGCAAAAGGCTTTGCGAATTTCTGTGAAAAACAGACACAGTGAACCCAGTATCAGGCGGACGGCCTCATAAATCTGAGTTTCGCGCGGGATCGGACCTCGATGTGGACCGATACCACGGAACCCTCTCGGAGTGTCAGGGTAGCTGGGCTCACAGCTAAGTCTCAGGGAAAAAATACCTTTTGCGGAGCTAAAGCCATGATCGATTCTTGAAAAGGACAAAGCTATAACAGCACAGGAAATGCCGCTTTGGTGGTCAATGAATACCAAAAGGGAGTGGACAGGAAATGGATTCAGCGACAATGAGCCTCATCACGGGGTTAATCGCCAATGGCCTTTGGTCGATGATAACCAATCTCTCTGAGAGCCCTAGACGATGGCAAGAACATAAGAAGAAAGCTTCAGAGTGTTTCGAGCGCGAGATCGGGATCTCCACGATTCTCCAACGTGCCGCCGCTGTTGCTGCAAAGAGATGCGGAGTTTCGGATCTTCATCTCAGCGACCAAGAAAAGGGCTTTCTTGTGTCGCCTGAAGTGGAGGCTATAGTTAGGCAAATTTACGCTGTGCGCTTGCGGGCAAGTTCAGAAGCTGGTACGTTTGAGGGCTTGAGAGATGAGTTCTCTAAATGTTACTTGTTGCATTCCGGAGTGAACGCCCACCAAGACAAAAACCGTGCCCAGATCCTTTTAGAACTACTCATGACCACTTGCGACGAGTCTCTAGAGGTTTGTATCGAAAAAGGCATTCTAACGGCGCACGAAGCCAGATCAGCCGCACGCCACGTTTCCATACTGGATGAATTGGCCACTATTAAGAAGAATCTCCAGGTCTTATCTTCTGTAGGTCAACCCGATATCCAAGCGATACTGGATTTCGAGGATACGCTGCGAAGGCAGATGGCCGTGCGACATTGTCATATCGTCCCTGCGGATTGGGACGCCGCTCCCAAGATACCCATAGATTCGTTATATGTGGAACCGACATTGGACGTGGGCTCACGCTCTACTACAAAAGAAGATGCGCAGGTACCCTTGCCGGTGTTCCTGGCCTCGGCGCATCGTAATGTAGTCCTCGGCAACCCGGGATGCGGCAAATCAACCCTTGCATGCAAGTTGTGTCACGACCTTTCGCACCGATATCGGGAGGCACTTTATGCCGGGAGACAATTAACTCCATTCCTGGTGGTTTCTAAGGGATTATGGAGCTGGAAAGAAAGAACAAAGATACTCGATCCTCGAATACCTAAAACTGACTTCGGTATCGAAATATCAGATCAGCCCCCCTAATGGGGCTCTTGAATATTTGTTGCTGAACGGGCGTCTTCTAGTCGTATTCGACGGATTGGACGAATTGCTGGACACTAGCTACAGACAGGAAGTTAGTGGTGACATCGAAGCCTTTTGTGGGCTTTATCCCTCGGCGCCGATTCTTGTTACTTCTCGAGAGGTCGGATATGAACAAGCCCCCTTGGCTCCGGATAGATTTAGGATAGCGCGAATAGCCCCGTTCGACGAGGCTCAAACCACGGAGTACGTAAAGAAGTGGTTTTCCGCAAACATAGAGCACAGTGACGTACTGCCAAAACGCGACTACAAACAGTTTCTGTCCGAGAGTGAATCCGTGCCGGAGCTCCGTTCGAACCCTCTGATGTTGTCCCTCATGTGCAGTTTGTATAGGGGTGAGAATTACATTCCGAAAAATAGACCTGATTTGTACGAAAAGTGTTCGCTAATGCTTTTCGAACGATGGGACAGAGGGCGAGGGATTCACATACAACTGCCTTTTGAGGCCCACATCCGTCCGGCAATGATGCACCTGGCTGAGTGGGTCTATAGTACACCACAGTTGCAAACCGGCGTGACGGAGAAAAGACTTGTGGACAAGACAACGGAGTATCTTTGCCCCAGGTGCTTCGAGGATCGTGACGAGGCGGAGAAAGCCGCCCGTGAATTCATTGAATTTTGCCGTGGGCGAGCTTGGGTTTTCAGCGACGTTGGGACGACTCAAGACGGTGAAAGAATATATCAGTTCACGCATCGCACCTTTCTAGAATATTTTGCTGCCAAGCATTTGGCGCGCCTTAACCCAACCCCTGAAGCCTTGACCGAGGTGTTATTTCCCCGTATTGCCAAGCAGGAATGGGACGTCGTAGCTCAGTTAGTATTCCAGATCGCGAATAACAACGTTGAAGGAGCTGGCGACATGCTCCTGGGAAGCCTTGTGGCCAGTGCAGAGGAAGACAAAGGAGGTAAGTCCTTCGCTATGTTGTCTTTTGCGGCACGGTGCTTGGAGTTCATGGTTCCCAGCCCCGGAATTGTGCGGCAGATAGTGACCGCCTGCCTGGAGGCATGTAATCCTCCAGGATCGTGGCCCCTTGCCGACCGAGACGGGCTTAAAGCGCTGATAACCACAAAACATGGTCCGATCGCAGATCCATTTGAAATTCTTACACCGTTCGTCCGAACAGGGAGAGAAAACCTATCTACGTTACTCGACGCTTGTGGAAAGTACGTGGAGGAACTCTTTACGAATGAGAACGATGAACTTGCCTTGTTAAGCTTAGAAATAGCCGTTATAGGGCTTAGGCATCATCCCAAGCATGCGCCATCGCGAGTCATGGAATTCGTGAGCAAATGGGATTCTATCTGGCAAGGAATTCTGGGAAGGCGCCGGTATCGCCTATGCGAGCTATCAAGACAATATTGGCTTCCTTGCTTGATAGGATTTTTTGAGGGAAGTTTTGGAATCGAAGATGCAATAGAATGGCACGGATTTTCCTGCCTATTCCTTCGTCCTTACAGCAAAATATCTCCTGGTCTCTCCTTTGCCCCATCCGCTGAGAGTCTCCTGAGCATCTTTTGGGCGGAAGACGTTGAAACGCATCATCTTTTCGACGTTATGGCTGAATCGCTGGCTTACATAGGCGAGTTCGCCTTGTCTCAGGCTACCCCCCTTGTCAAGGCACAAGAATTTCACGAAATTTGGGGCCACGCGACAGGCTTCTTCACACCCTGGCGCGTAAATCCAGCGTCAGTTCGCGAAACGCTTCCAGAACTGGGCCCGGACGCCCTTTTCGGCGCATTGGTGCTTGTGCTCACGGCTGTGGAAGGCATGGAAGGAAATCAGACAAGAGGAGACAAGCGGTTGAGGATTCCTGACGTGCGAAACGATTTTTTGTCCATAATCAGATCCATAGATTCGGTACGCTATGAGGCAGGCTCCTGGAAATCGCTCTCAAATTTGTTAACGAATTACGGGTTTTCCGTTGTCCAGAAGCAACTCATTGAGGGTTGGGTCAAGAGAGAGATCCATCTCGTCGGTTGAAAAAGCAGCGTTCAATAGATATTACGCTGCTCAAGTTGATTCTAGTGCGTTCAAGCCTGAGATTGAGTGTCGGGATGTGCCTCGGACTGAATCTGGCGGCCGCAGGTTACTCTACGGGCGCCTTATGCCAACCTGCAATCAAGAAGAACCTATGAGGTCGACTTCTACGTAATGAAGGCACGACTCATGGGGGAAGGGCGGACCTGCCGAGGGAAATTATTGGTGAGGCCCGGCATGGGGTCAGCACAAGTGAAAGAACATGTACGAAGTGTCCGAATGTGATAACGGATTACGGTGAGTCCGTATTCACAAAACGGTAAATTTGTCGCTGTTCACATTGTCCTTGTGTTTCCAAAACTTGTCTTAGTCTTTGTCCGTATGAGCGGCACGAAGGGCTACACGTTGGTCGTCCAACCGAACCTTGCCATATCCATCTAAAATCATTCTTCAGTTTCCTGACACAAAATCTTCGCCCCTCAATCTCACTCCCTCCACAGTGTTAACACATTTTCTCCATAATTCTTCCACATTTCCCCATTAGACTCGGTTCCATGGGTGAAGATGGGGATTCGGGCGAACTAAGGGCTTCGGATTCAACTGCGGGAAGCAAATCTGCAGAGTAATCCCGGGAGCGTATAAGTATCAGCATCACACCGCTCGCAATGGTCGTCCTCGGAACAATCCTTGATCCGGCCGACCGACAAATAGGAAGGGTCCAACTGCGCAGGGTCAATCGCCGGATGGTGATTGCGGCCGCATATGGCCCCGGAACACAGGAGCTGCAAATGTCCATCGGTTTTTGCCGTTGTTTCATATATCCCACAAGAGGCTTTGGCTTGCTGCTGAGCCTTTTGGTGGCTTTGTCCGCTGCCGAATTGACGTCGGCCCAGACCACCGGCTCGTCCACCTCGGCCGGCTCCGGGCAAAACGTGGCAAACTCTTTGGCGTCGGTTTCCTCCAGTGGCATAAGTGGCATCGTCAACAAGTATTCCGTTTCTCTTATTCAATTCTGGGACCTGTACACAATCAAGAAAGTTACCACCACGGAACTGACTTTCGTAGCTTTTCCCGAAAAACCTGAGGGAACAAAAATGAGCCTGACCGGCAAGAATGTGAAGGTCAAGACCGAGTCCGGGTCGGAATCAAGTTTTTCAAGCGTCACTGCAGGGACGCGTGTTTTGATTTGCCAGAAAGATAAAGATGTTATCATCTTCATAATTACGACGAAAACCAGTGATTCGTCAAACAAATGACAATCCTGTCAACACATTCTTGAAACAGGTCCCCGTCCGGCGGTAACCGACGGGATTGCGTAGTTGTATGGCAACCCTTGTCGCTAAGACCATTTACTTGTTTGAAATTGACTCAGTGTCAGAGGGAGGAGCACGGAAATGTCCGTTAACTATAAAATCGCGCGGCTGGTTATATCCGTATGCGTTTCTGCTCGTCTTATCTTCTGCGAGAGACTCGCTTTGCGCCACCTGGAGTTTCTTGCAAACTTCCTCCTCAGATAACGTCCGGACAACAGCCCAACGTGTTGTTGGTAATGGATTATTCGGGAAGTATGCAGCAGCCGGCCTATTGCTCCATGGACTTCAGCAGCTACTCGGCTGCTGACGTGTTGTATGAATGCAGTAATACTTACAGTAACCTCTCGACGTTCTCCTGCATCGATTCCTGGACTTATGATTACACCCAAACCTATTACGGACCATTTACCAGCACGAAGTACGTACAAGTATGACGATACCAACGGATGGTTCTACTCGGTCGGGACTACAGCTACGGACGGAACCGGTGACGGCAAAGGGAATTTCTCCATAGGGGTGTACGGCAATATATTGAACTGGCTGACGGTCTCCCGAATAGATGGAGCGCTGCAGGCCATGATCGGTGGTAGGGCCGTTAACAGTAGTGGGAGCGAGTGCTCCAGCACGGATACGGATTGTTACGTCAAAATGCAGGGCGCACGGCGTGTGGGAAACGCCACAATTCAGATAAAGCCGTCCGGCACGGTGCAAACCGCCGACCCTGCGCAAGTGTATATTCGTCCGTCCACATGGACTTCCACAGACGTAGCCACCGGCATTTCCGACGTTTGGAACTCCAGCAGTCACATGTATCCGTATCTTGATTTGGTCATGACCTCCATGGGCCAATATGTCGGAACCATCAGCACCGGCGATACGACTTGGACCGCCAACAACAGCCTTTACGAACTGTGGTCGTTCACTATCGGGGTCGCCACCAAAGTCGATCTTTCCCTGACAGGGGCATGGTCTTCGAGCTACGGATGTTATCTGCAAATCATGAGCGCCAATACGCCGGACACATATATAGCCAGAGGGTCCAGCAGCAACTCGGCTTCAACCACGCTTACGACTAACCTGACTGCCGGCACGTACTATGTGTTGGTCGGGCCTTACAAGAAGAACAGCGCCACCACCTTTTGTTCTACCAGCGGCTGTATATGCGCGACAACAGGGGCCTGCGATTACGCTTTGAAGGCCAATGTCACACTGTCGCCGGTGTCGCCCGCCACCGGGACGAACAGCAGGACCACTCAGAGCGCCATTTGCCCCACAATCGGCGGAATCGCCAACGCCAGAGTGCGGATTAAGATAGCAGCCACCGACCGGAGTGGCGCCGTTCAGAAGACCTGGAACCAGGCCCGATGGGGCTTCATGTACTACAAGGGAGACTCTTCAAGCAACTACGGTAAGCTTCTTGTCAGATGCGGTGAGCTTAGCGACTCCTCTCAGTTCTGCGCATATATGGCCGGAGGACATACGGCTTCGCCGTACCCGACAAACGGTGACCCTTTCCCGTACAACGGCACTCCGACCGGGGAGGCGCTGAACGAAGTCATAAACTACTTCAAACAATCCGGAGGGATAAACTCTTCACTGTTCACTATTGGAAGCCAATACGACCCTTACTACACCTCACAAATGATTGATAACGCCTATCTCCCGGTCCCGTGCAGACAGAGTTTTGTGATTCTGGTCTCGGACGGTGTATGGAACGGCAGTGTTGATCCCGTAGTGCCCGCTTATAAGATGCACACTACGGATCTGCGCACGGACAGCGGCTTGACGGGCACACAAAGTGTGACGGTCTACCCCCTGTTTGCCTTCAACGCTTCAGGGACCACGGATTACACTCAGGGATCGAATGCCATGCAGTGGATAGCCCTATTCGGCGGCTTTACAGATTTGTCCTCTACGACATGCAAAACCGGCTGGCCGTATCCCTTAAGCTGCGGGAGTTCGCTGACCCCAAGCTCGTGCATAGGCGGGGCCAGCACCAGCGTGACTTTTTCGACAAAGTTTACATCCACCTGCCAAAAGACCACTCCTGACTCGTGTTGTAAGGAATGGGACGTCTTGTACGACATGTACACGGTCGGAGACGGACTGGGCAAAGGAGTTCCGGACAACTACTTCGACTGTCGGTACGCCAGTCAGCTTGAAACGGCCATTGAGACAATTGTGACTCGAATTACTCAGCAGACGGCTTCTTCGTCCGCGGTCGCAACTATCTCTCAAAAAACGGGTGAAGGCGACGTAATTATCAGAGGACTCTTCGAAGCCAATCCGCCATCCACGGACGCAGCGGACCAGGGTAGGCTACTCTGGTATGGACATCTGGAGGCCTATTGGCCCAATTCGTCGGGTGTGTATTCTTTTGAGATTTATACGTCCGACATCATGTGTAAGACTATAAAGACCGACGCAGGCTCCGACGCCAATTGTTGGGACGCCGCCACATCCCCACCCTGGCCCGCGGCCACATCTCTCTCGACGTCAACGTCACCTATGTCGGGCCGGAACATCTTTACAATGGTGAATGGCGTCCAGACCTCGTTTAATGTAACCAATATGACCTCGACGCTGCTTGGAGTCTCCACCAGCACGGACGCGACCAATCTGGTCAACTGGGTCTTGGGGGTGGAGAACACCAGCCTCTTCAGGTCGCGAACCGACCCTAGCAGCCTGAAATGGATACTGGGTGACATAATCTACTCGACTCCGGTTGTGGTCGGGCCTCCGACTCTGGGCGCAGTGTCCCAAAATCTGAAAGCTATATTGAACAATAAGGAGATAGGGGTCGTCTCCACGAATAGCGATGCGAAATCTGCGGGGTTCTATCGAGATTATCTAACATGGAGGCAAGTCAGCGCGACCAGCCATTCAAAGCCGGATATAAAATACAGAGACAAATTTGCGTTCGTGGGAGGCAATGACGGCATGCTGCACGCCTTTCTTGTGGCGCGCTCGGGATTATACGAACCAGAAATATTTGACCACCCCTGACGACTACGCCACCATAGGACAGGAAATATGGGCGTATATACCCTCCAACTTCCTGGACCAATTGCAGAATATCGCGAGCACGACCTATGGTCAGAATCTGTCAGGAGCCTGTCAGCACCAATTCTTGGTGGATCTTGCGCCGGCAGCGTACACGGTCTTCTTTGACTCAAAGATCAAGCAAGAAACCTCGTCGCCGTCGACGAGCGATCTGACCTCGACGCAGCTCAAGGATTGGCCCTGGAGGACTATTATTGTCGGCGGCGAACGTGGAGGTGGCGACACATATTTCGCGATTGATGTCACCGATCCGTACAATCCTGTAGTCCTGTGGGAATACCCGGTGATCAAGAACACCATAGCTAAGTTTAATATGACGGACGCCGCCGCATCCTTTCTTAGCAGTTGTCTTGGCGTGGCTTCAACCACCCTGTCCCCCGGCGCAACAGTAACGCCTCCCTGCAACGCTCCTACCGTGGCATGTTCGACTTGCGCGACCAGCTCAGCGTGCCTCAGTTATCTCAACGGACTGTCCCTGGGCGATTCCGTGTGGAAGCCTTTTGCCGATACTACGACCTACAATATGCTCAAGTTGTATCCTATGTCCTGGTCAAAGCCCGCTTTGGGGCGAGTAGGATTGCCCAGCGGATATCGTCCCAACGTCTGTGATCCCACCGGTTCCAGCGGAACGAATCATGCGTGCTCACCCCCTTCAACGTGTTCCAGTACAGTCACCGGAATCAGGAATCTGGTTTTCACCGGAGGAGGCCTTCGAGTATTTGACACGGGAATAACGCTGTTTCCATCCGCCTGGTCATACCAAGGGTTCTATCAAGACGGTTTCAGGAGGTCGCTCGTAAGCCCCTATTTCCTGGCCTTGGACATCGAGACCGGAGTAAATGTCTTTCAATATGTCTGGCCCGACGTGCTTCAGGCGACCCAGACCTTGTTCCCGGACAAGTTGATGGGATGTGACACCAGCGGATCCAATTGCGCGACACGGATCCCCTACGCGATGTCCGATCCCATAGTCTTGGATATTTGGGACAGGGCCAACAGCCAAATCGGTGAAGACGGTTATGCGGATTCGATCTACGTTGGAGACATGAACGGACTGCTCTACGGCATCAAGTTGAATATGAGCGCCACTGAGGCCGCGAGTAGCGACACCGGTTTTTATATCGACATTTGGAGCACGAAGCCCATTCCGGCCAATACAAGCACCACCAAAGATTTAGCGTCAAACATTTACCGATCCGATCATCAGCCGCTGACAATTCAACCGTCGGCCAGTGTGGAGAGAACCGGCACAGACCCACAAGGTATCCGCGTTATCATCGCAGGTGGAAAACACGAGGATGTCATCGGCAATGCGACCGACGCTACGGATGTAGCCAAGATGTCGCTGTACAACTTGAGAGACAGCATCTACCTGCCCACCAGTTCCAATTTTACTCAGTTGTCCGGTACCACGCTAATCAAGGGCTCCTGCGCGGACACCGGCAGCAAGATCAAATACTGGGTGAGGCGAAACTGTTCGACCAACACGTTCCGCTGCGCCGGCACGTCCTCGGATAGCGGTTGCGGCTACTCGGTCACCACGACCAGCGGCTCTTCAACACAGTCGGGATGTCAATGGTCCCTAACCGCCTCCGACGGAACGGTGACCGGCGACTGCTGTGAGTCTAACTGCTCGAGCACCAGCCCCGCTCCATGCTGGAGCTGCGTTTACGACCTTCAGGACACGGGCGAAAAAGTGATAAACAAGCCGCTTATTGCAGGCGGTATAGTGTTTTTTACCACATTTGTCCCGATCAGCTCGGCATCGGATGTTTGCGGCGTCGGAGGCTCGGGATACTTGTACGCTTTTGACTACATGTGTCAGGCTTTTCCCGCCGGATTCAGCCCGATTCCGTCAGGCACGAATACCGTCACTCTCACATCGAGCTCAAGCAGCAGCTCAAGCTCGACATCGTATGGAGTAAAGGTGGACTTGGGCCTTGGGGTCCCGAGTCAGCCGGTTTTGGACTCAAGCGGAAAATACGTCATAGTTCAGACCAGCTCGGGTCAGCTTAGTAGAATCGGCGTGAAGCTATTGACGCCTCCGGCAAACCTCAGGGGCTGGAAAGAGAGCGAGTAGGGTTACACGCCGAAGGAATACCGGGTGAAAAAGACATGACAGCTAAACATAGGCCGGGCGAAAAAGGTTTTAGTTTAGTCGAGTTGATGGTTGCCTTGACCATACTCACCATCGGCATGCTGGCAATAGGCACAATGCTGAAGACGTCCAGCGAGCAGTCGAAACGCTCCGTTCAGAATGTTCTGGGCGACGCCATAGCCTTGGAACTGATGGAAGCGGTAAAATCCCAAGCTACGGTAAATACGTTAACCGAACTTCAAAATGTGAGGATTCAAAAGCTGATGCCTGGTTCCACCACTCTTTACGAGTACCAGGACGCGACGACTTACACGGCGGGCACAAGCACCACTTACAAGACCAACGATACGACGTATGTCGAGCGTCTTGGACAAGGCAGAGGGTACATCTACAAGTGGCGAGTGGAAAACCAGACCAAATCGAGTTGGCCGGCCAACATACTGAAATTGGATGTTACCGTAGGCTGGGCGAATTGTAGCGGAACGGCCCCGCAGGATCCAAAGAATTGCTCTTATCGGACAAAAGTGACCACTTTCATTCTGGGTTCGCTCAGCTAGTCGGCCTGGAGGCGGGCGTGAAAAACTCAAAAGGCTTCACCGTAATAGAAATGATGGTAGGTTCAATCGTCTTGCTCGTGGTCCTGGTGATTTCAACTACGTTCTTCAGGGTCCAGAGCAAGTTCGGTGGCCAGTTGGTAAAAGACTCGGGGACCCGGGAATCTATAAATGTGGCCCTCATGCTTATCAAACGGGACATAATGCAGGCCGGAAGGGGGCTGTACGACACGCGCCAATTGTCGTTATGGCCTACGGCATACTCCAACAACGCCTATCACGAGGTTTATCTTAGCTGCGGACGCTTTATGTCCAATGTGGTCAACGCCTCCTACAACGTGTTTACCACCAGCGCCGCTTTCAAATCGATAAATCCCCTGGTTTTGCCCAATATCCTCAGTCAGGACGTGTACGGCGTAATGACCTACAATTCTTCGACCAAAGCTCGACAAATTCTTACGACTACAGGAACCACTTCAGGCACGGGCGCCAGCTTCCTGATTTCGGGGAGCACCGCCAGCCTACCGTTCACTCCGGTGATATTCTGGCAACTGGTGGATCCGTCCGGCGGGAACGATATTCCCCCATATTCATCGGCGCAACCGGAATTGAGGAGAAACGGGCTTTGCATTGCCGGGGGAATCCTCGACCACAATCTGAAGTTGCAAAACTTCGGCGTCCGTTGCCAATTCATTGATTCCAGCGGCGTAGAAACCTGGATACCGTCGTCAACCAGCTCAGATTTCAATTCTCAGACATTCGACAACCTCAAGGTTATCGAGGTTCAACTGCAGTACCAAACTTTGAAAGCGGGGGAGAATGAGTCCAAGAGCTATAGCTGGATGGCGCAGAAGACAAAAATCATGAACGTGACGTGCCGAAACATGTTTATCATGGCAAACACCCAATAGATTGACCTCGACAGGAATATAAGGAGCCAAACCATGCGCAATGAGCAAGGTAATGTTATAGCGATTGTTTTACTGGTGCTTTCAGTAATCAGCATAGCGGGAGTGGGATCTCTTGTGGTGAGTCGCTACGACATTAAGTTCACTTCAGCTTACAAGAGTTACGATAGAGGCTTTAATCTGGCCGACGGCGCCGCAGTGACGGCGTTTCAAGATTTGAAAACCGTTGACCGGGAGCAGAGCACGTCGCTTACTGACCCGAACAATCCACCCCCGGCGTTTACAATAGGCTGCTCTTGCGCGGACTGGACTCTGTGCGCCGCTGCTTCGACGAGGAAGAGCTGCTCCAAGTGTATTGACTCAGTCGCCGGCGACTATCTGATTCAGTTGCAGTTGCTGGGCTACAGCACCGAACCTCAGTTATCGACGGGATGGGAGGCGGGGACTTATTATGCCGAATATTGGAGTGGATACGGGACGGCTTACCCGACAAATAGCACGGCTTACAGGGCTGCGGTTGAAAACGACGTCCAAAAGACCAAACAGAAATAGGGATTCTCCCAAGCATTCCACTTACCCGCAGATGATGCGTCTGGGTCTGGTATAAGGCGGGAGAGAGGACGCCTCACCGGGAACGGCGTATGGCGGCCAGGGCGCTGGGCCATAACCTCGTTCTAAGCGCCATGGTCAGTGCGGAAGCGACCAATCCTCATAGTTGGAGGATGTCACCGCTACCCTCTGCAAGACGGGCTTGGCCGTCAAATATTGCACTTCGAAATCAGTTCTTGTCCTGGAAAAACTCTACCGCAAACGAACTGGCGTTGATCTTGGAGGGATTGACCATCTTGAACTCGCCCAAGAAGTTATGAATCGTGTTGCCCTGATGGGTCCATTCGTCAAAGCCTCCTTCAAGAGCCGCCACATTTTTATAATCCGCTTTCTTTAAAGCTTTCAGCACGAGCCCGGCTCGGTTCCCCTGCTTGCAATAAACAACGATTTCAGCATTTGGGTCCGGGAACGTCCGGACCATTACAAATTCCGCGATGCCGCGTTCAAGCCACGCAGACCCCTTTATATGGGTGGCGTTGTATTCTCTCTCCGTTCGAACATCCAATAGGACGAGCTTGTTATTCTCTTTGATTCGTTTTTTCAATTCTTGGATAGGGACGTAATTGGCCCCTTCGTGCGCTTCTCTGACAAGCTCTTCAATTGTCTTAAACTTCCCCGCTTCCTCTGCCTTCACGGGTTGCGCCACAAGATTATGAAAGCAGAAGAGAGTCATAATAATGCCGATAGTCACATGTTTAGCCATAAAAGCCTCCAGCGGGTCTAATTTTGGTTTAGAGCATTTTCGCGTAAGCCGCGTGGTATTACCGTTTACAGAGCAAATTCCACTTCGTTGGCAGTGACGCCCGTAGGGATCGAGGCTCGCCGACTCCATCCCTCAGGAGGTAAGCTGTAGCCCTCGACGCTGAAAATGGCGGGGATCCTTGAAGCGCACAGACTCGATACTTGCCATTGCGAGGGCGTTATCCTGTGGAAATCTCCTGTTCCAGACAAGCTGAGATTGCGTCGTCGCTCTGCTCCTCGCAACGACATCTTCGCAGACCGGCGTTGTCGAAACGATTGTTCAAGTATCCCGCGAATCTCAAAGAGGAAGACCGTAGCGGAGCAATTTCCGTCCGACCCCTTGTCTTTCATTTTTACGACACTCTTGAATCCGCCAGGCAAACGGGAGTCTTGACTCACTCCAAGGAGGTGAACTAATGTGTAATCGATCACGATAACTGAGTCAAACGAGTATTTTTGATCGTTTTGATCGGTAAATACGAACTCAAGGTCCGACATTGGGAGCCGGTCAAGTGAAGATGTTTTTCAAAATCCACGTTAGGCTAATTGATAGGCGACGTGTCGCTGTTCATAGGTCCGGGGCGCCGTCGAGTTGCGTTGAAGAATAGGATTCACCTTGGGAGGGCACATACCATGAAGGCAATCAGGAGATCGATGAATTTCGGCTTCGGCGTCTTAATAACGTTTCTGGCTCTAAGCTGGCCGGCCGTCAATTCCGCACGGCCTGTCCTCGATGGCGGACTCCTTGCGGACGCCGGAACACTTGCAACCGGCGAAGTATCGAACGCGCAGAAGTCCCCGCAGACCAAAAACTCCTTCGACGCTGCAGTGGCGGCAGCGGGTAACACGGATTGCGCTGTCGTCATAACTCCTGGAATTTGGATGATTTCAAACGACTTGGTCGTGCCTTCCAATGTCACTCTCAAGGTGGAGCGAGGGGCAGTCATCACTATCGCCGATGGCAAAGTCTTGACGATCAATGGTACGATCGAAGCGGGAACATATCGGATTTTCTCTTGCATCGGGACGGGACGTGCGCTCCTTGGTCCCGGTTCGTCGCCTGAAGCTTTCCCCGAATGGTGGGGCGTCACGGGCGCCGACGATCAAACGCCCATCAACCGGGCAATCGCCGCTGTTCCAATCGGCAGTACGGTCAAATTGTCAAACAAAAGCTACTTTCTAAACGGCCCCGTGATAATTAACAGGGATGGGATTCAGCTAAAAGGAAGTGGATGGACTCTTGGAAGCCGCGGAGGTTCCTATTTGGTTTGGAAAGGAGGCGCATATCCTGTCGTTGAAATCGGAAACGCTTTATCAAGAGACATAAAACTAGAGGATTTCGCGATTGATGGTGGCAATAAGGCTACTTACGGCATTAAGCTTTCTACAAACGCTCTGTTTGGGACTATCCGTAATGTGGGAGTGGCGGCATGCACAAGAGTGAATGCTGCCGCCATCGGTCTAGGAACTTCCATCGATGTGTTCGACTGGCAGATTGAAAAGTGCCGTCTTGTCTCTAATTTCAACGGAGTGCAACTCTTTCGCGCAAATTCAATGGTTTTGCGCGACAACATAATCTGTGACAATTCGAACATAGGCGTAACCGCTGAACGATGTTTCGGCTTAACCATATCCGGCGGAGATATCGAGAATAACAAGGTGGCGAATGTTAGTTTCAGCGGAGGCGCCGCCATAAACGCAGAGAATATTTACATGGAGTCCGGGCCGGCGCCTCGTAACAAGGAGCACCGATGCTTTCTAATTCAGCGGGATCCGTCGAATCACACGATGTTGTCACTCACAATTCGAGGGAATTATATAGCCAATTTTAGCGTTGACGCGACTCCGGACTACTTCATCGAAATTGGGGATCAAGCTTGTCATTGGGCCGAAATCAGCAGTAACTTTTTCGGAAGGGCGAACAAAAGACCTATAAAGAATGGGAAAGGAAACTTTGGAAGAGCGGACAACAATTGCCCCTCTACCGGCACAAAAGATCTGTTTGACGATGATTCCGGATGGAGTGGTTACAGTGGACCTCCAATAATAGACGAGGGGACGAAATGAAAAAGCCGGCCTGAGTGAAATATTCTACCTCAACAGTGGGCGCAGCCCAATACACCCGGATACCTGCTCGACCAACTTCATAAAAACGGTTCCCCAATAAGGAGCGAAAGGCTTTCCTGATGTTTAAAAGCAAAGACCCCGAGCCGTTGAATCCTAAAGTGGAGCGATGATGGAAAACCTGGGCCTCGGAAACCGAGCTGCTGAGCTTCGGCTCTTCGCTTCTAATCTTCAATGTCGAGTGTCCAAAATTGCAGGCGGACTTTTTGGCGAACGCACTGTCTGCCTCACATCTTATATTTTATTCTTGGCCGTTGGTTTGGCGATCTTTGGGGATTTCGGCGTTTCCTGGGACGAGTATTATCATCTGGAATTGGGGAAGGTGGTGTTCGACCATGTCTTCAAAGGGGCTCCATTGATTTCATCGGGGGACACCATATATTACGGTCCTGTTTTTGATTTCTTTGCCCACCTAATTACTCAATCTCTGTCGCTGGAAGATTCTCGAGACATATTGCTGACTAAACATCTTCTCAATTTTTTGTTTTTCGCCGTGGCGGTATTTTTCTTCTATCGGCTTTGCCGCAGCTACTTCGAGAGATGGGAGCCGGCGTACATCGCCTGTTTGTTTCTTGTCATACACCCTAGAATATTCGCGGATTCCTTCTACAATCCCAAGGATCTGCCCTTTCTCTCGTCGTTCGTGATAGCTTGCTTTACCCTCCAGTGGCTCATGGAACGAAAGACAGTTTGGCGAAGCATCCTTCATGGACTGGCCTGCGCCATCTGCACTGACGTCCGCGTGCTTGGAGTCTTGATTCCGTTGTTCACCATTACGATTGCGATGCTGGAGGTATGGCAAAGCCGATTCGAGGCGAAAACCCTTAAAGAGCTCGCCGTTTACCTTCCGGTCTATTTAGTCGCAACAGTATGCTTCTCGATATTGTTTTGGCCATACTTGTGGGAGAGTCCCCTGACCGGATTGGTCACCGTCCTAGAGTTGATGTCACACCACCCTCACCTTTGGCCGGTACTCTATTGGGGAGACTATTTTCAAGCTTCTCAATTACCGTGGCACTACATTCCGGTCTGGATTGCGATCACGACTCCAATTTCAATACTGGCATTATGCTTGGTGGGGATTCTAGACCTGCCCCTTATCCTCGGAGATCTCGCCTTCAGAACCGGGAAATATCCTTCTACGGCGCTACTTCCCTACTTGTGGTTCTTGGTCCCTGTTGTGGGGGTAATTGCTGCCCATTCAACGGTCTACAATGGCTGGCGGCATCTTTACTTTGTATATCCGGCCATTGTGATGATTTCAATCAGAGGAGCGTTGCGTCTGTGGAGCTCTATTGCCAAGCTACCGCAGATTTCCAGGATTGGTATAGCGTTCCTCGTTATTGCCCTCGTTTTCGATCTGTTGTCTGTAACAGTGTTCATGGCGCGGTCTCATCCTAATGAGTATCTCTATTTCAATCCACTTGTGGGCCAATTGAAAGGAACTAAGGGCAAATTTGAATGGGACTATTTTGGCCTCTCAAACCGTCAACTCCTCGAATGCCTAATTAGAACGCATCCTGGGCCGGAACCGGCTCTCATTCTCGGATGCGAGCCGACATACTACAACATAAGCATACTCCCTGCTAAAGACAGAAAACGACTCCAGTCCGCAGGGATAATCCACGTGAGTGGCCGCTACATCGAGCCACAGGGCCTCAGTCTAGACAAAGAGCTCTATTACTTGACCGACCTACCGGCGGGGGTGGTCGGCTGGATGGCCAACTATCCGACGGCGTGTCTCATCAAGGAGGATGGAGCTCCGATTGCCGGCGCCATTCAATTAGGCCCCACAACAGGAGTCAACAATATGTCCAAGCCGAAGTGAGCCTCTTGGGTTGGTCCCGACAGCCTGGCAAAAGCTGTTTAGTCAACGGCATTTGCGTTTGCTCTCCATTTCTTAGCTCTGGAGAAAGCGCCGGGAGATAGGGAGCTTTGCGATATGGCCGTTGCCCTCGTCCGCGCTGAACGCGCTCCGTCACTCTTCCTTGGTTTTCAGCATATAACCGACTCCCTGAACGGTCACGATACGCCGCGGATCCGACGGATGGTCTTCGAGTTTGGATCTGAGATGCTGAATATGGACATCGATAGCGCGACTGTCTTTATACACGGCGCCGTCGGGCCACAAAGCGCGACGAATCGCCGACCTGTCCAAGACGGTGTCACGATTGCCGGCCAGCAGAAGCAGAAGATTCAGTTGCCGCTGGGTCAGGATTATCTTGTCGCCACGTTTCCAGACCAGTCTCTTTGCCGCGTCTATCTTTATATCCCCAAATTCCAGGACCTCTTCCGTCGCAGCGGGACACGCATGCCGACGCAAGCAAGCCTTGATCCGCGCCGCGAGCTCCAGATAGTCGAACGGCTTCGCCATATAGTCGTCCGCTCCGCTTTCCAAGCCCAGGACCTTATCAGGGACGCGATCGCGGGCGGTGAGCATGATTATGGGAATATCCGATTTTTCACGAATGAGACGGCAAACTTGTATTCCGTCAACATCCGGAAGCGATAGATCCAAAATCACCAATTCCACGGCATAGTCTTGAAAGGATCGCAAAGCTTCTTTGCCTGTGGTGGCCGTGAACACCTTGCATCCGTCGAGCTCTAAATTGTCTTTGAGAATCTTCAAGATGTCTCGGTCGTCATCCACCAGCAATATTCTGTGCGCATCGGATTTCATTCTTGCCCCGGGTTCTTCGAGCCGGCATGAAATGTGTCGAGCCGGGAAGATCCGGATGAATTATCATCCGTGCCGTGAGACAACGGGCCCTTTGGGAGGGTGAAAGAAAAAGCGCTGCCCTTGCCGGGTTTACTGTTCACCCAGATTTTGCCACCATGGGCTTCGACTATTCCCTTGCATATAGCCAAGCCGATACCGGCGGAACCTCTGTGCAGGTCTTTACTATTCCCCAATTGATAGAATTTATTGAATATCGCCTCATGATATCTGTCTTCTATGCCCGGTCCGTTGTCCGCCACGGTTATTGTCACCCACTCGCTGTCTTTATCGTTTACCTTAACTCTAATTGTTTCGTTTTCCGGCGAAAATTTGATGGAATTGGATAGAAGGTTGGCGAAAACCTGGTAAATCCGGCGCTTATCAAAGCAACAACTTATGTCATCAGAGCAGTGAAGCGTTATGTTGACTCCTCTCTTTATGGCTTCAGCCTTCTGAGCAAGAATTGCTTCTTCAGCCACTACCCTCAGCGGCGTGTTCTCGCGGTCCAGTTCGAGGCAACCGGCCTCGATCTTGGAATAATCCAGGAAATCTAGGACAATCTTTGTGAGATGGTCGGCGTTGCGCTTTATTATTTCTACATACTCCGGTTGTCCGCAGGATGACTTCCGGATTAATATATCTGCCGCGCCCTTGATGTTGGTGAGCGGCGTGCGCAGTTCGTGGGAAATGTCTGAAAAAAATTCGGATTTTGTGGCGTTGAGTGTTTCGAGACTCCTTATTCGCCGCTTCGAGGTTCTTGTTTGTCTCCGACAGATCTCCGGTGGCTTCGGCAATCTTACGTTCCAGATCTTCGTGCTGATCCTTCAATTGTTCATTGAGATAGTAGCAAAAATCGCCGATATCTTTCAGCTCGTCCCCTCGATCCCCCGTCGGCGGCTCCGTGTTTCCAAATTTCATGCCGCTTATGGCCGAGCTTATGTCGTGGATTCTCTTAAAAACTACCCACCGAGCTCCTATGAACACTAATCCTACTAGGGAAAGCGCTATTCCGCTGACGCCGCCCAAAAGTATCATCTTGTTGCGGAAAATGGCGGTCTTCGCTTCATCCATTGGAATATAGACGCTCAAACAGCCACCAACTTCGCCGGGCCTATAATACTGCCTTGGGTGACACTGAATGCAATTCTCACTGACGTAAACAGGGGCAACGTACCGCATAACATATGCTTTGCCATGCTTCTCAGTCCTGAAGAATCCTTCGTGAACAGAGGTCCTGAACAAATTCAGGGCCTCTTTCTCCAGTTCATCCGGAACATTGTCCGGATTGAGCCGCTCCGTGTTGGTCAGCTTGAAATAGAACATTCCCTCTTGGGCGGCTCTGTCGGAAAGAATCTTCGTCAACATTGAAGGGCTCACCCGTGTGTACACGGTCCCGTCGGTTCCACGCGCCTCAGGGGTATCCAGAAATCGACTCGATCCAACTCCCTCGGTCTTCGCCACTAGAACTGAATTGTGTTCCGCTACCCATTGGCGGGTGAGTAGGATCTGTTTGTAGAGGATTATGGCCTGCTTGCGGACTTGCTCCATGATGTGTTCTTCTTGTTGCTTGGAAAGCCAGAAAAACAAAACGACGAAGCTGACGCCGGTCGCCAGGAACGTGATCCCGAGGAATTTGTATGAAAGCTTCTGCCAGTACAGGTTTTTGAGTCTCAGAAACATTGGCTGTTAGGGTACGCGCAAATGTGATCGAACAGACGACGGATTTGATGCGCAAGCATTCGGACGCGACCGCCAAATTTTCAGATCGCTTCGTCGCTTGACTCTTCGCAATGGCAAGCCGTCATGGCATTGCGACTCAGTTTCCGGCGCACACAGGAATCTCCGATTAAATTGAGCTTTTCACAGGGCCACATCGTCCGAATGCCAAAAAAGAACAAGTCTTCCGAAAGCGCTTCGGACTCGCCACTACTTCTAAAATTTACAGGATCTTTACATTTTTTTACAGCACCATTACGTGGGAAAATGTCAGAATCAAATCTGTGGAAACAGATACGTCCGTCCTGCCAACCCCGGGTCGGGTCGGCGATCATCGAGAGTGATGGGCCGATTCGGCCGGAATTATATGGGATTCATGACTAATTTTACGGACTTCAGGGAGTGAAAGCCATGAGAAAGATCCTCGGCCTTGCGGCGATAGGGCTGTTCGTCTTTTCGTACTCGGCCTTTGCCGCGTCAAAGGTAGATCCCAAATTATACGGGTCTCCAGAGGGGCAGGTCTGCATCAAATGTCACGAATTGAAGACTCCGGGGCTGTTCAACTTGTGGCGGTCAGGAAAAATGGGACAGGCCGGAGTCAATTGTTACGATTGTCATAGGGCTGAGAAAACACCCGAAAAGATAGACGGCTACGATCACAGAGGCTTTTGGATCGCGACTTTGGTAAGTCCAAAGGACTGCTCCAGGTGCCACAAGGAGCAATTCGATCAGCAGCAGCCGTCCCACCACGCCAAGGGCGCGGACATATTGAATTCACTGGACAACTACCTGGGCACGGTTGTAGGCGGTCCCGCGGCGGTAGCGACGGGCTGTCGCCAGTGCCATGGGTCCAACATAAAGGTCCTGGAAAACGGGCAACTGGATCCGACCACGTGGCCGAATACGGGCATAGGCCGCATTAATCCCGACGGCAGCAAAGGCAGTTGCTCGGCCTGCCACACGAGGCATCGGTTCTCCAAAGAACAGGCCAGGAGGCCCGACGCCTGTGGAAAGTGCCATTTGGGGCCGGATCATCCACAAATCGAAATCTATAACGAATCCAAACACGGCATTCTCTACCAAGCGTTCCGAGACAAGATGAATATGGACAAAGGCGACTGGGTGGTTGGAGTCGATTACCAGGACGCTGCCACTTGCTCGACCTGCCACATCGGGGCGACGCCGAATCAGCCTGCGACCCACAATGTAGGCGATAGAATTTCCTGGACGCTCAGACCGGACGTGTCGGTTAAACTGGCCAACTGGAAGGAGCGTCGCGACAAAATGAAAGACGTGTGCCGACAATGCCACGGAGAACTCACCATCGAAGGTCAATACAACCAGTTTGACGGCCTCGTGGACCTTTACAACACCAAATTCGCCGTCCCTGCGAAGAAGATACGCGCCAAGCTCATGGAAATGGGCAAGGTCACCAAGACCGACTTCGACGCTCCCATACACTGGACATATTACGAACTCTGGCATCATGAAGGCAGAAGAGCCAGACACGGAGCGGCCATGATGGGCCCGGATTATACCTGGTGGCACGGCATGTATGAAGTGGGCAAACACTTCTATGAGAAATTCCTTCCGGAAGTGGAAAAGGCCATGGGCGGCAAAGACGCCGCAGCCCCGTTGCTGAATGAGTATCTGTTCAAAGACCCGATGCACAAGTGGTACAAAGAAGGCATGAGCAAAGAAGAAACTCCAGAAACTGGAACAATTCTATCAGCAAAGATACGGCGGCAAAGAGGTGAAATAGACGCTCTCATGAGGACGCTCTCATGAAATATAAATACGGCCTACTCGCCCCATATGTTCCGGCTTTGACGGCTCTAATACTCGTAATCTGCATATCGTCCGCATACTGCGGACCCTGGGAGGCGCCGGATTACGCCCGAGGCGCAGATAACGAGCTCAAGGGGCCGGAATCCGCCCTGGAGTTTCCGGTTCCCATAAAGCCGTTGCCCAAAACTATAACTCCGTGCAGGGCGTGTCACGGCAAGGAAAAGGACTTTCCCGTGAACTTCAAGAGGCGGGAAGCCCTATTGGTCCACAGAAACATTCAGTTGAACCACGGCGGGGTCCGAGTATGGTGCCTGGACTGCCACAATCCTGACAACCGAAATGTTCTGCTGCCTCTAAGCGATGGAAAAGACATCGAGTTCGACAAGTCTTACCTCCTGTGCGGCAAATGTCACGGGACCAAATTCAGGGATTGGCGCAATGGAATTCACGGCAAGCGCACTGGATATTGGAACGGCAAGAAGACCTATTTCCTGTGCGTAAGCTGTCACGATCCCCATTCGCCGAAGTTTAAACCGATCCAACCGCTGGCGCCTCCGAAGGTTCCCTGGACGCCCATAGAATCCAAAGCCAGTCATTAAGGGCCCTGCGATGAATTTTGAAAAAAGCGAAGCTGAAAATAGAAAACCTGAAGACCCTGCTTCCGGAAAACCAGACGAGGAAACGTGTCCTGGCATGCCGGATCGCCGCACATTCTTGAAGGGGGCTGCGGCGGCTGTCGGAATGTTGGCGGTGAGCGCATGTTCCTGGGAGGAATTCGCTCAGAAGCATTTTCAGAGGATGACCAAGGAGGAGATTGAGCAAACCATAGAGCGGCTCAGGGAGCAGTACAAGCAAAAATACGGCAAAGACTTCGTGGTTGGGGTCGAACCGCCCATGGACAACACCGTCTTCGCATATGCTCTGGATATTCAAAGATGCATAGGGTGCAGAAGGTGTGTTTACGGGTGTGTCGAAGAGAACAACCAAACCCGCGATCCCCAAATGCAGTACATACGGGTCCTCAGATTCGAAGACGGCAACATGGATCTCGAAGAATCCACCATCTATTACGACCCGGAAGAAGTTCCGCAAAAAGGCTACTACTACATGCCCGTGCAATGCCAGCATTGCGCGAATCCTCCATGCACGAAAGTATGCCCCGTCAGGGCGACCTGGCCCGAGCCGGACGGCATTGTGGTGGTGGATTACAACTGGTGCATAGGGTGCAGATACTGCATGGCCGCGTGCCCTTACATGGGCCGTTGGTTCAACTTTGCAGACCCGGTTATTCCCGCGGAACAGGTGAATCCCGTCACGCATTACCTGGGAAACAGACCCAGGATGCGCAACGTGGTGGAAAAATGCACCTTTTGCATTCAACGCGTTAGAGTTGGCAAATATCCGAAATGCGTAGAGGTCTGTCCCGTGGGCGCAAGAAAATTCGGCAACATATTGGACCCCGACAGTGAAATATCCAAAATAATCAAGACCAAAAGAGTTTTCCGCCTCAAGGAAGACCTGAACACTCAGCCCAGATTCTATTATTTCTTCGCCACCTGAGAGGCCCCCATGGAAAAACGTCCTTTCTTCATTGCGGAAGTAGCGAAGCGATTGCTCCAGGGGCCTCCGATATATTACTCCTGGATGTTCATCCTCACAGTGATGGCCGCAGTCGGAGTCATGGCCTACGTCAAACAGCTCCAGACAGGTCTTATCGTGACCGGCATGACCAGCTACGTGTCCTGGGGCTTTTACATCGGAAATTTCACGTTCCTGGTCGGGGTGGCCGCGGCCGCTGTGCTGCTCGTAATACCCGCGTATCTTTACGACTTCGGCCCCATCAAAGACATCGTGATAGTGGGCGAGGCTTTGGCCGTCAGCGCCCTGGCCATGTGCATGATGTTTGTCACCGCGGACCTTGGTAGGCCGGATCGGATCTGGCACCTCGTGCCCGGGCTTGGGATTCTGAATCTGCCCAGGTCTTTATTGGGCTGGGACATTGTAGTCCTCAACGGATACATGTTTCTCAATCTCTTTATTCCGGGTTATATCCTTACGAAGGCTTACTACAACCAGCCTGTGAACATGAAATTCATATGGCCGTTCATCCTGCTTTCGATACCCTGGGCCGTGAGCATCCACACGGTTACGGCCTTTATTTACAACGGACTGGCGGCTCGCCCATTCTGGAACGCCTCAATATTGGCCCCCAGGTTCCTTGCTTCGGCTTTCTGTTCAGGGCCTGCCCTAATTATAATTCTGTTCCAATTAGTCCGGCGCTATACAAGGTTTCACGTCAAGGATGAGGCTTTGTTCAAGATCGCGGAGATGATTGCCGTCGCAATGGCCATCAATCTCTTTCTACTTCTCGCTGAATTCTTCAAGGAGCTTTATTCCGGAACCCATCATCTTTCCCCTCTCAAGTACTTGTATGTCGGGCTTCACGGGAAAGGGGTACTGGTTCCATGGATCTGGACGGCGTTGACGTTCAATCTCATAGCTTTCGTAATCTTTCTCGTTCCCAAGACGCGGAAGAATTTCAAGACCCTAAATACGGCCTGTGTCTTGATCATCATAGGGATATGGATCGAGAAGGGTATGGGGCTGATTATCCCGGGCTTCATCCCGGCGACCTTGGGAGAAGTTTGGGAATACGTTCCGACAGCCACGGAAATTTTTGTCGCTGCGGGGATTTGGTCAATAGGCCTGTTAATACTGACTTCTTTGCTGAAAATAATAATTCCCATTGAAATGGGTGAGCTTACGGCCGCGGGGTCGACGGAACGTGTGGGACATTGAGCGGACGAGCGCATTGCGTCCGCTTGAGGCGACGCTGACGTAACTTTTCAATCATGAGCGGAAAATTCGGAGATTGCTTTCCCGCGGAACGCGGAATTTCCCTCCTCGCAATGACATGTGCGCTTGTCTTTGCGAGCGGAGCGAAGCAATCTCCCGCGTGTGACAGAGAGATTACACTCTGATTTAAAAGGCTTACCCTTGGAACGAAAATAGGTCCTTCCAGGTTGCAGGAGGAGGAAGCAGATGAAGAAAACGGTCCATTTACTGATGGTCCTTTGTTTATGCGTTTTGTCCCCGACCTTTGCCGCTAACACGGATAAGGAGTGTCCCGATTGCCCCCCCAAGAGCTCGACTCTGGATCCAAAGTGGCGCGAGTTCGTCGCTCCTCCATTAATGCCCGGTGAGAAACCTGATTGTCACAGGGTCCAATTCGGCAAGCAGAATTGTATGGATTGCCACCAGAAAGAAACTCCATTGGTCTACAACCAATGGCTGGGATCAAGGCATGGGATAAATAGTGTGAAATGCGGCATTTGCCATGGAGATGTGAACAACTACAGAGCAAGACCCGACAAAGCCATTTGCATAGGATGCCATTCCACACAGGTCCAGACCATGCCTGCGCAGTTGCCGGTTACAAACTGCTCTTACTGCCACAAAAGCCATTGGTTCACCATTCACAAGATAGGCCAGTATGAAAAATTCTCCCCCGGGAGAGAGCAACGTTTCCATGTTCCCGGGTTCTAAACCTGTTCCGGCACTATTCGGTTCGCGGAGGAAGCCATGAATCTTACTCGAAGAGAAATGATAAAAATGTCGGCAGCCGCCTTTGCCGCAGGCGCTTTGAATATACCGTTCGCGAGTCCGGCCGCGGCGTCGGAAGAGGCCGTTGAGGTTGACAAGTGGATCAAGGGAACCTGCAGGTTCTGCGGCACGGGGTGCGGAGTCTACGTAGGCGTCAAGAATGGCCGGATAGCGGCCATTAGGGGCAATCCCCTGGCGGAAACCAACTTCGGCTTCCTTTGCGTAAAGGGCTTCAAGGGGTACATGAGCATGTATCATCCGGATCGGCTTAAATACCCTATGGTCCGGGGCGAGGACGGTAAGTTTCTGAGAGTCTCATGGGATGACGCTCTGGATCTAGTGGCCAACAAATTCAAAGAGTTGCAACAGAAATACGGCAAGGATTCCGTCGCCTATTACGGGTCCGGCCAATGTATGACCGAAGAAAGCTACACTTTCAACAAGCTCTGGAAGGCCGGCTTTCGCACCAATATGGTGGACGGAAACCCGCGACTGTGCATGGCTTCCGCTGTCGGCGGGTATATGACCACGTTTGGGGCGGATGAGCCCGCGGGATCGTATGCGGACATAGAGAAAGCCAAGACGCTCTTCATAGTCGGTTCCAACATGTCGGAATGTCATCCCATCATTTTCCGCCGTGTGGCCAGACAAAAGCTCAAAGACCCGGAAAATATCAACGTGATCGTTTGCGAACCCAGGCTCACATCCACGGCCAGAATCGCGGATGTGTGGCTGCCCGCTGACCCTGGAACCGACCTGGCGGTCTTCCACTGCATGGCTCGCGAGATCGTCAAGAACAACTGGATCGACAAGTGGTACGTCGAGAACCTTTGTCGCTTCGTAAAAGAGGATGAAAAGGACAAGAAGCAAGAGGTCGTGGACTTCAAGGGATATATGGAGTTTCTTGAGCAATTTACTCCGGAAGCCGTGGAACAAAAGACCCGCTGCCCCGCGGCCAATATCAAGGAAGCGGCCCGCTTGTTCGGGACTCAAGGTCCTACGATGAGTCTATGGACCATGGGGCTCAATCAAAGGACCCGAGGAGTGTGGGCTAACAACCTCATCCACAACCTCCATTTGATTACCGGCAACATTTGCAAAGACGGAGCGGATTCTTTTTCGCTCACCGGCCAACCCAACGCTTGCGGAGGCGTGCGCGAGACAGGCACGCTGTCCCATTTGTTGCCGGGCACTCGTTTGATAACGGATGAAAAGGCCAGGGCAGAAGTGGAAAAATCATGGGGCGTGTCCGCCGGAACCATCGATCCGAAGCCCGGTTTTCACACCATGAAAATGTTTGCAAGCATGGGAGCTGAGTCGGATCAAAGCAAGCCCATAAAAGGCGTGCTGGTAACCACGACGAATCCCGGTCAATCTCTGCCCAACGGCCACAAGTATTACAAGAATATGAAAGACGCCTTTATGGTGGTCTTGGACATTTTCCCGACCCGCACGACACAGCTTGCGGATGTCGTGCTCCCCGCGGCTTTTGTGTATGAAAAGGGAGGGATTTTCGGGTGCTCCGAAAGAAGAAGCCAGCTTACGAGCAAATGTGTGGAACCGCCCGGCGAAGCCAAGCCGGACTTGTGGATTGCGGGTCAGTTGGCCAAAAAAATGGGCCTCGAGAAACTCATCCCTTGGAACAAGGACGATATCCCCGCCATGTACAACATGGCCTGGGACGATTACAGAAACTGCGTCAAGGAAACTGAGCATTCCTTGTACGGCATGACTTACGAAAGACTGCTTGCCAGGGAACAAGGCCTTCAGTGGCCGTGCCCGACCGAAAGCAGCCCTGGATGCGGCACGAGATATGTTAGAGGCAAAGATCCAATAATGGATATGCCGGAGATCGTCCAGGTTCCGGCAAACGCCTTGATCTACTTCTACGCCGATAAACGGCATCAGGGAAAGGCGAATGTCTTCCTGCGCCCTTACAAGGGACCGGAGGAGCCGCCTGACGCTGAGTATCCGTTCTTCCTTACGACTGGTCGAGTTATCGAACAATGGCACACCGGAACCATGACCATGCGCGTTCCGGAGATAGCGCGATCTCAACCTAATGCGTACGTTGAAATAAACCCCCAGGACGCCGAGAAGTACAAGATCAAGAACGGCGACCTCGTGAAATTGGTGAGCCGTCGAGGATTCAACGTCTTACCGGCCCGAGTCGTCAAAGTGTCGCTGCCTGGAATTCTGTTTGTTCCGTGGTTCGATCAGGAATGGGACAGGATGATCAACAGAGTCACCATTGACGCCTTCGACGGGGGCTCCTTCCAACCTGAATTCAAGATTTGCGCGGTGCGAATAGAGCGTGTGGGTGATCCCAAGGATGTAGCGGACATGATGATCATTTCCGATGTCGACGCTCCGTTCCCGATAAAGGTGTAGGAATCCGATCACAATGATCATCACAGGCAGCGCCATATTCGTAATGCCCGGAACCTTCGACGACGTAAAGAAAGCCCTGGACGCCTTTCCCGAGATCACCTATCAGGCGAAATCCGATTCCGGGACGGAAATAGTCGTCAATATGGAAGTCGAGAATCCCACTGAGCTGGACGCTCTATGCGCAAAACTTAAGGCGACTATTCCTCACGTAGTGGATGTAACCCACATTTACATGAACGTAGAGGAAGAGGTGGACAAGCTCATCGAGCAAGGTGGAGGCGACTGATATCCATTCGCTTAAGTAATCTTGATGTGGGGCAGGCTGGAAAGCCTGCCCCACGAAGGAAATTCAAGATCCAACTCTTGGCGCACAATGGCACAAATACGTTGACGCATTTGTGATTAAGGCCTCAATCACGCTGGCAACCTCATAGGATGCGGTGAGGCTCCGCGAACCGCATCGCTCGCGGTATTTTCTCGACAGATGCGGTTCGGAAGCGGCGCCACAGCCTATATTAGGAATACGTAACGGAAATTGCGACATGGACCACTTAGGGCGTCGGCTCGCAGTAGGGCCCGGCTCCCTTCCGGGCCATTTGGTTTTATAGATCGGCAAAAAGGTCTGACATAGACTACAAATGAGTTCATTCTTTAAGTATCTCTTTGCCCGAATGGGCGCCGCCCTTACCGACAACTACGTCGTCAACAGACTCAGACCGCCCGGGGCGGTTGACGAGAAACGATTCATGGCCCTCTGCCTAAGATGCGGCAGATGCGTCGAAGTGTGTCCGTACGGCTCCATAAAGCGCCAGGGCGTCTCCTCGACCATAGGGACACCGTACGTGTTTCCGGAACAAAAAGCCTGCTACCTGTGCATGGCGTGCTCAAGGCTTTGTCCCACCGGCGCTTTGGACCGCGGCCTTCTGAACCCTGAAAAAGTGGCCATGGGAAAAGCCGTAATCGACAACTCCATTTGCTATAGCCGCCTGTTTCTGGAGCATGATGTGCTCCCCGACGCTACCGGTCAAAAAATCGGGGCCCTGTGCAATACCTGCTACAATGTGTGCCCGCTTCAGGACAAGGCCATCGCTCTGAAGAACAACCTGTTTCCGGTGGTGCTCGCAGGATGCGTGGGTTGCGGAATCTGCGCCGAACGTTGCCCCACCAGGCCCAAAAGGGCTATCAATATTGCGCCGACGGGCATGGGCCGTGTCGATGAAGCTGGTTTCTACTTTCAGAAAGCCAGGAAACATTACGAGGCGCCTGCCGAGCGTTCGGGGAACGCCAACGATGGGAACGGACCGCTAAGCATAGAACAATTGTTGAAGAAAAAGCCCACTTTAGGCGGAGGGCGCAATGAGTTCCTTTTTCCCGGCGAAGAGCGCAAGCCTCCGAGAGGGACCGAGTGATGCCCCTGCGATTTAGGCCATGGGTTAGAGCCGGCGTCTTCGCCTTCATGTTTTTCGTGCCGATACTCAATTTGTTCGAAATATATTCGGTCACCGGAACCTTTTATGCCGTAAACATAGGTGGATTGGGCGTTTCGGATCCATCTGCGATTCTTCAATCCGTATTCTCGGTTGGGGAACTGACCATTCCGTTGTTGTCGGCAGCCCTTTTTCCTATATTACTGGCTTTGGTTTTTGGTCGGGTATGGTGTGGCTGGATGTGTCCTTACCATGTTCTGTCGGACGTGGCGGGAAGGCTGCGAAAAATACTCTTGAAGCCCATCCCGGACTCTCCTTTCCCCGTGGCCGATGCGCTTGCGGCGAATGTTGCGCGTTTCGGATTCCTGATATTGGGAACAATCGTGGCCGGGGCTATCGGCGTCCCGGTCCTAAATTATTTCAATGCGCCTGGTATTGTAAGCGCTGAAGCCATGATCCTGCTCAGAGAACACCGCTTCTCCGTGGAAATTCTATTCATTCTGACAATCTTGGCCCTGGAATTCACGATATTTCCCAGATTCTGGTGCAGATTGTTCTGCCCAACCGGAACACTTGTGTCCGTTTTCAAGGCGCCTTTTACACTCTGTGTGGGAACCGGAATCCGAAATCCCAAGAGTCCTTGCTGCAAAGCGCATGAGTGCCGATGGTCGTGCCCGATGGGCTTGGACCCATTCAAAGAATCGGGAAACCTACTGTGTACGAATTGCGGCAAGTGTATCGAAGCTTGCTCGTTGGGACGTTTGCGGTTCCGCGGATTCCATCTATCTCCTTAGGTAGCCATTCAGCATGAGCGGCAATTTAGAGATCGCTTTGTCGTTTCACTCCTCGGGGATAATCGCCTATTCTATTTGGCATTTTATGATCCTCCTTCCAAACGATCAATGAAGCAGCTCGTAGCAGAATCCAAATTCTGGAATCATTGAACCTAGAGTCTTCCGGTCATTGTGCCGAAAGCAAACCCAAGGGGAGATCTCAATCCAAAATTCTTGACATCTTCAGAGTGGCGCAACGATAGTGGTTCAATTGACAACGATTTTACAAATTGGGACTACAGGAGAAACCTCGTCTGAAATCGAGAAATATCGAGAGGAAGTCCATAATGCGAAAGCCCGTAATCGCTATGATCCTAACGGGCCTTCTGAGCGTATCGACACTGCTCTGTGCGGAAGCGTTTGCAGACCGATTTCAGAGCAAATCAATATTAGCGGCCACCAGTGAAGGCGACTTGAAACAAGTGCGGAAACTCTTGAACGGAGGAGCCGATGTGAATGAGGTTGATGATGACTCTGGGGAGACACCGTTGCTGGTGGCTTCTTTTGGTGGTCGTCTCGACATTGTGAGACTGCTGCTGGAAAATTGGGCTGATGTCAACGCAAGGGATCGCTATGGCCTCACCCCTCTGATGCGAGCCTCCTCAGACGGGCATATTGACGTGGCAAGGTGGCTCTTGGCTAATGGGGCCAAGATAAATGCGAAAGCCATGTGTCTCGAATCAGTCGTTGAAACCGGAGGGGAACCGTACGATACGGAACCGTACAAGGGAGTAACTGCCTTGATGCGGGCTGCTGACGGAGGGCGCTTTAATCTCGTGAGACTTCTTGTAAAGAAAGGAGCCCACGTCAACGAGCAGGCGGAATTTTGCTCTAGTGATAAAGGGAAAAAGAATCTTGGCTGGACGGTCTTGATCCATGGGGTAGCCAGCGGGAATCTCTCCGTAATCAGACTGTTGATAAAAAACGGCGCTGATGTCGAAGCGAAGACCACACGTGGTTGGACGGCATTGATGCAGGCCTCCGTCGAGGGAAACCTCGCCATGGTGAAGTTGATTATGGAACATGGCGCCGACGTGAATGCCAAAGATAAGGATGCAGAAACAGCGCTGATGCAAGCCCGTAAACGAGGCCATGTTCCGGTCGCGGAATTCTTGGAAAAACGTGGAGCGAAGGAATAAGGCCATTCAATTTCGGGCGGCAAAAAGATGAATTGAGCGGCTGTCTGCAAATAAGCTGTGCAGCCGATTCGGCCCAAAATAAGCTGGATTGCTTGCCGATTTCCGGAGTAACGGCGCCTTTGACGGGATTCCCATAAATGTAGATTTGGCCCCGCCGTGGCTCTTCTATATAGATAGACCCGTTTCGAGCCCAATAGAACGACATATGTCCTTGCATGATTCGGCTCACCGGGAAATACCCCGCTAATAATTTGCCCAATTCAAGGCGCCTTTGGTATATTCCAAAACTTGGCGGATTATTCTTTACATTGGAAGGTATGAATCAGCAATTATGGAAACTCACGATTCACTTAATGAAACGAAAAGATCATTTGAGGTAGGCCTCTTGCGGTCTGATGACGCCGAGGGCGTGGCCCGTCTCTTCCGATTGGTTCATGGCGAAGATTATCCCATCAAGATATTTTATGATCCGATCAAACTCATCAAAGCCAATCAAGAAGGGGACTACTACAGTATCGTTGCGAGGTCTGCCCAGGGAGATATCATCGGCATTCACAACCTCTTCCGCTCGGCCCCAAGTCGGGCTGTCTACGAGTGGGGAGTCGGTCTGGTTTTGAAGGAATGGCGAGGCATGGGAGTTTCAGGGGCCATTGAGCATTACTTGATGGAGAGCGTGATTCCCGAACTTGGCATGCACACGATCTTTGGAGAGCCGGTAACGAACCATGTTCAGATGCAGAAGCATTCACTTAATCATGGGTTTGAGACGACGGCCCTGGAAGTCGGCCTGATGCCGGGGAAAGCGTATTCCGGCGAGGGCGTCACCTCTCAGAGGGTAAGCACGCTGCTGTGTTTTCGTCGTTACCGGGACATTCCCCAGAAGATCTTTCTCCCTGTCACGTACAATGAGGAGCTAAAATTCATATATGGAGATTTCTCATCAGGTCGCACTTTTTCCGAATCTACCGATCTCATTCCCCTCGGCGGGGCTTCCCAAGCTACTATGCAACTATTCGATTTTGCAAAGGTGGCCCGGATATCGGTTTATGAAACCGGCTCGGACTTTCCGGAACGCATAGCGGATCTTGAATCCGAAGCGGTGGCCAAAGGATCACTCGTCATACAGGCGTGGGTTAAGCTCACCTCACCTTGGGTGGGGAATATCGTTAAGGAGCTGCGAACACGAGGTTTTTTCTTGGGCGGGGTGCTTCCCCAGTGGTTTGACGACGATGGTCTCTTGATGCAAAAGCTCTTGTTTGACCCTGATTTTGAGTCAATTCAGCTCTATTCCGATCGTGCTTTGCGGATACGGGACCTTGTGAAAGCCGATTGGCAGCGCTCATGCGGGCAGTGAAGGCTCTACCGCCTTCAGGTTGATATATTTCGCCATGGACAATGGACTCCTTTCGTTATACATCGGGCGAGCCGGCTCTTCGTCTTGACATAGTGGGCCGACTCAGTCTCACCATTCTTCGGCGCTGCAAAGACCAAAGAGAAACAGCGACCTTTCCCATCTATCCGGGCAAGAAATGCTGTTTTTTGTCAAAAGGCCGCTCCCCGGTAAGTTCGGATCTTTAGATCTTCGTGATCACAAGATGTCGTCAGCCTACCACTACCACCCTTTCCGAATAACCATCGCAACCGATGTAATCACAAATCCTGAATCGTAGCCTCGCAAATGTGAATCGGGATGCGGCGGATAATCAACGAGATTGTCGAACCCCAGGTTACCCGTGTCAAAATCGAACGGTTCGATCTCATGGCCATGTTGGGCCAGTCGATCAGCGAGATCCAAAAGGTCACGTTTCCTGAAGAACACCAGATCTTCGGCGTTGACCGTGTCCTCATCGGACGAGAGATTAATTTCAGTGGTATGGATGGCGTAACCTCCCGGCTTTAAGCAGTTGACAGAGTTTATTATGAAATTCAGACCGTGTTCTATGGAACCCAGGTGCTCCAGAGCGCAAGACGACCAAACAAAATCAAAGCCGGCCAGATCCTTAGGAATGTCATTCATGTCTACGGGCCTGAAATTTACCAATCGAGCAAAATCCTCCGGATTGCAAATTCCCCTTTCATTGAGGAAGCGAAGCCCAGATGAGTGCTGAAATCCCGCCTTCCAATTCTCGGCGGTCGACTCGTTCGCGGGAGCGTCGGTGGCGGTGATGCTGCACCCGAACCGTGCAAATAAAGCCGGAAGCGGCTCTCGTCCGACCCCAAACCCCAGGCCCGTTGCGCCTGGCTTCAGAAGCCCCCTTTCCAGGAATCCCTGGCCAATGCGGTAAAATTCCCAATGCTTGCGGTGAAGCCTATAATTCTCTCCAAACGCCCTACACCACCAATCGTACTCCGGGGCGAAAAAGTCCTCTGTCTTGCAGATACTCGATGTGATCAGTTTTCGGCCACCCCAACCCTCCGGCAGAATCGACGAACCTTGCGCTGTTTCAGGGAGTAGCGCCCTTTTGACGGCCCGTAGATCGTCCCGCAACGCTGCGATTTGAATCGCTATGGAATCGAGTTCATCCCGGACGCTCGCGTAGGGGCGAACGAATTGTTTTATCGATTGCCTTATTTTGAAAGGAATCTTGAGCCATAGGGGTTTCATAGTATTGCGGTGGAACAGTGGCATATGTGGCCCTTTCTTGAATGATGGGTCAAGGCTCAGTCGCTTTAGCAGATTGCCCTGCGTTGTTTTGAGGGGGAATTCTTTTTTCCGAACTAAGTCGGCCGGAATCTGTGGCCTGACCTCTAACGGCCCTGTGAATCGGTTGCTCGCCAAGCCCTGATTACCATGAACCCATCGTCCCCGGTGTGCTCAGTGCTGAACCCTGATTCGTGGAGAAACGGAATTATTGTGCGAGAGGTACCATGGGCTTCAATTATGAGCCGTCGCACCCGCTCCGCGAGTAGGTTGGCATTGGGAATAAGAATGTCCACTTCCGGCCCCCACAGTGTCCACCTTCAGCGCGGCCACAGGCCCTTCGACGTGCGCCAGGATGTCCGGTAGCGTCGTAACGTCAACCTCAACCTGCCCTCGTGTGCTTCGCGGCCCCACGTGAAGCTGGTGTCCGCCGGAGTTATCCGGGCTCAGATATAGAGTTGCCTCTCCGGCCTTGGCCGACACCGCCATGCGATTGGGCTTTACGTTAGTCAGGCCGTTCAGACTGAGATTTTCCAGCAACAGAGAGAAGTTGTCAGGCGCAGGTTCATATGCGGATACTCGTCCCGAAGAGACAGTCTTGGCCGCAAGAACCGTGAATGTCCCTACGTGAGCGCCTACGTCAATAACGGTATCAGTGGCAGGCGGCTTGGGCCCTGAGCCAAGACCTGTAATCCCTTTTCACTTCGCGTATTATTCCCACATCTGGGCGAACATGAACTCACCAGAGGAGCAACAGGACTCCATTTTTACCCCCGGCAGAATCATCTTCAAACCGTCATCTTCCTGAAAATAACCCTACACTTTGACTTGAATGAATACAAGGGATTCGCGAGCGAAGTTTCCTTTGTCCCCGCAGGAATGTTCAACGATTCATTTGGGTTCAGGCTATTGACTCATCATCGCGGGTAACAGGACCCGGAATCGGGATAAATTGACAGAACTCGCTAGCCTTATTCTATCTCGTGGGATGTGTGAAGACCCAGGACTACTCAATTCATTTCCCGTGAGCCTGCCGGATTTGTCGGCAGAGCCATTCACCGAGCAATGCTTGTCCGTAGCAGTTCAAATGCGGATCGTTCTGAAAATAGACGTGTCGACCGGAGGCCTCTTCATCACGAAATAAGCCGACGGGATTTAACACGCTCACCGTCGATAACCCATGTTTCTTGATGAATACTTTCATAAGGTCAATGAATGGATAATTGTCGGCAAGAACGCTTCTGTCCTCTGAAAATTCCGCTCCCAGGAGTTTCATATGCTCGAGGTAAATCGGCGACGTTTGGCAGCAGTGCGGGGTAATAAGAAGGTAAGCTCGACCGTTCGACCGGGTCTTATGATATGAAAGCAGTTCCAGAAGCTTTTTCTGCAGAACAGCATAGTCCCGAACTCGGTTACGTTTGACCAGGATATGGTTTTCCAAGAGTCTGGGTTCCGCTTGTCGCGAAAAATCGTACGCAAAATACCCGGAGGAGTGTAAATGATTGTTCGGAATGAGAGCTGAATGATCAGCGAAAGCGAATGTCGTGTCCCTTGACGGGAAGACAGGCGTTTGGACCGATATCACAAACGAATGGGGGGCGCATATAGCTGGTTGAGCGAAAAGGTCATGCCGCGCCGGCTTATCGATTACCTGTTTTTGATTGCTCTATGCGGCTGAATATCGAGAGTCATGGAGATTGAGGAAGGCTGCCCGCGGAAGGTTCTACAGGTCAAAGCAAAGAATCCGGAGGTTGGAGCGAAGAACCTCTTAATATCTGCCAAAATTTGTCAGGACTGTCCATTTGATGGACAGCTGACGATCCTGCTCCGTAGCCACGTTTAGGTCTACACCATTGAAGATTGCCATTTTGCGACACTTCAGCTTAACTTCAGTGAATTTTTCAGAAGTAGCTTTTCTGAATATTCCTAAGGGCATATGCAGCCAGATACCTTGGCACATTCATTGCAGAAGCTTTACGTCAGCAACGCAATAATAGCGTGCCTGACATTTATGAAATTGTCGGGTGAGGGAATTCGCAAACGGATGGTTGCTTTTGCTACCCTGAGACCGGATCAAATCCGAGGTAGCGGTTGCGGCAAAAAGTATTTTTATTGGACTGACGGCGACCCCGGCAAGAGCCGCATCCTTGGAGCCTCAGCGGAGCTAAGCAAATAACGCAGCCACAGAAAAAACGAAGAGGAGGAAGAATCGTGCTAGCCAAACTTAGAAACCACAAAGGCTTCACCCTGATCGAGTTGATGGTCGTCGTTGCCATCATCGGTATCATTCTCGCAATCGCCATTCCTTATTACGTGTCGTATAAGAGGACTGCTTGCGACAGATCCGCGACCGGCGATATTTCCAAGATCGGCGCGTGCATTGAAAGACTTGGCAACGAGCTGATCGACTTGAACTGTTCGAGCCTTGAAATCCTGGCCACCAGCCTTAACGTTTCCTGGCTGGTCGGCCCCTATTATGGTTGGGGCGGCTCCAGCAGAAAGTGCAACGTTCTCATCAGCGCGGACACGACCAACATGATCGTTACGTCGTGCGCCAATAAAGGCAGCAAGCCGGCCGGTCCCACAACCCGTTACATCTATCGGCAGACCCTGGGCGGCGGAACCGACCTTCCGGCCATTACCGGAAGTTGCACGGGCGCTGAATACGGTGGCCGGGGCTACTCTTGTTACACTCAATCAATGGTTAGCACGGCCACAGCGGGTTGCACGCTTTCGGCTCCTTCCAACGGCACAGACTGCTCCACGTTGACAACTTTCTAGTGCTTTTAGTGTGAGTGAACGCTTTCCAAAGCATGCTTGCCCTGAACGGGAACGCATGCTTTGGCCCACTTCCCGCCTTCCCTTCTTGACCATCTCTTGACCATCATCCGCATTTAGGAAGAGACCGAGTGGGTTTTTTAAGGCGACTTCACTATGGGCCTCCTTTTCTAGGGACTTTTTTGCGGAAGTGACCAGTTGAAAAAATTCTTGGTGAGCCCAAACCGAGAGTATGTGTCCTGATGTGGATGCTTTTCCCAGCGCCTTTTGAGCCGTTCGGCGATTACTTGCCCGCTAGTGCGGCGTCTTGAGTTTCTACCGTCCCATGCGTATGATTGTGCAGTTCGACTCATCCTAACCTCTTATTGTAAAGGGGAGCATAGGGAAAAAACCGGCTAAACACGACAGAAAACCGCTTCGTTTGCACTAGCCGGTGTAAGCCGGCTGCCTATCCGCAGGCAAGTCGCATAAAATCCATCGAAGAAATGTTTAAGCGGCATACCCGAGCGGGCGAGGCCTCTTGTGCGCAGGACTTGCCCTCGAAAGAGGAGTTGTGTAAGCTTTCGGCTTTGATGGGGCGACTCGTCGGCAGTCGGGAACATCGCTATGCACAGGAAGGATCTGCTCGAATGTTTCGCAAACAATCCGCGGCGCTCAACCGTTTGTCGGATAGCATTTCATTCGCATGGGTAATAAGATGACCAAGGTTGGGGTCATACACGGTAGATTTCAAATATTGCACAACGATCACATGAAGTATCTGTTAGCGGGAAAAGCGCGGTGTGAGCACCTCGTGGTGGGGATTACAAACCCGGACCCCAATCTTACCAAGTATGACGCGGCCAATCCGGAACGCAGCGCACCCGCGGGAAACCCTCTTACCTATTATGAACGTTACAGGATGACGTCCGCGTCTCTTCTGGAAGCCGGCCTGGTCGACGATGAGTTTTCGATTGTCCCTTTTCCCATCAACTTTCCTGAATTATATCGCTATTATGTTCCATTGGACGCCACATTCTATGTAACGATTTATGACGGCTGGGGATTGCGCAAACTGGAACTTTTTATAGCCGCAGGCCTGAAAACGGATGTGCTTTGGAAAAGACCCATTTCCGAAAAGGGGTTGAGCGCCTCGGAAATCCGAAAGAAGATAGCGCATGGAATTCCTTGGGAACATTTAGCGCCCCGAGCCGCGTCACGATTTGTTGGGGAATGGAAAATACGGGAACGGCTAAGGGATTTGGAAACGGGAGCGGACCCGGTTTTGAAAGACTGAAATCGCCGTTTCGAATAAAAAATGCGTCTCAAAGAAATCTCATCCTTGACAAGGGCGGCCCGTCCTTGGTAAATTTCTTTTTTACGGTCCCATCGTCTAGAGGCCTAGGACACCGCCCTCTCACGGCGGAGACAGGGGTTCGAAACCCCTTGGGACTACCAATACTTACCTACTTCTCTTCCGCCTTTGGGGACCCCTCTTGGGGACCTTTTCCTGAAAGCAAATTCATTGTCGCTGCCAGATCTTGGTTAATGTTTTGGATGTACCTCTCCGTGGTTGTCACGGTCTTGTGCCTGAGAATCCTCTGGATGGTCTTCGCAGACACTTTATGGGTATCGGCAAGGACCGAGGCCACATATCGCCTCAAAGCATGAAACTCGAAGGGTTTAACTCCAGCCCTCTTGCAGAGGCCCTTCATGAAGCGGCGTCTCGTTGTAAAAGGCTTTGCATAGTGCCGGTTCGAAGTTGAAACGAAGACATAGGGGGTGTCCTTGACCGGACGATTCTTCCACCACCACCAAAGGTCCTCATAAAGAGAATCACTCATGGGCAGCCACTGAGAGTCGGGCGAACCATCCTTTGTCTTCCGCGTGGTCAGACGAACCTCCCTTTTCTCGAAATTAATATCTTGCGCCCAGGTCCATCTGAATATCTCGGATCGGCGGGCTCCGGTCTGCAGGTACGAATTCAGGAACACCAATTCCTCACGGGTGGCCGCAGCCATGACGCGAAGAATGTCCTCTGTCGAAGGCGTATACTGTGGCGCTCTATCCTGAGGAACCCTTTTGAGCTTGGCCACAGGGTTCGAGGTCAAATCCAGAATGTCTATACCCCACGCCCACATTGCCCGCAGGTGCTTGAAGTCCTCATTGTAACCGGCGTTGGAGCGGACCTTGGCTTGGCCATCAAGATATTCGTTGATCAATGCCGGAGAGGCTTCACTGACCGGGATGTTTCCAAGATGTTTCAAGAGCCTTAGGCAAACGCGTTGCTTATTCTTGTAGGTCTTCTCCCCGTAATGTGAATGAGCATAGTCCAAGTACTTATTACACAAAGTCGCCAAGTCCATGCCGGTCGGCGTCGCAGTCTGTTCCACCTTTTCCAGTTGCTTTCGCTTTTCGGATTCCCAATCCGCGGCGGCCCTCTTTGTAGCGAAGTCGGCCCGATGGCGCACCCCTTTCCATTTGACCTGCCCTCGCCACTGTTTTCTCAATTTGTCCCAAGATGGCATGTTCCAGTCCCTCCTCAGTGAAAAACCAACTGCCCCCGATACGTTTCCCACCCAGTTCCGTCCCATGCTGATACACCCATTTGACGGATTTTCCTAGTTTTAAGGCCAAGTTATCCGGTTGTATAAATCGCACCGACTCCGGCGGGCGCACGCTGTTGGGTTCCTGAAGTCCACCGGGTCCGGTTTGATTCACGGTCTCCGACCACAACTCATTCGACACGACAGCCTGAGAACCGGCTTCTCCGCGGAAAGGCCCGTCCTCCAACTCACAGTGCGAAGGCTCTTTTTCCGCGTCCCCGTAGCCTGCCGGCTCTTCAAGAATCCGAATCCATGCCCGGAGTTCTTCGGTATCGAGAATGTAGTCCCTTTTTCCGACAAGCACACCCATAGGACCATCCCTTCAGATCTCTCAGGCCTTAGCCGGTGGTCTTTTTCGCTCCGTCAAGAGTCCCGTAGTCCGTTAATACCCGGGCTTCATCGGACGATCGATCCGGCCCGCGGCGAGAGAAGGACCGAGAGACCGCTTTCACCTTGAACAAGATCATTCCGTCTGTGGGCGCAGCGAACGCCTCTCTCCTCTTGAATAACAATGTGATAAATGTATAGCATCCATTTATCCAAAAGTCAAGCAAATATATATAACTGACTCTCTATCATCATGATCAATGCACGGCCACATCCCATTTGTCTTGCTGTCCTTACCGTGGCCGTTGTATAATGACTCTATGATAAAGGAGACGCATAAATGGGAAGACTCCGTGATCTGAAAAAGAGTGGTGAAAAGCCTTTCTGTTATGAAGGACTAACTGACCAGGATATTTTAGACACACTGACCCCTCCGGAACAAAGGAGATACGAGAAACTCGACGACCTGGAAGTGGTTGCGGATGATAGACGCCGTGGAAGAACCGCAGTCTCAATCAACGGTGAGATGGGCAGAATAGTGTTATACGCCGGATCGTACGCGGCGATGTGCGAAGGAGCCAAACAGAAGGTCGAATACGTCCAATTGAAGATGAGTCCGAGGCACCCGAAAGTATTCTGGATTTCCCCCTGCCCCGAGAACGCTATAGGAGCCCGCCATATCCACTCCAGTGGTAAGACGATGTTGCTGAGCGCCAAGGCGCTGATCACCAGGCTAGGGATGACCGGCCAGAAAACTGCGCGGTATGACGCGGAGTGGGATCCGGTGAACGAAGGCTTAGTTGTCGAACTGCAGCGAAGCATTTGAGTTTCCGGTAACATAACATCTTGAAAAGGCGTGGTCACTCCACGCCTTTTTTTCTTTCGAAGCCCCAAGATTAAAGTTGCGAGAGGAGCTAAAAACGTATCCGCCAACATGCAGCGTCACTGCGAACAGGGTATATCATGATGAAATTCTTCATCTTCATCTCACCGGATTTTCCAAAGCATTGACAATGGATCGTTATTGTGTAATAGTGATGCTACTAACGCAGCTGACGGAATCGAAGGAGACAATGGTCACATGGTTAATAGAGCTAGGAAAATATTGTCTTCCTCACGTCGGCTAACGAATTCGGCGGCCGGTGGACATCTATGCGGCTGCGCAATTTCTTATGCATGCTCAGCCTGAGGAAAAGAGGAGGGCTTTGGATTTTGGCTAAAAAGAAGGCGGGCGAGGTAATCAAATGGCATCCGGCGGCCTGCGTATTTCACGTTACCCAAGCCGATCTCGACACGATGATACGGGACATTAAAGAAAACGGGCAGCGTGTGCCAGGAAAAGCATGGACAAATCCGGTCACCGGCGAAATTGAAGGGATTGATGGTAGAATTAGAGCATCCGCTTGTGAAGCCATTGATATTGACTTCGAGTATGAAGTGCTCAATTTGTCCGATGACCTTGAAGTGATTGGGCTGGTCAACTCACTGAACGCGAGTCGACGACACCTGAATCAATCCCAAAGGGCCATAATAGGGGCTCGGCAAACGCCTCTCTTCAGCGCTGCGGCTATGCAGAGGCAATTGGGGGGTAAGGCAAATTTGCCTGAAGGTCCGAATGGACAGGCCAGGGATATTGTAGCTAAAATGTTGAACGTCTCCGGCAGATTGGTCCAGGACGGCCTCACTGTGCTGAATAAAGGGTGCGATGATATTATAGAGGCCGTAGAATCGGGCAAGATCGCGGTGTCGGCCGCGGCGATCATCGCTGAAAAGCTCAAAGAGGATAAAGCTCAGCAGAAGATAATAGTGGAAATGACGCACGAGGAATTTAGCCAGACGGTCAAACAACTGCGGGCTGGACCGAATTCTAAGAGTAATAGAAGAACTGACTGCAAGGAAAATGAGCCCGCGGAATATACGCAGGAGCAAATCAAAGCTCCGACAGGCCATTCGGGAGAGGCTAATGGTGAACCTACGGCGGAATCCCCTCAGACCGTTTCAGCCTGTTCCAAAGAGCCTCATGTCGATGAGCCTCTGGGGCGGTAGAACGATCCTCCGGAACTGGCTCAAGTAGTTTCTGGACAGTCGCCTGACGGACCGGCGTTGGAAACCACTCCGATTTCTCAGGCCGGGGCTCAGGCTCAGGTCCCGGAAAAAAGAGAGTGCTTCGGCCAATACGAGATTTCTATTCAATGTCATAGATGTAAGGACGATCGCAAGAATACCTGTATGGCAAAAGCAAGGGCCTGCAAGAAAAATTGCTTTGGGTGCCCTGGCGAATCTCCCGATGAATGCCCGACCTGCCTGGTGAAAGAAGAATGCGAGGCTGAGGCTCTGGATAGCGATTTCCACCATGTAGATACTCCTGTCAGTGAAGCCAGCCAGGATAAGGGGATCGTAGACGAGCAACGCAAGGTGGGCCAGAGCAAAGCAACAAGCGATGCGTCTGAAGAGCGGGTTCTAAATCCTAAGGTCTCGTCGGACGCCCAGTCTAAGGAAGCAATGGAGATCGCCACCCATGAGTTGAGCCGGCCTGAGGCTAAAGAGCTCCTTGCGGAAACCACGGTTGATGGACCTAGGGCGCTCCAGCTAACCTTGCTGGAGAGGATCGAGGAGGCGGCTTGCCGCAGGGATTGGGACGGTATAGACAGCCTGCTCAAGGAATCAAAGACCGCGTGGAACGGTGTTACTGGGAGCAATGATTGGATCAAGGCTATCGCTGAGGAATTTCCGCCCGGCAATATCGACTATGTATGTTTCGGACAATTTGCATCGGGAGGCGAACGTGACGGTGAGCAGCTATTTAAAGCTCCTTGCGTGAACAATGGGTTTTCTACTGCATCGGATAATGACACGTTTTAGGATGAGGTAAACGCCGGACACTGCCAAGATGAAGAGCGTCAAGAGGAAAGTCCGGTAGAACCTGTAATTGAAAGGCCCGTCGATGTTTCTCTCTTTGGAAGCAGGGAGGAGCGTCCTTTAGTCCGGATTTATCCCCAGGAGAAAATTAGTAGTCCTGGTTACATTGACTTGACGGATCATTTCGCAGGCCATTGACCGGATTTGCTCGTTCACGTCTATGGAGTTCTCGCCAAACCGGACAGTAGGCCACAGAAGCCGAAGGAGCCCGTTGCCATATTACATGGCGAAGAGGCCCCTTTGACGAATCAGAGCTAGGATTCGTTGTGTGACAGATTGTTTTCGGAAAACGAACATTTGGTCAACCTGACGGCGTTTGAGATTTATGACGGAAAGGCATGCTTTCTGGTCGAGACTCACAAATTCGGAACTACGGCCAACAGTTTCCGGAGACCCGAAGATAGGATGTCGCCGGCAAATCAACCTTCTGAAATTACAGCCTAGTCTCAAGGATGCCATGAACACTAGAAGTATCCACATACTACATGTAGTGCATGCACCAATCAAAGGGCTATATTTTGTAGTGGCAGGTCAAACTGATCTGCTTATCTTATCCTTTTGAGGGCTATCGCGAAATGGCCAATAATGAAATCTCGGTCTGAAAGGAAAACCGTAATAATGGGAACCCAAACCCTCCTCCGCTACCCAGGCGGAAAAAGCCGGGCGCTCTCCGATTTGCTTTTGTTTTTCTTAGGTGGTTTTGACGTAATTGTAAGCCCCTTTTTCGGTGGTGGCGCTCTTGAACTGGAACTGCTGGCACGCGGGCTCGTGGACAAAGTGATCGGTTACGACGCTTTTTACCCACTGGTGGTATTTTGGAACATGGCCTTAAGGGCCCCAGCTCGTTTGGCAAGCAAGGCCTGGCTGGCGCGTCAGAAATTCAACAGGGATGGATTTTATTGTCTCCGCGACAGATTTGGCGAGCTCATCGATCCCCTGGATCGAGCGGCCGCGTACTTCGCCATAAATCGGTCATCCATGAACGGGCTAACGTTTTCAGGTGGTTATAGTGTCGGTCACGGCAGATTTACTGACGCTTCGATAAAGCGGATCGAGTCTTTTTCGGTGCCCAGACTCAGTGTGGCCGTGGCAGATTTTCGCCTGTCTATTATGCGACACAGGCTCGAAAGGATGTTCCTTGATCCGCCCTATTACAGGGCTTCGCCGAACTTGTATGGGGTAAAAGGGGGTCTTCATAGGCGATTTAACCACGAGGCCCTAGCAAGCCGTCTGCGTAATAGAGATCGCTGGATTCTGACCTACGACAACAGTCCTGAAATACGCCGAATGTATGCCGGCTATAGAATGGCGCCGCGTCAATGGTCAGCGGGCATGAATAAATCGAAGGCTTACGAGCACCTTATAATAATTTCACATGACATAGTCATCCCTCCCGAAGCTCAAGATTGGGAGTGGGAGGCGTGAACCTGAAATCGGATGGAACGCGGCTTTTCTCTGCCGAAGCTTTCACATTGCGTTTTGAGGCAACCTTCTAGCAATTCACAATACGTTACTTGAGTTTGCTGTAGCGCAACGTTGCGCTACAGCAAACTCATATAGGGAGCATCTTAAGGCGGGCGCCAACTCAGGTGAGTTGGCCGTCTTTCCCATAATACTCTTATCGTCGAGGAACATGCCCATGGCCGCCACAGCCCTATTGAATGGACCACAAGCAGCCTTCATTGCTTACGCGAGCGGAATTACTGGAGACTCGAACCCAGGGCCTATTTCCATAGCCTACCTACTGGTGGCGCCGGATGGCAAGGAATTGTGCAAAGAGCTTGTGGACACTGCAATAAATGGATCAGGTCATGACGCTGAATATCTTTCGGTGATGCATTTATCAAGAGCGATAACCAGTTGTTTTGATAACATAACAAATCTGTCCGTATATTCCAGCAGCAAACTTCTTGTGAACCAGCTCTCAGGCAGATGGGCTATCCGTGTCCAGCGTCACCAGACATTCGTGGACAAGATTACATCCCATTTCAGTAACATAAATTGGGACGTCACTTGGATACCTCGCATAGAAAACCCAATGAAGACTTGGCATTGGGAATATCACTCTTATAGTAAGGACGACTCAAAAGGAATTCACCGTGATTCTTCACAGAAATTGATGAACAGGTTATCCGGTGGCATTACAAGTAGTTGACATCACAACGATATCTAGAACGCCCGACCAGGCCCCTCCCAGTCGAAGGGCCAGGAATTCTGTTTTTACGGAGATCTCTGGTCCCTCTATTGTCGTGTCTCTTGGTTTTTCCCTTCTTTGTAAATGTGATTCGGTCTATCTGGCGTTTTAGCATGTTATAATACCAAGTTATGCCGATTTAATCGTCTTTTTCTGGTGCAATCCTTATACTTAGGATGTTGCGCTACACCTGAGGGGGAGAAAAAATACAATGGAAATGATTCTCTTGCCATCGGGAATTCAAAGGAAACGCTTCCTATGGCCATGGGAGCCACTTTCAGGCGTCCACATCCACTTGGGATTAACCATAACCCAGCATGCGTGATTTCGGAGTAAGAGAACCCCAAGCGTAGATTGCCGGGCATAGTCGCTTAGAATCGACGTGAGGGTCATTTTAGAACGACCTGTCGTTAACCCAGCTCTGGGACTCACCGGTGGGTCAATTTTCCAGAGCGCCGACCTGAGAGCCCTAAAGCATTATTATATGGTCTGATTGACTTTTAAGGATGCAATCCTTATATTTCCAAGAGGTTTAAAACGCCAAGCTAGAACCAGCTATAAATCTTTCTCGTAACTTCTTTTCTTAAAAGTGTTTTTCTCAAGATTTTTTTTGATGAGGGGCAGCCAGGCCGTACACCTGCGAACCGACCACGCCCGGTTCCTGCTGCCCCACCCCTTCCATTTCAAGGGCGCGGCGGGAAACTCTATCCGATGAGGCGTGGCAAATGAATAATTTCGAAGAAGCTCGTGAATTTTTGAATCTACTTTATCCGTCCCCGGCTCTCACGTTTCAGACTTTCGCAAATTCAAGAAATTGCCCTGTAGAGCCAAAAATCCTTTACGGCACAATCGATCGGCACTGGAACTACTTTCGGGAAGTCAACGATCAAGGCGCCGGTGTGTACACAATGGTCAATGTCGGAAACGGTAAGTGGCGAAGCGTTGAAAACGTTACCGCCATTTCAAACGTGTTTCTTGATCTTGATGAACCTTCAGCGGCCCCTGTAATAAAAAGTCCTTTGAAACCCCACGCTGTCATTGAAACAAGTCCAGGCCGCTATCAAGCTTGGTGGAAAGTCAAACCTATTCCGGTAACGGATAGTAATAGAGGCGCCGGCTGTGAACTGTTTCGAAAGGTTCAGCGAGGAATTGCTGAAAGATTCAACGGCGATAAACATGTTTCCGGTCTATGTGGCGTGGCAAGGATACCGGGCCTGCTGAACATGAAAAATACCCCTTTTCTTGTCAGAACGCTTGAACTGAATCGCTTACCCGAATATCCGATAACTGCTTTGATAAACGCCTTTGGAATCGATCTGAAGAACGAATATAGAAGAAAAGTCCATATTGACCCGGAAAATCTTAATTTGAAGCTTACCACCATCCCGGAAGGCGCTCGCAACGTAACCCTTTTCAATGTCCTTCGAGAAATTGCCTATAAGGGAATCGTGGGAGAAGCCTTGCTGGATATCGCTCTGCATATCAACGACCATTACTGCGATCCTCCCAAATCGGACGATCATGTGCAGGGTATAGTTTGCAGGGTCAATGATTATTGCCTCCGGAAAACCACGAAAAAGCCTATAAACCATAACGAATATGTCGATCTGATCTTGAAGACCCAGCATCTCGTCCATTCGCATGGCTATTTCTTCAGGTTCTATACTGAGACGGACAGCTTCAGAATCCTTGATAAGAGGGCTTTGGTGAATAGAGTCTTTCACTCAAGTAACAAAAGGGCTTCCAGAACGGATATTGATGAAGTTCTTCTCAGGGTACGCGGAGAAATATCAAACAGGGTACCGGCCGGGAATCCCGAAGTGGAATTCATCCGAACTATGCTGAAAGAGGGTGAAGAAGACGATAGGCTTCCCTTGAAGAAAATATACGAAAGATACGAGCCGTGGCTCCTCGACCGGAATATAAAGCCTTTGAAGAAAAGCTGTTTAAGCGCTGAGATCGAATTACGAACAGGTAAAAGAGCAAAAACGGTCAGACAGAAAAAGGACGTGTTCTGGGGATACGAAGGATTATGTTTGATATGAACGAAAAATGGGGGTACGTACTGGTATTTATGGCTATCTATCTGGAAACACATACATATACAAGTTGTAAGTCATCTAGGATAATGTCCATGTACAATGTCCTTGGTACTATATATATTGTACTCTTATATTCTCCCCGATTATACATGACTTACATTCTTTCCCTGATAGATGGGGGGACCCTTTGGCTGGTATGCGCGACAAGGTCATTCCGGTACACCACAAAGGATAGTATTGCCTCCCGGACAAATACTCCCTGCTGCTATCAGCAGGCTATATGCCGGCAGCCCCTAGGTTGACTTTGACCGGCTCGACTCTTATATTATAAGAGATTTTGGAAACTCCTCGCTAGGAAACTCTTCGTAAAATTCTTCGCAAATATCCTGCAAAAATCTTTATTACGATTCCAACCCAAGGAGAAGACGTATGGACGTTGACGATTCTCGTATTCCATTGAAGGAAATCCGACTTCACGACGCCTTCAATAACCTATTCCCAAAGCGAACACATGTCCTGGAAGCCCTTAAGAAGGATATCCAGGCTAATGGCTTCGACGCTGCTTTTCCGCTGATTCTCGCCTATGGCCCTTGGACTGATCACGACGTCCTTCTTGATGGCCATAGCCGCAAGCAGGTTTGCAGCGAGTTGGGCCTCAAGACAGCGCCGGTTGTCAGACGATTCTTTGATACCGAAGATACCGCGCTTGAATACGCCGTCCACATCCAGAGAGACAGACGAAATCTTACCGATGGGGAAATCTTGGGCTGTATTGAACTGTTGGGCGCAAGAAAGAAACGAGGACGGCCGGAAAAATTAGCGCAAAGTTGCGCTAATTTTCAGAAGGGTAAATCCGCTGCGGAATTGGCGTCAACCCTGGGCATTTCTACCCTAAAATTGGAAATGGCGAGAACGGTAGCGGATCACGCTGACGCAAAAATGAAAGAGGATATCATTCTGAAGAAAACCTCCATCAACAAAGCCTACCAGGAAATTCAGGCAAGACGCAAAGAGGAGAAAGACATGCCCCAGACACAGGAGGATTTTATCAGTTCTCCCTCAGCGGTTCACGAACATGTGTCCTTAAGAATGGCGCCGGTTGAAAAAGTTGAAGACATCGTCAATCAGCTTGAAGAAGTTTACGATGATTTAGAGACCTTTAACGCGGCCCACGACTCCGCATGTAATGAGATGCGTGTCCTAACGGAAGCGTCAATGGTCGCCAAATGCTGGGCTATCAAAATTATCGACGGCTTCGATCCCCATTGCGTCGATTATATCATAGTAGGTCAAGGCGAGCCGCCCGCGGCTTTAAGAGAAAACCAGGAGATCTTCGTAGCGCCATGGACGGCGCCGGCGCAGACTGAAGCCTCCGACACTGAGGACGCTTCGAATGAAGAAATTTCTACCCCTACCTCCGCCATAGAACCGAATCCCGTGAATCCGAAAAATCTCAACTCTGACGGCTGGTATGACCTTGAGCAAGCTTGGGGTAGAGACAGCCCCGTTCTTGTTGCTGACCCCGCGGAAAACAACGCGGTGGAAAGCGTCATCGAAGGCGCCGGCTTTGAACAAAGCGCTTCAGAGGAACCGGACATGACACAGGTTCCGACCGACAAGGACACTATTACTCTGATTGAAGACGTCAAGACCGAACCGACGCTCGACCCCAAAATCGCCCAGATCCTGGATCTGAAGGCTGAAGATAGATCCAACGTTATCGTGAAATTCTTGATCCGACAGGGAGTCTGCCGCATCGGTAGCCTGGGGAAAATCCTGATCGACCGAGACCGACTGCTATCATTTCTGCTTGAGAGGGACGCTAACACGCTCGACGGATTCACCGGACTGCTGACGGAGTTCAAAGCTGCTCCTTATATCGCTCTTCCTCCGGACGATGACTTGCAACTTGAGCTTCACCACAATTTTTTCGACTACCCATACGGGGCAAAGTGGTTCTGGGAGCAGTGCAGTATGAAGGACGACGAAGGATTCCTCTTGAGCGAAGGGGGATTCGGGGCAAACCTGCTGGCCTTCATGGCCCAACACGGGCTTGAATCACTTCACGACGTAGTGGGTAAGGTAGCCCAAATCCACGAGGAACTTCGCCCAAGGAATTCCGTCTCTGCCGGCCCTGACCCTCAGCCCTTTTTCTCCGCGTCTCTAAATCAATTTTTTGCGAAGCGTGTCGATACGCCCAATATGGCTGCCTTATCAGCAGGATAATGAAGACAATCCGGAGCAACCTTCAACAGAACTTAACCATGAAAGGAGAATGATTCCGTGGGATCGCTAAGAACCCTAAAAAGCAATTCGTCGCAAAAAGTCAATGTTGACCATACTTCCAATGCCTTGGAAAAACATCGCGAGGTCGCCCGTACAATGGCAACGCTCTCCGATTGTCCAGAGGAATATTTTTTGGAATGGCCCTCGGAAGATGCGGCTGAAATGCTGAAAAGGGCTGAGAAACATACATGCTCGGACTGCTACTGGCAGCAGGACGTAATTTGCCTTCAATCTGAGGAAGAAGACAATTTTCCGCCAGTCTGCCCCGGCTTCAGGGCATTTTCTCAGGAAGAACGGCTCATGTTCCAGTGATGCCCCTTCAATGGAGCCGTTTCTCTTTCGCTGCAACGACGTAGATAATCATACCGCTAGTTACGGCAGTCCCGAATCCGTCTTTCCGGCGCAGCCATAAAACTCCTAGAATCTTCAGCTAGAAACCCCCCGCTAGTACTCGCTTTTCAGAAAATCCGCTTTCCATTTGATCATTTTTCACCGGTTTGGCACGGCGCTGCCGCCGTCCCTTACGAAGTTTACTTTTCAGGAGGTACAAAGCAAGGTGCGGGAAATTCTACCGCCAATACGGCTTATAGACGCTTTTTCAGGTTGCGGGGGCATGAGTTGGGGCTTTCTTAAACTATCGACAGGTCCATTCACCACGGTTTGGGCCAACGATATCAACAAGTACGCGGCGGAGAGCTATAACGCCAATTTCGGTAATCATTGCGTGGTCGGAGATATCACCGACTTGTTGGAGGATTCTGAGTTTCAACTACCTGCGGCGGACCTAGTGATCGGCGGCCCTCCATGCCAAGGATTCAGCCTCTTAAACAAGAACCGCAATGCAGATCCTCGCAAAAGTCTGTGGAAGCCCTTTCTCGAAATAGTTCGTGGATCCGAGGCTACAGCCTTTATCATGGAAAACGTCCCCCAAATCTTAACTTCTTCCGAATATATCGACATCGTAAGAGAATCAAATAGCATGGGATTCAAGACGACAGCGGCTAAACTCTGCGCCGCGGACTATGGAGTCCCTCAAACCAGGCGTAGAGCCCTCATTGTGGGCTGTAAGTTCGCCGATCCGGCGCCATATTTTCCTCCCCCGACAACCCATTTCAACCCGAATTATGGGCATGGCGCAACGACCACGAAGGCCGAGCTTGTAGAGACCTTGATTCCCTGGCTGGACGTCAGGGCCGCGATAGGGGACCTTCCAGCTCCGGCGGGAACTGAAATCAATACTATGCCGGCGCCTCTGGACCTTCACTTCGGAAGAAACCCTACAGACCTGAGTATGGCGAGATATAGGGCTATTCCGGAACAGGGCATGAACAGGTTCGACCTTCAGCGGTTAGCCCCTGAGTTGACTCCTGAGTGTTGGATCAGGAAGAAGTCGGGAGGGACGGATTTGTTCGGCAGGCTCTGGTGGGATCGACCCGCCTTCACCATTAGGACTGAGTTCTTCAAACCGGAAAAAGGACGATACCTACATCCCGAGCATCATAGACCCATCACTCACAGAGAGGCCGCCAGACTCCAGTCCTTTCCGGACGACTTCGTCTTCAGAGGCCCCAAAATAGAGATCGCCCGGCAGATAGGGAACGCAGTTCCTCCCCTTCTTGCAGCCCGAATAGCGGACTCCGTTTATGCCATGTTTCGGGAGAGAAATTGAATATCAGCGGAAGATCTTGGTGGGAAATAGAAGCCACAGTCTCCGGAGCTTTTCTCCAGGTCTGCGCCTAACCGAGCGAGTCTTTCATGTGGCCGGGGCGCTAACCCGGAGTCGGCTCAAATCGGTAATGCTTTCGTGTGGCCAGGGCCATGTTGCTGCCCCAGCTCAGTCTTTCACGGACTGGAGGAGGAATATTAGATTTGATAAACAACTTATCACAGGCGCTATCGGCTCTCGATGAAGATTTCAGCCGGATCGATGACTACGACGTCGTGCCCGATGGCGAATATTGGACCGTCGTTGAGGATGTGGCTCTGGATGTGGCTCAATTTACCGGGAGCCCTAGAATAGTCTGGAAACTGAGAATCCTCCGGGCCAATCAGTTTGGTAGGCGACTTCAACGTACCCTGGTCATCACTAAAACTACTCTTCGGTGGCTGAAAAGAGATTTTTATCTTTGCGGAATTACCCTGGAATCCCTACAAGACCTTCCCGGTCGGTTGGAGAACATACCCAACCTGAAGGCGCTTGTGCGTAAACAGTCCAAGGCGGTTAATATCCTTGATATCGATGCCCCCGTATCGGCTCCAGGCAGTCTATTCCTTCACCTGATCGACCCTAAGGGCCGGGAATATCTCGACCAACAGTTACGACACAACCGGAGTCCCCAGGACCGGCATGAGTTTGAGGATATTATCGATCACTACGTAACCCGATACCAGTGTCCCCGTCCTTCCAAGGCTTTTCTTGAGGACTCGAAAAGTGGAGCGACGATTTTCTCCACCGATCCAGCATGAGAAAAAGCAGAATTATTGGCCTCCGGAGCTGACTTCACACATTTACATGAGTCCGGGCTCAACGAGAACAAGTTACCGACGACTTTCGAGACGGAGAATACCAGAAAGAAGGGTTGCCGACAAAATCGCTGAAAATCGTTCTCCTTGCGTTTTAGAACGCGCACAGAGGAGAGCCCAGCTCCAGGGGCCACAATAGTCCAGTTCGACGCTTGAATTGTGCGTTTTCTCCCTATCAAGACGCGCCTTGCCGCTGTGGCTCCCGAACATGTCATGTGATTTTGCGGACTCGTATGACTCCTTTTCGGCTACAGGGCTCTTCCATTGCAACCGAAAGCGAAGCCCGAAGATTGTCTTTCAACTAACGATTACATTTTTACATTAACCCGACGAAAGGAACCATCCATGACCGTATGTGAGCCACTATATTCCTACGCTGACCTTCCACTTATAACACCTTGGATTACCCAAGCGACCTGCCGGGAGTTGATTACGGCGGGCCTATTTACACCCCGGATAATCCGTCAAGAAACCGATGCGGATAGCCGCCATATGAACTTTTACGATCTGATAGCGGTTACGGCCGTCATGCAGACGCTTCGATCCGGCATTACCTCGGATCGGCTATTGAGAGCGATTTATAATCCTTCTTGTTTTCGTTGTGATGGTTTTCCGGAGGGAGACCTTCTCTTTCTCAGCACAGGAGCGATCCATGGACAGGAACTCTCCCGTTTCCTGGAAGTTGCAAACGCTGACGTAACGATTCTTGTACGGGTTCCATTGATCGGAGAGGCCGAAATAGAGTTCATCCCGAATGATCTTCTTGGCCCCGGCGATTATAGCGGCGTGACCCTGACCGGAGTGGAGTGCAGAGCCATCCGCGATGTCATAAAAAACAACATAGAGTCTTCGACCATCCAAGGACGGTCGCAGTCGGCATAAAAATATTCGGCAACAGTTCGTTTTTCTCCATGAGAGTTTTTTCAAATAAATAACAAGAAGAGGCAGCAAATGGCTTATCAAGAACATCAAGGGGATGACACACTTGTTCAGGCGCTCTGGGGCGCCATCTTTGCCGGAACCAGGCTCCGACGCGTCGTAGCAAACGATCCGAGGGTGTTTGTCCTGAAATCCATAAATTGGGCCGGACAAAACAGTACGGTGATCGACACCACCACAGGAGAGGTCTTCAGATTTCCTTGGAACGACCTTGAGTTCCTTGATCCGGTCGATGTGAATTTGCCCGGCGTGCCTCCGGCGCCGCGTTTCTAATGGAGGTTAACGATGTTTATTCCTATTTGCATTATTCTAACAAAATTCACTTGTTACGATTCAGACGGCAATGAAAATTGCACAGGCTTCGGCTTCACGGTCGACGATGATTCGGAGTCCCGTTTTTACGACGGATATGAATCCCTGGAGGAGGCGGCGGACGCCATCTCTCCACAAAATCTTCTATCCACCGTTGGGGAACACTTTCCCGATGCCCTAGACTTGATCGAAGAGGAAGACGGGCTCATGCTGGGCGGTTTATGGGTCGGTATCGAGGTTTTGCAGGCGGGACCTGAAAACGAAAATAATGATATAGGGACATCCGAATCACCGATAGGATGATCTACTAATCGGCCTGCCTGCACTTCCGGGTTGGACGAGCATGATGACGAATTGCGTGACGAGTCACTTCACTCTGATCGAGAGTATTCGGACATCGAAACAAAGACGAAAGAGCCGCAATCGTTATGCGCTTCTTCACGCGTCGAGGCGCGGCGTCATCGACAAGCCCTTGACGAGCCTTTGGAGCTTCGTGATGGTGGATTCAGGCGCAGATGGAGCCGGTGGTCTGCTTTACTTCGAAGAGGCTTCGCACCGGATCGACAAATGTCTCCATTTCAGCTATACGAGCCGTCTTCGTGGGCGGAAACCGTCGGAAAGCGCCGATATGGAAGAGTCTAGGAGCAAATTTACGGAGAGGTTACTTACCGACCCATAGGGCCTCGATAGGCCTCTACATTCCTGAGCATAAGTTGCTGCTCCCTCGGAAGGCGCACGAAGTTTTTACGAGAAGGAGCGGCGTAGAGAAAGACCGCATGCCGCCTACTGTAATGCTAGGAACCCTTTTGCGCCTTCCTTGAGTAGCCGCCAATCCTGACTTTAGAAAATCTCGGCAAGAGGGCTTCTGGGCCATGAACGTCTCCTTTGGTGGTCCAAATACTTGATGAATCGGATCAGGGGATAACCGATTTAAGTCCATCGGCTTCTCCCCGACACATTTTACAACGAGGCCGTGGTTATTATGACTTCTGCGGCATTATTCTCCGAGTCCCAGGATATCGGACAACGGACACTCTGCTCCGACTGCCAGCCCAAAGATTTCAGAAGGTAGGAGACGCTGATCGTCCTGGTTCCGTTATTTGGGTTGAGCGCAACCCGACTAACCCCAGGAAGTTCCTTTGTCCCAGGCCTTATCCAAAACCTGCCCAATCTTTCTTTATCTACGAAAAATTGCACGAACTCGAAATCTTGGCCATAATGGAGGCGCATCTCTTCATATGCTCCTTTGAACAACAATATTCGATTGAACTTTCCCGAAACGCTAACGAAAGGTTCGCCCCTACGAATACTGCCGGCGTCCGGCACAATTAATTCCAACATTACAATGCCTCCTGTACGCCGGATCGGGAATCAACACCAGTCGGCAGCGCTCTCTGGACAAGATATGCTACGTGGAAATCCAGCAGGCATCGCTCCAAGAATTCTCTTTTCTCCTGTTCGGGGTATTCCCAAGCATTGAGACGGCGGGTTGGTCTGTGGTCCGGCCATTTATCAAATTCGGCCAGATGGCGCACGGCGCAATATCGTTCGAACCTGCCTCCACTATTCATCTTTCGGTGAAGGTAATGCGGGTAATACTTCCGGACCCACTCCATGGCGGTCACTTTCGGTCCCTCTAAAAGTTTAATGCTCTGAGCGACTGTAGGGGCAAGGCTCGTGTCGGATCGCATGCTGAGTATCAGATCACAGGTCTTCTTCATCGCTTCTTGAGCGGCGGTTCCTATAGCCTTCAGCTCCTTTTCGAGCCTCTCACCTCGCTGAACAGGCATAGCGGTATTAACCGAACCAATCATGATTCCGTACAGCACGGTTTCACACCAGTCCCTAAACCGGGCTGCCCGGGGCGAATTCATTCTCATCATGATTCTGAGGACTCCGCGATAGGACACAATCATCGTATTCTGCGTCCCTCCTCGACTGGATAAAGGTATGCACAAAAAGTGCATACCTTCCTTGAGTTCATTTTGTCGGGCTAAATCCTCAATCAGCTTATGGACCGACCTCTTCTTCGCGCCGAGACCCGCAGCCAAATCACGGACAGTAATAAATCTTTCGCCACGTTCCGAAATGATTTCCAGGGTCGTATCTTCGAAGTTTGCCGACAGCGGTTCAAAATTCATGGAGAAATCCTCCTCTTCTACGGTTGTGACGTATGAAACTACGTCCGGTAGAAAGACGACAAAGGACTTCGAGATTATTTTCAGGAACTACATGGACTACACGGGCCTTACCGAATGTCGCATGATGTGGGTGGGCGTGGCTCTATTGGGACTTGCCGAGAACCATTCGGCTAGAACATCAAGATCCGCATGTCCTGGGCCATCGGGGCTATCGGTTTGCGCCCCTCCGTCTTTCATTGAGAGATATCTCTTGCAGGAGACGGCCATGAAAGCTCGGCTTGTTACAAACGCAATACAAAGTGGACATGCGGCTCGCGATTATATGCGACTCGTTTACGGGAGCCCGAATTCCTCATCAGTGGACACAGGATCGAAGGGCCAAGCAGCCCATGAACTCCTTAGAGTCTTTGAAGAGCACAATAGACCCAGCCCCATCGAACCGGTCATACCGGTGAGAAGCTTGGTTTCTGTGTTGACTCGTGACATGAGAGGATTGGGCGACTTCTCACCCGGTGAACACGGCAAAACGGAAGGCGCAAGGCTGTACGTTGGATGCCCGGTGCGAGTCGTAGGAATTCCTGAAAGAAAATTCTTCATCCGTGAAATTTTTTGGGACTATGAGGAAGCCAGGATTCATGAAATTGGAACTCACATCGAGTATGTGTTTCCGTGGGACTGCCTTGAGTTCCCCCAGGAATAGGAAGGCGAATTCCGTCTTTCGAATGTCCATACGGGACTCAGTGATGCGTCAATCTATGCTCTTGAGCCGGCGTCAATAAGCCGGAGTTTGCCCAATCATTTCAGGGTACCGGCGACTGGTCGCATTCTCCGCGTTTCGCCGAACCACTCCTGAGGCCCGCGGCTGTTCGTGTCTTGCTGCGGGCTTTCTTTTTCCCGGCCCCGTTCCTGCAAATCCGCTGATGGTCTCTTCTTTCTTAATTGACTATTCGTTTCAGTTTGTAATATAGGAAACCATTTTCCATGACCTACGGTCGTTATGAAGTCATTAAATTTCAAGGAGGGTAATGACAGTATATAGCCAAATCGCTAGAGCTGTATTGTAAAGTGAAGGCTCCAACCGTCTAAAGACGGTGGCTTCGGCGGCTTTCCGCTCAGTCGAATAAATTCGACTTTCGCCGCCGCCCAGGAAATACCCCGTGTCCCAGACAACGTCAACGGGACGACAGACTAGCCTTCGATCAGATCGGGACTGATCCGTTTCCGGCCCTACGGGCCTACTAAAGTCTTCGCCTGAAGGCGAGGGTTTTTCTCCCATTCCCCGAGGGGGACAATAATCCGGTCCGAGCCATAGGATTGCACCGCCACCCGAACAAATTGCTAAACTCATTTTTCGAATACCTTACTGCATAAAGCCAAGAACTTGAGATAATGCGATAAAAGACTCTAACCGCGAGGAGAAACGTCATGGAGTTTTGGATCGGGCTCTCCGTCGGTATGCACCTCGGCAAAGTCATCGCCGATTATTTGGAAAAACTTGTTGAGGCTTATGGACTCCTGGATGCGGCAACGCGCCAGGAGATAAAAGAGATCGAGGAACTGGAGGCATCAGTGTCTCCGATTATTGATGGGATGGTGGATTAACACACGACTTAGTGCTCTATGGCATAAATACGTTGACGTATTTTTTGCTTGAACGCGAAATGAATGTGCGATAAACGTCACCTCCAAAAGGAGGAACGCGAAATGCCGCGCATAAGCCCCTTCATTATCGCGCTTTCCGGGAATGAGGAACGGATTCTTGTTGAAAGATCCAGACAATACACATCCTCTTATTGCGAAGTTTTTCGCGCCAAGATCGTTCTGTTGGCCGCTACCGGCATGGAGAACGAGCAGATCGCACAACGGCTGGACAGCTCGCGCCAAGTTGTCGCGAAGTGGAGAAAACGCTTCTTTCATGAACGCCTGGACGGCCTTGACGATCAACCCAGGTGCGGGAGACCGCGCTCTTTTTTCCCCTGAGAGCATTGTGGAAATCAAGGCTCTAGCCTGCGAACTTCCCATCAAACGTGGCCTCCCCTTTTCTCGTCTCAGTCACACGGACATCACGCGCGAGGCAATACTTCGCGGCATTGTGGTTTCCATAAGCGTCAAAACCGTTTGGCGTTATCTCCACAGTGACGCCATCAAGCCGTGGATGCATCGGAGTTGGCTTTTTCCGCGGGACCCGCTGTTCGGAGAAAGAGCGGCCCCCGTCCTGGACCTGTATTTCCGATTGTTCGATGGAATCCCTTTGGGACCAGATGATTACGTGATCAGCTCCGACGAAAAAACCAGCATCCAGGCCCGTCACAGAAAGGTCATCGGCGTCGGTCCCATGCCGCATCAGCCAAGACTCGTGGAGTTTGAATATGACAGAATGGGCGCATGGGCTTATCTTGTCGCTTGGGATGTGCACCGAGCCAAGCTCTTCGGAATCTGTGACAAAACAACGGGAATAGAGCCCTTCCATCGGTTGGTGGACTTGGTTATGCAACAAGAGCCTTATCGGTCGGCGCGACGTGTCTTCTGGATTACGGATAACGGTTCCTCCCATAGAGGGGAATCCTCTATAAAGCGGCTTTCCGAGTGGTATCCTAACGCCATACAAATTCATACCCCTGTACACGCCAGTTGGCTCAACCAAGTTGAGATATTCTTTTCAATTTTGCAACGCAAGGTGCTAACACCAAACGACTTTCAAGACCTCAAAGTTCTTGAAACCACCATACTTCAGTTTCAAGACCTGTATAATCAAATAGCCAAGCCATTTAAATGGAAATACACCAAAGATGACCTTAAGAAAACTCTCGAAAAAATCCAGGCGCAAGCGGACGCCGTCAACCGACTTCGCTTGGCCGCCTGAATCAATGGAGAAAGGCCCTGAATACGCAATCGTATTTGCGAAATGGACCACTTAGTCTTCCGTTGGCTCGGCACTACAGCGCAGTGCTCTTGTGAGAAGCCACGTGTAGAATTGTGTTTGACATTCGCCTGTGCGGGGAGTTAGAGTCAAAAATCTGAAACTACAGGCTTTTTAGGTAACGTGACGACTTTTTGTATCTGTCGGTTTTGTGGTAGGTCGTCACATCACCGTTCTTGTGGTCAGAGGGACCATCCCCCGACCGGGCACAGGTTCAAGCAAGCCCGAAAAGGCAAGACCGCTGCATACTTCCGGATTATTACTTTGCCGTAATGATGGGGAAAAACTAGATGCTTGAGAAGCAATATTTGATCGATGATTTCAGCGTCAGAGATAGTTGGCGAATATTCAAAATTATTTCCGAATTCGTGGATGGCTTTGAGACACTCTCCGAGATCCATCCCGCAGTCTCGGTTTTCGGATCATCGACCATATCACAAGCAGACCCTGTGTACGAGATGGCGCGTCAAGTCGGACGACTCCTTGCCGAAGCAGGCTTCTCCGTAATTACCGGAGGAGGTTCTGGAGCTATGGAGGCGGCAAACCGCGGAGCGACTGAAGCCGGAGGCAAGTCCGTAGGGCTGTGCATTCATCTTCCAAAAGAACCAGCGGCAAACCCTTATATAAACATCCGGCTCGACTTCCGTTATTTCTTTATCCAGAAGGTAATGTTCGTCAAATACGGCGTCGCGTACATCATTCTTCCGGGGGGCTTCGGAACCATGAATGAACTCTTCGAGGCTCTTACCTTGATTAAGACAGATCGCTCAAAACCCTTCCCGGTAATTCTCCTGGGAAAGGATTACTGGAAAGACCTGATTGTCTGGATCAAGAAAAACTTGTTGGCGAAACACGGCATGATAGATCCGGACGACATGGACCTGTTTCAGTGCATCGACGATCCCGCTGCCGCGGTGGCCGCAGTTAAGAGAATTGTCATTGTGTAGGAGGATATCCGTTTACAACGGCTGTGATCGCTAAGAATTCTTTCATATTTAAGCCTCCGGTCGTGCTCCGTTGAAATCGTGGCGTCGCCGGAGTTAAAAATTCATTTTGACGTAACAGTTGCCGCCCAATATGGGATCGATTGTTTCTGTCGGGCCTCGTGCCGAAGAAGTTTGCCGGGACTCCCGTGTGCCAACCTGGGACCGACCTGTCTACGCAGGCGTAGCTGAACCATTTGCCCGGCTCCCAATAGCCGATCAGCAAGCCGCCGGTGAAGTTCTCCAGGAGCTTCCAATCGAACCCGAGATCAATCTCGTACCCGAGAGACGTGTCGGGGATATTGGGAGAAGCCGCGTATCGATCCAGGCTATGCTGATATTTCCGTCAGACTCCGCTGCAAAGACGCTTCCGGCAAGGCCTGCGTTCGGACCGATACAACCCCAACTATACCCCTGAGAAGTGCGGTTTGCATAAAGAAAGCCGCCGAACAAGTTGAGGTTTGAAGCGACGGCGTAATCCAGACGGGCGGCCAGCACAAAAGCGTCACGCAGAAAACCGTCTGCGCTCAGGTTGTAAGCGGCGAGCCCGCTTCCGTAGTTGAACGCAAAGAGATAGCTGTAGGATTTCAAGACGTCAAAATTGCCGAGTATGCGATCAAACCTGTGGTCTCTCACAAAGGCCGCCGGCTGCTTGTCTATGAGGATACCGGCTCGTCCGTCCGGCCCCGGCGACCAAGCGGTAAGCAAGCTGAGCTTCGTAGGTCCACACACTGCTCCTGTTTCAGCCATGTAACGCCATTGTTCGGTATTTTGGGTGTGTGGAGTCCCTATTACCCGGTTCGGGTCGGAAGGGCGGCGTGAGGACCGATGAAGACTCTGACGATCTCCAAGATGTCGAGCTCGTCACATAATTCCGGCTAAAAAAGTTGACACAGTATAAACGACAAACTAACATACAAATATTGGGTACTGTTGAGAATTGACTACAAGGGAGGAGACATCAAATGGCGATTTGGGATTACAGACCTAAAGGTGGTCTTTGGACTGGTGTCGCAATAGGCGTGGGACTGTTAGTGGCCCCCGTTGTAATTCCCGTGATAGCAGACGCTGCGAGGCCGGTGGCAAAGGCAGCCATCAAGGGCGGCATTATGGTTTACGAATGGGGAAGAGAGATGTGGGCCGAGGTCTGCGAGGTTGTGGAAGACCTGACTGCCGAAGCAAAGTCTGAAGTGCAGGCCGAACTGGCGGCGCCCGTCAAGGGAAAGGGAAAAGGAGCGTAGAGGATCAGACACTGCAAAGAGAGGACGAAATGATTCCCGATGCTCATGTGTCCCATGGGATGGCCCGTAGGCTTAGGATCAAGATTCCTTCCAAGAAGGGGGATGTCTCATATTTTTCCACTCTGCGGGGGCGCCTCGCCGCTTGCCCCGGTATAGAGGAAATCAGAGTGAATCCACAGACGGCTAGCGCCCTGATTTCCTACGAATGCGATAGAAACGCTCTCGTTGAGTTTGCCAGGGAAAACGATTTGTTTCTCTTGAAGCGGTCCACCCGGCGTCAGAAGAGTTTGTTTGGCAATGTGTCCGACACTTTTCAGGCATATAATCAAGACCTCAAGAATTTGTCCGGCGGTGAAGTTGACATCCCGAGCCTGATCTTTCTGAGCTTGTTAATATCCGGGATCTGGCAAATTGCGCGAGGAAATGTGGCCATGCCCGCATGGTACACGGCTTTTTACTACGCTCTCGGAGTATTGACGCGGACACAGGTAGATGAGTGGGACGGAGGGGAAGACCTGGTGGTAGACCTTGATGCTGGAGACGGAGATTGATAGCGTCCGTTAGACCTACGATGTCGCATGAAACAGATTAGCTTAAACCCCGTTTTCCTCAAGTCGTGGGGTGATTTCGGCGTGGTGTAATGCGTTTCCACGCTGAAGTGTGTCTTCACGCCTCACGAGGCTAATTGAGTTGGTAAAACAGATCCACAATACTGTACGAGGTAGAGTAAGGTATAAGGTTATAGGCCTTTACCGTTCGGTGGTACTAAAATACCGGCTGGAGACGCTGCTCTCGGAAGACCCGCAGGTCGGACAAGTTTCGGCCAGCATTCTGACCGGAAACGTCCTTATCATATTTGATCCCGACTGCAATCCCCGCAAGATCGCTTCGCACGTGGAGCAGATCGCCGTAACTTACCAGCAAGAGATAGAAGTTGCTCAGGTCGAGAATGGTTCGGGTCTTTTACCACAGAGCGTCCCCGCCCGTGTAACCGAACTCAGGGTCACCAGCGGCAAGAAAGATGAGCCGTACGTTTTTGCTACGAGAGAGCAGGAGACCAAGCCCTGGCACTTGATGGAAGCGAAATTCGTACTTGCCTCGCTGAATTCCTCTAAGAGAAAGGGGCTGTCGGCAGAAGCAGCCAAGAAAAGTTTTAAGCAATACGGTCTCAATGTTGTCCCCGAGCCACTCGCTCGTTCCAAGTGGGGGATCTTTATCGACCAGTTCATCTCGCTCCCCGTTGCGTTGTTGTTTGCCGCTGCCGGCCTTTCCGTGGTTACCGGGGGCGTTGCAGATGCGATCGTAATCATGGCCGTAGTGGGCATTAACGCAGTAATCGGGTTTGTCACTGAGAATGAGGCCGAAAAGACCATTAATTCATTGAAGAAACTCATCCGTCCATACGCGCAGATAATGAGGGAAGGAAGCTCGCTGGAAATACCTGCCGAGCAGGTTTCTGGTGGGAGATATTCTTGTGCTCAAGCCCGGGACATACGTAACTGCCGACGCAAGGCTTGTCGAGGCAAGTCATTTAACTGCAGACGAATCGGTGCTCACCGGCGAAAGCATGCCCGTCAGTAAGATATCATCCCCGCTGAAGGGCTCCAAGATTCCTCTTGTAGATCGCTCCAACATAATTTACTCCGGGACACTGATTACAGGAGGCCAGGGCCTTGCCGTTGTTGTGGCGATCGGCCGATATTCAGAAATGGGCAAAATCCAGAGCCTTGTTGCCGAAGCTGAAGCCCCGGAGACTCCCGTGGAGAGGCAGTTAAGCACAATTGGTAATCAACTGGTTTTGATCTCCGGCGCCGTCTGCGGATTAGTTTTCTTTATAGGTCTCCTCCGCGGGAACGGCTTTCTTCAGATGCTAAAGACTGCCATTTCTCTTGCGGTTGCGGCTGTTCCGGAAGGTCTGCCGGCTGTCGCAACTACCACGCTTGCGCTCGGGATCAACAACATGAGGCGGCACAAAGTCCTCATACGGAACCTCGATGCAGTATGTACGCTCGGTTCCATTCAGACGATATGTTTCGACAAGACAGGTACTATTACGCATAACAGAATGTCGGTCCTAAGGATCTATTCCGGGATGGAGCGCATAGAAATAAGGGAGGGTCTTTTCTACGGCTCAGAAGGGTCTTTAGATCCCTGCGACGCTGACGAGGTCTTGAAACTTATTCATGTATGCGTGCTCTGCAATGAGACCCAAATAGAGACCAGGAAGCGCCAATATGTGCTGAACGGCTCCGCTACCGAGAATGCTCTGATCCACATGGCCATAAGCGCAGGTGTGGACGTTCGCGCTTTGAGGGCGCAACATCCCTTATTGGGTACTGAATACCGGTCCGATAATCGGCAATTCATGAGGTACTGTACACGGGTCGGTGAATAACCACAGATTCGTTGCCCTGAAAGGCAGCCCCGCGGAAGTTTTGGCTAAATGTGGCCATCAAATTAAAGGCGGGATGAAGGTCCCGCTCAGTGATGAAGACAGAGACCTCATCGAGGTTGAAAATGACGCAATGGCCGGCAAGGCTTTGCGGGTCCTTGGGGTCGCGGTACGATGTACAGAATGGCGATGATCTCTCCGCGGCAGAAAATGGCTATGCGTGGTTGGGGCTTGTTGGGATGGCCGACCCGATCAGGGAGCGGGTACAAGAATCCATCGCAATGTTTCATCGAGCCGGTCTGGAAACGGTGATGATCACAGGGGACCAGAGCCCAACGGCTTATGCGGTGGGCAAAGAATTGGGGCTTAGCAAGGGCCAGTCGTTGGAGATCCTCGATTCGACGGATCTCACAAGCATGGATCCAGCCGAGCTAAAGGCCCTGAGCGGCAAGGTGCATGTCTTTTCACGGGTCAGCCCGTCCAACAAGCTCCAGATCGTCCAAGCTCTTCAGAGCACCGGCAAGGTTGTAGCCATGACGGGCGATGGTATCAATGACGGACCTGCGCTCAAAGCAGCCGACATAGGCATAGCCATGGGGCGAGCCGGGACTGATGTGGCCCGGGATGTGGCTGACGTGGTGCTCGAGGAAGACGACCTTCAAACTCTTATAATCGCCATAAGCGATGGCCGAACCATTTATAACAATATCAGGAAAACGCTCCACTATCTTCTCGCCACCAACTTCAGCGAAATCCAAGTGATGTTCATAGCGGGCGCCTTGGGATTGGGATACCCTCTCAATGCCATGCAACTGCTCTGGATCAACCTTGTCTCTGACATATTCCCCGGCCTGGCTTTGGCCTTGGAGCCGGCGGAGCCCGATGTGATGAGCCAGCCCCCACGGGACCCTATGGAGCCGATTGTCAAAACGGAGGACTTTAAAAGAATAACCCTCGAAGCGGCAACCATGACCGCTGCTTCATTCGCCGCATATGGATACGGCGTTATGAGATACGGCATGGGTCCCGCAGCGGGAACATTGGCGTTTCAAAGCCTTACCACGTCACAGATCCTGCACGCGATAAGTTGTCGTTCGAAACACCGCAGCATATTCGATGCTGAGAAATCGGCTCCCAATAAGTACCTGAACATAGCGGTCATAGGTTCGCTCGGGCTACAATTGGCCACGTACGTGATTCCTGGACTGAGAACTCTGCTCGGCACAACTCCTGTAAGCGCCTTTGACGGGCTCGTGATCGGTGTTGCCTCCTTGGCTCCTTTACTCGTGAATGAAGCCACAAAAGGCGGAGCGCTGAATAGCAAATGAAAAAAACTTCATACACGCGTCAGAATCGGTTACCGAAAGACACCCCGACAAACTGTGCGATCAAATAAGTGATGCTGTTATCGGTCGCTTTCTCAAACATGACACTTGCGCCAGGGTTTCCACAGAATGCGCTGTGGTATGATGGGGGAGTAGATATGTTAATTCTTGAGAACGAATAGGAGGCTATAGACATGGCAATTTGGGATTTCAGACCGAGAGGTGACCTACTCACCAGTGTCGCGGTCGGTGTCGGCGTGCTCGCCGCGCCTGTAGTTGTACCTTTGGCATGGTCAGTTGTGAGGCCCTTGTTGAAGACCATTTTGAAGGGTGGTTTCTTGCTGTACGAAACAGGCCGTGGGGCGTTTGGCGAGGCCACGGAAGAGGTAGAACGCAAGATGCCGGAGCAAGGCGTCGTGGTAAAGAGACCGAAAGAGCCGCCGATGGGGACACATCAGACGGCGCTAGCAGTGGCTCCGAAAAGCGGGGACATCAAGGTGAGCGCTGCCAAGCAAGGCAAGCCAAAACCCCCAAGTGAGAAGCCGAAACGGCAGCCAAGAACAGGGGAGAAGAAGTCTGAAAAGGAGAAAGAGGTTTAGAGAAACAGGGCGTGGCCAGACCGACCAAATGTATGGTCTGGAACTTTTCTCCCAGCAGCCGGACGATAGCATAGATCACAATTGTAACTTCGTGATCACCGTTGAAACCCGGACCGAGCCCATTCCATTATACGAGGCGCTGTACTGCTTATACCCTGGGCTCCGGCAAAAGGTGAGGGCGCAGCGATATCGGTAAGGGTTCAATCTTCATTCACGGTCTATTCTTTGGTCTCAAAGGAGGAATTCATGCCGGCAGATCTCGTGAAGTGTCCGCACTGTTTTGGCGAAAAGCCGGGGGCCGCAAAAGTGTGTTTGCATTGCGGGAGGGATGAGCACGGTTTCGGTCCTATGGTACGCAGCAACCAAGCAGTGATGGTTCAGGACACCGCACCCACAAAGAAATGGAATGGCCTCAACGACCTCAAGATTCATCTGGTCGCTGCGATCCTCGCCACCACATTGGGATTCTTCTTCATGCTGTCCTCAGGGCTGGGTTCCCTCTTGTTCATCCTGGGAATCACTCTGCTCCTCACCACCAAAGCAAGAATCTGGTGGCGACAACGCTTGGACGGCTAATACCAACGTCGTTGAGCATGATGTACAATGGTCCCCGTGGGGGCGGTTCCCCGGACACCAAGATTTTCTCCGTGTGGCCTCCATGCGGTGCGGACGTAGCCGCCTGGGAGAAGACCAACGACTGGCTGGCCGGTCAGGTTCACTTCTCCAGCTTGGCCACGTTATGAAGTGCGACGTTAGAGGAGAGATTGTGGACGCCGGTTGAACATCGCCGAGGGTGCCAAAAATCAGTGTTCCCTGGGGGGATCGCGGTGAACGGTTACGACGTATGGGTTAAATGGGAAATCAAGGACAAAGAGACCGAAGTCGTGAGAATTGAAATCTGAAACCGTGGGCCTGCATCAGGGCCACCTCGATTATGGGAGTCATGGATTTTCATTGAGTTTCGTAAGATCCTTCTAAAAGATCCAAAATTTCTTCCACATCCTCCTGACTATCTCTTGAAGACGTCAATTCCACCTCTTCCGGAGTTAGATACATTACCGCCCAGTCTAAATCTTTTTCATCGCACTGGTCAATCATGTCGCTGGTCATCTGTCGCAGGGTGATGCTATCCCAACTGATACAAATCAGATCATATTCTTCGTTGATTTCCGAGATTCTTCCCTGCCAACCGCCGATATTCACGCCTAAGTCGGGATCAATCACATGTGGCTTGACGACAACGGAATTTCCTAACTTAAAAATGATTTTCTTCATTATGAGATTCCTTAATGGACCGGGCCATGGGTAGTCAATGGCCTGACCTCGTTCCCTCAAGAGAGTGTTTTCCTGTGGTATAGCCCCAATAATGCAGAAAATCCAGATGAAAAGGATTACCCTGGAATCTTGAGAAGCAGTTCATCAAACCTTATCTGGTTTATGGATAATTTAAGAGGTGGACTCTCCATACCGGTAACCTACTCGTCTTTTATTTCGGAATAGGCCATGCTCTCCAGCATACCGTCCTTGAGCGCCGCCCGAATAATCTGAGCAGAGAAAGCGTCCTCATCAACAGGCGAAAAAACGGATTCGGCTTCTCTATTGATCTTCGATATAAACCTCTCCACAGTTGGAATCACTGTTTTTTCTACAAATTCCCGGTACAAAGGAATGAATGCTCCTGATGTCATGTAGTAATCGCCTAACGGAAGAACTCTTCCGGCAAAACTCATTCCCTGGATGGCTGAGCTTGAGAGTCCCACGTCCAGCAACAATAATTCCTTATTGAGGAGAAGGTCTAACAATGTTAACCCTCTACCACGCTCAATATCCCTCACCTGAAAAATGGAATAATGACAGCGCAACATGGCTCTTAACAAGATCCCGTCATCTGACGCTTCAGCAGGACCGCAGTTCTCCACATAGCTTTGGATCTCGTTTTTGCCTCCCCTTCTGTAAGAGTATATGCAATAATCCATAAGGACATCCATTGCTTGCATACCCCCCAAAACGAGGCCCTTTCCTTTGCGAAGTCCTAGCCTCTTGGCGGAATCCATTATTGTGGGCTTGCGGAGGCATTTGACAATGTTGGATGTTAGATTCGGCATGGCCTCTCGCAGTCTTTTGTTACTCGGGAAAAAGCGGATAATCTCGGAGAAAGGTTATGGAACCCATTGTAATTCCTTATCATTATATAAACTAACCCTTTGCCGGTTCAGAAAAAGAGGGCTATTCTTCTTGAGCATTCCCTATACGGTCCTAACCGGTCATTCCTGTTTAGACTGTTCCAACGGACCATGAAGGCGAGGAAGGATTATTTTATGATTTCAGGCATATCTCCGATTCGGAAACTTTTTTTTGGAATTATTAAGGAAGTTCTATAAAAAAATACCCCATGACATTTCGTGTAAAATTTCGTCATGGGGCCACAAGTGAAAATTCTTCGAATTCGGCGTCATACTAAGCTCAAGCGAGTGCGTCAGTCAAGAAAATTTTCCCTTGCCGTATACCGGCGTCGTTACTATTTCGCTTTCGCGTAATTCTCCTCTCCGTATCTCAATCTTGTAACATTTTGTGTTCGGGTTCCTGATTTCCCATCGCATTAGAACACCGTTAAGTAGAGGGGAGGCAAGATTCCGGTCTTCAGGCTTGGCTTGCCTCACGTAAAAGCAGTCTTCGACTTGGAGTCCATCACTTGTCTCTGTGAAGATGGGGTAGCCTTGAGCTTGAATGAGGACAATTTGATTTAACGGGATGCCCTGAGCTTGCAGATTCTTGATCTTCTCTAGTCTGCTGTTAGTGACTCCCTGGAGCAACAAGTGATGATGATCACGATTGAATGAAAGATTTTTAGATGATTCCATGGCTGGCCCCTAATCTTAAAGGGATAATATGACACTTGCGGCATATTTGACAAGCCGGTTTTCAGTCAAAGAGCCAACAACATTCTCCGTCCACCATCACACATCCACCTCATAAACCATATCGTCTTTGCAATTGATCTCCCATTTGATCCAAAAGCCTTGCTCAGTCTGTTTGGCCATTAGCTTGTCATCAGGCATAACCGGTCGCACCTCGAAGCAATCTTGACCTCTTAGTTGACCATCTTCCAGACGATAGATCTCCGGATAGCCATCAAACTCAATGAGCACGATGGTATCCACGCTGTGTCCTTGCTCTTGAAGCCGTTTGATTGCATCCTGTCGGTTTGATATGCAGATGGCCATTACTTCAGCGGCTTTTTCCTTAGGTATCATGGAAGCGCCCCAAAGGAAGTTGACCGAGGATAAAGGAGAAAAGGCTTACGGGGATGCAGAACGATTACACCTTTGCCGAAGATATGATGGGATGTCAAGCAAATGAAAATGTCCTACAACGGCGACCGTCTGAAGGGCTTTGTTTATGTGTTTAGCCGGGCAGATTTCTAAGTCTCATTGTCGAATTGGTGTATCCTGCCCCCCTATGGAATGGCCCGGCGTCTTGGATGAACCATTTGCCTATCTCGTTTTCCAATAATTATGGGGCATTTGATTATGTTTCTCTACTGCTTGATTACCTAGACCAACTTTGTCGCCAAAGTCCTCAGGGCAAAGCTGAGAGCTTTGACGTTTACCGGCGAAATTGGGCGCGTGCCGACTCGAAAAACAACGATAGGGAGCTTATGCTTAACGCTATTTTCATCTGCTGCCTAAGGCCTTGCTTCCTATGCTAAAGCCAAACGGAAATATGCGTTTGGCAAAGGTAAGAAACGGGACCGACATCATGTCCAGTCCCGCCTTGTCAAGTTTCTCCTCGGTAACCGTTCAGTTCATTCTGTCTTCGCTCTGGTAGTATCCGACACCCACATACATGTTGTAATCCGGGAGTCGCTTGATGTAAGTCATTTTTGGAACTGTTGCGTGTTCACCTGGTTTTCTCCAATAATAACTTACCCATCCGGAACCTTGTTCTTCTGCAATTTTGTGGAACTCCTGGAATATGGCCTCTCCTTTGGCGTCCTTCAGATTACTCACGTCCTGACCCACCAAATCCTGTCTATACGGATGAGCTAATAATTTGTTATCCATTGAGCAGGCAAAGACGTACATCTCCTTATCTATGAACGGTCCCTTGGATGCTGAGAATACTCTGAGAGCGTAGCCTTCCCCCTTCTCTTGGATAAATTTCTGGGCTTTCTCAGCCATTTCCACACAACCTGTGGATTTCTCGGACACAAAAGCATGGACGGGAAACGCTACAAATGACACCGCTATGAAAAAAAGAACCAGTCTAATTAAGATCGATTTCACCTTGGACTCCTTTTCCCCCTTGGGGTTGGGTTAATTGGCTTCACGCTTATATTGCCGACCCTATGTTCGGGAAAAATGAAGTTGTTATTAGTATTTAAATAGTCAGATAGCGGTGAAAAGCGAGTTTTCTTGAGAGTCCGGATTGCTACCCTCGGTGCGGGCAAAGGCATGACGCTGTGAGGATGATGGGGGGAAATGGGCTGCCAAGATGTGACGCTTAGCAAGCCAGTTTAAGAAGAGAAATGAACAAACTGAAGGCCTGAACTATAGACCGGCATCAATCGACCTTAATCAAATTTCCATTGCTTCCGCTGCTTCAATGTTACAGCTAGGTCTATAGTCAGGCGTTTGAATAATTCCAAGATTCTTGCGGATTCGCTCTTTCGGTGAGCAGCCTGAGTCAAAATAACTATTGCCTCTAAACGACGACCTGATTACCTTTGCTTGCAAAGTCCTGGATGCTTTTAAGAGCCTACTCTATGCGGGACTTGATCCCCAAAGAGACCTTTGCCTATTATACGGAAACGAACCCCTTAAGCGGTTCGTCCCCAAACTGTCCAAGCAAAAAGCAAGCCGGTCTGTAGAAGAAGTTATGGATGAACAAGTAATAAATATCGTATCCACAGCCGAAGGACCTGGGGCCATTCTGTCGAATTTCGCCCATACTCCGTTTGAGTTCGACGGTGTAGCCTGTGGATCAGTGGAAGGATTTATTCAGGGCCTGAAAGAAGAAAACCTGGAAAAACAGAAGAGAATTTGTTTGAGATTTGGTTTCGAGGCAAAACGAGCCGGCACCAAGAAGAGAAACAGAAAGGTAAGGGAAAGCGGAACGCTGTGGTGGCAAGACCAGCCCATATTATTAAAATCAGAAGAGTATTATCAATTGATTGAGCGTGGAATTCGGGCAAAGTTCGAGCAGAGTGAGGTAGCAAAGCAAGCTTTGATCGCGACTGGAGATGCAATATTGACACATGACACAGGCAAGCCGGAATCCCCCAATACGAGTCTCCCGGCTAACCGCTTTTTGTCCATTCTGGAAGAAATCCGCAAGGAGCTGATAGATATCCAAGAGGGATTTGGCAATCATAAGGTGACAGGACCAGAATAAATTTGTGAACCCGGAACTACCATGACTCACTGTTGAGCGGTCTCGACATGGGCCTTGCTACCGGCGTGATAAAAAAAATAGAAGAGATTATCAATAAACCGGCATGTCACGACTCTCGAACCGTTCGCATCTCTGGATCAACCATCTATAGGCAAGCCGATGAGTCAGGGCTACAGCGCCCGCCTCTGTTTACGAAATTCAGAGTCTCTTCATCGTCTGAATATCTCAATAAAGTGAAAGCACATGTCCTTATAGGCGGACAGCTCTCCCTCCAATCCGGCAGCCTTAGTTTTCATCTCCTCATACAGCGCCTTCAAATCCTCTTCCGGTTTGGAAATAGCGACAAATTCCTCTGGAATAGCAATGTGTTCAGTTTTTGCCTCAGCAGGTTTAAGCGGTTTCTTGAGGGCTAAAGGAGGCGGGGATGCCTCGAGGGCCGGTGTTGGCTCGGCAGGAGAAACTTCGGAGGGCCTGCCTGCCACCGCATCGTCAAAAGACATGCGGGCATTTTGTCTCCGCAACCGTGCAGCCAAATTGATAAAGCCCTTTACCGCATCAGAACCTCCAGATACCGGTATTCTCAATTTGTCGTCCTTGATGAATCCCTGCAACCTGAGATTGGAAACGATAACTGATAACCTCTTTGAAAGCCCTGTTCCCCGTACCTTCGCATAAACGTCTTTCGGATCGAAGCGCCCTTCAGGATCAGAAACTTCAATAATTGCGCCTACAAGCCGATCTATTTTTTGACCGGGCTCAGGAGCTTCCAGATTTGTTCGTTCCGGCTCTTCTTTCGGTTTGGAAGGTGCCACAGCCCCTTTCCTAAGTATTACTTTACCCTTCCTTACTTCCACAGGCGCGGACTCAGTCACTTTCACATCTGAAGTTTCAGCCCCCTTCAGAGTATATATCTTCTCAACAATTTCTTGAGCTTCGGCAAAGCTCAACTTCCTGCCCTGAAGTTGCGCCGTCTTAGCAATGTTGATGAACCTTTTGACCGATTCTTTGCCTAGGCGGCTCGGCACCCGTAACATGCCCTCTTTTGAGAAAGAGTGCTTTTCAAGTTGGTTTATCGTGAGCCCGGCGACTTTTTGCAAGTCCTTTTGTAAGCTAAAGGCGGATCTTAATTCATGCGGAGAAAAATACCCCTCTTCGTTCGTCAGTGCGATGATCTTGTCCACGATCACGTCAATCTTCAGTAATTCCATAGCGCTATTCCTCAATCAAATTATTCTCGGGTTCGCCGATAGGTTTGGATTGGAGCAAAACAGTTGGATTATATTTCCTGAAAGGTTTCAAGGCTTGCTAATCGATATATCTGGTATACAGCGGCTTGGATAATCGTCCGTGTCAGGTGAACCGGTATATTCCGGCTCCACACTCGGTTCCCAAGGGGCTTTATCACGTCCAACGTCAAAACCACAAACCTGCTCACCGCCTCGTTAAGAGAAATCTGACGTGTCATTGTCGGATGGACATTATCCTGCCGTCAATGGCCTTCAGCATGCCTGCGACGGTCGGTTCATGAAAGGACTCCTCAGCTCCCGACATTAGGTCTGAGGCAGACTTCCATGGGTGGCCCGACATCCTACAGGAATTGTTTCCGTACGCTCGTAAAAGGATTATCTGCGATTTCTTGCCCTGTCTATGGTGTTAACACGTTAGAAGCGTCTTTGACAAGCGCCCGGCGCCCCTAAATTTCCGAGTCAACAACCGGTCAATCTCTGTTCAACTTGAAGTCCGACCGATCCGCTTTGGCAAAGCCCAACTTTCCTGCCCTCATCTTTTTTCTTCGGACAAACGGTCTACAACAATGGGGGTACAAGCATAGGCAGTAGCGCACTTTCATCCAAATACTCAAAACCGAACATACCCGACTCATACCAAAAGGAGCATCGAATCCGTCTTTCAGTCGAACATTGAGTCGTCCGGGTTGCCACTCATGAAAACGATCAAGAACATAGAGACGGAAACGATGAACGAGACACAAGATAACGGAGACTTCGCCATAGATCACGACCTGATGAACTTCATCAACAACTCCGTGCAAAGCGCAATTGAAGAGGGTGTTCAGGAAGTCGTGGACAGGGAATTGTCCCTTATGATCAACGGAGATGGCTTTAAGAAACGGATGGCGGATATCATTGACGCCCGATTACACAACCTTGCGGAAGAGATCACGATCAAGGTAAGTGGAGCCGGTCCCGGCCGCGGACACAAGGGGAAGAGCCATAAGAAAATCAGCCTCAGCCTTCCTGAGCCACTTTATCTGAAGGCAAAAGAACTTGAAGGTTTCTTCAGTTGCCACGTCGCCGCCGCTCTGGAGCTATATTTGAGACTTCAAAACAAACTGTAGGGTCTTTAGGGCCAAGGGCTTAGGATCCAATTATCAAGGGAAACAGAAAGTCATTGATGTGGATCGGACTGCCGTGAAGTTCAATTTACCCAACTATTACTCAAGACCTGCCTCACCAAATTGCTAAGGAGAACACATGAATCAAAAAAACACTGCTACGCTCGAACCGTCCGTAGAACCGAAACTCCTGCTGAGATATCTTCTCGCACAGTGCGACGAAACCTCTCACCACCATTTGACGTTAGGGTTCACTTTTCAATTCCTGGGCTATGCCGCGGTCCATTTCAACAAAGAATTGCTTCGAGAATATCGGAATATTGATTTGCCCCGTTACACGCAGGTAGATCGCCTACAAGCTTACAGACGGATATTCACAACGGCAATAAAGCAAACCATTCCTCAAGATATCCCATGCCCGGCAATGCCGGAATATTCGAGGTCGGAAGAACCGGACATCTGTAAGCGATTCATGCTCACCGCTTTACGTGACGGCCGAACTATGCTGAACGACAATCTTTATGAATTCTTGCCGGTTTTCTTGCTAATTTCCTGGCTCAGCCTCCGGTTCGACAAAAGGGCCTTGTCGGATTTTGAGAATCGCTGTATTGGGTCTGATATAGAGCCGAAGGAAAAAATTGAGACGGCATTAGCGATTCTCCAGCAGGCAAGCGCTAATGCGGAGAGAGATTTAACCAACCTCAACTGATTGCGCCGGGCTCCATCTGACAAATTTCCGCTCCTGCTCGGACCATTCGATGAACGCAAAACGAACCATACCGTAGGCATAGCAAATTGAACATCGAATCCATCTTTCGGGTAAACTTCAAAAAAAGGGTAATACACAACACCCACCGAGGTATGGCTTGTTTATGTCGATGACCTCTTTGCTTCCGAATCATCGGTTGAACTGTCCGAATCTTATAAGGAAAGTGGTGGCGAATTATGTTCCTGGCGGCGTCTCTCGTTTTGGCGTCCCTGTGGGCGACATCAAGAGCACGAACTCATAGGCAGGTTTTCTCTATCATCCGCTCCAGGACAGACGGTTCAATCGAGGCTTAACAAGAACCGATTTGAGCCTCATGATGTCGTCCCCACTCCAGATCATTACCGAGTCCAAGATCGTTCGGCCACGAGGTTCTCATGGGGTCGTTGTTTTGAAAAAACGAGCCTTGGCGGTCGGACAGAGGAAAATCAGCGGAGACGCTCCTCACAGGGGACCGGGCAGCCTAAGGCCTGGAAGCTTGAAATTCCCTGATGTCGAAACTGTTCATCCCTTCAGACGATTCAGCCTCAACCCCGTTCATCCACTTTCTCCTTCAGCTCTTTTCCCATCTTGAAGAAGGGCAGTTTCTTGCCCGGCACGATAATTGTTTCGGCGGTTTTCGGATTCCTTCCGGTATATCCTTCGTATTCCTTTACCATGAAGGACCCGAATCCACGAATTTCAATACGATCCCCATTGATAAGAGCATCGGACATGATGTCAAAAACCGTGTTCACAATATCCTCGGTCTTGCGTAAAGGCAGATCACGGTCCTTGGTCAAAATAGCTATTAAATCAGATTTGTTCATTAGTTTTCCATCACTTAGATTTCTTTACGACTTTGCCGGGGCTTGCGCCATGGTCCCTTCATGGCTCGAACCTTTATTTCTAAGCTCTGTTGCGGGTTGGCCCAATCGAATGCTTTCATCTTCATGACACGGCAAGAGCCGAATCAAAAAATGCGGACTGCAGCGTCTTTTGCCGACCGGGCCGAGGCATCCGCCTTGGTTATGACGTCGACCCTAAATCACTGAAGGAATGTCCGAATATAGACTCAACGATTGCGGTAAGTTACAAATAACGGTCCCACGTGTCAACCAATTATATTACTGAAACGCAAGTCTAATGGCGTAGGGTTGCGCCTGACGGCGCCACATGCGTCTGAGGGCGCCGTCCCCCAGTCAGGGGATCTTTTCGGAGCCCTCTTCGGCGTGAATTAACGTCCATCCAAACACCGCCAAAGTGTCCGTCGCGTCGGACACTTTCCCGTCCCAACCCGCTGGAATCCATAGTTTCCCTGCTGACATTCTGCAGCAAGGGCCGAACATTTATTCATGCGCCGGCGTCTTCCTCACGATGAATAGTGGGGACGGTAAGAGTCGGCGGGTGGATAACGCGTTATCCACCGTGGCGTTCTTTGTTGACCTGGACGGCGCTCCTCTCGAACCTGTGATGAGCGCCTCGATATAACCCGACATTATTGTGGAATCATCACCAGGCAGACGCCGGTCGTTACGGAAGATACGGCCAATACAGGTAGCCGATGGAAACCGCCCATGAGCGAAGACTCGAAAATATTGATTGACCCGTTCTGCGTCCCATGTTATGGGGCGTTCCTCTCCGGGGATCAGTGAGGCAAGCCTGATCTCCCATCCCTATTTCCTGGAGACATGGTATGGCATTTCCCCTCTCTGAGCAGAGCCCCGGCGTTTCCACAACATCCCCGGACTTTGACTGCAATTATAGGCGCCTAAGAAAACTTATCAACAAAGCGCTTAAGGAAGGTACTCCGCTTCAAAACCTTCATCTGATCCCCAAGAATCCTTCTCAACCAGACCAAAAATTTCTCCTGCGGAATGATTTACTCAAACTTCTCGGGGCCATAAGGAAGATTAGGATAAATTATCAAGAAATATTGTCTACCCCCGTTCCCCCAGAGCTTGTGCGAGATATTCGAGCAAAAACGCCTGAACAACGCCTTCCTTGGGAAGAAGAGGCATTGGATAAAGCGGACCAATGGGAGGAAAGTAAAAGTCTTGCGAGTCCATGTCCGCAAAGAACTCAATGATTTTATCAGCATGGAATTCTTCCGAATTGGTGAGTGAGCCGACTATCTGAAGCCCTCTCCTGGCCTATGACCATAGTTCGATGGTGATTGTCCCCGATCTACAATAGTGAATCTAAGGCTGTTTTATGCTACATGGCCCCTCAGTATCCTGGTTCGCTTTCTACCAAGTGAAGCTTTACGAATCTTCCCGACTCATCAGCGACCATTCGTTTTCAGCTACGGAGAAATCAAGGTGGGCCTCCGCCATGGCTGACGCAATAGAGGAGTGCCACGTATGGACGTAGCGACAGATCCTTGCTTCGTAGACATGGACCAGGACATAGCCCTTTTCTTTGCACTTCTCGATTTCGACCCATTGCGGCACCGCAAACTCGGAGACGTTGCTTTCAAAGCCTCCGTTGTCGGGTAGTGACTTTCGCTCGTAATACGGACACGGCAACCTCCTATTCTCACGCCCAACCAAAAGTCAATGAACCTTATTCGTCTTGCGCTTCAGTTTCATCATTGGTGGGCGCCAACCCTTCTTTACGGAGATCCCCTTCAAGCTTTGAATAAGCTGAATCCATCCGCTCCGCAGCCTTTCGTAGCAGATTCTCTGTGCGCTGACCCGATTCGTTGATCCGACGCAACAGACCGCTCATCCTCATGGCTCTCGCCTTGAGCATGTTTTCCGTTTCTTCCAGGAATTTTCCCAGAAATCCGGAGTCAGGAGCAGGAATAATAATTTCGTTGAGCGGTTGAACCGCTTTCAAAATGATATCCTTGTCATCCGTTTGCTTCGCCATCTTCCATTCCTTTCTCAAAGTCAAGTAGCGCCTACCGAAGTCGCTCACCGGCTGATTACGTAGGCTCCCCGTTTATAGATTAGAATCCGACAGCTTTCCGGCCCGCGTGGATTTCTTTCACCCGTGCTTCTTCGCGAAGAGCTTCAATTAGCGCTTTGTGCGAAATCTCCCCGCGGGACTTGAAGCGGAACTTGGTCAAGACCACCTTAAAGTCCCCCGGCGTAAGACCAGTAATGCCTTTCAGTTGATTTTCGAGCTCATTTTTCAGCTCAAACCCAAGAAGGGGCTGCAGAATCTTCCTATAGAAGACCACAATGCCTTCCGGCTCTAAGTAACCGAACTCTACTTTATGATCGAACCGGCGGAACGTAGCGGCATCGAGGTCGGAGAGTCGATTCGTGGTATAGATCTGGATGCCGCGGAACGTTTCCATGGCGGTCAAGAACTCGTTGACCTGGCTGATCTCCCACGAATGCACCGCTCGATCTCGGCTTCCGAGCAGAAAATCTGATTCGTCAAAGAGCAATATGGCGTCCTTCTCGATGGCTTCGTCGAAAGCCTCACGAATATTTTGCTCGGTACCTCCGACCCAGCTTGAGAGAATGTCGCTGCCTCTCTTAACAAGGATTTCTTTGTCGAGGCGATGAGCTATGAAGCGGGCCAGATGACTCTTACCGGACCCTGAGACGCCATGGAAAAGGAGGGACATGCTGACGGGCTCGTCGGTCCCGGACGCCTTGAGATAATCGCTGAAGGATTCAAGCTCTTTCAGAAGACCCACAGGATCGACGCCGGAGACGTGCAATCCATCAATCGTGAAGCTCTTAGAATCAATTTTGTCGTCACGAACAGGGTTACGTCCTCCATTGACAAGACTCTGGTGCGCCTCTAAGGATAGAAGGACTGCCTTGTGAACATCATCTTTGGAGTCCGACCCTATTTCCGCCGCTTTCTTAACGGCTTGTTCGATAACGCCGGCGCTTGCGTCGAACTTGGTTGCTAAATTTTCTATTTCCGCTGTGTTGAAAAAGGATTCGAGACGGTAATCCGTGAGAATGTTTTCCCATATACGCTTTCTTTGCATACGGCTGAAAGGTTTGAAGGCCAAGCTATAGGAGAAGCGGCGAGCCACGGATTCTTCAAGTTGAGCTATGGAATTTACAGTCCATATCATTCGGACTCCGGGTGTTTCAAGGACATCATGCAGCCAGCGTTTGTCCGAGGTTTCACCTGAAAAAAACCAGGAATTACGAGTGCCGACGATATTGTCTGCGTCATCAGCGATAACGAGCGCTCCTTCGCCCTGGCTTGCCACATTTACCGACGCCGTAACAGCGGCCTGGCGCTTCCAGCCCTTTTGTTTGCCGCCGTGTTCTACAAGATAGATGGGCAGGCCAAGCTTCTTGCCGAGACCGTACGCAAGGCTGGTCTTGCCTGTGCCGGGCGGTCCGTAGAAAATGATGTGAGTCGAGCTTGCCGGTTTCTCTCTCAGCAGGTTAAGGATGTGATCGACAATCTGTGGATCCACCGGGTGGGCGTTGAGGGGAACCGGATCAGGATCGATCCGACGGAAGAATTCAGTCTTGATATCTGCGCAGCAAGGGTTTTGCAGGAGATTCAAGAAACCGGAATCCATAGAAAGAGAGCGATGACGATCGGAATCGAGTATTCCAATCTTGGAGAGCTTCCCATTAAGGGCCTCCCCTATTTCCGAGACCCTGGAACCGAGGATGGTTGCAAGATAGTTTCTTCCTGCAAAGCGCTCGCACTTGAGATGGTATTCGAAAAAGCTTTGGGCTTCTTCATATGTTGATAGTATGAAAAGGAAGAGGCAAATGTCCGTTTCAAGCTCGTTCAAATCGAACATCTGCTGGAAAACGCCCAGGCTTTTCTCAATGTCGGATGCACGGCGATGTTGTAGCTGCTCCACTCTCTTATTGAGCAGTCCTCTGAGAAGCCCCACGACACACATCTGTTCATCTTTACGGGTCTTACGAAGAGCTTGATCCACGAGGTTGGCGAAATCTCGGCCGTGGCGAATCTCCTCGCGTAAGTCCGCCTCAAATCGTCGTCTTCTATCACCGGCGTCCAACATTGTGGCAAGAGGTATCAGGTCTTCTTGAACTATTTCAGGTCCGAGCGCCCAGTGAAGGGCTTCGAGGATTTCAAAGTCGAGCCTGGGGTGCTTATCCAGAAGGCGATCCATATAGACCAGGACACGACTCAGCATGAAGCGCTGAGACTGATCCATAGGCATTGATGATGAGCTGGCTACTCTCACACGCATATACCCTCCACGTGCCGGAAGAGATGCAGAATCCTCTTCCTGAGTTAAATCAGGTCTCCGGTTTGGGTATGAAAACTTGTCTAAGGGAGGTCATCATCGGCTCCTTCCAAGTGGGCCGAGTACTCGGTGGCTTCCTTTCCCAGGGTAGAACGAAAAAACCGCCGCAGCAAAGCTCGACGGGGGTCACGCTTTAGCTGCACTTCTTTTGCGCCCAGCAATCTGTGGTCAAATCGGCGCATGACTAAGTAGGCCACAATACTGGGGTTTTGTCAAGAGCTGGATCCAGATAGGAGGCAAGAATGTGTGATTGCCTTCCATAAAAGGAAGGAATATGCTCATCCATGCGGCAGTTGCCTCAACCGATGGTAAGGCGTACTCATTTGGTCGAAATTCCTGGAGCTTGAACATGGACTAATTTAAGGTGCGGGCGCTTGAGGAGCCAGCGCAGGGCATCTTGGATACACTTTTCCATGAGCAGATTTTAGGTCTACGGTCATGTTCCGAAGAGGCCTCCATTTTGGGCTCGGATTTGGATGTATTGATGGTAGAATCCAATCCACTTGAAACAAGAAAAAGTATGCTGATACGCCGGACGGCTGAAGGAGGCGGGACTACATGATGACGCTCAGGCAGCTTCAAAAAGATCTCGAGACAATTCCAGCTTCGGCGGCCTGGTATTTGGCGGACCTTGGCGAATCACGTGGAAAACAGGAGCTTTTTACACGTCAGTCCCCACAACGTCTTCGAGCACTGCGCGAACATGCGCTTATTGAAAGCGCAGTATCCTCCAACCGTATCGAGGGGGTAGAGATTGATAAGACTCGTATAGGAACTATTGTCTTTGGCGCGCCTATGCTACGTGACCGAAATGAGGAGGAGGTTCGGGGTTACCGCGAAGCCCTTCGTCTAATTCATGAAGAAGCCGGTCATCTGCCCGTTGCTGAAGATACCATTCTGAAGCTCCATAATTTAGCCCGTGGTGAAATCTGGGACGCTGGACATTATAAGGACAAGGATAGCGACATTATCGAGCGATATGCGGACGGAGCGTCACGGATTCGGTTCAAGACGGTGTCGGCCCCGGAAACACCGGCTTACATGAGTGAACTCGTCGATTTGTGGCGCCAATCACTCCTCGACAGCAGGATACATCCTCTTATTTTCCTGGCGGGCTTCAACTTGGATTTGTTGTGTATCCACCCATTTCGGGACGGCAATGGTCGTGTATCACGTCTTTTAATGCTGCTTCAATGTTACCATCTTGGGTACGAGGTGGGCCGTTACATCGGTCTTGAGCGAATCATTGAGCAGAATAAGGAAAGATATTACGAAACTCTGGAAGAGAGTTCGATCGGATGGCACGAAGGAAAGCACAATCCGTGGCCATATATCATTTATCTACTCTTTGTTCTGAAAACAGCGTACCGAGAATTTGAAGAACGTCTTGGAAGCACACAGAGTCCTCGCGGAGCTAAAACCGAAATGATTGAGTCCGCTGTCAACGCCATGTCCGGTGATTTCACCTTGAACCAAATTGAGCGGGCTTGCCCTGGCGTGAGTCGTGATATGATCCGGCGAGTCCTTCGCAGGCTTCAGGAGGCCAACCGCATCAAGTGCTTGGGGCGTGGTCCCGGCGCCGCCTGGCGGAAAGAAGGTAATACCCTTAAAAGAGGGTAATAAAGAGGGTAATGGGAAATAGCAGATTGGAAGGGGCTTAAGGAGGGCAATCCCCTTCACGCCATGAGGCGTAAATCACACAACGGAGTAACTCCCTTCCATTGCCCGCATCGTGATTCTTCCCTAAGGAACCGCAAGCATTTGTTATTAACAATGATTCTGCAGAAACACTTTACAACGACAAGTACCTGTAATAAGTCGCCCTCGAAATATTCAGGCTTAAGCATATCTCCTTAACGCTCAGGCTCCGATCTTCATACATCTTCTTTGCCAACCGAACTCTCGGATCATCGACTTCAACAGGTTTCCGACCGCCCGTGCGTCCGCGGGCTCTTGCTACGGACAATCCCGCTCGGGTTCTTTCCCTTATCAGTTCCCCTTCAAACTGGGCAAGAGCCGCAAAGATGCCGAACACAAGCTCTCCCGACGCCGTGGTCGTGTCTATAGCCCCGTCCCTCAAAGAACGGAATCCGATGCCCTGGTCCTTCAGTTCGGTCACCACCGATACCAAATGCTGCATCGACCTCCCGAGCCTATCCAATCGCCACACAACGAGCGTATCGCCCTTCTTTAGACTGGTTAAGCAAGCGTCGAGGCCGGGACGCCGGCTCTTTGTCCCACTGACTTTATCGGTGAAAATATTCTTACATCCGATAGCCTTAAGCTCTCTGAGCTGCAAATCCAAGTCCTGTCCGTTCGTGCTTACTCGAGCGTATCCAACATGTTTTGCCATGACACCTCTCCGAAGTAGTCCCGGGGCCATTCTCATAAATGAAGACAGTTGTCAAGTTCCTGAGATTTTGATTTTGAGACGGCAAAATAAGACATCAATCATTGGGAAAAATGGTCAAAATAGGGTCTGAAAAATTGGCCTCATAAAAGGAACGTTTGTTGAGACTCGATAGATAGTCATGCCAGGCACCGTGTGGACTAGGTCAGGGGCATTGGCGACTGCAAGGTTGGTTGGGGCCATCCGTCAAACAAGATCCTCTTCGCAGCGCGAGGGAGAATAGTATGTTTGTACAGGTTCGGGCCAGTCCGGCGCAAGGGGAGCAAATCAGGGCTCGAAAAGAGATTAAGCGAGTCCGGGTGAAGACAGTTCGTCCAGAATCAAGCCCAGATCATCGTGGTTGGACATACGTTAAGTCCAGCCGCGCCCCCACTCGCCCGTCAATAACCCCCATTTCCGGACCTCCGAATCATAACACTCCCCTCATCACATAGTTGACCGTGGATTTTGGTCTCACTTTGTGTTTGACTTTATGAAGAGAACTCGTTAGCCTCGGTCAAAACGCGTTAATGGGTAACCCCACAACTGGGGATAGAGGGAAAACGGTGAAAATCCGTTACGGACCCGCCGCTGTGACCGGGGACGAAAGCCGAATAACCACTGTCATTCATTGATGGGAAGGTCGGCGAATAGGACGAACCGGAAGTCAGAAGACCTGCCCATAACGAAAAAAGTGTCGGCTCTTCGCGGATCGGGAGCTTGGCGCCCAGGGATAAAAACGGTGTCCCCGAGCACATATGTACTCGGGGATTTTTTATTTCCTTGTCAGCAATAAGTTCCAAAATACGAAGAACCGGACAAACCGCAGAGGAGATGACTATGAACAAACGTGTGGGAATCGGATGTTTTGTCTTTTTGCTGACCATACTCGGGTTGGATTCTCAACCGGCGCATGCGATGCATATCTCGGAGGGTATTTTACCTCCCCAATGGGCTGTCTTGTGGTTTGCTTTGGCTATTCCTTTTATAGCCTGGGGACTCCGGACTCTCCGAATTCGGAGCAAGGAAGAACCACATTTGAAGGCTATAGTAGGATTGGTCGGCGCAGCGGTGTTCGTGATCTCTTGTATGCCGATCCCTGTGCCTACCGCCGGAACATGCTCCCACCCTTGCGGCACGGGCCTAGCCGCAATCTTTATCGGGCCTACATTGACGGTTTTGGTGGCGAGTATTGCTCTTGTGCTCCAAGCGCTGTTTCTTGCCCACGGGGGACTTACCACCTTGGGAGCCAATATTTTGTCAATGGGAGTAATGGGGGCCTTCACAGGCTACGGTATATTTGTCCTTGCCCGGCGGTTGGGCGCTCCGTGGGTAGTAGCCGCTTTCCTAGCCGGAATGCTATCGGATTGGGTGGTATACGCCGGAACGTCTTTTTTCCTTGCCACGGCCCTGCACGGCGCCGGTTCTTTTGGAACGATGTTTCTGGCCATACTTCTGGCTTTTGTCCCCACCCAGTTCCCTTTGGGGATTCTGGAAGGATTCCTTTCCGCTGGATGTTATTCGTTCGTTCATGCGAGGCGTCCGGAATTTCTCGGCATGCTCAACAGAGGAGGCGCGTTATGAGAAGGCTGCTCATCTGCGGATTGCTTGCGCTTATTATCGGAATCACTATCGGCGGCGTCGCATGCGCCGACGAGAAATGGCCCGGAGTTGACGATGCTGTGGTGGGCAAATTCGCCACCGAGGCAGGAAGGCCTCCCAGGGAGCCATATATAAACACGGGGCAGGGAGACCTTCAGCTTTTCTGTTTTCTCATGGCAGGAATCGTCGGCGGAGTCATCATCGGGTACCAGTACCGCGCGTTGTTTTCGCCAAAGGCCAAGTCACCGAGCGATTCCTCTCATGTTTGATCTTTCTTAGGACATTTTCGCTCGCAGGCCAACGGGCTCACGCGCGTGGACGCGCGAGCGAAAATGATTATTGTTTTTTGCATGATTCCGGCGGTTATCTTTTTCGCCAGGAAATGGCTGCCGTGTCTTGTGTTGGTGGTGTGAGTTTTTGCAATTCCTGTTATCGGGATTTGTGGGAAGCTTAAGCTCCTGAGATTATCCTGCCCGATGGGTATAGCGCTTGTGCTGTTTGTTCTGCAGGCGTTCCTCACATCCGGAAAGGCTCTTACGCGGTTCTCACTTTTCGGCATGACCTTTAAAACCAGCCATGAAGGGCTCATCCGAAGACGTCGCAGAAGCGTAAAGGCCGGTGTTGGGATATTCCAGTGTCCGCAGTCGGGAGAGACGAGAATGTGATTCGGGAATACATCAAGAAGCGAGCACAAGAAGGCCGAGGGCCAGCTTAACTGAATATCTTCGAATAAATGCGCCCTTAAATGACAACACATTTCAACTACTTGAGCTGTTTAAATATCTTATGCTCAGGCTTTGCCCTACGACCGGATGCCCCAGCTCGTCTCTCCTGGAAGTTTGAAGGCAATGGAACCGCTACCAGAGGGAAAGTGAATGCCTGAGGTAAACAAATGTTGTGAAAAACTGGAATATTCTGCTTGCCTAAAGAGCTCTTGGTGTAGTCCGAAACCTCCCTATTATCAATCTTCGTTTAGCCGCCTCAGAAAAATCTTGCAGTCAGCTCAATAGCACGATATTATGTGGCGTGCCACACTGAAGTCTTGGGATTAAGTTAGTGTCAGGACAACAGGGCTTGCTCCCGGCAAAGTCCCTATATCTTCGCGGAGGTCAATCATGGGAGCTCTCCCAAAAATCAAATACGGCGGAAAAATTACCGAAGTCAAGATCGGTAAAACAGGCTCGGAAATCGTGCTAGGCGGAGAAACCGCCTACAACTTCTACTGCTTCGAGGGCAAGATGCCGCACGCTCCCAAATTGGCTCTACAGGTCCTGGACATCGAGCCCGAAGAATGGGCTCCCGAGGCCTTGGATCCCTACAAGGACGTATTAGGAGATCCTGTCGCATGGGCCAAGAAGTGTGTCGAGGAGTTCGGCGCCGATCTCGTGTGTCTTTGGCTGGCCGGCACGGACCCCAATGGGAAGAATTTATCTCCTGAACGCGCTGCGGAAGTTGCCAGAAATGTGGCCGAATCAATAGATGCGCCGCTCATTGTCTGGGGAGTCTCCAACGACGAGAAGAACAGGGAAGTCCTCAAGGCGGTGGCGGAAGCATGCGCCGGATACAACCTTGTCCTAGGCCCTGTCACGGAAGGTAATTACAAGCAGGTCGGCGCGGCTGCAATAGCCTACAAGCATGTGGTGGCAGCTAACACCCCGATAGATGTCAACTTAGCTAAGCAGTTGAACATCCTTCTTGAAAACCTTGGGGTTCCCAACGACCGCATCCTGATTGATCCGACCACCGGCTCAGTCGGTTACGGCCTTGAATACTGTTATTCGATTATGGAACGGATTCGCCAAGCGGCGTTGACTCAGAATGACGACAAGCTCCAGTATCCGATCATAAATAACATAGCGGAAGAGGTCTGGAAGACAAAGGAAGCGAAACTGGCGGAAACGGAGAATTTGAGACTTGGCGACGCCTCGCTCCGCGGGATCAATCTGGAGGCTGTGACCGCTCTAAGCGTCCTTCAGGCGGGTTCCGACCTCGTGGTCTTGCGGCATCCGAGAACCTTGACTCAAGTCCGCAAGTATCTTCAGGAAATGATGCGCGAGACCGATCTTGACTGCATGGACGTAGATCTGTCGCTGGTTGCTTCAACTGAAGCGCCCGCTCCGGCATTGAAAGCCGCTGTGACTCCCGCTGCGGTCAAAGAAGCTCCCGTGGCCGAGGTTGTTTTCACTGCAAAGGAAGCGCAGGCAAAACCGGCGGAGTTGCTTGCAGAGGAGATTCCCTTGGTTGGGGAATCGGTGGAGGTTGGCCACGCGACTGCTCCCACTCCAGTGATCGCTCCGTCGTGTGAAGAAGAAACCAGCGAAAAGCCCACGCTTCAGGCTCCAAAAACGATTCCTCAACCGCGAGCCGCTGCCAAAACCGAATCCACGGAACTCACTGAGGCCGACATCGAGGCGTTAAGAGAATTATTGGGCGCTTTCCGGGCAGTCGGAAACCTTTTCTCAGCCATCTCCAGCCTTTTTCGATCAGGCGGGTCTTGAGGGGGCTCTTCACCCGCCCTGGCACGGAGAGGGGAGACCAATCTCCCCCTCCGCTCCACTACTCATCAGAAATCAGATCGGGTTGCGTTTCCATGTGAATGCGGCCTCCGATCTCGTTCCGGAGACATCAAGGGACTTTGATCTCGGCTGTTTGATTCTGTTCTATTCGATGTGCGGGGGCAGATATCCGTCAGCGCTGCCCCCGATTTCTTGCGGCGAATTTGTCTATCGGGAAGGCTCGTCAGTGATCGTGCTTGTGAGGTTCGGATTCCTCGGAAGGATGGTCATGGTCGTGAGGCTCGTGCTCTCCGCAATGACTATGCTCATCCTTCGGGTCTTCCGTTTCTTCGTCGGGAGCATGCTTGTGCTTGTGAACGTGCTCATGTTCATGGACATGTTCGTGCTCATGAGCATGTGTGTGGTCATGCTCGTGAGCGTGGTCATGCTCGTGAGCGTGGTCATGCTCATGGGTATGTTCGTGCTCGTGTTCGTCCTTTTCTTTCATTCTTGGGTCCTTTCTTCAGTGATATGAAAACGGCCGTCAAGAAATAGAGGCCGTCTACCGAAAATCAAATATGAGACTCCAGAGGACAAAGACAATGAGTGATCTCGTTTTCCGTAAGCGCCCGCCGGAACCGCTTCGAGAGAGTGCGCGCAGGCGACAAGGCTTATCTGTGAGAGTTGACGCCGGGCTTATTAAGGCGCTTCATGACGCTTGCAATAAGCACAACCTGAAGTGGGGCGAGCTGATGGAGATCATTTTGTGGAATGCGCTTGGTGAACCTCCAATGAGTTTTGAGCCGGGCTTCTGGGATCAAGAACAAAACAGACAGGAGGATTGATTGACAAGGCGATGTCGTATGCCGCTGAGACGTCATTCGTTTCCTCCACTTCCAAGGGGAGAAGCAATCTCCCCACAGGACTGAGCGCCGGCCGATCGTCTTCGTGAAAGGAATACCGGGCAGCTAAAACACTTGATCCCGGGCTTTCCCATCATCCGCCCGTCGCCGTCGGACAAGGCTCCCTCAAAGATTCTATCCAAGGGGGCAAACCTCCTGCACCTGAGTTCGGTCGTGTTTCCGGTCTGGTACGCCGGGCAGCTTTCCTTTACCTCTTTCGAGCACTGCTTTGCCTTCCAACACTCCATAACATGCGCCTCTCACAGATGAACGCGAACCGCTTCAGTATGGGGGTGGTGAATCTTTCCGGAGGCTGCGCTGCACATGCAGAAGGCCTTCTTCATCATGTCGCTCCCTGTGGTGAAGTCCTGTAACACTTCGTCCACCGTCTCCGCATGACGCCACGGGTCGAAGGGTGGCTTGGCCTGGGCCGATACAACTTCAAGAAAGGCTTCGCTGAACTCTCGGGAGAGAGTTACGGCGCGCAATGCTTCCAAGATGCCGTTGGCCGCATTGACCAAGCACACACTGACCGATATGCCGCCCTTGAGACCAACCAAATCAAGCCACGGATCAGGTCGCATCACCGGGGCGTTGATCCACCAATTGTAGTGGCACGTTTGCCAAGAGAGCCTTCCAAACTTGGCCAAAATGAAGAGTGTATGTCCCCTCCGGAACAAGCCGAAGACGGCTTCCTGCTTTTGGACCGCATCAATTTCTTCCGTGGTGGGAGCTCTCACACAAAGAGTTAGGGTGTGGCCGGCTGCCGTGTAATTATAGGTGGCGCCTTCATCTAAAGTAGTTACACCTGGAATGAAAAGCATTCCCACTTTGGTCAATCTCATTTGTCCTCTCCGAATCCGGGCCCTTGAGTCGAGCCTGAAGCGTTTAGACTAGATTTCGTGTGTTCTCAGATCATGTGGTTGCTTGAATTCTAGTGGCACATCTTGTCAAAGCATGCTACGCAAGTCAAGATCAATCTTCAAGCCGGAGAATTATTCGACACTTTCCGGCTGCGCCATGAATCAATGCCTCGCCCGCTGTTCGTCGCGTGGATCTCCCGGCGTATAGGAGACACACCGGAAACTCAGAATGAAGGATTCAGGAATCTGAGAAGAAGTTTGCAAGGAGCGCATATTGAAGGGAACTGGGCTGGAAGCTAAAACTCTCCGGCATCGATGCTGTTCGCTTTGCTCACAACAATCCACACAAATACGTTGCGCAAGTTCCGAATGAGAGAAATTATTCTAATCGCCTTCAAGATCTTCAGCCCTTGAGTCGGATGGAAAAAATTGCCGATCAGCGAGGGCCATCAATTACATCAAGCTTACCCTACCCATGCCGATCGGCAACAATGAAAAGTCCCGTTGAGTCAATTACGGGTTTTATTGGAGGAATGGATGGAGTCGGCATTACGCTTGTACGCTCCATCACCGAGACTCCTTGGATCAAAGGCCCCGTTTTGTATGCGCCAAGAATGGACGCTTCATCCTGAGGAACGGAGCTAATCTAGCATGATCTAACTCAGGAGGAGATCTTTCCGAGCGGCGTAACCCCCGATCGGAACTCCTATGAACGGGGGTTACGAGGAGCAAAAAACAGCCACTAATGTGGTACATTATGCAAAAACGTGCCATGACAAGTCAAGACAATTCCATCGTAAGATCTCTTCTTTTCGGCGACCATTCAGTTTCGCATGCTCAACGCCAGAGGAATCCCCCCTGTTTTCATGCTCCGGCTGCCTCGCAACGCGCACGAGCGCGCCAAACTCTATTTAGCGAGCGCTTCCTAACAATTCATATCACGAGAGACACGTCTATTAGAAAAACGTCGGCGTCAGGTGACATTAAAATAATAGATATAGCAGCTAGTTGACTACGGAGTAGCTTGGTCGTAAGCTTTTATCAAGAAGAATGACTTTGATTAACGCCAAGGGAGGATTGAAAATGCACGGCGATCACGAACACGGCCATACTCACGCCCATGAACACTCACACGCTCACGTTCATGAGCATTCACACGGGGACGAGAAGCACGTCCATGAGCACACCCATGTCCATGCCCACGAACACATGCACGAGCACAAGCACGAACACGAACATCCCGGAGATGCTCTGGGGCATACCCATGACCATGCAGGCGAGCATGGTCCCCATGATCACGCGCACACCGGCCACGAATGTGAAGTCCATGGGCACAGCCATTGACGCTGCATGATACCGATGGGCTTTAATACAAGCAAAACGGCGGGGAGGAATCCCGTCGCTATCAACCGCCGTTCGAGCAGGTCCGTTTTGGTATTTTGAATGCGAACCGTCGTGAGGGGTAATTCTGGAAGGGGGGCCGCAGCGGACAATCGCTTGCGGCCCCTTTTATTCAACCAAGTCTAACCCAATTTGGGGGCATCCCACAATCTATCCCAACCCCCGCCGCCTTCATCTTCTTTTTTGTCCTTTTTGTCTTTGTCGTCTTTCTTATCGTCCTTTTTGTCGTCGCCTTCGTCTTCCTTTTCTCCCTTATCCTTGTCTTCTCCATCGTCACTGTTCTTTATTTTTTCATCTTTTCGCTTATCTTCGCCTTTAGTGTTTTCCCAATCTACGTTTCGAAGATCGATTTCTTTCTCCGAGCCGTCTCCCGTTTTTTTGACCACGATGTCGGCCGCGCCGCTCCCGGCAGGCGCAACCGGGAAGAGCCCCTTGCCCAGTTGCGCATTTGCAGTGGGATGTTGCTGTGGAGCTTTCGGGCCTTTCAGAATAAACGAGCGAGTCTTATGAACCTTGGAATCACTCCATGAAAAAGAATCGCTACCCGCTTCTGCGGCGACCACCGCCAGCGGAAAGAGAATCGCCAGAATTGCAAAAAATCTTATCATATTGCAGTCTCCGCTTTTGTTCTCTGAAGTCCGGGCGTCGCCACTCGTCAGAAATCCATTTTGAGGTAAAAGTTTCCGCCCATGATGGGATCGATTGTCTTGTCAGGTCTGACGCCGAAGGAATTGCCGGTTGTCCCGGTGTGCCAGAGAGGGACCGACCTATCCACGCACGCGTAGCTGAACCATTTGCCGGGCTGCCAGTATCCGAAGAGGAAACCGCTGGTCATGTTTTCCAAGAGCTTCCAATCACACCCTACGTCGAATTCGTACCCCAGAGCGGTGTCGGGAATGTTCGGCGAGGCGGCGTATCTGTTCAGATTGATGTTTATGTTGCCATCGGGAGTCGAGGCAAAGGCGCCACCTCCTGCATTCGGCCCGATACATCCCCAACTGTACCCGTTTGAGGTCCGGTTGGCGTAGAAGAAGCTGCCGAACACGTTGAGGTTTGCCGCAACTGCGTAATCAAGACGACCCGCCAGCACGAAAGCGTCCCTCAAATAACCGTCGTTGTTCAAGTTGTAAGCTCCCAGGCCTCCGCCATAAGCATACGAGAAACAGGTAGCTGTACGGCCTAAACACGTCGAAGTTTCCGTGCATCCGGTCAAAGGTGGGATGCCACACAAAGGTCGCAGGTTGTCTGTCGATGAGTATGCCGGCTCGTCTGTCCGGGCCCGGAGTCCAGGCGTTGAGCAAACTGATCTTTGCGGGACCGCAAATGGCTCCCATTTCAACCATGTATCTCCATTGCTGGGTGTAGCGGGTATGGGGAGTCCCAATCGTGGCAGTGGGGGTGGACTCGGATCCGAACCTGTCGTCCCAATATATCCAAGCGCCCTCGGCATTCAAAAAGAAGCGGCCATTGTTGTATTTCATGTACGCCGTGCCGTGAAATAGATCTGAATTCACAGCGACCAGCGGGGATGTGGCATAAGGGTCGGCGGGGTTCTGCAAGAGAGCTTCCGGGCCGATATGGTAGCTCATGAAGGAGCCAAGAACGCCCATGTTAAGAGGACCGCTGTGATAATTCAGGAAGAGCAAGAAGTCCTTAGCCATGCTTCCGCTGGAATCCGCTCGGCTGAAATACTGGCCCTGAGTATTGCCCGCGGGGGTCTTATATGTCGGGAGATCCAAGGCGTTGAAAGGCGCAACGGCGCCAAGAAAGTAGTTATATTGGTCGAATTCCTTGACGGAGGAACTGCCGGCGAAGCGATATGGATAGAACGCGATGCCTACGTCAAGGGGGCCATAGGGAGCGACCAAGGTCATGGATTCGGTGGTGAGCCCGTCTTCCCCATCGTATTGCAGCCCCGTGCCGAAAGTCCAGGGCCTTTTTCCTATTCCAAACACTCCTATGGGGAGCTGCGCGGTGGCCCAGAACATGGTCCATTGGCCATCGGTAAAGGCGTTGTTCATGCCGGGAAGATCAAAGGTGTGGTAGTCGGGGGCGAGCGGAATACCGAACGTCCCGAGACGATACTTGCCTCTAAACTGTATTGCCGGGTTCAATTTGAATTTGGGCAGGAATTCCACATTGAAATATGACCAGTCGGCCTGTGAGCCGGTCACAGTGTTGGTGTCGAACCTGCCTCCGTTCCAGAAATTCAAGTTCGCCGCGCGCGTGGCTCCGGCCCCGTTGTCCACGTTGTAAGGCCCGAAGAAGCCTTTGCTGCCGGCTTGGCTATAATACTCGTAGTACCAGTTGAAAGTTCCCGCAAGCTCGAACTCCCAAGCCTGGGCTGGGAGAACCGTGATACAAAGCCATACGGCCAGAACCGCCAGAGAAAAGAGACACCTGGTCCCTCGCATGTTCCCTCCTCATACATTACAGTGCAGTGCAATTAAATGTGATATTGTGCATGTGTCGTAGCATGATACTGAAAAGCGTGTCAAGCGAAATGGTCTCAAACTTGGAGAAATTTTAAGTCCCGTCTCCGGACCTCTACCGCCATGATGGACGCAATCGCAGCCATTGGGTGGGACGTTGGCACACAGTCCTCCGAGCGCTCCCTGCTTTGCTCACAAACAAAACCCTCCGTGGCCATTAAGATCAAAGACCGAATCAATACCGCTCTCTTTGGTAACACCATGTAATACTTTTAGGAGGTAATATAAAGTATTACCGAAGCGTGTCAAGAACTTTTAGCCTGCATTCGTGAGCATTCTTTCATGGAATGGGGGTCCCGAGATCGCTTCGTAGCTTTACTCTCCGCAAAGACACGTCGGCATGGCGCTAGGACCGCAGCAAAGCAATCCCGGCGCGTAAATGAACCCAAACTTCCATGCGTGAGCGTTCGGTAACGAGTGGATGGACTTTACTGCGCCTTATCTATATAGACCGGTTGAATCCTGCCGTGGCGCAGCTCCAGGAGTTTGGTGGTTGTCCGAGCGATGAAGTCCCGATCGTGCGATATGATCATGTAGGCAAGGTCTGAATCCAGGAGTATCTGAATGAGACGTTCTGTCGTCTCTTCATCGAGCGCTGTGGTTGGTTCATCCAGGATGAGGAATTCGGGTTTCATGGCCAGTACCGTTGCAAGAGATACCAGCCTCTTTTCCCCGCCTGAGAGCCTATAAGTGATTCTGTCCTCGAATCCGGTGAGTCTCAGCGAGTTCAACGTTTGAGACACAACAACACGCGCTTCCTCCGGGCTCTCTCCGAGATTGAGTGGCCCGAAGGCCACATCCTCCAGTACGGTGGGACAGAAAAGTTGATCATCCGAGTCCTGAAACAGAAAGCCGATTCGACCTCGTATTTCAGCAAAATCGGCTTCGGCGACGCGCTTCCTCCCGAAGATTTCCACATCTCCGGATTCAGGGCGGTCCAGTCCCATTATGATATGGCATAGGGTGGTCTTCCCCGAGCCGTTGGCCCCCATAAGCCCCACACGGTCGCCGGGACCGATATCGAGGTCCAATCCGTCCAGCACATACCCGGCGCCATATTTGAAACGAACATCCTTTAACCGGATCATTCCGCCTCCGACAGTTTTCAAGGTCTTACAACCACTTCCAAGTCCAGAGCTATCTCGTCGTCCAAAGGAGCGCGGAAAAGGCTATGCCGGAGCCGGCCAGGGCGTAGTCGTAGCTCTTCATCCGGTAGTGGTGCAAAATGTAGAACTTTCCTCTGAAACCTCGACATCTCATGGCCTGTAGTATTCTCTTTGACCTGTCGAAACTTCTGACCAGCATCATTCCCACGAGGTACGAATAAGCCCGGTAGGTGCGCATATCGGTCCTCGGCTTAAAACCCCGGATCTTCATGGCGTTGATCAGACGGTGGTATTCGTCGTGGATGACATGAATGTACCGGAAACAGAAAAAGAAAAGGTGGACCAGCTTGTCAGGAACCCAGAGGTGGCTCAAGGCATGCACAAGCGTGAAAATCGGGGACGTGCCGAGAAGCGCTATGACCATGAGAATAATCGAATTTGATTTCAGGGTAACCAGCAAAGCGGAGTTGATTCCCTCTTTCTGGATTCCAAGAGGCCCCAATGTGTAAATGGTTTCGCCGGGGACTGTGAAAGGCAGAAATAACCAGATAAACACAATGAAACCGTTGACAATGGCAAGCCTGATCAGGACCTTCTCGGCGCTGACACGGGCTGCGATAAGCAGGACTATCGGCGCAGCCAGGCTAACGAGGGTTCCGAGGAGGTTAGGATTGAGAGCCACCACAATTGAGAAGATGAGGGTGACAACGATCTTGACCCGAGGATCCAGATCATGGACCCAGGACGAGCCCAATGCAAATTCTTCCATCTCCATGGCGGTCAATCCTTACTTGGATTATTTCTTGGGAGAGCGGTTGCGACCCCAAAAGAAGGCAGACAAGCCGAAAAGGCCCACTATCCATCCTATTCCACCCACAATATCAGTTAGTTTCGGTCCACCGAATTTCTCTTCAAGCAGCAGCTTTTCCTGCTTTCCCAGCATCCTGACGATGGGTTCGAGCTTTTTGTCCAGAGCCGCTTCCAGGGACTTCGTCATAGCAGCCTGATCCAGGCCCTGTATCGAGTTCGCAACCGTTGTCGAGGCGGGCGCCTCTTCAAGCTTATCCTTGGGGGGCTGGGCCTTTTCCGAAGCATCCTTCCCTATCGAACCCGGTATGTCGGATGCGCTTATCGTATAGTCGGCTTTGTGACCCATGCCCGCTTCGAGCACGATCTTCAGCCCGCCCGAGAAAGGCGGCAGATCTGATAACTTGAAAGAATAGACCCCTTTATCGTCCGTCTTGCCTTCGTGAATCTTTTGCCCCCCTTCATCAAAAACCTCGACCGGGCTATCCTGGGCCTTGACGTTTCCGCCGAAATATCCCTCCACAACCACACGGTCGCCTTCCACATAAGCAAACACGTTGACTTTGTGCGCGTGGGCCTGCGTGCTTAACAGAGAAAGCACGACCGCTGCCGCCGCGCAAAGCGACAGAACCCTGATTATCTTGCCGGCAAAGCATGTGCTTCGGTTCACTCCTCATCCTCCTGGCTTCAAATTAGTCGGTCAAATCTATTGATATGGCGTCCGCAATTGACTTGCACAGTGAAATCACTTCCAGAGCTACTCTCAAGCCAACCAGTTGTGCAAGTTAGTTGAGTGACAGACCACAATAGGCGGCTGCAATATTTCCATCCTGAACTACTACTATCCGATGTCAGGAAAAAGGGGCTCTCGAAGAAGCGGTTTTGCAGCCTCCTGGAAGAGGCGTCTCCCGCCTCTTCCTTTCCGTCCTTAAGGGACGGGTCATTGGGTGCGGTAATCTAGGCCTACTTCATTTTTTATCAATTCGGCAGGATCAATCACCGCCCTCGGGATCTCTCAAAAAACTCACAGCATATCCGGCCTCACCCTTCGGATGAACTCCATGACAAAGATGGTTATTATCCCTTCGATAAGCATTATCGGAATATGCGCCAAAACAATAAGCCGGGCGGCCGCATCAATGGACTGGCCCAGGGCCAATACCAGGGAAGCGGCAACCATCAGTCCTGATAGCAGAATGGCCCCGGCGCCCGCAACGAACTCGGCGCCGGCGCGGACGGCGCTATGCGGACTCTTTATAAAAGGGCGGCATGCGCACCCCAAAAGCAGGGCTGGGAAGGCCATGTTGAACGTGTTTACACCCAGGGTTGTGAGACCTCCGAATTGAAATAGGACCGCCTGGAGCGTCAATCCTACGAAAATAGCGGGAAAGGCCATCCAGCCGAGAAGCAGTCCGCAAATACCGTTTATTACCAGGTGAGCGGCGGAAGGCCCGATGGGAACGTGAATGAGAGAAGCCACAAAGAAAACTGAAGACAGCACCCCGACTTCGGGTAGCTTCTCATAGTCCATCTTTTTCAGACCAACCGCCAGCCCCGCCACTGTGAGGACAGCGCCCGCGCCCAGCACAGGCGCGGTCAGAACTCCCTCAGAAATGTGCATGTGATCACCTATTGCATGGGATAGGCATGAACCCAAAGGACCGCTCCGAGTTCGGCTTTCTTGTCCTTACCTTCGTGTTTCAAGGGCGCGTCCGCTTCCATGATCGCAGAAAACCCCCACCAGCCCGCCTTGGGCATGGCGAACGAGAAAATGCCGTTGGGGTCGGTCTTAACAACCTGTTTCACATGTGAGTCCGTGGGGGCTTTAGTCTTTCCTTTGCCCCACCATTCAACTTCTACGTTGGCATCTGCGGCGGGCTTTCCATCTTTGAGGACTTGGCCTGTGAACATATTTCCCGCATATAGGCCGAACGGACGGGTCAGCGGAACTATCTCGGCCGGGATACCAGCAGCAGCCGCGATGGGTTTGTCCCAACCTTCCTCCGCGCCTAACGCGTCCACTATGACCTTGGTCGCATGAACAATGAATTTGTCTTCAGCAGGCTCCCAATATGGTTTGGGCAGCATAAAGAAAACGTAGTCGGCCGGTTTGGTGATCTTGAAATTGGTTTCCCAGGTGGACTTGCCGTCAATCTTCTTCTCTTTTAAAGTCCCCAGCAAATCGGTTACCTGATCTCCGATCACCACACCGAATTTTTCCGGTTTGTCCATTTGCATCAGCGGGCCACCCTCAAAGGGATGGGTGAATTGGACGAGTATGCCGATTTCCTTTTTGTCTTCCTTTCCAACAATGTCCTTGGAAGGGATTATCATGCCGAAATGCGCCGACGCGACTGTAGCCAAGGTCAATGCGGCCACTGAACTTAAAACCAATCCCATCAGGAATCTTCTCACTTCGACCTCCTTGATCACTTTTGGACAGGTGAAAATCGCTCCACCGAATAGCACAATATCTAAATCGGTAGCACAAGTCAAGTCTCCCAAAATCCACGCTCAACTATGTCACGGGGATCGGGTTGTGATTCGGGAGTCCGGAAATGGGAGTTGCTGACAGGTGTTTGACCGGAAAACTTAGCGGGTGGCGCCGGCTGGTGTTAAAGTATGTCCCCCCACGACGATTTGGGCTTGTTTCTGGACGAGCTATCCCCCCGGACTCGTTTCAGCCCCCCTTCAAACCCTATTTTGCTCCCCCCCGGCTCGGCTAACCCGAACCGCACAAGCATAACATCCTGTCTCGCGCTTCGAGAAGGATCTCGTTGGACGGATGCCCCCCTGCAAGCCGAACAAAGAGCTTTCTGCCATGCTCAAGCACGCGACCGGGCAAATTGATCAACCAAAAGCGCACGGCCTTCATGCGGCGAGGCGCCCAGGTTTCCCCCAAAACCAGACGCTTCATGGCTGAATTGACGTTGAATGCGAGAATCATGAACTGCCACCAGGCGGCGTTGGCTCCAAACAAACCCGAAGGGAGCTTCCCTCCGGCAAGATCTTCCTTCATGATGGAATGCGCTTCTTCGCTCTTGCCGCAGCGGCTTCTATACCAGCGGATGACCTCATCCCCGGGTATCTCACGGTTGGTCACGATTCCGGTCACTTTATATTTCACGCGTCCCCAATTCATGGTCGGGAAAGGCAGAGCCAGTTGTCCTTCCATTTCGGGAAGAATTTGCTGCTCCAACGGCTCGCGAACGGCCAAAAAACGATATGTCGGCCCATTTTTTTTGTGAGCCACCCAGTTCGGCACGAAGCACACCTCGGCCCACTCCTGGCCCGTTGCTTGATCTGCGCCGTTGACCGGCCTGAGAAGAGGCCGCCAATCAGCCGCGGGTATCTCCCTCACAGCAAGCCTGAACGCCTCGGTCACATCCACCCCAACGCCAAATTCGATGACTCCGAAACGCTTGTTCTTCGCCTTCAGCGCAATACCTGAGTAGCTCAATGAGGTATCCCGCCGTGTCCGAACGCAGACACACCTTATTCACACCAGCAGGAACCAACTCCAACGCCTGTTTGAAAGGTCGGAGCAGATCATACCCGGCAGGAACGTTACCGTCCCTAAAGTCACTGAAGAGCGCCAGGCCCTGTTCCGCCCAATAGAAATTGAGAGGTTGATATGCCTTGAATTTCTTGTAACAGTATAGGGCCGCTTTCTTGTAACGTCTCCACCAGGGTCGCGTCCATATCTATGGTCGCGGTGGTTTGAGGGCTTCTACGCTGAACAGCGGCCGCAAAGGCCCCGTTGAGCACAGTCAGGGCCACAAGAAGCTCGGAGGCGGCAGGAATAAACGCCGTATGCGGCATTCTGCGCTCTTCTTGATCCGGGTCGTGGAACCGCTCCAAATACTCACGCGCTGAAGTGGGAGAAGGGAAGGTCCGAGTGCGTTCCTTGCGCCATCGCCTCTTGAGGGCTCGACGTTCCGATCCCGTCCGGCCGTAATGCTCCACTTCTCTCAGGACTCGGCAGAAGCCCTCGTCTCCTTCAAGGACTCTCAGATCCTCGACACAATCGCCTCCCGCCAGATTGAGCAGAACCATAGCCATTATCATTTGGTCGTCGGTCCAGCCCTGAGCGCCTTGCCGGGCTTGGATGTGGTCGGATATTAGACGCCTAAGACCCATTACATGGCAGAAATCCAAATACACCGGCAGTCCTGCCAATGCAGTCATCCCGCCGTCTTTTTTCTCAACTTCAAACTGGAAAGGAAGAACGCCCTGTGCCATAATTGCTTCACCTCGTTGGTGATAGATTGTTTGTAACAAAAGCATTCTATCCTCTTGTTAACTCAAGAACAACGAGGTTTTTCACTTTTTTTGACCCGCGATTTAGGTCTCCAAAAATTGACGCTCAACTTAGTGATGTGGGGCGTGTTGTTATTGGGGGGGAGCAAGAAATGGGGGTTATTGATAGAGGCTCTTGCAAAAGTATTGTCTCGTTAGGTCTGGATGGACAATGAGTTCGCGGCGCCGACTAGGATTTGATATTTTGTATTCGACAAGAAGGATGCCATCTCAGGGGAGATGTCCGTGAAGCTCGGAAAGGCAATATCTTGGTTGAAGAGGACTTTGCAACGGATTAGAACTTGACAAGCTGCCTGCGTTCGCTTATTGGTAAAATTACAGGCGCATTTTTTGCTTAATAGGGAAGCCGGTTAGAATCCGGCGCGGTCCCGCCGCTGTATCCGGGGACGAAAGCCCGTAAATGCCACTGCTTGGCGTATCCAAGTGGGAAGGTTCGGGCAAGTAGGATGATCCGGGAGTCAGAAGACCTGCCTGTGACGATAGTGCTGCGACCGACAGCCGACAACTTGGGAAAAAGTAAGCTGGGTGCACTCCCGAGTCCATTAATGGGCTCGGGTTTTTTTGTTTTTGGCCCAAAGTTTTTGCCCGGTCTGAGAGCGGTTGAGACCTCATCACAACTGTTAACGTGTTGGCTGGGAGGTAGTTTACTGCTTCCAGGCAACCCCATTCGCTTAACGGAGGCGTCAAATGAGAAAAGGAATGATTCTTTATGTCACGCAAGGAAAAGAGGATGTTCCCCAGCAGGGGGAAACGGAACTGATCGAGCTGTCCCGCTCTCTGGGTGTTGCAGACGTGTGTGTGGCGACCACTCGGGAAGATGTCGACTACGGATGGTGGAAATTGATCACCAAAGGGGCGCATCAGGTACTACTCATGACGGTTGCCTACGACGCCGTCCTGAAGAGCTTTGAATTTTCTCGCGCTCCTTTGCGGCTTTGGGGATGAGAGTGGGGAGGTCGGGATGGCCTGGGCCCCATCGCAACGGAACCGTATAGGCAAAACAGGACAAAAGGGCGTTGACATGGAAAGCTTCCACTACGTGCTCGGCTCTCACAATCCGTCGTCGGACACTTCGCACGCATTACCGGAGACAAGACGGGTGGGCCGATCACTCTGCGGTGACTTCGGTCCACGCGGAAGGCGCTCTTGGTATCCCGAAGAAGATATTTTCTCTGAAAATGGGCCGTGCTCGATTGAAATCAGTGACCAAGACTGTTCATTTTTTCAGACCGATGTCGAGTCTCCGCTGGAATGGGAATTTGATCCTGACGATTTATCGGTCCAGGATTTGAGTTCATCGGCAGCTTTCTCGGATTGGATAGTCCCCGGTGACTGCGAACCGGCCGATCCTAAAGAATGCGTTCCGGATATTATCCTGGAGGACTGTGATCTCAAAAGCGGTTTATCGCCGAATTCCCCGCGATGTGAGTTCGGTAACGAGAGACTGAGATCTTTTGCCGCCGGTTTTGTCATTCATTTCATCGTGCTCTGTTTACTTTTTTCAGTCCCCACCCCTTTGCCAAAGGGACTAGGAGGAATTTCCGACAGGCCGATATTTGTGAGGCTACCGGTGAGACTTGAAATCGACACCCCAGACATCCCGTCTCGTGCTTCAGTCGATTCGCCTGCTTCGACGGCTTCTTTGGCGCAAAGTCATCCAAAGCAAGAGAAAGCGGAAGCTCGCGAAAAATCGAGGAAGGAGCCGGCAGCCGAAGTCGAGCCGGAAAAGGTTATCGAGAAGCCTGAGAGTGAATCCCGACCCATGGAGTCAAAACTCGCGAAAGAGCCTGAACTCAATAGGAAGAAAATTCCTCCTGAAGTCTCTTTGCGAGACGGTCCCCGCAATGATTCAAAGAGTTCGCAAGATTCCATGGCTTCCACGCCGTCTGTGGCTACCCCGGAAAGAAAGGGCGCTCTCAAAGCTGGAGATGAAGCAGAGAGTTACAAGGACAAGATACTCTCCGCCATACATCAAGCGGCCTATTACCCCAGAGCCGCGATCAGGAGAATGGCATACGGCAAAGCGGTGGTGTCCTTCACGATCAATAAAGATGGTTCACTCGCCAACGTTTCTATTGTTGGTCACGCGGATTCCGAAACATTGGATGAGGCCGCCTTGAAGATAGTTCAGCAGGCCTCTTCCCAATTTCCACCGATACCGGATGATCTCATGAAAGACCAAGTAACCTACGTAGTCCCCATCGTCTTCAAAAAAAGGGGTTAGAGGTTATTTCTCAGCCGAGACGCCGCGCTCGCCATGGTCTCGCGGGCGGGTATTTCTTGGAGGAACCGATTCATGCCGGAGTTCAAGAGCCTATTACTCGGATTGATATTCGCTCTGGGGATATTTTCAGTCAAGAGCGGCTGCGGGGTCTCGGTACCTTGTTTCCACGCGGACTTCTTTCCTCGGTAAAGTAATTGCATTCGTTTCAGCCACTGCGACCTATTTCATGCTGTTTGTGGGTTCGTGGCACATCTGCAAAACGGTCGACCTGGTCAGCCACTTCAATCGTCTCAAGAGTCTTTTCGAATCAGGCATGGTTCTCCACATGCTGATGGCAGGGGGAACCCTTCTTTGGGCCATTTCTCTTCTCAAAGACCATGAAGATTCACGCCTGAAAAGCTACGGCTGGATTGCTCTTCTTGTGCCATGCCCGGTTTGCGCTTCGGCCATATTCTTCATCACCGGTTTTCTCGTGGCCTTTTTCCCGGACCACTCATTCCCCGCTGTCCTCGGAGCCTATGCGGTCTCTCTGGTGATCACTTTGTTAACGATGGCTGTCCTGGCTCTATCACTCAGGTTGACCGACACGACTCCCAAAAGGGCCCTCGGTCTGGCCATGTTGTTTGTGTCGGCTTACTTTTTTGTGTCCGTCCTTGTGGCCCCTCATTTCGGAGAACTTGAAAGAATTTACCGGGTCGCCTGTCACGGCTCGAAGGAATCCATCGGAGATGGCCGTGAAGCCATGACGGTCGGCTTCATTTTGGTCCTTTCATTTGTGTCTGGTTTTGTCCTCAAGACGATTCGCAGTAGGAGGTAGATCCTTGAACCTTGGCGCACTTCTTCAAAGCTTTATTTATCTGGTTTCGAGCACTCTTTTGTATCCGGCGCTCTTTCTTCTGAGTGCCCTCATCCTGTGTATTCTTGTTTTCTCCGGAAATACCTTTGCCGAATGGCTGGAGCGGTCCAGATTGAAAAGAGTCTCGTCAGAGGAATTGGCCCGGTTGGTTCTGACGTCGGGGGTCGAAGACGCGTGTCCGCACGGTGTTCGCGCCTATCTCAAGGCTTTGATACCGCTCTTGGAGAGACCCGATTCTCACACGTCAGCCATCATAGAGAGCCTTCTACAGGAGCGTATTTCAGAACGCTGGAAGGCTTCGGATCACCTGAGAATGCTTATTCGCATAGGTCCGGGAATCGGTCTGGTTGGAACCTTGATCCCGATGAGCACCGGTTTGGCTGCCCTGAGCCAAGGCGACATGTCGAAGCTTTCTTCAGAGCTGGTTTTGGCCTTCACCACAACGGTGGTCGGGCTCACCATCGGAACGTCCGCCTATTTTTTTGTACCTGGAAGAAGCGACGTTGGATAGAGCACGACGTGCGTCGTATGGAATTCCTCACGGAGATTCTCATGGAAAACAGTGATAGAGGAGTTTCCGTCAAATGAAATACATGAACCGTCATACCTTGGCCGGAGAAGACGATCTTGGGGACGATGACCCGCTGACCGGCGTGGCGAACCTTTTCGACCTGTCTGTGGTGTTCATCGTGGGACTGATAGTCACTATGTTTTCGGCTTTCCAGCTTTTGGATCTGTTTAACGAGAAGACCGATATGACTCTGATCAAGAAAACGTCATCTGACAATCTCCAGATTATCTCGAAAAAGGGCAAAAAGATTAAGGCCGTCGAGGTAACGAAAGCGAAGACGGAAGGACGTGGAGAGCGGTTAGGCACCGCCTATCGTCTGGAGGACGGCACCATGGTGTACGTGCCTGAATAAATAGGAGAATCTACATGCGTTCAATTCGCTCTTTTTTGAATGTCTCTCTTTCGATTCTGTTTTTCGCTCTTCTCATCGGAGAGGTCGTCTACGCTGCCCACTCTTCGTTTCCAATCACGGTTACGGATGCCGGCGGACAAACGGTACATCTCAAAGATATTCCCAAGCGTGTAGTGTCATTGGTCCCAGGAGCAACGGAAACCTTTTTTGCTCTAGGGGCGGGTGACCAGATCGTCGGTCTGACCTATCACGACACCCATCCCAGGGAAGCGAACACAAAGACCATAGTGGGCGGATTCTTCAATCCGTCTCAGGAGCTTATCGAGAAGCTCCATCCAGATGTGATTCTTCTCTCCTCATTGCACGCCAAGATTCGGCAGAGTTTTGCCGATTCTGGAATTACACTGATTCAGGTTGATGCGCATACCATTGAAGACGGCTTGAGGATGATCGAACTCATAGGGAAAATTACCGATAGAAACGAACAAGCGGCGGCAAAAATCAGTCACATACGAGAGCAATTTGATCTCGTTTCCCGCAAAGTCGCGAAAATCCCGGCAACAGATCGCAAGCGAGTGATGCGGCTCATGGGATCGGACATGGTCATGACGCCCGGTGACGGCTCGTTCCAGAATGAATTCATTCGTGCTGCAAGCGGGATACCCCCATCCTTTGGGAAGTCGGGGCCGGTTGTGCCTGTTACCGAAGAGGAGTGGCTGAAGTTTAATCCACAGGTCATCTATTACTGCGGGAATGAATGGAAACTGTCGAAGAAGTTCTTCGACAAACCCGGATGGAAGGACGTAGAGGCAGTGCGGAACGGTAACTATGCTCACTTTCCGTGTGATCTCACGTGCCGGGCATCTGTTCACATGGGAGACTTTGTTTCGTGGTTGGCCGGGGTCATCTATGCGGAAGAACTGGCCGACGAAAACGAGAACCTCGGTCCGGATCGAGCCCTTGAAACGCGTTCCCTCACCATTGATCTCCCCTATGTAAAAACAGCTCAGGTAATAGACGGCGCCATGCGGGATTTTCCCACACAGACACTCTTGATTGACTTCATTGAACCTATGAGCTGCCTTAACTCGCTCTCGGGCAGTCTCTCGGAGATCCAGTCAGTTGGAAATCATTATGTGTCACCGCCGTTATGGACAGCGTTGCACAAGATCTCAACGGATAGTTTGCAGGGAAATATCTGCAAGATCACGGGACGAGAGCCGATATCATCCTCATTCCTGTGCACCGGAGCAAAGATGGACAATCTCTCCGTGCAGAAGGCGCAGTACAAGGACATGATCGTCTACGCATTGGTTACGGCAGGAGTCGAGACCAATGCAATTCGGTCGTCAGTGGATGAAGGGAAATTCTATGAACCGGGAACCATCAACATAATCATCCTCTCCAACATGCGGCTTACTTCAAGGGCCCGGACCCGCGCAATAATCAGCGCGACGGAGGCCAAATCCGCGGCTCTCCAGGATCTCGACGTCCGTAGCTGTTATTCTCCCAATCATCAGGCTACCGGAACAGGAACGGACGAAGTCTTGGTCGTGGAAGGCCGGGGGAAAACGGTCGAAAACGCGGGCGGGCACTCAAAGCTGGGAGAGCTGATCGCCAACGCTGTGTATAGCGGGGTGAAGGAGAGTATAGCGCTTCAGAACGGTTTGCTAACCGGCCGAAGCGTTTTCCAACGACTCAGCGAGCGTAAAATTGACCTGCACGATTTGGTGACCGAATGCGGCAAATTTTCTTGCGAAGAGAGTTCTCGCATCCACGCGGATCTGGAAAACTTGTTGCTGAATCCGGTCTACGCCGGTCTTATAGAGTCTGCCTTCGCACTCAGCACAGCGCAGGACAGTGGGCTTGTATGTGATCTCCATTCATTCCAAGAGACCTGCAACCACCAGTGTGAGGAAATCGCCGGCTGCAAACCGGCCACTTGGGTGCAATTCGTGCCTGAAGATCTCGCATCAAAGCCGGTTCGCATGGCTCTTGATGCGCTCCTTAACGGTCTTCATCAACAGAAGAAGAAATCCGCGGACGTATCTTCTGAAGTGGGCGTGTGCGGGAAATAGGGCTTTCGAATGAGAATGTTTAAGGTTGTTTGTTTTTTCTTTGCCATAGCTGTCTGCTCCAATGTCTGCCATGCGAAACACATCGCTTTTCTTGTTTCGGATTCGGACACCATGGTGGTTTCACAGGCAGTTCGCGGGGATACGCTCCCGGAGACTCTGAAGGTCACGATATATAGTCCGGAGAACCTGGAAAAGAGCGACAAGGCTCGGGCCGGGGTTCGCGATGCGGACGTAATCGTTGTGGACGTGATGATTCGAGAGCTCGTGGAATACCTCGAAAAAAACATCGATGTCCCCCAAAGACGCATCTACGCCCTAAGAGGGTCCAGAGACGATGAGGCGCTGAAGAAACAAGGAATCATTTTCGACGATGAAGTGAGAGAGTTTTATCGTCACCTGGAGCCCGACAATGTTCTGAACTTGATTCTGAAGGTAGCCAACCGAGAATTCGATCGTTTCATTCTCTACGAAAAACCGAAACCGGGTCCCCTCCTCGGCATGTACCATCCGGACGCGACTTCTTCGTTTCCGGACCCCGACAGCTATCTAGCGTGGTACAGGAATCGCAAAGGCTTCCGCCCTGACGCCCCGGTAATTGCCCTTCTTACCTATTCCCCGCTTATCGGGTCGGGGCAGATTGACTACATCGGTCAGATTATCAGGAGACTGGAGGAAGCTGGATTCAGCGTTGTCACGGTTTTTGGTTGGGATCCCGATATCCTGAACAAGATGATGAGGGACGGCTCCGGTAAGCCGTATATGGATATTATTCTATCCTTTTCCTTAAAGTTTCAATCAGCGCTTGACGAGTCGGTATTCTCGAATCTGAAGAATCTCGATATCCCGATCTTCAATCTTCTGAACGTCTATTACAGCACGATCAAACAATGGCAGTCCGACCCGAAGGGCCTCACTCCAATGGAAGTCGGATGGGCAATTTCCAATCCGGAGATTTCAGGACTGATAGAACCAAGCGCGGTGTCCGGCAAAGAAAAGCGGATCGATGAGGAAACAGGTCAAACTGTTTTCATTCACAAAGTGATTAACGAGAATCTGGAACTCATTATCCCGAGGGTCAGGAACTGGGTTCAATTGAGGCGGAAACCGAACGCCGAGAAGAAAGTAGTCATTCTGTTCTATAACAATAGCCCGGGCAAACAGAACATCGGCGCTAGTTATTTGAACGTTTTCGCGAGCCTCGAACAGATTCTGCGTCGACTGCTGAAAGAAGGATTTTGCGTCGAATCAAGAGCAGACCTGACCAGTGAAACAATCCGAGATCTTATTCTAAAGACCGGCAGGAACATTGGAAACTGGGCCCCCGGAGAACTCGAAGACATGCTGCGGAATGAAAGTGTTGTCCGAGTGCCGATAGAAACATACAAGAAGTGGTTTGCAGACCTGCCGGAAGATTTCCGGAGGGGAGTACTCGATCAGTGGGGAGAAGTAGACAAGTCGGACCTCATGATTCGCAACGGTGAAATCATCATTCCCGGTATTGCAGTGGGAAACGTCATGCTGATGCCGGAGCCGTCACGAGGGTTCAGCGACGATCCCATGAAACTCTATCACTCCCCAACCTTGTATCCGCACCATCAATATGTGGCGGCCTATCTCTGGATGCAGCATGGTTTCCATGCGGATGCCCAAATCCACTTGGGTACTCACGGAACCCATGAATGGCTGCCGGGAAAGCAGGTTGCCCTCAGCCCGAGCTGTCCGCCGGATGTGCTGATTACCGACATCCCGAGTCTCTATCCGTATATCGTGGATGACGTGGGTGAAGGCATTCAGGCCAAGCGTCGCGGAAGGGCGGTGATGGTGGACCATCTCATTCCCGCCGTAAAAGAAGGGGGGCTTTACCAGGAATACAGCAAGCTTTACAGCATGATAAGCCAGTATCAATCGGCCCGCTCTTCAGGGGCCAAGACAGCCGGAGTGAGACTCCAGGACGTCACTGATGACATCCGCAAGCTCGGAATAGACAAGGACCTCTCTATCAAAGAAATCGGTGAGGACGAGCTTGAAAAAGTTCAGGACTATCTCGTCGAGGTGCAGGGGAATTTCATGCCATACGGTTTGCACACCTTTGGTGTGTCACCTGACGGAGAAGCTCTCTCCGACACTGTTCGGTTTATACGCAAGACGCATCCCCAGCGAGACGAAGAGGATGTTGCCAAGAGACTGTCTCAGTCCGGCCCCACGGAACTAGATCGCTTGATCGTCGGGCTAAACGGCCGTTACGTGCCACCGGGCCAAGGCAACGATCCTTTTCGCAATCCGGAGGCTATCCCTACCGGAAACAATTTCTATGGGTTCGACCCTGCGAAGATTCCTTCTCCGGCTGCATACAAATTAGGAATGAGAGCTGCTGAGGACATCATAGACCGGAGTCTGAAAGAGAAGAAGAAGTATCCCGAAAAAGTAGCCATGGTCCTTTGGGCTACTGAGACGATCCGCAACGAGGGTATCAACGAAGCCACCATCCTGCATCTAATGGGTATGAGGCCCGTTTGGGACAAGAGCGACCGGATCGCGGGGGTGGAGCCCATCCCCGGCGAGCTTCTCAAGCGTCCCCGGATAGATGTTTTAATCAATGCGTCCGGGCTCTATCGCGACCTCTTCCCGAACATGTTCGAGTACTTGGATCAAGCGGTGCAAAAGGCGGCGCTCCTGAGTGACATTGAGAACCTCATCCGAAAAAACAACGAGCAAATCAAGGACCGGCTGATGCGGTCCGGTGTTCCGGAAAACGAAGCTTCCATCCTTGCACGATTGCGCATTTTTTCGGAGACTCCAGGGAATTACGGCAACAGAGTGTCGGAACTCACCAGCGCTTCAGGCCTATGGGAAAAAGACGATGAGATTGCCAAAGTCTTTCAACAGCACACAGGTTACGCCTACGGCCAGGGTAGATGGGGAACACGAGCTCAAGAAGCTCTTCAGGAGAACTTGAGACAGTCCGATGTGGCTGTGCATTCCATATCATCTACAGTTTACGGAACAATGGATAACGATGACATGTTTCAATACCTGGGCGGGCTTTCACTGGCCATCAGCAAGGAAAGAGGTGAGGCGCCCGACACAATGGTGACCCTTCAACAGCGTCCCGGCGAGATCAAAGTTGAAGCCCTCGGCAAGACCATAGGCAAGGAACTGCGCACCCGCTATCTTAATCCAAAATGGATTGACGGCATGAAAAAGGAAGACTACGCCGGAGCCAGAGAAATGTCCAACTTCGTGGACTACATGTGGGGATGGCAAGCCACCACACCCTTTGCAGTGGACGAAGCCAAATGGCGGGAAACATACGAAGTGTACGTTGAAGACAAATACAAGCTGGATATCAAGGATTTCTTCAATAAAACCAACCCATGGGCCTATCAGTCGATGACCGCCCGGATGTTGGAATCGATCCGAAAGGATTACTGGCAGGCCGACGAGACTACGAGGAGGAAGCTTGCCGCCGAATACGCGGTTAACGTAGTGGAGCAGGGCGTAGCCTGCTGCGATCACACTTGTAACAATCCTCTGCTCAATAACATGGTGGTGAATATCATTTCCATTCCAGGGGTGCTTTCTCCCGAAATCGTTGAAAGATTCAAGCTCGCCGTGGAAAAAGCGGTGCAAAAGAGCCTGAACCAACAGACTGCCGATATGGCTGACGTGAAAAGGAAGGTTGACGACGGTTTTAGCAAGCAAGCAGTTCCTGAAACGAAGAAAGAACAACAGCAGGAGGCCAACGGCAAGAGCAAAACGAGCGTGGAAGGATACAAGATGGAGGAAGTGAATTCCCAGGACAAAAGCACGGAACTGCCGTCGTCCGGGGCTCAGTGGTATGCGGTAGTCTTCGCAATCGTGCTGCTGGCGTTTGTTGCAATAGGCATGAACAGACGAGATGGGCGAACGAAAGGCGAATAGCTCTTTGCTGCGAGTCTGCCACTTGGCAGAGCTGACCTTCCGGCCGTCTGCTCTCACGGACTGTGTACGTCTCCGACAGGAAGGAGGTTCTTGTTTTTTGGGTAATACCTAATCGTGAGCTAACACCGTCGGGCAGGTGCAGGGGCCCCAGGTTCCGGTAGCAACGGAACCCGAGGCACGCGGGAATTTGTAGCCGATTCCCATTCCCGCCATTATCCGAGCCTTAAGCCCTCAAGTCAAGATCGCATTCATTTTTTTCTGTTTGGACAGCCAAACAGACGTGGGGTGAGTTGCGTCCGAAGGCCATGCTCGTCCGTTACGAGAGCGGAACATGGGCGTCAGAAGCTCAGCTCCCTGTGCATCCAATCAAGCGGCGAAGCCGTCTTGGCAGTATTTTGTCTTGTTGAGGAGGAATACAATGAAGTCATATTTCGTAGCTATAGGTCTGGCTGTTGTCACAGTTTTGTCTATAGGAGCCTCGGAGAATTGCAGGGCAGCGGACGTCTGCGGGCCCAGGATGTCCCGTCCATCCGCGCGTCCTTGCGCCACACAGGATAAGGTTCAACCGGTTGGACGGAGCGTTCAGGTTACTGTTCCGATGCAGCAGCCCCTAACACCCTGTGCTCCGCCGGTTTGTATGCCGGCCCCGCCAATTCCCGTAAGAGTGGATATTGAAGTTCGTCCGGAAGGTTGCGATCAGCGGTATTTGGTACCCATTGCATATCGCGACCCCGGATTCCTGGGACCGATTGTCTCCCATTCAGTGGGGCTCATAGGCTCTGTCATAGCCTCTCCCTTTCGCATAGTGGAGATGCTTTGCCCTCTCAAAGATCCAGCGTGTCCGCAAAAACAATGGTGCGGTCCGACTTATCGACCTCCGACCTGCGGGTATCAACCGCCTATGAATTCTTCATTTGCCCAGGAGTGTCCGGCCCCCATTGCACAGCCTGCCACTCTTTCCCGGCGGTGCTTCACTTGCGCTCCCCCCGGGCCGGCAGTAGCGCCTTTGCCTCCGGCGCCGTGTCGACCGATTTGCGGTCCCAACCTGCCGCCGGCGCTTGTAGAGGAATATCAGTTTCAGCGGATTGAGCCTCAGAGCCTTCTTTCAGGGATTTGGAATCTTCCCGGCAACCTGATCCGGAGCGGAAGATTAACAGGTGACATAGACAAGACGTCTCCGTGTGCGCCACCCGCGGGCCGGTAGACAGATTGCCCGCTACTCAATCAACCTTTACTCGTACTCGGTTCCCGGAGATATAGAAATGAGCTACTCGCATATACGTCTACATAGTTTTATATTATCGTTCCTTTTCACGATCACGTGCTCTTTCGTTCTTGGCCCCAGACAGGTCAACGCACAGCAGAGCGCCTCAACAACTCCACCTCAGAGACAGAGTTCCGAGCAGCTTGCTCCGGTGGAAATCGAAGCTCCTCGATCAGATCGGAGGCAAACGGAGGCAAGAAACAGGGGCAACGGATGGTGGCTTCGGCACGAGCGACCCGATCCCATCAGGCCAGCCGGGTTCAGACTATCCGCTTACTACAGGGGAAGTGGTTTCCACGGGTGGGCGTCCCCAGAATTTAGCGAACGTCCCTTCGGCAGTGAGCATCATTCAAAACCGAGGCGTAGAGTCCTTGGGATACACAGCGGTTCCAAATATGATCCAAGGACAGCCCGGAGTATATACATCGGGCTATTCAGCGACACCGTTCGACTCTGCGGTCGTGCTGCGAGGCTTTTCCAATGAATCGAACAATAGAGTTTCGTTGCTCTACGACGGGCGATCCTTGAATACCCCTCTGGGCGACGCCAATTGGATGTCCATATTTCCTGAGTTGATCGATCGCATCGAGATACTCAGAGGTGACGGCACTGTCCAGTTCGGCCAGAAAGCCATAGGGGGAACCGTTAACATCATACCCAAGAGACCTCGGCAGAATCCCGGCACCTACTGGGGTGCGGAAGCCGGGTCCTGGCAAACCGACAGGGAGTGGGTCGCGAGCAACATGGTGCGTGGCCCTGTTGCCGTGGGTGTTTTCGCCGGCAGGTTTTTCTCGGAGGGATTCCGCTTATATCAAGGCAACGGACTGGATGAAGAGTTCCTTCCCCGACCCGGCCCGTGGGCCCTTTACAATGTTCAGGGCAGCCTCAACTGGAAGATCACTCCAAATCTGACTTTCGAGATATCTCAGTTGATCTCCGATAGACGCAACGGCAATGCCACATACGTTAAGGCGCCCGAATGGGAACGCAGGGATACACGTGATGTGGCTATCTTTGATTGGGGCTACGGATATTACGGGTCACCCGTGTGGGATGGTCCTACTGAAATGTGGGACGCCGTAACCATCGGCCGCCTTCTCTATAGCGGGAATCGACTGGGCAATTTAGAGGCGATTTATAGCTACAGAAGGACAGATCAGAGGATAACCGGAATAAGCTGGTTCGGCCTCTCTGATCAACGATGGATAGATCAGGGCCTTTCGTTGAAATACTTTAGGACCGACAAATTCTCCCCGGTGACAAACGAACTCACTTTGGGGTCCGACCTTTGGGACGGTAAATTCCGGAGAGAATCCCGGCAGCTCGAATATGGGACAAACAACCTTATACACCAGGCCCAGCAGTCCGGTTACAGAGAATCTTTAAGCTATTACGTCATGAATCAGACCAGATTGTGGGACCGACTGTACGTGGACCTTGGTTATCGGCTGGAAAACTACGACCTCCCGGATCTTTTTGCCAATAATGCGGCGCGAGTTGTCACGAACGCCAAGAGAATAGACCGCAAGAAGAGCGCCTCTCAATGGAGTTTAGGGCTCGTCTACGACAAAGAACTCGGTTCCAGCATGTATTACAAGCATTCGAGGATGTATCGCTTCCCTGAGTTCTACGACATGGTGAATCTGGGGGTATTCGGGTTGTCCCCTGATCCACCGTTTTGGCTTCTCGATCCCGAAGAAGGGACTTTGGAGGAAGTTGGGATAAGGCACTGGTTCAACCGTAACATCTATGCGAGCGCCGTGTACTATGAATTGGACATGGACAATGAGATTCTCTATGGGATGGATCAAGCAGGAAACCAGAGAAACATGAATGTGCAAAATGTCTCCCATAGCGGTGTTGAACTGGAAGGCCTTCTAAAGCTGACACCTTGCTGGACTCTGAAAGGAAACTGGACTAGGCAGAAGGTGCTTGTCCGAAGCAACTTCCTCCCTACCTTGACACCCATAAACGGTCAAACCACTGAAGACAAATGGCTATACCAGAATCCGGCGGAAATGGCCAACCTGTCGCTGGAATATAACAACAGGGAGTGGGGTTTTTCCGGTCTCATAGCCTATCACTATATAGGGAGTCGTTTCCGGATAAACGATCCTTACAACATAGCCGAACCCTTAGCTCCGGCTAAGTGGGGCGACCTGACACTTTCTCAAACGTTTTTCGACAACCTGGTCACCCTGTACTTTGGGATCAAGAATTTTTCAGATCTGCAGTATGCCATCATCGGCACCAAGTCTGCTCCGAGCGTGTCGGATCCGTTAGGCACAACCGTGCCCGCCGCTTGGTATCCAAATGAAGGCCGCACCTATTATGGAGGTCTAAAAGCCAATATGGATTTCGACCGCATGAAAGTTCCGACTATAGCGGATTTGAATAGAATGCAGAAGCGTCTTTACGGCTCCTTGGGGTCGGCGGTCGACGGTGTTTACGGATGGGGAGCGAGGATTCGAGATCTTACGAGGTTTTAGGAACAGATCAAAAATGCCACGAATGATGGCTTCGGCGAGGAGGTATTGGACTTGAAAACACTGCTGGTTTTTGCGGCCATGATAGCGGCTCTTTCATTATTAGGGATTGTGTGGACGGCACAGGCCGATCCCCCTCTCCAAAAATGCGCCATTCAACCTTCAGAGACCCCCAGGACTGAGAACCAGAGATCATCGCAGCCCGAATGCGGCTTGGAGCTTACATGCACGGATAAACCGGTGATACTGGGTTATCCCCAGGGGGTATGTTTCCGAGCGACATGTCCAGGAATTTGGGGGCTGATTCATACGAGAGTCGATCAGGCCTCATTTCGACGGCGCTTCTTCACTTATCGCCACTACAGCTTTAAGGGGACCTGGACCCTCAAAGATCAGGGAATGATTGAAGCGGGGGCCGTGCCGGTTCGAGAGTTGTTCCTTGTGCTGCCCGAAGATGTCATCGAGTTCAAGCTGAGCGACCAGGACTGTTACGCCAAGGTGGAGATCAGAAAGCTTGGATATATCAAAACGGGTAATTTGCAGGAACTCCAGGAGTGGCTGGCGTATCATTCATACATCGAGAAAGCCGGTTCGGACAATGAGATCCCTGCGGCTGATCGAAGAGTGTCTCCGAATTGTCCCCCAGGGAATTGTTGGCTGGATCAGACGTGCATCTCAACAGTCGGCAGACTATTTTCGCTGGGACGTTTCATTGGCTTGCCTGTCGGTACAGGCCGGTAATACAGGGAGAACGCGGAGTGAAAAGAATCACGCTCAGCATCGCTTTGTTCTTGGTTCCGCTGATGTTCTACGGCGCTTACGTCAACTTTAGCAGCAATCCACCAGAGGTCCACTACATAACCGCTCTGGTGGAGACTGGCGCCGTGCGCTCACAAACCACATCGACCGGTACCGTGAAGCCTCTGATCGAAGTACTGGTGGGAAGCCAGTTGTCAGGTACGGTCAAAGAGCTGCATGCGGATTTTGAATCGACGGTACAGCAGGGACAGCTCATCGCCCTTATTGACCCGGCTACGTTCCAAGCCGAACTTGATCAGGCTCAAGCCGACCTGGGCGCCGCTAAAGCTGCTCTCAATCAGGCTCAAGTTACCCATGAGGACGAACGCCGTACGCTCGCCCGCAAGGAGAGCCTTATCGCCAACCACTCCATCTCTCAGAGCGATTATGATACGGCCAAGACGCGTGCCGACCGTGCGGAAGCCCAGGTGCTCCTGGAACAGGCCCGGATCGAGCAACTGGAGGCCAAGCTGCGTAAAGCCCAAGTCCAACTCGAGTACACCAGGATTGTGGCGCCGGTGAATGGCGTCGTCACCTCGCGAAGTGTAGATGTGGGCCAGACAGTGGCTGCAAGCTTTCAGGCTCCCGTGCTATTCAAGATTGCCGAGGACCTCTCCCGAATGCAGGTACATGCAAATGTGGACGAAGCCGACATCGGTCGTGTGGAACCTGAAAAGAAGGCAACGTTTACCGTGCCGGCGTTCCCTGAAGAACAATTCTCCGCCACGGTCAAACAGGTGCGAAACGATCCCAAGGTAGAGCAGAAACGTTGTCACCTACACGGTTGTCCTTGATGTGGACAACAGCTCTCTGAAACTGAGACCGGGCATGACGGCAAATGTGACGATTTTTTTGAACGAGGCGCATGACGCCATATTGGCGCCGGAGGCGGCATTGCGATTCAAACCAGCGTCTTTTACAACGGATCATAAGTCCTCGCCTGTGACTTCCGCTAGAAAGGCCTCCTCCAGCAAAGGTGATCCGGTAGTATGGAAGCTCCGGGATGATGGGCAGATGACATGTGTGAAAGTGCGACTTGGGATCCAAGGGACCGAGAAGGTCCAGGTCTTTTCAGAGGAGCTCAAGCCTGGTGACCGCGTGATCGTTCAAGCCATCAGCAAAAAAGGTCAGGAGAAACACCTGAAAGGTCTCCGTTTCTAGCTGTCAAGCGAGCGGATGGACCCTCGCCTTGTCAGTGTTCACCCTGTAGACGAACAACCGGCTGTGCAAGCCTTCGCCTCGAAGTAACTCCTGTGATGCGAAGTCCAGAGGTGCGGAGAGATCAGCATTTTTCCAGGATTTGAGTCATGTTAAGCAACTTCATAAACGTAATCAGCGTGGCATTGAGCTCTCTCCGGGTAAATGTCCTCCGATCCCTTCTGGCCATGCTCGGCATCGTCATAGGGGTTGGAGCCGTAATCGTGATGGTGGCTCTCGGAATGGGGGCTCGCGAACTCATTGGCGAGCGGATTCGCTCTATGGGAAGCAATCTAATTTATGTGACCCCCGGCGCCAGCAAGCAGGGGGCGCCCACATGGGAGCCGGCTCGGTTCATACATTGACGGCAAGAGATTGCGAAGCGATTCAGGACCACTGCCCATCCGTGAGGGCCGCCAGTCCCGTGTGGGGTCAGTTGACTCAAGTGATCCATGGGAACCGCAACTGGCGTGTTCAAGTATCAGGAGTGACCGGAGACTACTTTCTAGCGAGAGACTGGCAAATCGGGACAGGTAGGCTTTTCAATATGCGGGAAGAGCGGGCTGGTTCAAAGGTCTGCGTTGTCGGAACCACAGTGGCCGAGAAGCTCATGGGAGATGCCGATCCGGTCGGCAAGGATGTCAGGATTCAGAATGTGCCGTTCCAGATCGTAGGGGTGTTGGAGAGCAGAGGGAAGTCTCCCGGCGGCGATGATCAAGACGATGCCGTGTTCGTGCCGATTGTAGCTGCCTATTCTCGGTTGTTTGGTACGCCGTTCAAAGACGAGGTGAAATACATAGTGGTCCAGGCTGAATCTGAGGAGTCCATATCGCGCGCGACGGATGAAATAGCCGAACTCCTGGCAAAGAGGCATCGGATAGTCCCTGGCGCCGACAATGATTTCACCGTAAAGAGTTTGACCGACGTCATGCGCGCTTCGGAGGAGTCTCTCAAAGTCCTGACGATCCTGCTCAGCTCCATCGCTTCAATCTCCTTGCTCGTTGGAGGGATTGGAGTGATGAACATCACGCTTGTTTCCGTGACGGAACGCACGAGAGAAATCGGGATAAGGATGGCAGTGGGAGCCAAGACCTTCGACATACTGGGACAGTTCGTCGTAGAGGCATGCGTTTTGACAATGCTGGGAGGACTGACGGGAATAGTCCTCGGGATTGGAGCTGCATACACTTTTGCACAAGCCACCAATTGGCCTGTGCTGGTAAGCCCGATTGCCGTAGGCGGAGCTTTTGGTGTTTCGGCTGCCATAGGCGTTTTCTTCGGGCTCTATCCCGCGTTCACGGCTTCGAGACTCAATCCGATTGATGCGTTGAGACACGAATAAATCACTGAGCCCCGCAATGCCCTAAGCTCCACGTAGGCCGACGGCGGCTAAGACGATATCAAACCTTTAGGGTTGCCGAGGAAGCAATCGCCGCAATTTGACCAGAAGTCCTTCCAGGCGCGAGGTTTCCCGGGAGCCGACAAGCTTTCGGATTCGCCCCGGGTTCAAACGGAAATACTTGCAAGGAGCCATATCGAAAGTGGCATTGATAGTCATTCAAAATCTTACGAAATCCTACGGGGCCGGCGCAGGAGAAGTCTCCGCGCTTCAGGAGATCAACCTAAAAATAGATTCCGGCGAGTTTTTGTCCATTATGGGACCTTCGGGATCGGGAAAATCGACACTGATGAACATTCTCGGCTGCCTCGACGTTCCCACGTCCGGGAGTTACCTTCTCGATGGAGAAGACGTATCCAACCTCGCCCGCGATCAACGGGCGGAACTGAGGAACAAGAAGATCGGCTTCGTCTTTCAGGGCTTCAACCTGCTTCCCCGAATAGATGCCTTGCGAAACGTCGAGCTGCCACTTGTTTATGGACACGTATCAACCGTGGAACGCCATAGAGCCGCTCAGGAAGCCTTAAATCTCGTGGGACTGGACCATCGCGCGCATCACCTTCCGTCTCAGCTTTCCGGTGGTCAGCAGCAAAGGGTCGCGATTGCTCGGGCTCTGGTGAATAAACCGGACCTCATCCTTGCTGATGAACCTACCGGAAACCTAGACTCGCGCACCAGCGCGGAGCTTGTAGACATATTCAGAACGCTCAATCGAGACCACGGGATCACCTTCGTTTTGGTCACTCACGATCCGGAGATAGGCGGCGTCACCAACAGAACAATCCTCATCAGAGACGGAATAATTGCAGGAGATGTTCGGAAGAGCGTCTGAAGACTGATGGATTCTGTGGACGGCACGGCCCTACCGTTGCAAACATTGAACGACCACACCTTTTGGGCTATCATCATAGGGGCTGGATAGGGGGCCATGGGAGTGATGATTATTCTCCACCTCTTCCCGGTGACTTGTTGGGGAATCATTATTACCAAGGCGAGAAACCTCTCCAAAGCCCGTAAAGACAGTCAGCTCTTTTTTGATGCGTTTCGAGAACCCCGGAAGTTCTCGTTGCTCTACGTAGAAACCAAGCAGTTTGCCCACAGCCCGGTCGGGCACGGAACCATTCCTCCGGCAAGCCCCAGGGAGGCAAGGCGGCCCGTGCTCATGGTCATACCGGGACCAATGATGATGGTGTTGCGACGCAACTGGGCCTGAGGACATTGCCTCACTGACGATTGGGGCTTGCGCCTGTCCTATGCCAAGACGCCGGTCAGATTTTGCCAATTCCATGGACCTCCTCTAAAACGCTCTTCTCTTCAAGTTCTGGTGTCTCTCCATCAGATTCCCCTTATTGAAAATGTTTCCAAAACGGAACCCCAGATAGCTGGCTAACCAAGGGACACACTGGCCAGGATTTCCAAGAGAAACCAACGCAAAAAAGCTTAACGCGGTTCGGCCTAAAGTCAGGGAATCCCACGTGGTCACCAGCGAACGACTGTACGAATGCGTTGTTAATGGCGCAGAGCACGAATGGAATGGCTCAGGAATAGAATCCGAGAGAAAAGTGCCATATTTTGGTTTAAATTGCTACCAAGGGGATAATAAAATTGGTATAGTGCCACGATGCGCCCTCATGGAGACATCGGAGGCAAGAATGGACGGAACGCTTTGGTCAGTCACCGGCTGAATAAACAGTGATTGCAGAAGGACTTTTTTAGGCATGAAACGATACGGAACCGGGAGCCTCCTGCGACTTACATTTCTTCTCCTGCTGGTCACAGGAATAGCGGAAGCCGAAACCATGACCTACACCGACAAATTAGGGAGAGCCGTGACGCTGAATGTTCCCCTTAACAGGGTGGTCGTTTTTCAAACTTATGAACTCATTCCTGCTCTGGAAATATGGGACAAAGTAGTCGGCTTAGGCAGAGAGGCTTACGACAGTGATCTAATGCGAGCCACAAAGCCCGATCTGTCCAATACAGTTCCTGCGGTCGGAACTGGGGCGGACGTTAATATTGAAGTTCTTCTCAAGCTCAAACCCGACGCTGTAATCACTTGGGCCTTCAAACCTGATTCCGTAAAGTTCATGGAGGAGCGGGGGTTGAAGGTTATATGCGTATCCCCGGAGAGTCTGCCGGAGCTTTATCAAGTAATGAGGCTTTATGGGCAGCTCTTTGGTAAAGCAAAGAGGGTGGATGTCTGCGTTGCCCACATGGAAGAGGTCTTCTCACTCGTGAAGAAGCATGTGTCAGATATACCCTCACATGGCAGGAGGAAGGTATTGTGGCTTACCGGCAAACCGACCACTGTGACATGTGGTTTGGGAGTTACCAGTGACCTCATCAGGATGATAGGCGGAATTAACCCTGCGTCAAGCATACTTCAGACAAGCGCCAACGTCTCGATGGAACAGATAGTCTCATGGGACCCCGACATCATATTCATATGGGGTTATGCCGGGTACTCGGCAGAGAGCATTATTGAGAGCGCTCAGTGGAGGTCCATGAGGGCCGTTAGAGAAGGCAAGGTGCACAAGGCGCCGAGATGGTCCGCATGGTCGCCCGGCATTGCACCGTTGGTACTGTGGATGGCGATGAAGACCTATCCCGAATTGTTCTTGGACATAGATATTGAGCGGATCACCAACAGCTTTTTTGAAAAGGTTTACGGCATTCCGTACGAGAAAGTGAGCAAAATTGAAAGGTAAGCGGCCGCTTCGACTCCTGATATTGGTTTCTCCATTCATTGCCGGCTGGATCGCTCTCTTCGTAGGGGCTTTCCCTGTGTCTCCAATGGCTGTTATAAACGCTCTTTTCCAAGAGATTCTGCGGCTGCCCGGTATCCCCAGCTCGCCTGAACACGCGATCATTATCGATATAAGGTTGCCGCGGGTAATTCTGTCAGGGCTTGTCGGTATGGCCCTTTCCGGCTCCGGAGTGACCCTGCAGGGGATATTCAGGAATCCCCTGGTGGACCCGTTCATACTCGGTATATCAGCCGGAGCTGCTCTGGGGTGTGCTTTGTCCATAGGTTTTTTGTCTCAATTTCCATTGCAGTTGATGGCTTTTGCCTTCGGCATGGCCGCCGTGGCGCTGACCTATACCATAGCGAAGAGCCAGGGAGAGATTTCGAGGCTACCACTCATTTTGTCGGGAGTAATCATTTCAGCGTTCTTCACCGCTATGGTCTCCATCGTAAAATTCCTTGTCGATCCCCATAAACTGCAAAGCATCGTGTTCTGGTTAATGGGTAGTTTTTCGTTGTCCGACTGGCGGCTCGTGAAAATCGCCGGTCTGGGTATTGGAGTAGGACTCCTGCCCGTGTTCCTGATGAGATGGAGACTCAATGTCCTGAGCATGGGGGAAGACGAGGCAAAGAGCCTTGGGGTTAACGTCAAGAGAGAGAGGATTGTTTTCATCTCGGCTTCCTCTCTTGCGGTAAGTGTCGCCGTTTCGGTTAGCGGCATTATTGGGTGGGTGGGTCTAATGGTTCCACATCTTGTGCGGATGTTGACGGGACCCGACCATAGGAGCCTCGTTCCCTTGAGCATGGCAGGCGGAGCGTCATTTATGATCTTCGCGGACACCGTGGCCAGAAGCCTCACGAGTTTCGACGTTCCTGTGGGCATTATCACTGCGATCACGGGCGCCCCGTTCTTCATCTATCTGATGAAAATAGGTGGGAAGGAGAGTTGGGGAGCATGATAGCCGTGCAAGACCTTCATTATCGGCATCCACACGCTGCCACGGCTGTGCTCAATGGGGTGAACTTCGAGGCTGATTCGGGTATGCTCACAACCATACTGGGACCGAACGGTTCCGGCAAGACTACGCTGTTCAAATGCGTTTCAGGCCTCTGGTCAATTCAGAAAGGTGATGTCCTGTTTAAAGGTCGAAGCTTCAAAGGGCGCTCCTACAGTGAGATTGCCCGAATCATAGCGGTTGTTCCTCAGGAACATGAGCCACCGTTCCCTTATTCAGTCTTTGAAGCGGTGACTATGGGAAGGGCGGCGCATTTGAGCATGTTCTCGACTCCCTCCCAGTCCGATTTTCTGAAAGCCACGGAGGCGATTGAGCAGGTCGGTATCACGCATCTCAAAGACAGACCTTACACGAGGATAAGCGGAGGCGAGCGCCAACTGGCGCTCATCGCGCGAGCGTTGGCTCAAGATGCCCCTGTAATGCTCCTAGACGAACCCACTTCTCACCTGGACTTCAAAAACCAGGTGTTCGTGCTCAGAAAGGTAAAGGAAATAGTCAAACAACAATCTGTTGCTGCGCTGATGACCATCCACGACCCGAATCTGGCGATGCTATTCAGCGATCGAGTGGTAATGCTCGACCAAGGGAAGGTCGTGGCCGAAGGGCCGCCCGACGAAGTGATCACCGAGGAGAATCTCTCAAGGGTGTATGGAATAGATGTTGTGGTTCTTCCTGTGAACGGCTCAAGGGTCATCGTCCCGAGGCTCTGAACATCATGATACATGTAACGGGACTTGTAAAAACCTACGGGAAGATAAGGGCGGTCAACAACATCTCGTTTCGGATTGAACGTGGAAGCGTCTTCGGGCTCCTGGGACCCAATGGAGCCGGCAAGACAACAACCATGAAAATTCTCACGGCCCTCTCCAAGCCGAACTCAGGACAGTGCCTCATAGCCGGAATTAACGTGCTCACGGAGCCCTCAGCCGTCAAAAAATTGATGGGGGTTGTTCCCCAGGAAAACAATCTGGACCGGGAACTCACTGCATACGAGAATCTTCTGATCTACGTTATGCTGCACAGGGCGCCGAATCGCGAAACGAGAATCCAATCATGCCTAGAACTCGTGGACCTGTGGGACAGGAGAGACGACGTCGTCATGAGCTTCTCAGGCGGCATGCAGCGACGCCTCCTTATTGCTAGATCGCTTCTTACGGAGCCCGCGGTTCTTTTCCTGGACGAACCGTCCATAGGCCTGGACCCTCAGATCAGACGGCAGATGTGGGAAATCATCCGTAAAATCCGTATAGAGGGCCGAACTGTGGTTCTTACTACTCACTACATCGAAGAAGCCGATGCGCTCTGCGATCGAATCGGTATTCTTGCCAAAGGCTCACTTATTGCGCTTGACACTCCGGATAACCTAAAGGCGATGGTTGGCCGGTATGTCGTCGAGTTCGTGAACGCAGAGGGCAAGCTCATTCAACGGATGCATAGGAATCGTGAGGAAGCGCACGCCGCTGCCCGCTGTCAGGACTGCGGGGTCACGATCCGGAAGTCCAATCTTGAGGACGTTTTTATCAAACTCACAGGAGAGCGTATCGAATGATCCGAGGTGACTGGTATCCGATTTTTCTCCGTGAGATGCTCCTGTTTCGGAGAAAGCTCCTCAAAATAGGCTATCTTTTTTCCGCGATGCTTGTGCCTATCATATATTTGCTCACGTTCGGTTTGGGGCTTGGTCGAAGCGTCCAGATACAAGGCTCCGATTACTTGACCTACCTGATCCCGGGGCTGGTGGCGATGTCTTCCATGAACAATTCGTACACCTGGGTGGCCAGTTCCCTGAATCTCAACCGGTTGTACTTCAAGACATTCCAGGTTTTCATCCAAGCGCCCATAAAATCGTCGTCCATTATGGTCGGAGAAGTCCTAGCGGGCATGGCGAAAGGTCTCTTTGCGTCCGGCCTAATCCTCATCGTCGGCCTCATTGCGGCTCACAGCCTTTTTATCACTCCTCTTTTCGTATTGACCCTGCTGCTCAATTGTTTTCTCTTTGCCAGCCTTGGGGTAATCACGGGAATGATTACTAAATCACATGAAGATACATCTACATATAGCAACTTCTTTATTTTACCAATGGCATTCTTTAGCGGGACCTTTTTCCCTGTGGCCAAGATTCCGTGGCCGCTTCAGGCAGTGGTCTGGGTTCTGCCGCTATCACATACCAATGTCGTGATCCGCAGGACGTCGCTCGACACCGGCGCCTTGGTGTCTCTCGGGGTCCTGGTCCTGTATGCGGTGATTTTTTTCGTTATCGGTTCAAGATTGATTAGAAACTACAGCGAATAGTCCAGGAGGTTATCGTGCATATTGGCGCTATTATGTGGGCAAACTATCTGCCGCTCATGAAAGAGGCTGCAGATGCCCTCGGGATTCGTTTTTCATCATTTTCCACCAAGCAACTCAACGCGGACCCCGCCCTGGTGGATGATGTGAAAGCGCTGCTACGCTCCGCAGACTGCATTTTAGTGTACCGGACAAACGATGCGTTCTGGGATGAGATCGAGCCTGAGATCCGCAGTCTTCGCGATCGTGTTCCAGTGGTCTCGGTGAGCACCGATCCCTCCTTCTGGGAACTCTCATCGGTGACCCCGGAAATTGTTGTCACCGCATATCGGTATATTCTCTACAATGGTCGCGATAACATGGCGAACATGTTTCGGTATCTTCTTCACAGTCTATTCGACCAAAACGTTACGTTCAATGACCCTGAGGAAGTCCCGTGGCAAGGGCTCTTTCATCCCGCCGCTCCCGAGGTCTTTCAGGACACCGAGTCTTACCTGTCCTGGTACAGCACCTGGCTTGACACGGTCCCAGAGCGCTTAGTGGGGCTGCTCTGCTCACGCTCCGCATGGGCTACCGACAATATAGCTGTGGAACGGTCGCTTATCGCCTCCTTTGAGGCAATGGGCATCGGCGTCATTCCGGTCTTCTTTTATCCTCTGAAGGATTCGGGCTTGGGGAATCTGGGCGGCGTCGAAGTAATCGAACGCTTTTTCTTAAGTGACGGGAAACCGATAGTTGACGGTATCATCAAGCTCACGGTGTTCTTTCTGGGCAACTCCCGGGGCGAGATGAAAACCGAAGAGGCGCCGTCCGGTGTGGGGCTTATGAGGCGCCTCAATATTCCGATATTCAGTCCGTTGATTTCGTACTACAAGAATGCCGAGCAGTGGCTACATGATCCCACCGGGCTCAGTCACTCAGGTTGCCTGGAGCATCGCCATGCCGGAATTCGAGGGCGTTATCGAGCCCATCATTATCGGGGCTTCTCAAAACGTAAGCCAACCTGAACAAGAGGCCTATGAGGCGATAGAGGACAGGGTGATGCGATTTGCGCAACGGGTTGCAAGATGGATCGCCCTTAGACACAAACCCAAGAATGAGAGACGTGTGGCGTTCATTCTTCATAACAATCCGTGCGCCTCCGTTGAATCCACGGTGGGCGGAGGCGCTCATCTGGACACCCTTGAAAGCGTGGCGGACGTTCTCAACAGAATGGCCGCAGAAGGCTATGCGATAGATCCTCCGAACGACGGCAAGACTCTGATTGACACCATCATGGACCGAAAGGCCATCTCCGAATTTCGCTGGACCACGGTTGAAGAGATTGTGGAAAAAGGCGGCGTTCTAGCCCTCTTATCCAAGGATCAATACGAGGTTTGGTTCAACGAACTTCCGGAGGCCGTGCGGCTGCGTATGTGCAAGGCTTGGGGAAATCCGCCCGGTGAGGAAAAAGAGGGAATACCCGCCGCCATGGTTTACGACGGCAAGATTCTCGTGACCGGTGTTCAGTACCGGTAATGCGGTAGTATGCGTCCAACCCAAACGAGGCTGCGCCGGGGCCAAGTGCGACGGACAGGTGTGTAAGATACTCCACGATCCTGATGTTCCTCCGCCTCATCAGTACGTGGCCACATACAAGTGGCTTTCCAGGGATTTCGGGGTCGATGCCATCGTGCATGTCGGGACACACGGAAATCTCGAATTTCTTCCCGGGAAAGCAACGGGCCTTTCTTCAGGATGTTTCCCGGACATCGGTATAGACACCATGCCGCACCTCTACATCTACAACGCCGACAACCCTCCGGAAGGAACCTTAGCCAAACGTCGGAGCAACGCCGTCCTCGTGGATCACATGCAGACGGTCATGGTCAAGGGGGAATTATACGGAGACCTGGACCAGATGGCTCGTTTGATCGACGAATATGAGCGGTTTCGCGGCACGGAACCCGCGCGTGCCCACACGATTCAGCATATGATCATGCAGCAGGCCAAGACGCTCAACCTGTTGGACGGCAAGGAACTCACTCACGAAAATTTTCCCGAACAGGTCCGTAACCTCCATGACGCTCTTCAAATCCTTAAGGAGATGCACATTCCCAAAGGCATGCACGTCTTCGGAAGACTGCCCTCCGGTGAGAAGCTTGGGGACTTCATTCACGCTATAGTTCGCTTCGACATGGCAGAGGGATCGCTCCGGTGGCTCACCGCAAGGCTTATAGAAGAGACCGAATCCATGAGCGAAGAAGCTCTGCGTGAGGCTGCCGATAAAGCATGCAATCGCATATGTCGGGACATGGTCCTGAGCGGTATATCTCTGAGAGTTGCGCTGGAAAAACACTATCCAATTCCCGATCATCTCGGTTCATACATTCCTCAGCTCGAAAAAGTCATTGCGTCGGTAGCGTCTAGTATTGAGGACACTGATGAAGTTGGGGCTCTGCTGAACGGTTTTCAAGGGGGGTACATTGAGCCCGGTCCATCCGGTTTGATTACCCGTGGCAGGAGCGACATCCTTCCCACAGGCCGCAATTTCTACTCCCTTGATCCGCAACTTGTCCCAACGCCATCGGCCTGGGAACTAGGGAAGATACTTGCCGACAAGACGCTCGAAAAGTATCTGAATGACGAAGGCCGTTATCCCGAGACCATCGCATTTTACTGGCAGTGTTCAGACATTATGTGGGCCGATGGGGAAGGCATGGCGCAGATCATGTACCTGCTGGGCGCGAGGCCTATCCGGCGCGCCAACGGACGACTCCATGGTTTTGAGGTAATTCCGCTTGAGGAACTCGGCAGACCGCGCATCGACGTGACAATTCGGGTTTCAGGAATCCTGCGGGACAACTTCGCTTCGACCATTGACGTGCTCGATGAGATAGTCCAGACGGTGGCCATCCTTGATGAACCGGTTGAGCAAAACTATGTGCGTCAGCATACGTTGGAAAGGCTTGACGGGAAATCTCTCGATGATGCTGAGGGGCTCCGGTCGGCCACGTACCGCATCTTTGCCAGCATGCCGGGGGTATATCAGGCAGGCACCCAGCTTGCGGTGTATGCGTCCGCATGGAAAACAGAAAAGGACCTTTCCGACGTTTTCCTGTATTGGAACGGTTACGCCTACGGGAAAGGCGTATTCGGAGAAGCGGCTCACAGAAGTCTCAAGGACAGTCTTAAAACCGTGGATGCGACCTTCAACAAGACGGTATCGGATGAATACGACCTTACCGGTTGCTGCTGTTACTTCGGGGCGCACGGAGGAATGATAAATGCAGCTCGGGTCCTGTCGGGCAAGAACATTGCCAACTATTACGGCGACACCAGGGAGCAAGACCGCGTTTCGGTCCGAACCCTCACGGAAGAGATGCGGCGCATCGCCCGCGGGAAAATCCTTAATCCAAAATGGATTGACGGCATGAAGGAGCACGGTTACAGAGGCGCAGGCGAGATTAGCAAGCGAGTAGGCCGCTTCTATGGCTGGCAAGCGACTGCCAAGGCAGTGGACGACTCGGTGTTCGATGACATTGCCAGGACCTTCATGATGAATGCGGAAAACCGAAAATTCTTTGAGGAGAACAACCCTTGGGCGCTGGAAGAAATGGCGAGACGATTGATTGAGGCGGCCGAAAGAGGCCTCTGGAGTCCGGCCCCGGATGTGAAAGCCGCTCTCAAGGAACTCTATGTAGAAATCGAAGGATGGATTGAAGAGCGGATGGGTGATGTCAAGGGCGGCTTTCAGGGAGGAAGCGTCGGTATCGTAACAGCGGAAGAGGTACAAAGCTGGAAAAGGAAGATGGAGCAGGTATTATGAGCATATTTCCCTTTGCCGCCATAGTCGGTCAGGAACAGATGAAACTGGCCCTCATGCTGAACGTGATCAACCCAACTATAGGCGGGGTCTTGATAATGGGTGAAAAAGGAACGGCAAAAAGCACGGCAGTCAGGGCGCTTGCAGAACTTCTGCCTCAGATGACCGTGGTCAAAAGCTGTTCGTTCAACTGCGACCCGAAAGGGTTTCTGTGCAGTTCTTGCCGAGATATACTGTCCCACGACGGCCATCTTTACGATGAAAAGCGAATGATGCGGGTGGTCGAGCTTCCTCTGGGGGCCACGGAAGATCGTCTTGTGGGGAGCCTCGACATTGAGCACGCCATTAAGCAAGGCGAGAAAAAGTTCGAGCCTGGAATCCTAGCCGAGGCCAATAGAAATTTTCTCTACGTTGACGAAGTTAATCTCCTGGAAGATCACATTGTTGACCTTCTCCTCGACGCTGCGGCAATGGGTGTCAACACAGTAGAGCGCGAGGGCGTGTCATTTGTGCATCCGTCACGCTTCATACTTGTAGGCACAATGAACCCGGAGGAAGGAGACCTGAGACCCCAGTTCCTCGACCGCTTCGGACTATGTGTAAGGATCGCGTCACTGCAGGACAAGGCTGCGCGTAAAGAAATTTTGAAAAGGCGTGCGGCTTTCGATGCCGATCCCGAAGCATTCCTTCGCCAATGGGAGAGTGAGCAACAGGATCTCGCTCAGAAGATCACTCAGGCCCAGCGCAGGCTTGAGAGTGTAAAATTCTCTGACCAGACGCTTGACCGGATAGTGGATATCACAGCGGCCCTCAGCCTCGACGGCCACCGAGGAGACATCGTGATTATGAGAACCGCTCAAGCTCTGGCAGCGCTAAGGGATAGCGCCTCCATAACCCCCGATGAAATAAAGGACGCAGCGCAATTGGCTCTCCGGCACAGAATGAAGAGGCTTCCGTTTGAGGAAGTCGGGTTGGAGTCCGAAAGGCTCCAAACAGCGCTTGCAGGCATGTGACCATGGGATTCAGCGAATTTGTCGGGCATAAAGACGCGCGGCTGGCTCTTATCCTCAACGCCATTGAGCCACGCTGCGGAGGCGTTCTCTTCGCAGGTGAAAAGGGGAGCGGGAAGAGCACCCTTGTTCGTTTGTTTACGAAGCTGCTTCCCGAGAGAACAGCCTTCGTCACCCTCCCGCTTAACGTGACCGAGGATGCCCTTGTCGGCGCCGTAGACATTGAAGCAACTATGATCACCGGCAAGAAGGTAGCCCAAAGGGGTCTACTCAGTCGAGCCCATGGTGGGATCCTATTCATCGACGATGTCAACCTCCTTTCTCCAGAATCCGTTTCTCTTGTTTTGGATGTCAGCGGACGGAAAGAGAAACGTGATGGAGCGGGAGGGATTTTCCGAGCGGCATGACGCAGACTTCACGCTCGTAGCAACCATGGACCCGCAGGAGGGATTTTCTCTCTCCGCATTTCCTCGACCGCTTCGGAATGTGCGTATTCTGGGAAAGCCTCCTTGAGAAAAACGAGCGGATCCTGGTCATCAAGCGGTCCATGGCAAATCGGTTCGACTTTGCCGGTTCCTCTGATACGGCAGATGATGCCCTCAGGAACAGGATCAGGAGTTGCACGATCTTTCTAAAACAGGTCACTGTTCCTGAAAACGTGACGGATCACATTGCCCAAACTTGCATGGAGAACGCCGTTACAGGTCACAGGGCCGAACTTTTTCTTTTTTACGCTACCAAGGCGTACGCCGCTTACTGCGGCGACAAAAGGGCAAATATGAACCATGTGGACGCGGTAGCCCTGCTTGTTCTTCTCCACCGTAGACTGAATGTGGCGCCCCCGGAAGAAGAGCCCTCTCACCGGCCCGACCAGAAGAACAGAGAGAAGGCACAAACTCCCGAGTCCGACGATAGTCCGGACGATGCACAGTCCCATGACCACGAACGCTCGAATGTCGATGGCGTTGATCCAACGGCTGAGGATGCCGGCGACGATTTCAATCCAGGCACGTCTCCTCGCGAAACTGCCGTGAGAGAAGAAGTGTTCGATACCGGAGAGACATTCCACACGAAGCGGCTCTCGTTCAGGAAAGACAGGCTGAAACGGGTGTCGGCAGGACGCAGAACGAAGACCCGTTCCAAGGACAAGGGTGGAAGATATGTGCGGAGCATATTCAACGCACAGGATGATGTGGCTATCGACGCCACCATACGCGCCGCTGCGCCCTTTCAGAACGTCCGAGGTCGCGATACGATACTCGTCATCCATGACCGGGACCTGAGGTACAAGCAACGGGAAAAAAAGACCGGCCACCTGGTAATATTCGCCGTAGACGGATCCGGCTCCATGGGCGCGCAGAAGAGGATGAGAGAGGCAAAAGGCGCAATCCAGTCGTTGCTTATGGACTGCTATCAGAAGCGGGACAAAGTGGCAATGCTGGTCTTCAGGAAAGACAAAGCAGAAGTCGTCCTGGCGCCTACTTCGAGCGTTGAACACGCTTCGCGTAGGCTCAGAGAAATTCCCACAGGGGGAAAGACGCCTTTGAGTTCCGGATTGATGGAGGCCCATGCTCTGATCAAGCGATATGCGAAAAAAGCCCCTGAGACCCGTTTCCTACTTATCATCATCACGGACGGAAGGGCGAACCATTCGCTGTCAGGCTTGCCGGTTAGGGAGGAGGTCATGCGACTCGCTCGCGTTCTTCGTGAAATCCCTTCAACGGATTTCATCGTCGTGGACACGGAGGACAAAAGCCAGTTTATAAAGGCCGATCTTGCTGCGCCTCTAGCCACTGAACTCAACGCGATCTATTACACCATAGAGGATCTAAAGGCTGATTACTTGATCGATATGGTCAAGAGCCGAAAAGAATCAGAAGAGTAGATTGCCCGACTCAACTTAGAATCATAAGCTACAGAAGCGTTTCCCCGGCAGCGGGTCCGACCATCGATCAGCATGAACAAGTAAGATCCCCTTTTTCAACACGATCCCATGTTTTTGACAAAAACACTCAGAAAGTTAAAAAGGGCTTGACTATTCCGGGACATAAGTAATACCATATTGCCATTAGTGTTACGACAACATCAAGATGGCTAAGTAACTGGTTAATGTTGACTAATCTCACCCGGGCTCGAAACAATTCGTAGCGGAGGAGATTTTCGGCAAGGAAAGTTGCAGGATTGGTTACAGGGTTGGAGGCCCCTGGTTCCGCGGCAACGGAACCAAGGGCGGGCGGGAAAGATTGCGAGCTTTCCACCTCCCGCCATTATTCACTTCTTTGGCTGTGAGTCAATTCCTTTGGTCGGTTCCGATAGGAATAGCGCTTGAAGGCGGCTGCCGGATGTCTACCGGCATGCCCTTTAACCCCTATTGGAGCTCTGTTGTCAGCGGTTCGAATGAAAGTGTCGCCAGAGGGAAACTTCTTGCAAAAAGTTTTCCGACGTCCCTCCGTCTACTAACTCGAAATATTGCGACGGCGCTGGTCGGCCTCTGCGCGCATGCGGGCTCTTAGGACGGGTTAGACCACTTTGATCCTTCGTTGCGACCTCAGGGTCATGGGCGTTCATATTAAATTTGTTTAGGGTATGGAGAAATATGATGAAATACACACGACCTCTTTGTCTATTGGTCTTTCTGGCGTGGGCGTCGCCTGTCGTATTGAATGCCCAAATGATGAATCCCTTCCCTTCAAATGGTGTTCCTAAATCACCGTGCGCTGCCTCTCCCTTGAAGAAACCTGTTATTAGGAGCGTTAACGTCTCCGTTCCTGTTCCTATCTCTCCTCAGCCCATCTGCGGCTCCCCTTCCAATGGGATCTGTTCCTTCTACCCTCGGCTCGCCCTGCTACAATCCTCCTACGGAGAAACCTACGCCGGTGCGAGTCGAGGTGTCTGTCCGTCCGGAATCCTGTGGTGGAACCAACCTCGCTCCACTGGTGTATCGTGATCCAGGATTTTTCCGGCCCATCCTCACGAGCGCCGTATCTTTACTAGGATCTGTTGTAGCCGCCCCTTTCAGGTTTGCCGAGACTCTGGTCCCCCTGGATTCTCCGTCAAAGGGCAAGGGCTCCTGCCAAAGATCGCCCATCCCCCAACCCTGCGGTTCGCAGAGGACCCCGCCTCCTCAAGTGGTGGAAAGGTGTGGCCCCGGCCCATGTATGGGACCTCCCGTATGCGCTCCTACCGGACCCTCGGTATCGCCCCTGCCGCCTAACGCCCAGACTCAATGTGGACCGTTTATACCGCCGATGCTGGTAGCGGGCAACGAAGAGGCGCCGTGTGAACCCCAGAGTCTTCTGGGAGGGATCATGAATCTTCCGTCGAGGATCCTGTTGCGAGGGAGATTCCCAGGCTCCGCGCAAAACGGGCCGACAAACGCACAATAGCGAAAAGGCCTAGGGAAATCGCATTCTGCCTTTTCCCTGTGAATGACGTCTTCCAAGAAGTTAAAACCACTGGAGAAGAATAATGGGAACCAACCGGCGTCTCATATACTTGAAACTTGCATTCATTCCATCGGTCATTGTCCTTTTAGGTTTCGGCTTTGCGTCTGGTCAGCAGTCCACCCAGCCTCAACAGTTGGAACGAGTCGAAGTCGAAGCGCCTAAACAACGCAGCAGCTCGACGCGAGAGACTTCAGGTCAAGGGTTCGGGTACGACCAAGCCATACCCTCAGGGCAACCTATAGCGGACTATCCGCTCACTCCGAGCGAAGTCGTCTCAGCAACCCGTGGAACAGCCAATATAGCTACCGTCCCATCAGCCATAGGCGTAGTGGAAAACAAGGGGGTAACCGCCCTCGGTAACCAAGGAGTGGGAGACATGGTGCAGGGGCAGCCCGGCACATGGGCCTCCGGCTATTCCGGCAACACATTAAATTCCCAGATTTCTATTCGCGGTTTTTCCCAGACACCGGCTGTTGCCAACAGAGTGGCGGTTTTGCTGGATGGTAGAAATATGGAAATGCCTCTGAGCGAATCGAACTCGGGGTTCTTGTTTCCCGAGATCATTGACCGCATCGAGTTAATGCGAGGTGACGGAACAGTCCAATTCGGAAATAAGGCCATTGGCGGTTCACTAAATATCCTGCTGAAAAAGCCCAGAACAAATCCGGGAACATACTTCGGTGTTGAGGGCGGCTCATGGCGGACACAGAGAGCATGGTCCGCAGTAAACGTTGTTAAAGGACCTGTTGCGGCGGGAATCTTTCTCGGCAATTACACTTCGGAAGGATGGAGACTTTTTAATGGGAATGGTCAAAACCAGGAGTTTGCATCAAGACCGGGACCGTGGGAATTGACAAACGTTATAGCGAATCTGAATTGGAAGATCACACCCAGCCTATCATTCGACCTTTCATACATTTACACAAAACAGCGAATGGGTAACCCGAATTACATCACCATGGACATGTGGGACCGGAGGGATGTTCGCAGTGTGGACGAGTCCAGAGCCAGTGGTGGACCGGAAGAGCGTTGGGATTCAAGCACAATAGCGACGCTTTATTATGATGGCGGACGCCTGGGCGCCCTTGAGCTCATAGGAAGCTATAGGCCCTATTACAAACAAAATCCATCATACTTGTTCAATAACTGGGATTATTTCAGCACCAACGCCACCTATGTCAAATGGTTGGATTCCGGACTCTCTCTCAAGTATTCACGCCGGGATTCTTACAATTTTATCAGAAATGATTTAACCGTCGGGACCGACCACTGGGACGGCTTTTACGGTCAGGAAAAGAAGGCTGTGGCAAGTGGGAATCCGAACATTCCAAATGGAACAAAGTGGACGGACTTCTATTTAGCTCACAAAGACGAAACCCACGCGTATCGGGAATCCCTCAGCTACTGGGTAATTGATCAAATACGTCTCTGGGACTCGCTTATTTTCACTTTGGGTTATCGCACGGAGAATTACTCGTTCCCCAACTTATATTATCAAGGCACGGCATCGACCAGCAAGCCGGTAAGATCTTATCCCAACTTCCCCAAAAGCGCTTCTTTGTTCGGAGTAAATTTCGTCTATGACAAACAGTTGGGCTCAAATATCTATTACAAACACGCCCGCACCTACCGGTTCCCCACTTTCACGGACTTGATCAATACTTCCGTAGGATCATCTACAGCCCATCCGCTGGCCATTTATCCGCTGGGACCGGAAGACGGAACTCTACAGGAATGGGCAATCAGGCATTGGTTCAGTTCGAGTATCTACCTGGCCGCAACATATTATCAATTGGACATGGACAACGAAATCCTGGGCTCTTGGGATACATCTCTAGCGACTCCGCAGCGATGGAACGCCAATGTTCCACAAGTTTATCACGAGGGGCTTGAATTGGAGGGGTTGATCAAATTCACTCCCAGGTGGACGCTCAATGGAAACATAACCAAACAGAAAGTTATGTATGGCTCAGACCAGTATAGAGGAGCTTTTATTAACAGTAGTAAGAAGAGCTATCCGCCGACCGGTTCGCTGACAGGTAAATGGGTCCCTGTCAATCCAAACTACATGTACAACTGTTCGCTGGTTTACGACAATACGGAATCGGGTTTCTCGGCTTCAATAGCTTATCGGTACGCAGGAGCGCGCTACTTCCAAGGCGACGACCTAAACCAGGCCAAGAATAACCCGGAGGTTAAAATCGGCGACTTGGCCGTTTCACAGAAATTCTTCGACGGCACGACCACCGTATACTTCGGTATCAAGAATTTTAATGACTGTATGTATCTTTGGAACAGCTACTGGGATTATAGCTATTGGAATACACCTCAAGAATACGAGATTTGGCCCGATGCCGGTCGGACCTATTACATGGGCGTAAGGTCCTCTTTGGATTTCGACCGCATGAGGATACCCACTTCAACGGACCTCTTCCGGATGCAAAAACGCTTGTATGGGGCAGTAAATGACAGCGTCGGCACCTTCACCGGAATGGGGAGCTGGATGCGGAACATGGTCAGTTTCTAGGGAGAAAAAGGGGAAGTTCGATGAACGAAAAAGGAATTAAATCTGATTCTTATTCGAGAACAAGAGTGCAAGTTATCATCGGAATATTGGTTTGTGCAATTACTGTCTCAACAGTTTTTATTATGATATTTGCTTCGGTAGCCGCCGCAGGAGACGCTCTTGAAAAATGCTCCATACCCGGGCCATCTCAAACCGGATCCAGGCAGGGCAGAACATCCGATACGCCCACATGCGGAATAGAGCTGACCTGCACTGACAGACCCGTGCAACTCGGATATTCAGACGGCGTGTGTTTCAGGGCCACTTGTCCGGGCATATGGGCTCTGATACACCGAAGAGTGGATCAGGCATCATTCCGGAGGCGCTTCGTTACGTACAGCCATTACAGTTTTGCCGGAAACTGGGAACTTAAAGACCGAGGAGTAATCGAGTCGGGCCAGGTTCCCCTGCGTGAACTTTTCTTGGTTCTACCGGATGATCTCATCGAGTTTAAACTCCGAGATCCCGACTGCAACTCGGCAATAGAAGTGAAGAATTTGGGGTACGTTAAGATGGGCAGTGTTGATGAATTGAAGCGTTGGTTGGCTTACAACGTTTACCTGGAACAGCCTAACCGGGGAGACTCAGCCGGTAATGAGGAAGGAGCTTCCCCCCATCCTGATCGACTAGGGCAATTAACGGGCTCCGCCGTGTCAGGCATATTGTCGTTGGGCCGAAGCCTTGGTTTGCCGTTCTGCCGTTAAAACCCTCTACCCCTGCTTCTGTTTGAAAAGGATTGGTACAACATAGTTGAGGCTTTGTGCGTCCAGGCCGTCCGGAAAGTGGGGAAACTTCTTGGCGGCCTTTTGAATGATTTTGATACCGGCCTCGTCCAACAGGGGAGATCCGGAAGATTTAGTGATTGTGACCTCTGAAACCGTCCCGTCTTTATTCAGAAACGAATGACACGGCCACTTCTCCTTGCTGCCGATCCGTCAGCGCCTTCTTGGGAAAGAAAATCGCCTCACGAATTGCGGACAACAACACGGACTCAAAGGACTTTCCTTCCCGGCCGGCTGCAGGTATGAAACGCCGCTCGGCGCTTGCAGTTGATGCAGCGCTCGCCACTGAATTTTCTAGGCTATCACCCTTAGGGCTATCCCGCGTTTTGTCGGTTTTCTCCTTTTCAGTCTCCTTCGTTTGCTCTTTTTGATCTGGTGACTTGGCTTTGTCGCTCACTAGCACATTGCCGGTATTAGGCTTCATTTCGTCGACCATTTCGGTTTTTCTTTCATTGGTAACCACCGTTTCCTTCTTTAGCTTCTTGATTGACGGCGAAGACGCCATTGAGTCGACGGAAGCCGGGCTTTCGTCCTGGGGAATGAGGTCCTCGTCAGGCGCTATTCTTACCGATATTATATTGCCGTCGTGACCGGCAGCGCCCGCATATTGGGTAGCCTGAAAAACGCCAAGCGAGAAAAAAAGAACGCGTGAATCAGGGCTGAGGCAAAGAGGGCTGAAAATCCATCCAATCGGCTGTGCGATCCCATTGTCGTCTCAAGCTCCGATTCTTCCTCCGCCAGCAGTGGATCCAAGTCGAATTCCTGGCCCCAGTTCAGCCATTCGGCTCGCCCCTCCCTCTTACGTTTCAACACCGTCGGGTCCAGGTTGATTTCCGGTGAGAGCAAGTCTAGGTCGATTTCTTCTGTTTCTTCATGATAATCACCGAAATCTGGCAGGCGATCTTCCTCACTGTCCGCTTCTGAGCGAAGATCAAGCGAGAGGGGTTCGACCTCAAAAGCTTTAAAGAATGACGGATCACCACGATCAATGACAAGTTCTTGAAAATGGGACGAGCCAGCCTTCATTTCTTACAGATCTCCCGCGGTTCGGTCGGACTGGTCTTTGGGGGCAACGACAGGATCTCAAAATCCGAAAATCGGACCTCACTGACTGTTGGGAGGAGACTTGAACGACGTTCCCCGAGCGTGGTTGTCGATACAAAAGATTGCCGGGCCATACCGATGGCGATCGTTCCCGACTCTGGTTGAGACATAGGGCATTGAGCGCCTTTATCTTGAAAAGTGTCTCACATCATGGCATAAAAGAGACAATAATGCTACCAGTTTTCGGCACCGTAACCCTATCGGGACTTCACGTCAAGGAAATCCAGAGGCCGCTAACTGATTATGCGGGAGTCCAGACTAAAACGATGTGCGCTTTGGAAACGCTCCGGATTGCTCTTCAATCTCTTCAAACAAACAAGATGCGGTCTCTCCTAACCGTGCTGGGCGTCGTCATAGGTGTGGCTTCCTTTGTCGTCATGACCGCCATGGGGTCAGGGGCCCGGGAACAAATCGCTCAACAAATTGCGTCCGTCGGGAGCAACCTCATCTTGGTAGTGCCTGGATCGAGCCAAAAGGACGGTGTGTTCATGGGATCTGGTTCGATTCACACGCTGACCTGTGCGGATGGAGAAGCGATACGAAGAGAATGCCCAGCCGTGAAGCTCGTAGCCCCCATGTTCGGGCAGGCGGCGCAAGTGGTATCAGGAAACAAAAATTGGAATACTCGCGTCTCCGGAGTAACGAGTGACTACTTCGACTTGAGAAAATGGCAAATTCAATGTGGGAGAACCTTTTCGGTCGCTGAAGAAACAAACGCGGCCAAAGTCTGTGTGCTTGGAAACAGAGTCCTGGAAGTCCTAGGAGGAGACGCATACCCCGTAGGTATGAGGGTGCGAATTCAGAATGTGCCCTTTAGTGTCATAGGTGTCCTAGAAGGTAAAGGGCAATCTTACGCAGGAGAAGATCAGGACGACGTGATACTTGTGCCGCTCCGGACTGCTCATCTCCGGCTTTTCGGAACTCCGTTCCCCGGGGAAGTTAGACCGATTCTCGTCCAGTCCAGGGGACCGGAAGAAGTTTCTCAGGCCTTGACTGAAGTCGATAGTCTTCTGGTGCGCCGACACAAGATTGGATTGGCCAAGGAAAAGGATTTTACGGTCCGTGGCTTGACCGCTTCACAACAAGTCTTCCAGAGGTCGGTGAAAATCATGACAACCTTTCTGACTGCGGTAGCCGCTATATCACTTGTAGTAGGTGGAATTGGCATCATGAATATTATGTTGGTGTCCGTCACGGAACGAACTCGCGAAATAGGCATACGGATGGCCTTAGGCGCTAGATCTACAGATATTATGACCCAATTTCTAATCGAGGCGGTCAGCCTCTCCGCCATAGGAGGCGGCTGCGGGACAATCCTTGGAATCATCGGGGCATATCTGGTGGCTCAATCAAGCGGCTGGCCAGCCACAATAGGGCCTTTAGAGCTAACAGGCGCTCTCCTGGTTTCCGTCTCTGTGGGGATCACATCCGGCTTGTACCCGGCCTTTAGAGCTTCAAGACTTTATCCTGTAGATGCTCTCAAGCTTGATTGACTGACTTTTCTCGAACCCGAGGCAATTCCTCTCGACAAATCTTCTGCGATCACTCGCACGAAGATCCGTGCCAAAGCCCGCTGATCCTAGGGTGGTTATCAGGATTATTTGGTTCCACTTAGAAACCCATGTCCTCTGGACGTGGTCAGAGTCTGATGGCTTTGCCAGTTGGGGACTCACCTGCCAATCCTAGACTCGAGCTGTTCCCGCAACGTCGAGGAAGGCCACTCAACGGGTTCTCTTGGGAAGTCTAATAGCCAAACCGGTGGCTTGCGGAATGATTTGAGATTTCAAAAGAAATCCTCGGCGCTTATGCCCTCTCGATCACCCGTAGAGGACTCATCCGGATTTTGGCGCTTGGAACAAATTATCATGGCAACAGGATCGTCAGCATCAGAGCACCTTCAGTAAAAACCTGGTGTCCCCTCTCTTTGGCGTCGTTGTAAACATCAATGGCGGGGCATCTTGAAATATGACAAATTTTTTGTCGAAGGCTTATAGAGCGTAGTGGGCCCGTGAATTCGGCGGAACTTTGGTAGAGCCAATTTCTGAGCGCAAAAGGGTCAATTCTCTGAAGCGCCGGAGTCATAGCGCTCACCCTGCGTCCGGCTTCATAAGAACAAAACAGAGACGTTTTTTCAGAGACCGAAGGGAATTTCTTCAATAAGAACAGAGGGTCTTTCAAATCGCCTCTCAGGGGCTTTATGGCGCATAACCGGCCCGTGGAGCTGATATGAGAGCTGTCCGGTTATTGCCGGAGTTGGCTTTCACGGACATTTCCGGTATCTTTCTAGATCTATTCGGTCATAGACTCTCTTGCCGGGGAACCGATCTAGTGGGGCATTCCTCCAATAGGCTCTCTTTGGGGAAAATCCCGTAAAAACCCTTCCGCGTCTTGCCTCCAAGCCATACCCGCCCGCTAGGAATATCGAGTGGTCTCTATTTCAGCCCTCAGGCCTGCGCTGGTGAGGGGGCTAACGCTATTCAACCCGTACCAATACTGATAGGCGTCATAGATTTCACCCAAAGTCGCATTTCGCCTTTCTCGAACGTTCTGACGGATAAATTTCGCTTCCATTGTCTGGGGTAGCCTATGAGAGATTTCACCGCCAGCACGGTAAAACTCCCTCTTCCGGCTACGTTTTAGACTTTTCCCTCAACTTTTCGCACCGTTCTTTCGTCATTTTCCATCCCTCCGACAAAAATGTCTTTCGAATACGACCATGAGTCTTCGCCTTCATTAGAGAGGCGCGGAGATTTCTGTTCGGATATCCTGTGCGACTATCGGATTTGCTCACGTGGGTGATTTTGCCTAAGAAAATCTCCAGGACTTCTACCTTAGGAATCGTAAGGCAAGCCCTTTGGTGAAATCATCCCAAGATATCCGCTCATCTGAGAGCATTGATTTGAGCCGGATCGCAAACTCTCAAATTATTAACCACAAAGGAAGAAGTATGAAAAATACCGACTCTTACATGAAGGAAGCTCCCGAAATCGACCCTACCTTGCTTCTGAAATTTCTCATAAGGCGATACGACGAGATTATTGAGGGGGGTTCCGAAAAGATTTCGGTTGTTTCTTCAAGGGTTATCGCTATGCGGGGTGGCCCATGACTCCGAAGCTGAGAAGGAGCTGAGAAAAGCCCTATATCCACCGCATCCGGCGTATTCCGCAAAAGCCTCTAGGGATGTCTTGTCCCGGACTCTTGCCGATTTCGATATTAAACAATCTTTTCAGCCCGATGACGGGACACTTCGTCTCCTGGAGGAGTCGTACTGCAGGACCGTTTTGTTCTCCGCTCTCCAAGAAAGTAGACGTCTGATCGCCACTCAGGCTTACGAGTTCATTCCGATCATCAGGATGTTGGGCTGGATATCGCTACAGCGCTATCCGAAACGATTGTCCGAGTTTGAGAAAGCTTGGGAATCTTCGACAGATCCCGCTGAAACTATTAAGACGGCCAAAGAAGTGTTATGGACGGCGATTCGGCACAGAGACAATGATGAATCCAATCCATCCGAAGTTAACCTCGATTGATCCGACGGAGAGAATGCTCAGCGAGCGAGCGGTCTCAAGCCATCAGAGTGGAAGGGGCAATCAGTTACGGAGACAATGTTCCCCCATGGCCGCCTCCCTGGGAAATGACGAGGTTAAACTTCACCAGAACGCTGTACAACGTTCTTCCGGAAAGCGAGACCCTTCGACCTCCACAGACCCCAGACAACCCGCTCAAGAGCCTCTCAGTGTTCTTTTTGTCGATTCTGGGCCGACAAGTCTGTTCCGGCTCTGTGCATTACGACGGTCATGACCCTGAGCTCCCCGATTGAGATCCCCTGACTTTTGTGGTTGCCGTAGCTTCCCGATTCGAGAAATCATCCGATCTTCTTATTACTTCAGGCATTTGGCAAATCCAGTATATGCTCGTTAACCCAAAGCCTGAGTTGAGCCAGTTCAGGATCCCAGTCTGAGGATATACGTAGTTGGAGGAAGCGGCCAAAGAGTGCGTCGACAGCGTCCATACCTTCTTCCAAGAGGTAGACTTTCTCCAGGAAAGCGCCCTCAGGATCCTCATCCTCGGACGACTCGTTTGAGGGAACAACCGGCGGAGTTTTGAAACCGCCGAAAGAAAACCATGTTCCTTTGATTGTCATGACGAATTCGTTTTCGCCACTTTTCAGGGAAATGCGGGCCTCTTCAATCTTCTTGCCCTCCCTTAAGCAGGCTAATCCCTCCCTCAGTTCGGACTGTTCACCTTTGAAAGTGGCCGTTTGAGGGGACTCAGTGTCCGGCAGATCAAGGGTCATCCTATCCAAAAAGAACACATCAACGGTCTTGCTGTCCATCGTCTCTATTTGTCCGCCCGTTTGGTCCGATTTGAACCATAGCCAGGTCAAGAATTCCCGACCAAGAAAAGCCTTTTCTCTAAGTATATCCAAGAAGTCCATTGTAATTCCTATGAGTTACTCGCTTTTGTCATGGCTGAACCGGCAAACGTCGCGGCGTTCACCCTCCATGCCACGGCTAACGGGAGGCGCCGGCGTCAATTTAGCTACAAGCGCCGGATCATGAGATTGATTTTTCATTGGATGCGTTGCAAAGACGCTCGGAAATGTCATTGCGAGCGTAGCTGAAAATATCGCGGTCAGTAGACTCCGTGTTGTCATGGCATCATTGAGCAGGGTTTGAGCTGCTCCAGAGCTTCCTTTTCGGCGTCAGTGATCAACAATTCCCGGCCGCGGATGAAAGCCAGTAGGGGCAGCAATGATAGCCCGAAAGATTTCTTGAAATGCTCCTCCATACGTTCCCGCGCTTTCACTGAATGGGAGCCGAAATAAACCAAGGACTTGGCCGTGTCCCAAATCAGGTCGAAAGTCTGTATCGACGGGAATACTTTCTGTTTCAAGGATTCCTTCAGACGCTCCTTAAGTTCTCGGCGTTGTCCCGACGAAAGCCTCTTGGTTCCAAGCTGATCCATAACCTTCCGGCTTTCTTTCTTGAATTCCATTTCCAACACGCTAGACGGCGCTCTTGCGGTGTCAAAGTGTAGGCTCAGAGCCACGTAATTTCCACGAACGTATGAAGACCCTCTAAATTCAAAGTCAGTAAAGTCTTCAAGAGAAGTCCATCCTAAGCCTATCTCGTCGCCGGTAGATTCTACGGGCTTAAAGGATCCGTTTCTTACACCGGTCTCAACGGTGTCCCAAAACGAGCCCTCAATCTCTCCTTTTACACGATATCTCATTATAGAAGCGGACCGGGACATCAAACCCATTACGATTTCTCCAGGTTGATTATTTGAGGCGACGGAGAATAACGGAAACCAGGCTCGGGCGCAAGAGAAGAGGACATGATCTGGGTTGAAAAGACGCATCTGTAGAACCAGGGACGCCCACATAGGTTTAAGGCCGGCAATCGGCCAATACTTTTTGAACCATGAAGTGGCATTGCGCTTTAACGGGGAAAAAGTCTCAATTTGTGATGGTGTAGCTGAATCCGAAGTCTTATAATCATTCCCGACAACGGGGAAGAGAAGTCATCTTGAATGATAGAGCCGACCATATAGACCGTGACGCACGGTCGCGGATGCCGACACCGGCGGTTCCCGTTTTCGCAACAAGTCAATTTAAGAGGGGCCGCTGGACTCACCCATATCAGATTGAAAGACCAATACCACATGAACAACCATGTATATCCCCTGCCCGCTTCCTGCCTTGTTGGGAGTGGCTACGATCCTATGAGCTCCGATATCTTCAGAGAGACGTTATCGCCGGGGCCACTCTAGCCGCATATCTTATCCCCGTTGGTATCGCATACTCCTCTTTAGCGGGACTGCCGCCGCAATCCGGTCTTTACTCGTGCATCTTCGCGGGACTCGGATTTGCGCCTTTTTGCACCTCACGGCATACCGCCATAGCCGTCACATCGGCAGTTTCTCTGCTCCTAGCTAATACTCTTGGAGGTCTTGCAGGCGGCGACCCAGTGAGATACGCCGCTCTGGCTTCGGAAACGGCTCTATTCGTCGGGATAATTTGTTTTGTATCCTGGATCGCCAAAGCCGGCGCTGTTATCCACTTCATGTCCGACACAGTTCTTACCGGATATAAGGCCGGGGCGGCGCTAGTAATTGCTTCAACCCAGCTTCCCAAGCTTTTAGGCTTACCGGCCGAAGGTCATAACTTTTTCGTTCGGTCTGTTTCCTTTTTATTCCATGCGTCGGAAGCAAACCACGCAAGCGTTATGGTGGGAATCATAGCCTTGGCGTTACTTATTCTCGGGGCATGGCGCTATCCACATCGTCCGATAGGACTGATCGTGGCGATGGCGTCGATCGCGGTCGTATCATTCGGCGGCTTTAAGGGCAGCGGGCTCCATGTCCTAGGCAGGGTCCCGGAAGGGCTACCCAAAATCGGGATGCCGAGTATCAGCCCTCATGACCCACATGATCTCTTACCCTTGGCTTTAGCATGTTTCCTGCTGGCGATTGTGGAAACGATGGCGGTTAGTCGCGTCTTCGCTCAGAAGCACGGTTATACATTCGACGCAAATCAGGATATTGTGGCCATAGGGATGGCTAATTTCTTTGCTGCGTTTGGCCAAGGGTATCCGGTCAGTGGAGGCATGTCCCAATCAGCGGTCAATGAATCCGCAGGAGCAAAGACGCCTTTGTCTTTGGTGGTGGCCTCGTGCATCGTCGGGTTAGTGGCCATATTCCTCGGCGGTCTACTTCGCAACCTGCCCGAACCCGTGCTCGCGGCTATCGTTTTAGTGGCTGTAGCAGGTTTGGTAAATGTTGGAGCCTTGAGACGCTACTATCGTTTGGACAAAACCGAGTTTTTCATTGCGCTACTTGTGCTGCTGGGCGTGCTGGGCTTCGGTCTGTTGGAAGGAGTTCTTATAGGGGTTATCTGCTCGCTATTAATCCTTATTCGACGGACCTCTCATCCTCACATATCTGTGCTCGGACGGACTCCGGGAGGTGAGTCTTTCGCTTCTGTAGAGCATCACCCCGGCAGTCAGGAAATTCCCGGCGTCTTGGTTGTGTGTGTCCACGGTTCATTGCTTTATTTCAACTTGGAGGAAGTCCGTAATGAAATCGTGGAGCTCGCTGATAGGCGTGGACCATCGCTTAGGCTCGTTGTGTTCTCTCTAGCGGTAACTCCGTGGATTGATTTGGCCGCTACAGACATGCTATCCGGCTTAAAGAACGATTTTGACGCAAGAGACGTGATGTTCACAATTTCAGAAGCGCATAGCAACGCCAAGGATACGTTACGGTCCGCTGGAGTCTTGGACGAAGTCGGGGGCCAAAATCTGGAGCGCACTACGACTCAGGTAGTTGAAGACTGGCAAAAACAGTGTTCCGCAAAATAGAAGAGAGACCCCGCCCGTTTGCAATGGCTTTCAGGGAGCAGGGAATCCCGTCGGTAGCCCTGACACTGAAGTGAGTAAAGCTAAGAGCGATCCTGGATCCGCTGCCGGACTTCGTCAAAAAACTGGTCCAAGACGAAGTATGTGGATGACATAGCCTTTGCCATGTCCATCTTGGCGATTGCCGTGACTCCCGTATCGAGGTCAAACTTCAAGAAGATTCCCTCCTTCGATTTAAGAGGCCACAAACTGGGTTTACGAGCATCGAGTATTCCTGAAGATTCATTCTTCTCAGTTATTTTCAGTCCTAAAGATAAAAGCGCATCCTCACATATCCGAAATAATTCTTCGTAAGGAACTGAAAATACCTTACGTTTTTCGACGCTGAGCAGAGTCGGCATTACCAGAAGCCCCTCTTTTTCGAGTTCGATAGCGGATTTGTAGTTTAAAGACCGTACGACGCTGGGAGCCTTAATGTCAAGCGGCGTGTCTATTTTGAGCGCACACAGAGGGGATCACCAGGTCTTGCGTTTCCTCTTATATCCCGCAGGCTGATGATCCCCGCGTCTAAAGTTGAGTTCCTTTTCAGAGCGTTGACGTCCAGGGAAACACTTTTTTTAATGTGGAGGGCCGATCTTGGCCGCCGATAGCTCTCGATGTGGCCTCAAGGCAAATTTGCCTTATGGTGAAAAAGTGTCCCATAAGTGGGACACTTTCTTCGGAGAATCTTACTTGATTTATGGACGGAGTGAACATTTTTCCTATGTGGAATAAAGTCGCGGAGGATTAGAGACCGTTCAGGCGAGAGAAATAGCGGTCACGGAAGACAAACTTTCCCCAAGCCGATGACAAAAGTTTGGATGAGCCACGTACCGAATCTATCCCTGCGGCAGCTCCAAGCAAGCCGGCTCGGAATTTCGTGAAAGCTCTTCAGCTGAGCTGATCGACCGAATTCAAGAGCGGCTCCGACCATGCCCTCCTGCCATTCGCCTCCTGCCAATTTTCACCGGCCGGACAATCTTTCTTTCAGATGTGTGTATCGCTTCTGCGTTATGTCGTTTTTATACCACTTCGCGATTCAGTTTTGAATGTGCTATATGCTTTCCCACGTAGTCTAGCGAGGAAGAAAATCATGGGCACGGTGACTTCGGCGAAACTCCATCTTTCGAAATGAGGTGCCCTTGGGCCTCAAGGAGACGAAAGGAAGGGATCATCGTAGATGGTTGGTCATTTGGAACGCATTGGTAGATCCACGCCCGGCCAGAGAAATCGTTATTGACGCGGACGTTTCTGTTTCTACCACGCCAACTTGATCTCCCAATACAACACATTCGGTCCGAATGCGATAGAAAGAGATGATTTCGGAATGAGACGCTGAGCCTATATGAGCAACGACCGGGAGGCCGGTTTTCTCGATCCATTTCTTGAGCCTGCTTCCAACGGCGAGATCTGCGTCGCCGACCGCGTCAAGAAGGCTCTTGAAGAGCTCTTGGACCATGAGGTCCATCACTCGACCGTTTATACTACTTCGCTCAATTGCAGGTAATTCTGAGGTATGGGGAGTTGGTCATGGATCGGAGGCGGTCAGGGTCGCTTTCCAGAATCCTTAGTTCCCGGCATATGGCGTGAATCAGTCAATTCCGAGGTCTCTCCCTTTCGCATTAGCCCAGTTGAATAGAAGAAATGTCATTTGGAACAGCATATTAATTATAGTGCAAGGGGAGTCATTAGGTTATATGACCTGAGTCGAACCTGCAAAACTTGATTTTCACCTGAATCCAAGAAATTAGAAGTTGACCCCCAAGGTTACACCGCCGCCCACGATATACTTTGTCATAGTAGGAGTGACGGTCCTGCTGCGAGAAAGGAGAGGGATCGGTATGTTTTCAAAATCCAAATCCGCGTCTTGACTTAGCCTCATCCAACTATAGTTGCACCACAGGCCAAAGGACGTCGAAGAGGAAATCGGGTATTGTATTGCAGCATGGCGTTTACCAGGTCTCCCGGCTTCTGCCATGTGTAGCGAAGCTGGGACTGAAGGCCTTGAGAGCTGGTTATGGAAAGAGCGGTATTGGAATAGGCCCACGGGCTGTAAGTGACCGTTAGCATGGCTCCGCCCGATGGCAGGACTACCCCGAAGAAAGGAGCGAAAGTCCGGGTGAGTATGTCTCCTCTTAATGTCGGGTTGGGCTGCTTGGGAATGGGAGAGGTTCTGGGCTTCACCAAGGGTGAACGCAAAATGGTCCCAGTACAAACCAAACAGCGCCGGTCCTAATCCTATTCCGGTTTGTATAAACCAACTTTCCACATTACTGTTGGTGAATTGAAGAGTCGCCGACTTGCTGAAAATATCCAACTCGCCGGCCTTTTGCTCCCCGTAACCGCCCTCGGAAGAAGTATTCCTCTAGCTGGCCCCGGAAATGTGATCGATTTGCTTGATCGACAAGACTCAACATCAGGTGGATTGAAGCTTGCCCTGTCGCAAGGAACACGCTTCAGACCCCAGAAATAACGGCTCGCCCGGAATCGCCGCAAGACAAAACACTATATTTTCTGTGAGCGCCCTATGTTCTCACGACGTTCGGCGCCCTGCAACCTCTAACTATGCGAACGAGCCCGATACGGAAAAAAAGTTAGAAGGATTCGATCTAAATGAGGTAAATTCAAATCTCGGGCAAATAAAATGGGCTGTGTTTCAAATTTGTAAAGACTTTGGCAAGTTTTGGTCTTGTGATCGGCTTGTCCGTGGAGCTTTAGGTATCCGGGGAATACCGAAGCTATGGGGCTCCAATTGCAGACACAATTTGTACGGCTGCAACCACTGATGACCTCTTCT
>CAVVHK010000067.1:0-5997 GCA_963747865.1 uncultured delta proteobacterium | reverse complement strand
ACGAAAATAACGATGTCAAGACATCTGAATCATCCTTAACTTGATTCACCAATCGGCCTGCCTGCACTTCCGGGTTGGACGAGCATGATGATAAATTGCGTGACGAGTCACTTCACTCTGATCGAGAGTATTCGGACAGAGAAACAAAGACGAAAGAGCCACAATGGTTATGCATTTGTTCACGTGTCGAGGCGCAGCGTCATCGACAAACCCTTGACGGGCCTTTGGAGCTTCGTGATAGTGGATTCAGGCGCAGATGGAGCCGATGGTCTGCTCAATTTCGAAGAAGGAATCGTACCCGACCGACAAATTCCTCCATTTCAGCTATACGAGCCGTCTTCGTGGGCGGAAACCGTCGTAAAGCGCCGATACGGAAGAGTTTAGAAGTAAATTTACGGAGAGATTACTTACCGACCCATAGGAGCTCGATAAGCCTCTACGTTCCTGAGCATATGTTGCTGCTCTCTCTGTACGGGCACGAAGTTTTTTACGAGCAGGCACGGCGGATTTTAGGTTACGCGTCCTGAAAAGGGCGGCGTTCAATTCCCCTGGTCGGGTCGGTTATCGGGACTACATGGCCTTTAGCCGGAAGACGATCATCACTACGCCTCGCTATGGATGCACAAGTCTAATTGTCGTCCCCCCCTCAAGTGTTATTGTCGATCAACAGGTCCTCCGGCCGTAGAAATAGACCGGATGCCATCTACATGGATGAAAGGGACTTTTAGGCCTTCCTTGGGGTAGCCGCCAATCCTGACTTTAGAAAATGTCGGCAAGAGCTGGGCCATGAATGTTTCCCTTGTCCGTCAAATATTTGACGGATCGGATCAGGGGATAACCGATTCAAGTCCATCGGCTTCTCCCCGACACATTTTACAACAAGGCCGTGGTTATTATGACTTCTGCGGCATTATTCTCCGAGTCCCAGGATATCGGACAACGGACACTCTGCTCGCACTCCCAACCCAAAGATTTCAGAAGGTAGGAGACGCTGATGGTCCTGGTTCCGTTATTTGGGTTGATTATAATCCTGACCGCCCCCACTATTCCTTTGGCAACCGGTTTTATCCAAAATCGGTCATTGTGGTCTTTGTCGTTCCAGAATTGGACATAATTGAAGTCCTGGCCATGTTCGAGCCTCATGAGCTTGTAAGCTTCTTGGAAGAGGAGAATCCTTCGGAACTTTCCCGAAACGCTAACGAAAGGTTCGCCCCTACGAAGACTGCCGGCGTCCGGCACAATTAATTCCAACATTAAAATACCCCCTGTACGCCGGATCGGGAATCAACACCTGTCGGCAGCGCTCTCTTGACAAGATACTCTACGTGGAAATCCAGCAGGCATCGCTCCAAGAATTCTCTTTTCTCCTGTTCCGGGTATTCCCAGGCATTGAGACGGCGGGTTGGTCTGTGGTCCGGCCATTTATCAAATTCGGCCAGATGGCGCTCGGCGCAGTATCGTTCGAATCTGCCTCCACTATTCATCCTTCGGTGAAGGTAATGTGGATAATACTTGCGGACCCATTCCATAGCGGTGACTTTCGGTCCCTCTAAGAGTTTAATGCTCTGAGCGACTGTAGGGACAAGGCTTGTGTCGGATCGCATGGTGAGTATCAGATCGCAGGTCTTCTTCATAGCTTCTTGAGCGGCGGTTCCTATAGCCTTCAGCTCCTTTTCGAGCCTCCACCGCTCTGAACAGGCATAGCGGTATTGACGGAACCGATCATGATTCCGTACAGCACGGTTTCACACCAGTCCCTAAACCGGGCCGCCCGGGGCGAATTCATTCTCATGACGATTCTGAGGACTCCGCGATAGGAAACAATCATCGTATTCTGCGTCCCTCCTCGACTGGACAAAGGTATGCACAAAAAGTGCACACCTTCCTTGAGTTCATTGTTTCCAGCTAAATCCCCAATCAGCTTTAAAATTGACCTCTTCTTCGCGCCCAGGCCCGCAGCCAAATCACGGACAGTAATGAATCTTTCACCACATTCTGAAATAATCTCCAACTCCGTGTCCTCGAAATTTGCCGATAACGGTTCATAATTCATGGAATTTACTCCCTTTCTACTGATGTGACGTAACAAAACTACGTCCGGTAGAAAGACGACAAAGGACTTCGAGACTATTTTCAGGAACGACATGGACTACACGGGCCTTACCGAATGTCGCATGATGTGGGTGGCGTGGCTCTTTTGCCACTTGCCGAGACCCGTTCGGCTAGAACATCAAGATCCGCATGTCCTGGGCCATCGGGGCTATCGGTTTGGACCCCTCCGTCTTTCATTGAGAGATATCTCTTGCAGGAGACGGCCATGAAAGCTCGGCTTGTTACAAACGCAATACAAAGTGGACATGCTGCTCGCGATTATATGCGACTCGTTTACGGGAGCCCGAATTCCTCATCAGTGGACACCGGATCTAAGGGCCAAGCAGCCCATGAAATCCTTAGAGTCTTTGAAGAGCACAATAGACCCGGCCCCATCGAACCGGTCATACCGGTGAGAAGTTTGGTTTCTGTGTTGACTCATGACATGCAGGGATTGGGCGACCTCTCACCCCGTGACCACGGCAAAATTGAAGGCGCAAGGCTGTACGTTGGATGCCCCGTGCGAGTCATAGGAATTCCTGAAAGGAAATTCTTCATCCGGGAAATTTTTTGGGACTATGAGGAAGCAAGGATTCACGAAATTGGGACTCACATCGAGTATGTGTTTCCGTGGGACTGCCTTGAGTTCCCCCAAGAATAGGAAGGCGAATTATGTCTTTCGAATGTCCACACGGGACTCAGTGATGCGTCAAGTTATGACTGTGAGCCGGCGTCAATAAGCCGGAGTTCGTCCGATCATTTCAGGGCACCGGCGGGTGGTCGCATCCTCCGTCTTTCGCCGAGATTACTTCCAAGGCCCGCGGCTGTTCGTGTCTTGCTGCGGGGTTCTTTTTTCCCGGCCTCGTTCCTGCAAATCCGCTGATGGTCTCTTCTTTCTTAATTGACTATTAGTTCCAGTTTGTAATATAGGGAAAGCAATCCCTATGATCTACGGTCTTTGAGATATTGTTCAATTTCAAGGAGGGTAATTCCATGACAAAAGCCGAACTCGTATCTGAGATTGCCGAGAAGAGTAACGTTACGAAGAAGGTGGCGGAGACCGTTTTAAAGTCCCTTATAGACTCCGTACAGCAAGTCATCAAGAAAGAGGGACAAATAAGGCTCGATGGACTCGGCACCTTCAAGGTGATCGAAAGAAAGGCCAGAACCGGCGTAAATCCTCAAACCAAAGCCAAGATCAACATTCCGGCCACAAAAGCTCCGGTATTCAGACCCGCCCAAGCTCTCAAGGACGCGGTAAAGGAGGACTCGAAGAAGCCCGGCAAGAAGAAGTAAGCCCAATAATGATAAGTCCGATCTTGTCAAACCGCTTTACACCCGAGTTGGCCCTCCCGAGCGTTAACCTGGAGAGGTTCCGGATAGGTTTTGGAACCAAAAAGTGACGATGGTCTCTCTCTCGCTCACTACTGAGGATCCTATCCATTCACAGCCTACGGTATTTTCAAGGCTCGTTCACTTCGCCAAACTCGGACAATCCGCACGTGATGTTCATGGACGCGATAAACGATACGAAACGGCGGATGGATAATTCTCGTAAATGGACAATCCCGAACTCCGGCACAATACGGCCGCTCTCGGGAAAATCTGCGAGTCTTTCCACGGTTGAGACTATCTCCCTTAGTAGACGCTCGCCCACTTCGGGAATCTGTTGCTCAGCTGTACCAAGCCCAAATCGCCTCAAGATCGTTTACGGCCGAGACAGCAAATGTGATCTTGTATTTCCCAGGCATGGTGGGGTCAGCTCAGTCCGAGGCGGTTCTTGACCTCTTCAAGGCTCATTTCCCGCCCTTCCTCGAGATCCATAAGTCCTTCGACGACGCCACGCAGAAATGTCAGCTCGTCCGCTTGTGCTTCGTAATCCTCAAGCGCCTGAACAACAGCCACGCCACGTCCTCTATTGGTCAACAGGACCGGTCTATGGGTCTTGTCAACTTGGCCCACGACTCGACCGGGATTAACTTTCATGTCGCTCAACGGAACAATGTCCTCAGAAAATTTAGTAGGAGCTCGCATGGTTCCACCCTCCATCATCTTTAAATAGTACCTATAATAGCCCCTGTTAAGCGACCTTGCAAACCTTTTCGTAGTGCCATTTATCTGCTTCTTGCCTACCGAACGGGCCAACTACATACCAATCGCCACACGTCGCCGCTCCATTTTCACAGAGAAATAGGGTAATCGAAACGGTTGCCCGGAAGTATGCCTTTCCCCCCACATCGGGTGGAAAGGCCCTCTCCCGTGCTTACCCTTCATCAGTGGATTTTGATCAGACCATTGAAAAACGTGTAAATCCAAGGCCGTCCATCATCATCAATTCCGACCTGCCTCCGCTCAACTTCCACGTCCTGACCGATGTACTTCGGAATTTCAGCATCAAACCGGGTAACTTCCCCCGTGTAGCCTAGAGCTTGAATGTCTGCTTTGACCGTGTCCAGTGATTGCTCTGTAATCACCATGCGTTTCTCGAACCTCATACCTTTATGCTGCCCGTCCAGGACGGTGAGAAACCATTCAATCAGAGCGTCACGGCTGCAAGTCTCCCTGAGCTTCACATCGGTTATTTTGCATCGAAAATTTCCTGTAGGCGCCTCGTAAGGCTCCTCCGGGGAGAGGGGTATTGAATTCATCCGTGTCTGTTCGGCCACCATCGCCGTAATCTCCCCGAATGTGATTTGACTTTGGAGCCATTCGGTCCGATATATTTAGTTTACTGCATAAAATGATCGTAAGATTCCCAAAATTCAGGAAAGATAACAAACCCAGCGCCCCGATCCATCCTCAGATTTCATGAACCTTGTATGCCGCGGGGGTAGGCCGGGCGGATATTGCCCGGCCCATGTTATATCCGCATTGTCTTTGACAACTGCCTAAAGCGGCGATCAATTGACAATGGATAAACGATTCTCTGGACAAACCAAGAAATCAAGGTCCACCATTGACCATCCGTTCATTTTGTCTTGCTGTAACCACGACCCATGCAGAATTCTCTTTTACTTGGGCCGAGTAAGAGCTCCCTTTCTTGTTGCTCCTGACTAGAAAAATTGAATGAACAGACAGGTTCCATAAGGCCTGCAATAATTTCTCCGGCCTTAGCTCTGGTTTCATCTCCCAGAGTTTGTCCCAAAGCTCTTGAGAGCATTTTTCCCTGCGGTCCCGCGCCTCAAAGGAACTGATTTCAATCTCGCTACCTGTCTTCCTTCCTTTTTAAATTCATAATTAAAAGCATTTCCACCAGATTGGTGGGGGACAAAGCATATTCCTCCCTATCAGGTGTCGCTGGACAAAGCGAGATATATTATTCACGGCTCTATCCGGAAAAAGGTAGATCCTACGCTTTTTATAACGGAGTCAAGTCATCCGCCTGGATATATCTGGGCTTAAGCTGGATTCGGCAGGCAATTGTGAAATCTCAAAGCTCTGGGGGGCATATCAAGTTGCCATCGGCCCTATTCTGGTGACATCTCAGACAAAGCGGAACGCCGATATAAGCAAACTCACATGGCAAGTCGCGTAGCTCTCCTCTCAGATTGAGCACGTCGGGAGAGTGTTGTGAATTCAAGGACCTGCGCATGGGTTACGCTGTGAGGCTTCCTATTCCTTTTGGATGAGGAATACTGCCACCTGGAGCCTCAAGAAAATTGCGGATATTGCCCCTGTGGTTGATCCGTTCATAGACTATCCTCTTGCGTTCCGCCGGTGGGGGACATCGAAGCATTTCAGGCAATGACTGTTGCTCCCAAGAGTTTTCTCCACTGGTCCACAGTTTCGGCATCACGGCGTAGGAATCTACGAGCTCCATCAACAAATCAGACATCTTCTCTTCTCCACGCCTGTGGGAGAAGTGTTGTGAAGGAGATGATACGGAAGAGAAAATCTAAACTCAGT
>CAVVHK010000066.1:0-4086 GCA_963747865.1 uncultured delta proteobacterium | reverse complement strand
TATATATATCAGCTCTTTACGGATTTCTTCCGGAACGGACAAAAGCGCTTAGCCGGGGGACTCGCATTAGAGGACTCCCGCTTGCCTGTGCCTTGTATCAATCTTGCCTCTCCGGTTTCGGTCAAAGCTTGCTTTGCCTCCTCACTCTGCCGGAACTTTACTGGAATTAGAGGCTCAATCAAATTCAGGCCGATGGTCATAGAAGAATTTCTCACTCTCTGAGGGTTTCCTCTTGCAGACTATTTGCTTGACATTCGGTTATCTCTCCGCAAAATATGCAATCGCTATACCTGCCAATCGGCGTTCTTTCCTTTATCTTCGGTCAACTTCCTTTGGGGGCGCTTCCATGATACCTAAGGAAAAAGCCGCTGAAGTAATGGCATCTGCATATCAAACCGACAGGACGCAATCAAGGGGCTTCAAGAGCAAGGACACAGCGTGGATAGCATCGTGCTCATTGAGTTTCATGGCTATCCGGAGATCTATCGTCTGGAAGATGGCCAACTAAGAGGTCAAGATTGCTTCGAGGTGCGACCGGTTATGCCGGATGACGAGCTAATGGCCAGACAGACCGAGAAAGGCTTTTGGATCAAATGGGAGATCAACAGCAAAGAAGAGATGGTTTATGAGCTGGAAGTGTGATGGATGACAGGAGAATTTTTTTTTGGTAGTTGGACTAAAAACCGGCTTGCCAAATATGCCGCAAATGTCATAATATGGCCTTAAAAGTGGGGGGCAGCCATGGAACCATCTAAAAATCTTTCATTCAATCGTGATCATCATTACTTGCTACTCCAGGGAGTCACTAACCGCAGACTGGATAAGATCAAGAAGCTGCAACAACAAGGCGTCCCATTAAATCAAATTGTCCTTATTCAAGCTCAAGGCTACCCCATCTTCACAGAGACAAGTGATGGACTCCAAGTCGAAGACTGCTTTTACGTAAGACAAGCTATTCCTGAAGACCGTAATTTGGCCTCCCATCTGCTTGACGGGGTTCTAATGCGATGGGAAATCAGGAACCCGAACACAAAATGTTACAAGATTGAGATCCGGAGAGGGGAACTCCGCGAAAGCGAAATAGTGGCGAAGCTGGCATTCGGCAAGGGACCATTTTCTTGACTAACACCATCGGATGCGTTCAGCACAATTCGATGCCGGAGAAACTTCACTATTGGCCCTATAACGGAATTTTTACAGCAACGTAATTGGGTCTTTTTGTCGAACTTTCTTAATAATTCAGCAAAGATCGGAAATGAGTCGAACGGCATGAAATCATGAAATAATTCCTTCATCATCATCAAAGGCCGGGACTTAGTCGCTCCCCAATTTGAGATGAAATACCGCCTCCTCCTCCACCTTGAATTTGCCGCTGGAACAGCTCAACCGGCATGGATGAGTCAATCACTTGACTACCTCAATCCTATAATACCCCGCAAGGTTGCCGAATCGTTATTACGAATGTCGTTCTTGCCGGTCTTCGACAACCTGCGCCGTGGTGAGCTCAAGGTTTTGACCGCCGAGTTCGTCCAAGACTCCTGCGGACCTCAACGTATCCTGCACATTGCTGTGAGCTTCGGATATCGTGAAGATTACGCCCCTCCCAGCGAACTCCTCTCTTAAACCGGAAAGCATGTCTGTGGCGGCGAGGTCAACCCAAGGGGTTACGGCCAGAGAACACACCGCAAACTTGAGTGAAGGTCCACGCCTGTCGGCAAGCTCCATGACTTCCCCACGAACCTCCTCTACGTTGAAATAGAGCAGGGAACCGTGGACACGCACCGCCAAGACGCCGGGAATTTCCTCACTCTTGGGGTGGTGCTCCAGCGATGCGAAGGACTCTACGCCGGGTAACCTTCCGAGCACTGATATGTGGGGATGAGAGGTCCGTCTGATCAGGATGAGCAGCGAACATATGACGCCAATGAGCACACCCTCTAATAGGCCAAAGGCCAGCACCCCTAGCAGGACAAGGATCGCAATGAAGAACTCGGTTTTGTCCAAACGATAGTAGCGTCTAAGGGCCTCAACGTTGATCAGGCCTGCGACGGCGATCAGCACGATCGCAGCGAGCACGGGCTCCGGAAGGTTGCGAAGCAGACCGCTTAAAAAGACTGTGACGATACCGACGATCAGTGAGGCCACAATCAAAGAAATAGGTGTGCGTGCGCCTGCGGATTCATTGACTGCCGATTGGGACATGCCTCCACTAACCGGGTAGCCCTGACTAAAGGCTGTAAAGAGATTAGCCATTCCGATAGCGGCAAGATCCTGATTTGCGTCGAACGTATACCGGTGCTTCTGCGCAAAAACACGACTCACCGCCATCGTTTCGACAACTGCAAGCAGGAAACAAGCCAACGCCAATGGGAGAAGATCATGTGGGTCCTCGGGTCTTACATTGGGAATCTGAAAATGAGGTAGCCCCTGTGGGGTAGGACCCAAGATGTTGACGCCGGCATCCGTGACGACGCCGGTAGACATGAATACCACGGACGATATGACCACGATCAGACCAATGGGCCGGTGGGGATAGCGCAGCGTCCCCAGAAGTAGCGCCACGAGAGCGGAGACTCCCAGCAACAGGGCTGCATGGTTCGCCTCGGGCACATGTGAAAGAAAATTCGCCACCCGTACGAAGAAGTTGTGACCTTCGGCCGGGAAGCCAAGGAGCTTGGGCAACTGAGTAGAAGCAATGACCAGCGCTGCCCCGGCCTTGTAACCCGTGAGAACGGTGTCGGACATAAAATGCATTACCGCTCCGGCTTTGGCTATGCAGGGGACAAAACAGATAATCCCAACGTAGAGGGCGGTTTCCGAGGCGAGAGTAGCGTAGCGCGCCGGGTTGCCATCAGCAAGTCTGCCGAGAGTCGTAGCCAGGAGCAAAGAGATGGCGGAGGTAACAGCGATAGCCGTATGTCGCGAAGCGCAAAAAAATGCAAAACCGAAGCCAGCGAAGATGCAGGAATAGAGACCTGACTGAGGCGGCAAGCCCGCCAAGGACGCGTATGCTATACCCAGGGGGATGAGATAGGCGGCCAGAGTAGTCCCTGCGACAACATCTTCCTGCAGGGATTCAACCTGATAGCCGCGGAGCCAGCTCAAGCACGGCAAAAATCGAGAGATTCGAAAGGAATTGTGGAGCATGGAGTCCCTTGATCAGAGATCGTTCAAATCGCAGTGTCCCAAATGGCGTCCGACACAAAGTTTCCGTTGCAGCCTGCGCAACGATAATGTCCGTCCAGGTCGATCTTCGTCTGCGACTGAGCTAGGTTCATGATTTCCATGACCTTTGCGATTTTCTTCTCCGGAATACAGATGTCGTGATGCAGAAGAAACTTATCATCCCGGATTGAATACGCCACCCACCTCTGGGAAAGAAGTCGTACGATCTTCCTGTAAGTCCTGCAATCGTATCTATTAGAGATGTTTCCCAGTATGAAATATGGTCGCCTGGGTGAATGAAGAACTCTCGTCCCCTCAGCTCAGCTTGCGACAGAGGCATGGATTCAATGTGAAAAACGCTGTTCACATAGAAAAAGATACCCACGTGGGGTTCATTGACTGATCTTTTTGATATGGGTCTGTCGGCAGCCATAGCCTGGATTCTATTTGACACGGAGTCACCGTGTCCACACATTAGTGTTTTCCGGCCAGCTGTCCGATCTTAAGAAAGCAAACATACCGACGGAATAATCTCTCCCACCCTTTTGCCTTGGACCCGCGGGTAAAGTTTTAAGGCTAAGCGACGTGACGACTGAAGGGGCCAGTCAAATTCCCGTGCCAGGCGGTTTAAGGTTTGAGGAGGGCTCAGCAGAAGTTGGATAGGACACGCTCGGAATATTCCATCCATTCATCGAACTCCAGTGGTCAAATTCTTTGAAGCATAATTTGTCTCTTAGGGAGTGTCCCATCGTCATTGATTCCTTAAATCGTGACATAGACATTTGATTTCTCCGCAAGTAATCCGATTGGGCATACGGATCTTCAGTAATTGCACTGGCGTAATCAGTTAATATTGCTTAACTCGCCCTTTCGGTCGACGTTTGCCTGCCTGAGAATCGCTAATGCCGTCTCAATTCTTTC
>CAVVHK010000065.1:0-3462 GCA_963747865.1 uncultured delta proteobacterium | reverse complement strand
TTGAAGTGGACAAGGATGGAAAACTCTCAAGGCGGTCTAAATACTTGATGGATCGGATCAGGGGATAACCGATTTAAGTCCATCGGCTTCTCCCCGACACATTCTACAACGAGGGCGTGGTCATTATGACTAAAGCGGCATGGTTCTCCGGGTCCCACTCCAGCGGGCAGCGGACACTTTGCTCGCACTCCCAACCTAAAGCTTTCAGCACGTAGGAGGCGTTGATCGTCCTGGTTCCGTTATTTGGGTTGATTATGATCCTGACTGCCCCCACTACTGCCTTGACAACCGGTTTTATCCAAAATCGGTCATTGTGGTCTTTGTCGTTCCAGAATTGGACATAATTGAAGTCCTGGCCATGTTCGAGCCTCATGAGCTTGTAAGCTTCTTGGAAGAGGAGAATCCTTCGGAACTTTCCCGAAACGCTAACGAAAGGTTCGCCCTCTACGAATACTGCCGGCATCCGGCACAATTAATTCCAACATTACAATGCCTCCTGTACGCCGGATCGGGAATTAACACCTGTCGGCAGCGCTCTCTGGACAAGATACTTTACGTGGAAATCCAGCAGACATCGCTCCAAGAATTCTCTTTTCTCCTGTTCGGGGTATTCCCAGGCATTAAGACGGCGGGTTGGTCTGTGGTCCGGCCATTTATCAAATTCGGCCAGATGGCGCTCGGCGCAGTATCGTTCGAATCTGCCTCCACTATTCATCCTTCGGTGAAGGTAATGTGGATAATACTTGCGGACCCACTCCATAGCGGTCACTTTCGGTCCCTCCAATAGCTTCATTTTCTCACCGCCGGTGGAGAGCAAGCTTGAGTCTGATCGCATACTGAGTATCAGATCGCAGGTTTTCTTCATCGCATCTTGGGCGGCGGTTCCTATTGCTTTCAGCTCCTTTTCGAGAGCCCCACCGCGCTGAACAGGCATAGCGCTATTAACGGAACCGGTCATCATTCCGTACAGCACGGTCTCACACCAATCCCGAAACCGGATTGCTCTAGATGAATTCATTCTCATCACGATTCTGAGGACACCGCGATAAGAGACAATCGTCGTATTCTGCGTCCCGCCTCGGCTGGATAAAGGTATGCACAAAAAGTGCATACCTTCGATCAGCTCATTTTTTCGGGCTAAATCCTCAATCAGCTTATGGACTGATCTTTTCTTCGCGCCGAGACCCGCAGCCAAATCACGGACAGTAATAAATCTTTCGCCACGTTCCGAAATAATCTCCAACTCCGTGTCCTCGAAATTTGCCGATAACGGTTCATAATTCATGGAATTTACTCTCTTTCTACTGATGTGACGTAACAAACTACGTCCGGTAGAAAGACGACAAAGGACTTCGAGATCTCTTTGGTGGTCGACGGACACTACGCTCGGCATTTTGGAGGCTATTGTTGAGAGCAATGGATACCAATTTTAGGGGGCACAGCTATTGCTTCGTTACGAGAATATTAAGATATCCGCTAGCGCATGGGAATTTGATCTATTGTCTGCGGCTCAGGAGTTTTTCTTTGAAAGAGTTGCATTACCCGCAGGAGATGACCATGAAAGCCAGGATTGTCAAAAACCTTTTACAAATTGGGCATACCGCTCGCGATTTCATTCGCCTAGTTCGAAGAAATGAGAATTCTTCGATGGCCCATACTCAATCAACGGGGCATGCCGCCACTCAAATGCTGGAGTCTTTTGAAGAAATTAAACTACAACCTCACGTTCAAACTGTCATACCAGTCAAAGGATTGGTTTCAACTCTAACCGAAAGCCTGCAGGATATTCCCGACCTGTTAACTGAGGACAATGGCAAAATGAGCGGGGCGAGGCTGTACGTTGGATGCCCGGTGCGAGTCGTAGGAATTCCTGAAAGAAAATTCTTCATCCGGGAAATTTTTTGGGACTATGGTGAAGCGAGAATTCGGGAAATTGGGACTGAAATCGAATATGTGTTTCCGTGGGACTGCCTTGAGTTCCCCCAGGAATAGGAAGGCGAATTATGTCTTTCTGATGTCCACACGGGACTATGTAATGCGTCAAGTTATGACTGTGAGCCAGCGTCAATAAGCCGGAGTTTGTCCAATCATTTTAGGGTACCGGCGACTGGTCGCATCCTCCGTGTTTCGCCGAACTTACTCCTGAGGCCCGCGGCTGGTCGTGTCTTGCTGCGGGCTTCTTTTTTGCTCACCGACATTCCTGCAAATCCGCCGTAAGGTATTCGTTCCCGATTCACGATTGGCTCCGGTGTACATACAGCGGGGTCGGACGAGCTGCGTCTGTTGTGAATTCCGCCTATTGTAATTGGTATTAGCATGAGGACTGCAAAACCAACCATACCCGATCCATACCAAATGAAGCATCGAATCCGTCTTTCAGTGGAATGATGACTCAACCCGTCCACGTCTCGAACGGAATCAAAAAGTAAAGGCGGAAATGATGAACCATAACGCTACGAACCCTAGAATGGACTTTTCCCTCGATTACGATCCTATGAATTTCATCAACGACACGGTGAAGAGCGCAATTGAAGAGGGTGTTCAGGAAATGGTGGACAGGGAATTGTCGCTTATGATCCAACGGAGATGGCTTCAAGAAGCGGGTGGCGGATCTCATTGACGCCCGATTACACGCCCTTGCGGAAGAGATCACTATCAAGGACAAGTGGAGCTGGTCCCGGCCGCGGACACAAGGGGAAGAGCCATAAGAAGATCAGCCTCAGCCTTCCTGAAACCACTTTATACGAACGGGCACGCGAGCTTGAAGGCTTTTTCAGCGCACACGTCGCCGGCGCCTTGGAGCTATACCTGAAACTTCAAAACAAACGGTAGGGTATTTTATGGCCGAGGGCTGAGGACCCAATTATCAAGAGAAACAGAAAGTCATCGACATGGATCGGACTGCCGTGAAGTCCAATTTACCCAACTATTTATCAAGACCTGTGTCAGCAAACCGACAAGGAGAACACATGAATCAAAAAGACACAACTGCGTTCGAACCGTCCGTAGAACCGAAACTCCTGCTAAGATATCTTCTCGCACAGTGCGACGAAACCTCTCACCACCATTTGACGTTAGGGTTCACTTTTCAATTCCTGGGCTATGCGGCGCTCCATTTCAACAAAGAATTGCTTCGAGAATATCGGAATATTGATTTGCCCCGTTACACGCCGGTAGATCGCCTACAAGCTTACAAACGGATATTCACAACGGCAATAAAGCAAACCATTCCTCAAGATATCCCATGCCCGGCAATGCCGGAATATTCGAGGTCGGAGGAACCGGACATCTGTAAGAGGTTCATGCTCACCGCTTTACGTGACGGCCGAACGATGCTGAACGACAATCTTTATGAATTCTTGCCGGTTTTCTTGCTGATTTCCTGGCTCAGCCTCCGGTTCGACAAAGGGGCCTTGGCGGATTTTGAGAATCGCTGCATTGGGTCTGATATAGAACCGAAGG
>CAVVHK010000064.1:0-19960 GCA_963747865.1 uncultured delta proteobacterium | reverse complement strand
AAACAAGCGTCCGTGAAAATGACAGCCAATGAGCCGAGGGTTGTCATGCTATTTGAAACCGGACTATCGACGTAGATAACGCTCGGTTAATCTATAAGGCCAAGCTTCGCACGGACAAAGTCAAAGGTCGAGCCTTCCTGGAAATGTGGTGCAGTCTGCCCGGCAAAGGAGAATTCTTTTCACACGGGCCTGGAAAGCCCTCTGAGCGGGACCAATGAATGGACCACCATGGAAACGCCTTTCTTCCTAAAAAGGGGCGAGAAACCCGACAATGTGAAGTTAAACGTGGTAATCGACGGAACCGGGACAGTCTGGATCGACGATGTCAAGCTCCTCAAGGCACCGATTAAGTGGGAACGCCACTTCACGAATCGGCGTGATCAACCCATCCAGAAACCCTAACTGCCGTCAACTTTTGGAGCCATCACCTCCAGAAAATGAGCGGCGCGAGTTTCCGACCAATATTCGCCATCCCGGTTGAAGGCCATGAATCCGACGTGTCCGCCATGTTGGGTGACCTCGAGAAAAAGTGGGGGTTCGCCGCGGCCTCAACAGGAAAACAGGAGGCCGACAAAAAAGGGTCGTCGCTTGAATTTATTAAGAGAGTGGGGATTGAAATGGCAGGTATGAATCGAATGCTCGACGACTTTTCATAGTAATCGTTCGCGTCCCTGAATCCGTGCATGGGAGCAGTGTATCTGTCGTCAAATTCTTTGAGGTTTTTTATTTGTTTGTACCCGCTGTCGTTTATGATTTCCGGCATCAGTTGGGCCTTGGCCTGTATCTTTCTTCCCAACAGTTTGAGAAATCTCATCAAATAAAGCTTATTTCGCGATTCCCCCAGACTGACCGAACAAGCTGTGAGATCGCATGGCACGGAGATCGTCACCGCCGCTTTGACCAACGGTAAAACTCCACTCCCACGCTCTCCAAGATATTTCAGAATAACGTTCCCGCCCAGGCTGAAGCCAACAAGAGCCAATTGATCGCAGGCGCCGGAACCTGCTGCATGACTGATCACCGTGTGCAAATCCCCTGTTTCGCCACTGTGATACATACGAGGCTTCCGGTTGGGCTCTCCGCTGCAACCTCTGAAATTCAGCGCCATAGCGTCCCAACCCCGGCGATTAACCGCTCTGACCATACCTTTAACGTATGACCGCCCGGAATCCCCTTCCAATCCGTGCAACACAATGACAAGTCGTTTGGAGCCCACCTCGGACCAGTCCAGGTCGATAAAATCGCCATCGGAAGTTTCGATTCGCTCTCGCCGGTACGTTACACCGGACACCTTGCGGAAGATGTTAGGCGCAATGGTCTGCAAATGGGCGTTAGAGCAGAAACAAAGGAGCCTTGTAATTGGATTGAGCGACTACGGGCACGCCACCCTCCCTCCGTATCGTAGTTTAGGCTCTTGTAAACGTCTATTTAAAGATTGGATAGGGATTGTCCGTATAACTCACACCGTAACAAGGTAGCGTCATTGACGGGCAAGCCGTCTTGAAAGCGCATGGAACCGCCTGTCTCTGGAGTTCCGGAGGTCTACAAGGGACTGCGCACGGATTCAAAACCGGTGGGAATTCGCAGGGCGCCGGCACGCATCGCGAGCAGAAGACGCCGTCCCTCGGGCAGCCCCACGTGAAATTTCCGGCCTGAGCCTCGAAGGAACACACTGAAACCATGATCAAAGCGCCTAAGATATAGTATTTCATTTCATCTCCAGAAAACACTTTATTGTGCGCAATTACTCTACCATAACCGGCATAAATAAGTCAATTACTACATGAATCATTGAAAATATCTTATGGTATTATTATAACAATATCACCATCAGCCCAGACGTTAAGTTTTTCGGGCACGCTCCGCTTCATGATTTTTCGCCCTTTTTTGAAAGCGCTATTGCCGCCACTGCGATCAGAGAGCAGAGGATCGATAGGTATATTCCGCCAATCTTACCGAGAATGGCGCAGAGAATTAACCCGACAAACGCAAGATCCATTCGATCCCTGAGCATTCCCGCTATGAAAGGAGCTATGCCGAAGATGACCCCGGCGACGACATTGATGAGTTTGGCCTCATATTCCATGCCGGTTATCCGTCATTATCCTCAGCTTCCACGTGGGTCGGGACTTGACCTTTGTGTCGATCGGAAATACTGGCTCTCAGAGTGAATTCCGCTGGAGAGGCGCCACTGATATTCTTCACGTTGACATCGGCGCCGGCCTCCAAGAGCTGTTTGACGGTGTCAATGCAGCACTCCGCCGCAGCATGGCTAAGAGCCGTCGCGCCGTAATCGTCCTTCGCGTCGATTGCAACCCCCCGGTCCAGCAGCTCTTTTACCACGGCGCAGTGCCCGTTTCTGGCGGCTCGCATCAGCGCGGTGCAACCATGGGCGTCTTTCGAGTCTATTTCGGCTTCATCATCCAACAGCTTTCTCACGATTTCGACATGCCCTTGACGGGACGCCTTCATAAGAGCCGTCCCGCCGTACTGCTCTTTGGCGTTAACGCTGGCCCCCATGTCCAGCAGCCACATCACCGTCTTCAAGGAGCCGATGAATGACGCCCACATGAGAGGCGTCCAGCGGAACTGGTCGGCGGCGTTTATGTCGGCGCCTGCCTCCAGGAGGGCTTGGACGATTCCCGAGTACCCCTTTCTCGCAGCAATCAACGGTCCCGGCGCTCCGTATTCATCTTTGATGTTAACGTCGGCTCCGGCGTCGATGAGCCTCTTTGGCCACCGTGAGGTTTCCTGACTGAACCGCTTTCACAAGCTCGTGACTTTTAACGTCCATATGCGCCTCGGATGCGGAATTCGCGAATAATACTTGTTCGATTTTTGCGGGCGATGAACAAGAAGACCGCTAAGTACTCCATGTCATAAATACGGTCGCAGATTCTTGTAGGATGCGGTGAGTTCCACGAACCGCATCGATCGCGAAAAGACCTCGAACGATGCGCTCCTCTTCATGGGTAGCCATGGGTGAAACCCACGGTAACCGGTTCCATGCGTCGGTTTCTTCGCCACCTGCGGGGTCGAAGATGAGATTGCTTGTCGGTCCCATCCATGGGCTGCCGCCCATGATGGCTACCCATGGGGAATGCCCCTTCAGGGCGTCAGAGACATAATACGATACCGTATTCAGGAAATCGTGCGCTAAGTGGTTGGTCGCCGATCAGCGCATGCCTGCGTTTCAAACGGCCCGCGGAAACCGCAGATGGATCTTACTCCCGCAGAATAAGCCAAACGCATTTGTGGACTAGTCTACAGTGGTTGGACGGTCTATCTTGCCACTGAAACCCCGGCAATCGGCTCCGGCAACGCCATCGGAGCATGCGCCTGCGGAAAACCGCACATGGGCGCAACGGGGCCCACGATTATCGGAGCAACTACCGGCGGCGCAGGAGGAAACAGGGCTGAGGGCTCGCAGCAAGGGGCCATCGGCACAATGGGAGCACCGCATACCGGGGTAACAGGAGGAACGCAGCAGACCCCGGGTGCGCAAGTAAACGGATACGCAGCCGATCCGAAGCTCAATACAACGCACACGGTGACTAAGGCAAAACGGCAACGCATGGAACACTCCTAAATAGTCAGGCGTCGGGAGGACAACGTCGAGTCAGGCGCATCCGCCTGACTCGGTCCCGAATTTATGAGGAAAACCCCTTCCACAAGACATTGACGCTCATCCAAAAAACAGAATTTAAAATTTGGACATAACGCATAGAAACCGCCATCAATGCTCGAATCGTTGATTGTTGACAGTAGTCTTATACGCCATCACTATACTACAATAAATTTGGTTATTCAAGCCATTAAACTCATATCTTAATCTCGTTTGTAGCTCAGTGGGGCGCGTTCATTTCCGGACACCGGTGGCGCCGGACGAAGCCACCCGGTTTCCCAATGTCAGAGCCATAGGAAAATTTGATGTAGCCCAGGTTCTTTAGCCTGCCGATTTCAAGGCCGAATTGACCGCAGGCTGGAAGAAATTGTCTCAAAACTCCCGAATTGTCGCGAATCGTGGCACGGCGATCATAGAGGCGGGGTTTATCCCCGCCCGCCTAACTGTTTTTGTGAATAACAGGCGGGGATAAACCCCGCCCCTACAAACGTTTTGCGAGATTACAATGAGGACCTGCATAATAATCCTCATGCAGTGTATCATGTTTCAGATACAGATCGTGCTACGAATTGCGAGGCGCCGGTATTTTGAGACAATTTCGGAAAGCCTGCCCCACGTCAAATCGGTTTATGGCGCCGGCATTGAGGGATAAGGGAGGGTGAAACCAGGGTGATCATGAAGCGGAGCACACTCTTTTACGCAAAAAAGTTCTTCCCGGTGATCGCTAACTCTTTAATCGGCTCTCGCCACCGATCTGAAATCTCGCAGGTAACCTGTGGCAAAGCCCCAATTCCAGAAAGTGAGTGTTATGAAGAGTAGGTAACAGGATAAGAGGCTCTTTTTCAAGCTGCCGGTCTTGGCATAGAAGAAGATAGGAAGGACTAGGACTATGGGAAGGGTGAACGCCAAAACGGCGGGTTTGAACACGAGAAGTCCCATTGCGCATACCACAAGCGCCATAAACGCCGGCGGAACATAGTGGATCGTTCTAAAAAGCCCGTATCTCTTCACCAGATAGCTCTGGGCGTTGCCGTAGCGCATCATCATTCTTGCGAAGGAACGGTAGTCTTTCGATCTATAGTGACTCACAACGGCTTTCGGGTTGAAGATCAGTCGATAGCCCGCTCTTTTGATTTTCAGATCCAGCTCAACGTCCTCCCCGGGCCAGATCGCCTCGTCGAAGGCGCCCACTTGTTCCAGGACGCTCTTGCGATACATAACGTTGCAAGTGGGGTTGTGTTCGGTTTCCTGCACGGTGGAGGCGGTCTTCACGTAATCGCCGGCAAAGCCCACCAGCTTCAAGAAATCTTGGACCTGCCGGCCCTTGGGCGTCTCGTCATCGGGGCTGATTTGATCGCCCCCTACACCTGCCACATCGGGGGCGTCGAAGCCTTTGCGCAGTTCGGCCAGCCAATTCCTGTCCACTACGCAATCCCCGTCGGTGAATACAATGAATTCACCACGGGCCAGCTCTATTCCTTTGTTACGAGCCCGGGAGGGACCTCCGTTTTCAAGAGTGACCGTTCTAATTTCGGGAATGGAACCGCAAATTTCCAGCGTCCTGTCCGTGGACCCATCATTCATCATGATGATTTCATAATCGTTTCCCTCCAACTGAAGGAGGGACTCCAGGCATTTGCCCACAGTGTCCTCACAGTTGTAAACAGGGATGACAATAGAAATGCTCGGATGAGGAGGATTCACTTTTTCAGTCTTTCCGAAATCAAGTAGGATAAGAAATTCTTTAGTCCGCGAAGCTTCCTGTACAGATCCCCCCAGCTCCGGGTTTGCAGCAGAAACTTTATCATGTAGCTCGGCCGGAAGTAAAAGCTCTTCAGTCCTCGATCCACCGCCTCCGTGACGGTTTCCTTGCTCAACCCGGGATAATCCACTACAGCGGCTTGCTCTCCGCCATCCAACCACAAATCCCATTGTTCGGTCTTGAGCAGGCCTTCTCGGCGGCAGGTACCGAAATAGTCGGTTCCCGGGAAAGGCACTGCCCCGGCAAACTGAACCGTATGAAGACCCAAGTTTAGAGCAAAGTCCAGGGTCTTCTCTATTGTCTCTTTCGTCTCGCCGGGTAAGCCGAAGACGAAACATCCATGCACATCAAGCCCGGTTTTGTTCGCCAGTTTCATAAAGCGTTGGGCGTCTTCAACGGTTTCTTTCTTTTGCATCCGGTCGAGCATCCCTTGATCGCCGGATTCGAACCCGACAAGAAGCTCTCTACAACCGGCTTTCTTGAGGGACCGGAAAAGCTCTTCGTCAGCGGTGTCTGTTCGGGCGTTCACGGAAAAAGTGATTTTGAGATTGCGTCTGAGTATCTCTTCACAGATCGCCATGGCGTTCTTCTTGATAACCGTGAATGTGTCGTCCTCAAAAAAGAACTCCCCGGTCTTGGTCACCTGAGGACAGAGTGCTATGTCGTGTTCAATTTCGTCCACCACGTTCTTGGGCGAGCGGAGCCTGATCTTTCTCCCGTGCATCACTTGAGGCCACAAGCAAAACATGCATGTATGCGGGCATCCCCGCCCCGAGAAGATGTCGATATATGGATGAAGCTTGCCTCCGTCAAAGTATTTCATCAGATCCAAATGATGCCATGCCGGAAACGGCAGCGTGTCGAGATCCTGAATCAGGGGCCTGGGCTCCGTTGTCCTTGGAACGCCGTTGTCCATGTAGCAAATGCCTTTGACGGAGCTCAAATCATCGCCCGCGAGAATGACGTCACGGACGGTGAAGTCATATTCCCCGATGCAGATAGCGTCGACCATCCCTTTGGCCGCGAGCAGAGTCTCCTCCGGGAGCGCCGAAGCGTGCGGCCCTACCATGATGACTTTTGTGTTCCCGTCAGCCTTGCACGCAGCGGCGCATTCTATGTCGGAAAAAATGGATGGCGTGGTGGAATCCAGGACCACGTAATCCGGGCGGGCTTTTTGGACGAGATCTTTGAGCTCTTCCCTGCCCCAATCCATTGCCGGAAAATCGTACAGTTTGACGTCAATCCCCTCTTGTTCCAGCACGGCGGTGGCGTAAGCCAACCAATCGGGCGCTCGCAGCACCCGTCCTCGGGTGCGGGCCGCCCATCGTTGTGTTCTGTTGAATCCTTTTACAAAAGGCTCGTTTATTACAAGAACTTTCATATTGCGCTCTTAGACGCGAACCCGTCGCAAAGTCAAAGAGCCTTTGGAAGAGTTGTCTCGGAGGGCCTCTTTGCAAAAAGGCCCGCCACGACCCCATCCCCAAAGACTCTTAATCATTCCCGGCGGTAACGGCGCCGCATTAGTTTGGGGCTGTTTGTCTAGCTCCCAGGCTCCAGCCTGGGAACGCATGCCTGGAGGCTCCGCCTCTCCCTCGAAACTGTCTCTCAATTCCCGGAAAGCTAACGCTTTTTACAGCTTGTCGTGCCCTTCCACGCCAAACGACTTGGCGCCGTTAGCTTTTTGGTCGGCATCCAAGAGGAATAGGCTGAGGAAAAACGAACAAAACATGATTTGGACTCCGAGGGCTATGGTTGTCGTTGCCACAAAGACCGTATGCACAGATCGCAGTTCCCCCATGCCTCTCGAAAACCACACGACCAATATGGCAAAGTCGGCGGCGAACCCGAGGATCACCATTAATGAGCCGACAACCAGGCCAACTTCAAGCGAGAACCACTTCAAGAGTGATTGAAAAATCCTACCGCTCATTTCGAACGATTTGTTCATGCCAAAGGCTTTTGCGAACGCTCCCAAAGAGAAAATCTGGAAGCCCAGCAAACTCATTAGGCAACCTAAAGCGAGCCAGTGGATGCCGAGGTGAATCCCGTGCACCGCAACCGGCGCGCGTAGCAGAAGGAATTGAAGCGCTAGGCCTATTCCCATGAGCAATCCGCCGGGAATTATATACAGATAATCCGGAGCATGGAGCAGCATGAACCTGAGATGTCGCCATCCGTCCCGGAAGGATCTCAGATGAGGGGCGCGGGATCTTCCATCCGGAAAAAGGGTTATCGGAATTTCCGTGATCCGCATGCGTCTGTTGGACGCCTTCACCACCATCTCAGTGGCGAACTCCATGCCGGTGGTGGTCAGGTTCATTCTTTGGTAGGCGGCTTTGGTAAAGCCTCTCATCCCGCAATGGGCGTCGCTTACTCCGGTGCCGAAAAACACATTCATGATTCCGGAAAGCACGGGGTTGCCGAAATAACGATGCAATGGCGGCATCGCCCCAGGCATAATGGTTCCTTTAAGCCGCGTCCCCATCACGAGATCGTAGCCCTCACGCAACTTTTCTATGAAGGGCCCCATATGGCTCCAATCATAGGAATCGTCGCAATCGGCCATTATGCAATATCGTCCGCGAGCAGCTTGAATAGCCGCTTGCAAGGCTGCGCCGTAACCTCGGACCGGCTGAGGAGCGATTCTTGCGCCTAAGGACTGGGCAATTTCTATAGATCGATCAGTGGAGCCGTTGTCGCCTATGACCACTTCCCCATTTACGCCAAGATCCGAGAAGCACTGGAGGGCTTTCTTGATGCATATGGCAAGGGTCTCCTCTTCATTGAGGCAAGGCATAACTGCGGACACTTCGACTTCGTCAGTTGTTCCAGCCACTTGTCTCTTCCGTTTGACTATATTGGTGTTGTTTGATTATAATATTTTTCTATGCCGATTGCAATCAGGGTTCGCGGGCAAATCTCTAACGATTCCGACACACGTTCCAGAGGGGTGAATTTCTCACAATGAAAGTATTGGTCACCGGCGGATGCGGTTTTTTGGGATCCCATGTTTGCGAATACTACGCAAAACGCGGGGATCAAGTCGTCAGCCTGGACAGCATGACGAAATACGAGTTGGCGCGGACCGGCTATGCCGCGGAAGCCGCCAGACGGTATAATTGGGACACGCTGGCCGCAATGGGCGTCACGCTCATAAAGGACGACATACGTAATGCGGAAGCCCTCACGGACTACTGTTCGGGTTCGGATTACATTGTCCATACCGCCGCCCAACCCGCGATGACTCTGAGCTGGGACGACCCAGGATACGATTTCTCAACCAATGTTGCGGGCACCTTCAACGTTCTGGAGGCGGCAAGACTTCATGGAATACCCATAGCGTCCTGCGCCAGCATCCATGTGTACGGAAACAAAATCAACGAAACCCTTACCGAAGGCCCCCGGCGCTATCAACGCAACCCCGTCGCTATTGACGAGAATCACCCCACCATGGAAGGCGATTTGTCGCCGTTGCACGCGTCGAAAATGTCTGCGGACATTTATGTCAGGACCTATGCAAAAGTTTACGGATTAAAGGCCGCCAGTTTCCGTCTCACAGGAATTTACGGTCCCAGGCAATTCGGCGGTGAGGATCACGGCTGGGTCGCGAATTTCTCCATCCGGGCCGCTCTTGGATGGCCGCTAACAATCTTCGGGACGGGCAAACAGTTGCGTGACATCCTTTATGCGACCGATGTGGCCGCAGCCTTCCAATGTTTCTATGAAAATCAGGAGTCCGGCGAATACAACATCGGTGGCGGCGAACCCTATTCGATTTCGCTGGTTGAATGCATAGATCTCATAAAAGAGATCGTGGGCAAAGAAATCGAGGTGAGGTTCGACAAGGATCGTTATGGAGATCTCCGCTATTTCGTCTGCGATATCGAGAAGGCCCGCAGTCTACTTAACTGGAGCCCCACGGTGGAGCCCAGAAAAGGAGTCGAGCGACTTATTCAGTGGATCCAAGCGAATATCAATCTTTTCAGTGAAAAATAGCCACACAACAATTGGGAGCGTAACTCCGTGAAAGCTCTTATACTTGCTGGGGGCCGCGGTAAACGTATGGAACCGCTGTCCGAATACGACAACAAGTGCATGTTGAAGCTGCACGGCAAGCACATCATTGAATACAGTTTGGACAACGCGGCAAGCATGGAATCCGTCCGGGAAATCGTCATCGTGGTCGGCTACCGGGCTGAGAGCATCATCAATAAATTCGGCACCAACCACAAAGGCAAGAAGATCTCTTATGTCATTCAAAAGGAACAAAGCGGCGTGGTCCACGCTATGGATTGCGCCAAGAATTACATAGCCGGAGAGGACTTCTTCCTGTTCCTGGCCGACGAGGTGATACTTGGCGGGCGTCACGGCCAAATGCTGGGGATGTTCCAAGATGAAGAGCTTTTTTGTGTTTGCGGGGTCTACGCCCAGAAAAATCTGGACATCATCCGGCGCACCTACTCCCTTATACATGGAGCGGACGGCCGCATCTATCGCCTCATCGAAAAACCACGGAAGCCTTTCACGCCTTTGATGGGCACAGGGAATATCCTCTTCAAGGGGGCAATCTTCGATTACGTGGACTTGACTCCCCTCAACCCCTGCCGAGGTGAAAAAGAGCTGCCGGACCTTATTCAGTGCGCCATAGACGACGGAGAGAAGGTTAAGCTCTTCGAAGTGTGCGATCACTACATCAACGTGAATTCCATAGAGGAATGGCGTGTGGTGGAAAATAGCTGGCCGTTTCAGACATGAGAGAGATTTGGACCAGGACCGGCTGCGCGAAAGAAAGCCTATAGTAAACGCATGAATTTTCCCCGTTCTTTCCTCGTTCCCAGACTCCGGTCTCGGAACGACAGGGAACCTAGTTTTCTCAGTTTGAACCCTTCCGGTTTTAAGCTTGTCTAATTGCTTATTGCGCAATACACTGGGCGCATGATCAGAAATTTCAAGGACAAAGAGCTCGAAAAGCTTTTCCGAGACAAACGCTCACGATCCCCTCTGAGCCTGCAAAGGAGAGTGCGTCTTCTGCTGCTCTTCATGGACGCCGCAGTATCTCTTCAAGATTTGCGATCCATCCCGGGCGGATTTCTGGAACAACTAAAGGGAGACCGAGCGAGTCAATATAGTCTTCGGGTCAGTGGCGCCTGAAGATTGTGCTTTGTATGGCATGATGGAGACATCGACGGTCTGGAACTGGTGGATTATCGTTGAGGAGTAGCGCTATGTCCGATGAAATAACACGTCCGCCGACCCATCCGGGGGAGGTTTTGTTTGAGCTGTTTATGGAGCCGTTGGGTTTGAGTGAGAACAAACTCGCCGAGGCTTTGGATGTGGATCCGGCTAGGATAAACCGCATCGTGACGGGAAGAAGCAGTATCACCGCGGATACGGCTTTGCGTTTGGCCAGGTACTTTGGCACTAGCCCCGAGGTCTGGATGAACCTTCAGTCCAAGTATGATCTTGAGGTTGCCAAAGCGAAGTCAGCCGAGGAGATAGAAAAGAGAGTTCATGCGCGATCCGGGGACGAAAGCGCCATGCCGGCCTGAGCACCCAAAGGACATGCTTCCCCACGCCGGTATCCGGATGCGAAAACAAAGATAAGGACAAAATATGAATTTCTTGTGCACTGGGGCCGGGGGCCTGATCGGTTCCGAAGTGGTGTCGTACTTTTCTTCTCGGGCGAAATCCATCGTAGGCATTGACAACAATATGCGAGCCGATTTCTTCGGTCCCGAAGGCGACACCAGTTGGAACATAAGACGGCTTGAAGCTCTGCATGATAATTTCAAGAATCACCGCCTCGATATACGCGACAGGCCCGGAATCTTATCGTTGTTTCAGGAATTGCCCATTGACGTGGTGATTCATTGCGCCGCGCAACCTTCCCACGATCTCGCAGCAAAACGGCCCTTCGACGATTTCGACGTAAACGCTGTCGGCACTATGAATCTCTTGGAATCATGTCGGCTATATCGTCCGGAAGCCGTGTTCGTGCATCTCAGCACCAATAAGGTGTACGGAGACGCTCCAAACAATTTGCCGCTGATTGAACTCGAGAAACGTTACGATTACGCCCGTGCGGAAGACTACGACGGCATCGCCGAGGGCTTCAGCATCGACAATTCGAAGCATTCCATTTTCGGCGCTTCGAAAGTCGCCGCGGACGTAATGGTCCAGGAGTACGGAAAGTATTTCGGCATGAAAACGGTCTGCTACAGGGGCGGGTGCCTTACAGGGTCCAATCATTCCGGCGTGGAGCTGCACGGTTTCTTGAGCTACCTGATAAAGACGAATATTGTCGGCGGACAATACTCGGTTTTCGGGTACAAGGGCAAACAAGTGCGGGACAATATCGACAGTCTGGACGTGGCCCGAGCCATAGACCTTTATCTGCAAAATCCGCGACCCGGCGAGGTCTATAATTTAGGCGGCGGGCGAGAAAATTCCTGCTCAATCCTGGAAGCGTTCGAGTTGGTCGCCGACATTACAGGCAAGCCTATGAATTATCAGTACGTCGATAAGAACCGTGAAGGAGATCATATCTGCTACATATCGAATCTTTCCAAGCTGAAGCAACACTATCCGGGTTGGGACATCACGGTTACCCTCGAACGGATATTCCGTCAGACAGCCGAAGCGTGGATGGCGAGGCTTGGGTGAACGGGAAGACTGCCCGATAATGGTATTGTCGTTCCCAGGGGCCGGCCCTGGAACGGAAGGGATGGGAGAGGAAATGGCGCTACAGGCAAAGAAAAGCGCAACCTATGAAGACCTGAGCCGCATTCCGGAAAACATGACCGGAGAAATCATAGACGGCGAGTTGATCGTCACTCCGCGGCCGGCGAGGAAGCATTTGGGAGCGTCGTCGGTCCTGGGCGCCGAGCTCATCCCGCCCTATTGGCTCGGTCGCGGGAACGGGCCAGGCGGATGGATCATTTTGCTGGAGCCGGAGATCAAGTTTGGCGAAGATATTCTAGTGCCGAATTTGGCCGGTTGGAGGAAAGAACGCTTTCCTATCGAAGAGCCTCATAACTGGATCTCCGTGGTTCCGGACTGGGCGTGCGAAGTCCTTTCTCCAGGAACGCTTCGAAATGACAGAGTGAAGAAGACTCCCATTTATGGATTGCACGGAGTCGGGCATTTGTGGCTTATCAACCCGTCGGACAGGACTCTGGATGTATACCGCCTGGAATCAGGCAAGTGGGTGGTAGCCGGGCTCTACTCGGAAAACGACAAAGTTCGAGCCGAACCATTCCTGGAGGTGGAAATCGAGCTGGCCAATCTATGGATGGAGTAAAACGTTAGCTGTCGCTTCCAGGCCGACCGTCAGAACCAGAGGATGCGTCTAAGCCGTTTCCCTCGTTCCCAGGCTCCTGCCTGGGAATGCATTCCGAGAGGCTCCGCCTCTCATAGCGGGTAGTCACACGGGCCGAAATCGTTATAAACCGCTGGAAGACCATTTCACCTATTTTGCGGCCTACGCCGGGAAAACAGGATTGATTCCCATAGAGGTGTATCTTGATACGATTCCGACAGATTCTTGGGCTGGAGCCCAAAGGACAGGCATTCCCAGGCTCCAGCCTGGGAACGAGAAGCTTCTTCGGAGCAGTGCGATCTGTTGACTTACAGAGCTATGTATAAGTTTCTTGATCACGGCGTACATGCCGAAGTGTTGGATTTTCCTGGAACCATCACCTACGGAGAAACTCTACAGGAAGCCCGTCGGCTGTTGGAGAGCGCCTTGGTAGACATGGCGGAAACAACCTTGCTCCACGGCGAGCCGCTTCCACAGCCCGTCCCAGGTTGTACAGATCCGGAGGCCGATTTGGAGGAACCCATCCATTTGCCGGCGCCCCCCACGTCCCGATCTACTTCAAGTATTCAGCCGCCAAAGTATCCATGAACTTGTGGAATTCCTCATGGACTCCCGAGCCGATCTTTTCCTCCTCGAATTTCTCGAATCGTTCGTACAAGCCGTTTTGCTCTTCTTCGGACAGACGGGCTTCGGCCATCGCGAACAACACCGTGTTTTCCTTCTCGATGTGGCTGTCCAGAAACGCTATGTAATCCCGCGTGCTTTTGCAGAATTCCTTACCCGCTTCAACGTCGCCTGATTCGTATTCAGCCAAGAATTTCGTCATATTGCGAATCAGCGCCCTACCCTGCTCATGTTCAGAAAGCATAACCCCGATGGGTCCGCCTTCTTTGGCTATGCCGACTCTTTCCAAAGCCGGAAAGAGCATGGCTTCCTCTTTGCCGTGATGACATTTGTCCACAAAGACCTTGAAGAAATCTAGGATCTTACCAAGTTGGGCCGTGTCCAGTTGTCCTCCAGTGGCCATACTGTCACAAATCTTGCCCAACACGGCCATCATCATCCTTATCCCTTCATGCTCAGCTCGCAATTGTTCGCTTGCTTTCATTTGTCGCCTCGTTGGACCACGCTGGGCCGAACGTCCCACGGAGTCTTACGGCGCCGTACGCGCGGCCTTGGCTCATCATGCGGGCTCGAATGAATCTTTTCCCACACCGCACAAGGGACAAACCCACGTGTCCGGAATGTCTTCGAACAGCGTTCCCGGCATAATTCCGTTATCAGGATCGCCCACCTCAGGGTCATAGACATACTCACAAACCGTGCACACATATTTCTGCATCCCGAATTCCTTTCCTCACGGGTTTCATTTTGTCTGACCCTATCAGTATATAATTATCTTTACCGGAGGCGTCAAAAGAATTGGCGGCATAGTCTCCCCCGGTTCCAGCGGAGTTCAAGGAATGTTTTCGATCCCGGGCTCCAACCTGGAAACGAAAGCAAGATTTTAGCATGTTCCTGAATTGGAACCGCCATGACACGCGCTGCGTGAGTGGCTGGGCGCCGTCAATTAACATCCGCGTGGATTGATCATCCGACAGCCTTGCCCGCCGGAAGGTTCAACTCTACTGCGCGTCCCGCGCCCATCATGTGCTTGTAGAAAGGACAAAGTTCTCGACATTTAGCTATCTTGTGATCGTAAGAAGTCTGTTTCTCGCCGCGGCAATATGTCCCTGTCACGGCGAAACACGACCGCCCGTAATTCGGATATGCCGGACAATTCTGTTCCATTCCGCAGCCCATGTACTCCCAGCAGTTCTTGAGTCGCATTTTTCTCCCCTCTCGTTTGGAAGCAGCAGAACCTGCCCCGGGAAACATTATCGGGTATGACTACGATTTCAAGCGCGTATGTCCAGCAGACCGTGCGTTTTGACCGGCCCGGCCCATGTGTTAGCCGTGGGATTGGACGAGAAATCCATGAGCGCAACGGTAGGCTGGTAGAAGGCCGCGGACGCTCTCTGAACCGCCCCACATGTTCAGCCACAATGAGGTCCCCCAAGAAAAGGGTATAAAACGGCGCTCTCAGGCGGCGGGATAAGCTCTCAGCTTTGCCGGGAGTCACTTGGATTTGCTCCTCGCATCCAATACAACTTTATTGAAAATCTTGTCAACGCTCTTTGCAGCCTATAAAGCCAACGATTCCAAACGTTCTCCGTTCGGAAGAATAGTGATTGGCAGGAAAAACGGGTCCGATCCGTCTACTATCATTTGCCTGCGCTTACATCCCCCTCCGCCGCGAGCAAGACAATAGCGAGTCCTCCAGAAGGACCTCGATTCGGGATCCCGGAATCGCCTGAACATGGTCTCGCACTCGTTAGTGTAATCACAAGTTTCTCTTTTCCTCTGCAATCACTTCAGGGCTCGGAGTCGACCGTATTGTCGAAGCGCAGGAGCAGCTCTTTGACGGAAAATCATTTGACCCAGCCCCTGTGAAAACAGAGCCCAAATAAGCCCCAAGCCTCTTGTCCATCTTTTCAATATGGTTCGTAACCCAGGTCCCCACCTGGTTGATGAGACTGATAATGTGTTGACGGGTGAGCCCCTGCCTTACTTCCCGTTGCATCTCAAGAACATCGGCAGTCAAGGCCTCATGGGCTTTTTTGTGAGTTGCATAGGCCGGGTAACCAAACTTTTCCATATAGCGTTCTTCAGTCAAGAAATGGACAACGCAATAATCGACCATAAACGTGAGAGTGCGTTCTATCTCCTGCTTGCCCTCCCCCTGTATGACGGATTCCAGGAATGCGTTCATGCGTGTGTACAATTGCTTGTGTTGATCGTCTATCTCATCGACGAATACGGTAAGGCTCGGTTTCCATTCGATGTAAGTCGGCATGATCACCCCCACAATTTCTTTGAAGAAAGGCAGGTCGAGCTGTGACGGTCGCGACCTCGGACCGGCCTCATGTCGTATGCCAAACTGTACAATGACGGACATTAGGGCTTGGTGGGATGTAAGAGCTTGCCCCCTCAACGGATCGCTTTGTGATACTCCCCGCATCTTAAGCCCGCCAACAAGACGCTTCCGGCGTTCTGCGCTTATCTCGCCGGGCCGGACGACGAAACCGGCTTGCTGAGGCCACCGGCTAAGCTTAGTGAAGCCTTGAGAATTGCCTCCCGTTGAGGCCGAAAAATGCAACATGGATGCCAAAGATCGCATACGGCCTTGAAATATTGTTTCCAAATCTTGGTTACGGCATAACATTAAGTAATCATTCACTCATGCGCCGGGTTATTATTACAATCCATCCACTTCTTCGGTCGGCCAATTTGGTTTGTTCCATGTTAACGGATGACAATGCCCGAAATTCAGACAACCCCTGCATCGCAAAACAGTGAATCACAAGTGAGTGACGGGAGAATATTTCAAGTCAATCATAAATCGGACAGGTTAAGAGCGGGCGAAATTAGCGCATCGCAGTCATTCTCGGGTTGAATTTCTTTTTCGGTAATGAGCGGAAAGCGCTCACCCATGAGCCGGCGATGAGCGGAAAGAGCTCGCGTGACGCCCTCTTCATAAACGCAGAGTGAGTAATTTCGATCCGATGCCGGTCCAGTATGATGATGTGAGCGAAGCGAACCGTATCGTGCGAGCTCTTTTTGGTCTCGTTCCCGATCCCCAGTCCGGCAACGCATTCCAGGTGGCTCCGCGTCTTATTGCGAGTGATCTCGTGATAGGAAGTCGGCGCCGTCAATTTAACCCGTTCTTCAGAAGATACCAAGCCATCGCTTTGCGGCGTTCCTTCGCGCCGGCTCGATGATGTCGGTAATCTTTCGTTTACCCAATTTCTCAAGCAACGCATCAGTCCCGAAACGGAGCTTAAGGTTCATCTCTTCCTCATAGAGGGGAAGAACTGCGTAAAAAGCTATTGTCTTTTGGTCGTTTATGACAAGAGTGTCAAAGGCTGCCGGAACCGTTACCGAAGGGAGCACGATCGATCCGCAAAGCTTCGTGTTACCGGCGTACGGGTCCGGCGGGTCGCCGTTTGGGACTGTATGTCCCCAACCGAGCCAGGTTTGATACTTGTGCGGAAGCCTCGCCAAATCTTTTAACAGACGTATCGGCCAGTACCATTCTTCGTTCTTGAACGATTCTTCGTCCAGACGCCAATCTTTGGGCAGGGTAACAAGGAGCTCGGCGAATTTGGGAGCGTCGATTCCTTCCGGCGTAGACATGGGCAGGTCGCTCATGCCCGAGGTAATGAGCCTGATGAAAGGGAACTCGGGAGTGGGCTTTACGAAATTCACGTCAATGTGGACGGTGTCCGACACGATTTCATGAAATACGGATTCGACTTTCCCCAGATGCTTTTCAATATGACCGGAGATTTGTTCGGCGCATTGTTCACCCTGCGGCGCCTGCCAGGGGCCGGCTTCCTCGTGTCGGTAGATGGGACTGCCGCCGGGGGAGATTGCCTCGGGGTCCTTATTTTCGGTCATTCACTTGCTCCTTTTAAAGATCCACTTTGAAGTGATCGGTATGAGCGACTTCGCCTCGAACGATGCGGCTGGTGTGGGACGCCACATCCTATGGAGCTACTCCTTGGCGCCGTGTTCCTTCAAGACTCGCGCTATTTCCGAGTGTCCACGCCGCTTGCACAGCTCCAACGCGGTTAGGCCATTCTTGTCCTTTGCATTAACCTCGGCTCCATTGTCCAGAAGCAACTTAACTATTTCCAAATGACCTAATCGGGTGGCTTCCATCAGAGCCGTCCCACCATGACAGTCTCCTGCATTGACATCAGCGCCGTTTCCGATTAGGGCTTTAACCATGTCCGCGCTGCCCCATCCGGCGGCATACATCAGCGGTGTTCGGCCATAATCCGTTGAGGCAATATTGGGGTCGGCATGTTCGCTGAGGAGCAGCTCCACCACATAACAGCGCCGGCGCCAGATCCGCTTGGCTAAGCGCCGTCCAACCATTCTTCTCCTTTGCGTTCACTTCAGCCCCGTTGGCAAGGAGTATTTGCACTACGCCGGAGTGTCCCTTTGCAGCCGCCCCGATAAGAGCGGTGAAACCGTCTAGGCCCCTTGCATTCACGTCATTTCCGGCGTCAATAATCTCTTGTGCCTTAACCTCGTCCCCAAGCATAGCGGCCACGGTCAAGGTCTCGCCGCATGCCTTAAGCCTTCTCAGCAAATCGGCATGACGCTTCCAGATGGGTCGGCTGTGAGTCTTCCTCCAAGCGTCGTCCCGGTCGGATCCACCAGAACTTGTCTGGAGTAGCAGCATCTGCACGTTAACGTCGTCGAACCAGGCCGCGTGCATGAGAGCGGTCCATCCGTCGTTGTCTGCCGCATTGAAATCGGCTCCTCTTTCCAGAAGCGCTTGCGCCAAGTCTGGGAACACGTCCTTCGTAGCCAATATGAGCGGAGTGCAACCCTCCTTGTCCTTGGCATTAATATCCGCCCCCTTGTCGATGAGCAATTTTGCTACTTCAGTCCGTCCGCCTACCGAACTTGGATCAGCCGGAGCGAGCGCCGTCTCTTCATAGTCCCCCGGAATGACCGTACCCATTTGCCAATTACGTCCTGAAGCGGCGGACATGAGGGCCGTCCAGCCGTCCCGCGGGGCGGCGTTGACGTCGGCGCCCTTGTCTAGAAGGCTTTTGACCTTCGCAAGATCGCCGTTGGCCGCGGCGTCAATGAGTTTTTCGGCCAACAGATTCTTGACTCTGGTCGAATCTCCAGTCTTGGCTGCTTCGACGATTTGCTCATCAATACCCGCCGTATGCCCGTCAATGGCAACCCACTGCAACAGCGCCATAACTACAAATAGCGCCCGCGGAAGGTTACCTATCCGTGAAACGCGACCATTTTTTCGTGAGACGGATGTTGATTCGGAGGGATATCTTCTAGAGAACGTATGAACCATAACTTACCCCCATGTGATGGAAAAAAAGCAAATACGAAAGCTATTCGTCAAATTGAGGTTGGTCAGGGAACTCATGGCTAAGTCAGACAGGACGTATACGCCGTCCGATCCCCAAAGCCAATATTCACCCATCGCCCCCCGCCGCGGATCTCAGTCTCGGATCAGACATCAAAAACGCAAAGGTCTAGTTGGTGGGCGAGGTAAATCTACGCGGAAGCGCCGCGGCCCGTCAAGCGCAAATTGTTTCGATGGCGCCGGCGCTACGGAAGTGATAGACTGTGATTCCAGAGCCGGCTTCCGGGCTCGGAGAAGTTCCGGAAGCGTAACGGCTTCCATAGGATGGACCGGTCCCGAACTCAACGACTAAACCGGAGTAGCGTTCATGTTGCTAATCGAACATAGGGTCAACACCGTGGAGCATCTCAAAAGAGTCCCTCAATCCAGAGGCGCGGAAATAGATATCAGGGATTATGACGGCGATCTACGCCTGGTTCACGATCCTTTCGGGTCTGGAGAGACTCTCGGTGATTTTCTTGCTCAATACGAACATGCGACGCTCATACTCAACGTGAAATGCGACGGCCTTGAGAAAAAGATTCTGGAGGCCGTAAAAGCCCGCGGAATTAAGGACTATTTCTTTCTGGATGTAGCTAACCCGACTCTGGTAGCACTTACTAGAGCCGGTATTCGCAACGTTGCGGTCCGTTTTTCCGAGTTCGAGCCCATAGAATTCGCTTTGGCTTTTGCAGGCAAAGTGGATTGGGTCTGGGTGGACTGCTTCACGAAATTACCCTTGACTTCAACGAGCTATGAGGCGCTGAAGAAGAATTTCAAGATTTGTATTGTCTCCCCGGAGCTTCAAGGCCATCCCCGGGAAATGATACAAGACTTCCGGCGGCGCCTGCTGGACATGCCTGTGGACGCTGTCTGCACGGATTTTTGTGAAGACTGGATGTAAACATCGTTGCAAAACGTAAGAGCCTTTGGAAGAATTGTCGGGGCGAGCCTTTTTGCAAAAAGGCCCTCCCCAAAAAACTCTTAATATTGCAACTAGCTCCTGCGTTGCGTCGATTCCGAGGTCCACCATTTTTTCTTGGCGGAGCGATCCGTACGGTTTAGAACCTTCATTTTCTCGTTCCCGGGCTGGAGCCTGGGAACGAGGGAAGACCTCGAAATCCGAAGCGGAAAACCTTAAACAAAACCGAAACTGAACTTATTCTTATCACATCATGAAATTTCCCAAAGTAGTCTTATTGGACATCGACAACACCGTTTACGATTATTCTCGGTGTCATGAAGCGGCTCTGAATTCCAGCGAGC
>CAVVHK010000063.1:0-21994 GCA_963747865.1 uncultured delta proteobacterium | reverse complement strand
TGCAGCCCGTCTTTCGGGAACAAATATCCCTCTTCCGATTTCACAGCCCATTTTGGCGAGAAAATCCAACATAAGTTGATAACGTGCCCCGTTGATACGATGAGGTTGGGCGCTATAGCATCGGGCCTGGTAAATCCTTCCGATCTTCCCCAACAGGGATTCAGGGAAGGCTCTTTGCGAATAGTCCCATGCCATGGAAATTATTGATCCGGCCGACGCCATGGTCTTCTTCGGTTGAGCGCCCTTCAGAAATTGCCGAGGATCCTGAACAAAGAAATCGTAAATTGTTCCGCGGGATTGCACCTCTTCGATGTGATCGGAAAAATCATCGGCAGATGTGACCCCGACCCGGTTGTAACCGATGTCCAACGCAAAATCAGCGATATCCGTGGTGAGCGACATCTGTTTCCTCCCTTACTTCACGTTACATGTAGATACATGTAATTATGAGCAAAAAAACCGGGCTATCCGGCCATTGTTCTTAAACTATCCAGCAGCCCCTCGATGCTTTGCCTGCCCAAAACTCGTTCCATATCCAACTGGGCTTTCTCCCACAATGGGATGGCTTCATTCATTTTGGACCTCCCGATATCCGCAATGTGAATTCTCTTGATTCTGTGGTCCGTCACCTCAGGCTCCAAGCGAATATAGCCGGATTTCTCAAGAATCCTGAGGTTTCTACTTACCGTAGTCTGGTCCATGAACAGCAACTTTGCCAACTCCGACACCGTGATGGCCGGGTTTGCGGCAATATTGCGCAACATACCGAATTGGGTTGTCTTGAGGCCACTAGGTTTCAGATACCTGTCGTATCTTCTGGTGAGAATACGTCCAGCCTTCCTAATCAACGCACATAAGCACGGGTATTTCGAAGTTTCCGCCCGGTGATTTTCTGGTTCTTTTGTACCGGTAGCCATGGATACATGTATATACAGGTAGTCCAACTTATGTCAAGGATTTTTTCGCGAGCAAGTCGTTGCCAAGCGGATGAGGAGACCAACCAGTGCGCTTGGCGCCCAGTCAAAAATCAGCAATGAGGACTAGTTGCCTTGGATCACAAGACTCACAATCCCCCCAACCGATAAACACAGTTGGCGCCACCGGAGAAGTGGTCAAGATTAATGGCGGTTGGTTATTCGGTCGTTGAACGAGGTTGGCTTTGGATAGCCTGACGAGGTGACACGGCCATTCGCCTCCATAGCTGTTGAACTTATATTTTGCGCCTCCGGAAGCTAAAGAATCATTTGTGACGATCCGACCCGCCGTACAGGGCCGCGGCAACCTGAATGAGAGCATTGATGGCTCTCGTCCTGACTGCGCTTCTTCTGCGGATAAAAACCGTCGGCAACGACCCGAATGGCTCAGCGATCTTATGCGTGTTGACGGCGCCTATGTAACGCAAGCTGGTGATTACGGAACGAGGCGACATTGTGATGCCCATCCCCGCTGTTACGCATCCGAGAATTCCGTCCAAGGTTCTAAGCTCCATCAGCTTGTAAGTTACAATTCCGATATGTCGAAGCCAGGCCTCAAGGGCCGCTCTATAGGCGCAGCCATAAGGAAACACGAGCAACGTTGGATTTGCAAGCGATTCCAGAGATTCACGCTTGGATTCCGTTACAATTACCAGTTCCTCGTTCACAATCAGTTTCTGTTCAATGTCCGGGTGTTCATGGAGACCGCAAACAAATGCGCCGTCAAGCTTGTAATCAAGCACCTCTTTGATCAATTTATCGCTCGTGCTCGTTGACAGAGTAATCTCGACACTTGGGTATTCCCGATGGTAGCGCGTAAGCACGGGAGGCAGACGCACCGCAGCCGCGGATTCCGTCGAACCGAGGCTCAAGTGTCCTTTCACTTCACCCGTGTCTCGCACGGCTATTTCCGCTTCTTTCATGAGGTGGATGGCCCGATCCGCATATTCTAGAAGGATTTTGCCGGCGGGTGTTAATGCCATGCCGGTTTTTTGACGATAGAAAAGCGCCGTATCGAGTTCGTTTTCCAGCTGCCGAAGCCGAGTTGTTACATTGGATTGGACACAATGGAGCCGGTGCGACGCCTTGGACACGCTTCCTTCCGTGGCTACGGCATGAAAAATCCTCAACAGACCAACATCCATCTCGCAGTCCTCCACGGTATCAATAAAAGTGATAACGTTTGTGATTATAATTCATTTGACAGAATACTAGAAGGCTAGTTATCTACTGTCAAGGCTTAGGGAGAAGATTGGCGCATCTAGCAGTCAGGGGTATGAAATCTGCGGTCTGGCGTGGCCTAGTACAAAACGTTGAGTATCGACCAGTCCGGGACCTGTCCCCGACAGAGCAGACGAAACAATGAGCTTGACTAATACAGGTCGCAGGAATTTTTTGGTGAAGGCCGGGCGGCTCGGTCGTCGCCGCCGTTGCAGGCTCAAGCGCCACTCTCTCGGCGTTGGGAGCGTTTGCCACGGAAAAGAATCCATATGGAGAGCAGAGATCGGACCGTGATGCCATGCAGATGAGCAATCGCTCTCGCATGTCCAAGAATCCTCTCAAAGACGGAGCACAGCCTATGATTGGCGTTTTGTTTGAAGTGTGGCCAAAAGACGAGCGCAAGCAAGAGTATCTTGATATCGCAGCCGGCTTGAGGCCGATGCTGGACGGTATCGATGGTTTCATTTCCATTGAGCGGTTTGAGAGTCTTTACGAGCCGGGCAAGATTCTGTCGCTTTCCTTCTGGAGAGATGAGGAGGCTGTCGCGAAATGGCGGCGGCTCGAAGCGCACCGAATTGCGCAAGCAACAGGTAGGAATGGAATTTTCAAGAATTACCGCATTCGGGTCGCCGGCGTCGTCAGGGATTATGGAATGTTTGACCGTGACGGGGCGCCGGGCGACAGCCGAGAGTTTCATGACTACCCGAAATCGAATTCTTTGGGAGAGTAACCCATGTCTAAGATGCTGATATTCACCCTTGTAACGGCTGTTCTCGTCGCAACAAATCCAGCGTTTGGGATGGAGCGTTCACACCAGCTTCCAGGTAAAACGCAAAGTGGCGCTGAGAGCCGGCAGCCCATGTTACTCCTCCTTGAACAGGCGCCAGAGAGTGGAGATCGGTCTCGACCGGTCTTATACGTCCACGGAGCTACCTTCCCGTCCGCGTCTTCGATAATGTTCAAGTTTGATGGTATCTCGTGGGCGGATGAACTAAATCGCGCAGGATTCTCCGTTTGGGGACTCGACTTTGCCGGCTTTGGCGGATCGGAACGCTATCCGGAAATGGAGGAGACCTTACCCGGACCTGGGGAACCCCTCGGCAGGGCGGTGGTAACAGCAGGGCAAATCGAACGCGCAGTGCGCTATATCGCAGCGCAGAGTGGAGTCCCCAAAGTATCTATTATCGCTCACTCTTGGGGTACCGATGGCAACCGGGCTTTTTGCCTCACAACATCCCGAACTGGTTGATCGGATCGTATTCTTTGCCCCTATCGTGAAACGTTCTGCAAAGGGCGGCAGCGTCAAGCTCGGTCCATGGAGGTTCCTGACAATCGACGAACAGCACAAGCGCTTTGTAGAAGATGTCCCGCCGGGGCATCCCCCTGTCCTGTTGGATCGCCATTTCCAGAGCTGGGCTCCCATCTATCTCGCTTCAGACGAGACCAGCGCTACCCGCAATCCGCCATCGGTCAAGACACCTAATGGCCCGGTTGCGGACATACTCGCCGCCTGGTCCGGCGCTCTTGCCTACGATCCAGCCGGGATTAAAACCCCTATGTTGATTGTGCGTGGCGAGTGGGACAGTCTGTGTACCGATCGAGACGCGGCTTGGCTCCTATCTGCGCTGACGTCCTCCCCTGACAAACGCGATGTAAAGATTCCCGAAGGAACCCACCTGATGCATTTGGAGCAGAGCAGGGGTGAACTTTATCGATCTGTGGCTGACTTCTTGAACGCTCGGAAAGAATAAAACCAATATCAGGGAAGGGCGAGGCGCCGGGGAATACTGGTTGGCTCGCAGGCTGTCATTCCCAACAAATTTGGATGTCCCATCATATTGAAATAAAATGGGGCCCAAGGGAACGAATTGCTGCATGGCGCTGTGGTTGGCTTGAGGCGCAGATTGAGGTGGCCAGAAGTGAATCAAAATCCCTCCAGCGGGTATGTCCTTCACGCTCATCTGCCACAACTATGGCACCCTTGGTATCGAACTCCGAGAAGAACTGTTGCCGGTCACAGCGCTCTCGCATCCTCGGTTCCGCGTGACTCAAGGGCGCAAGCATGAATATTGCCAATAGTATTGTGAGGATCCGAGTCTTCGTCATGTCCCTTCCTGACGCTCAGCAATGTCTAGGATGGTTGCTGGGGGAATACCCTATACCATTACTTGTATTATCTGGTCATCACGTCATCGCCAATTCTTGTTCCCACAATTTCGATACTGTTTATTCTCACGTGCCGCAGTGCGTCTGGTGGGTTGGTTTCTTTGAGCACAAAAGAGGCAATTCTTGAAAGCGCCCGATCTACTTCCCGTCAATCACTTCAAATGACTTGATTTCATCCGGCTCACCGGCGCATAGGACGAACGCTACCATTTCTTGGCCGACGAATGCAGCATGAGGTTTGCCTTGCGGATTCAATGCGTAGTGACCCGGGAAAGCCGATCTGTTTCCCTTTCTTGTTGCAGGGGCCTCCTTCAAGGATATATACGTGCTCATCCGATTGAGCAACATCGATTACCTTGATGATCTTTCCGGAAGGAGGGCTAAACCGGACAACAAAGGCGATTCCGAACCCTTGTGCCCTGCGATGCTTAAAATCTTGAGGCGCGCCGACTCTTCCGCTCCATATACAGAAGCGTTGCCATACATCGGGCTATCGGGTGACCAGTCAGTCGGCAAATACTTGGGTTGTGCTTTTTCATAAATTGTTGCCACGCACATGGTTCCTTTCAGTCGAAATTTTGCTTCGGACTGGCCATCTTAAAGGATCTGGGGGACTGAACGGCAGCGGGACGGTCACTCAGATCCGAAAAAGCCGGCGTTGTATCCCACAAAGCCCAAGAGAAGCGCGGCTGTCACCACGCTTGCAAAAAGCTTGTCGTCAAGTCGGCGCCGACCTTAAATCAATGGACTTTCATCTGTCAACCCTTTCTTTTGAGGATCAGCGCTTAACTTGATGGTGGGCTCATGGATAGGTAAAGACAAGTCCCGTTTTGCAGTTTCATCCTGTCCGGCACGCCAAATATTGCAAGAGGCTGTGGTCTTTGCAACCGGGGCCAGGATGGGTATTGTCCCCAAATTGTCCCCGCTTATTCCCGACAGTTAGCGGCTGTCGGGGTTTCTTTTTTCGCTCCGGCATCCAAATCTCGGTATCCCAATCGTCCCTGGATTTTGCATGTGAGGTGAGAAGCTTGTTCGGATATGGCGTTTCTGCTGTTCTAGGAGCCTGTCGGACTTGAGACCAACACGGTGGGAGGAATCCGAGACGCTGATCTCTCTTCGGCTCTAAAGCCACCATCGGACGTGAAGCCCATTGTCCTGGTCACGGTTGGGAAGAAGCATTAGAACAGAGGAACAAACGGGTATCGTCAATTATATGTGATTCTAAGTAGAGAATTCGGCAACCGATAAGATAATGGACCGGAAACTTCGCCCCGGGAATCTAACGAAGCGCGTACCGATTCACGGGTCACATGGTCTTTCCGGTCTTAGCAAATAACGGGATTTGGATAATAATTTCACGAAAGCGTACATCAGCTAATACGATGGAACAGCGGGTCATTTCGCACTGTAGTTATTTTTCCGCCCATAACGGCTGAACAGCCTGGACATTGATCCCGCCGATCGCTCTCAAGACGGCGTGTGTTCTCTTCATGACCCCCTGGAAACGGAATTTGTTTGGATGAGCTCACAAGCTGCACACACCATTGTTATTTATGCGGTGAGTCCCCTGTCCTAACACAGGATCTTACCAATTCCCGACCGAAATCGGGCTCATCATAAGGTTAAAAACCATTCTGGATCCTGAGCTTTACTGCTTCAAGAAATTGGTCCAAGATAAAATCCTTTGACGAAAGAGCCTTGGCCATATCCATTTTCGCGATTGCCGTGACTCCAGAATTGAGGTCAAACTTTAAGAAGATGCCTTCTTTGGATTTAAGAGGCCAGATCGCATGTTTCCGAGCTTCGAGTAGGCCTGAAGATTGATTTTTCTCAGTTATCTGCAGCCCCAAGCGTAGTAGCTCATCCTCACATATCCGAAATAATTTTTCGTAAGGAACCGAGAATATTTTGCGTTTCTCGACACTAAGCAGTGTGGACATTGTCAGGAGCCCCTCTTTCCCGAGTACGATAGCGGATTTGCAGTCTAAGGAGCGTACGACGCTGAGAGGTTCAATGTCAAGGGCGCTTTTCTATTTCCAAATGTACAATACAAATCGGCATGGGACTGCATCGTTTCGTCTCCGTGTCCATCGGCGCTAACCTGCAATTGTTTACCTCCTCGTCGGGTGAATGTCCGATGAGCCGACTATCTCACCGTGAAGCGTAGAGGTATCGTTGTCGGGGACCATGCGCCCTTTGAATATCCAAAACTCCTGCCCGGTGTCAGTGTCCCTCACTCTAAGCATGGGTTCCCCGTTGCGGTGTGGTGGCGAAAACTCTGTGCCGACTATTACTACTTTTCGATTTGGTTTAATAAAGATCAGTTTGTCCGTGCCGAAGAGAAGCCCAAAAAACTCACTATATCGTTTGCGGCCTGCTTCCAGGTTATTGTGAGTCGAAGCGTTTCCGAGGTCTGTGGCGCCTTCTCGACCAGCGATCCCTATCCCGTCGCACGTTGTTCTGAATTTTTGGTTTATTCTGTCGTTTTGTGTGTTGTTTTGGCTGGATGGTCTAAAAGTGAGTAGAGCCACATATATGAAGACTATGACCACAATAGTTTTGCCGGTAGACCATCTTTTCTTCATGGGACTTCTTCCCCCATTGTCTAATCAAGCTACCTCCCGGAGATCCGATTGTGTACAGGTTTAATCGGTAATCGTCGGTTCAGCGCCCCGCAGGGTGCGGGCTTTTGGTCAAATGGTCGGTCGGAACATATGCCGGTCAAGCATTAATCTAGCTCTCGGACCTTCCCTCCTCTCACTCCGAGCTTCCAACATTTCATGTTGGGATTCTTGATCTCCCAGCGCATCAGGACTCCCTTTTTGAAAGAATCTTCGCCTTCCGGATCCTCTTCAGAGTCTTCAAGTAGATCTCCGATCTCCAGATCCTCTGGAATGGTCGGTCGGACATAAAAGCAGTCCTCTACCTGGAGCCCTTCGGGTGTTTTAGTGAATTGTGGGTAATTGTGGGCCTCAATGATAGTGATTTTGTCGGCAGGAACGCCGGCGCTCCGGAGTTTCGCTATTTCCGCGGAGCGATTTGCGCCGACGGCGGCTAACAGCAATTCGATCTCACTTTTGAAAGATAGATTTGAGTTTGGCATGCGAGTCCCCCTTCTGAGCCGATTTTGCGCCAGGGGCGCCATGATTGGCAAGCTATTTGTGAAATAGACGACAAAAAACTACACTGGCTCAACACCTCGGCTCATATACTATTATTAATAAAACCAACCAGTTAACCATGACACCCGTTGCATTGACACACAACAGACTATAACAATCCATAACTGTATGACACAAATTTGACACAGCGGTTTACGGGTTGAGATACCGGACGCTCATCAGGCTCAAGATGGACAAGCAACCTATTGAAAGGAATAAGACGACCTCAACCCTCTGTCAAATTTCCCATGAGGTCATCCTGACCGCCGCGTCGGACACCGGGGCTGCTCATAATGCGTATCACAGAAAACCGTGTTTAATTCGTCCCCCAAAAATCCTTCCATCACACCTGTACTCCGGTGCTTAGCGTAATGAGCAAGAAGAGATGATGAAGCAACTAGCCTAACTTCCGGCGGCAGTTTCTGAGTCCAATACTCTATTTTCATGCCCCAGTCCCCCGCTCTGCCGTGTGAAGGCACGTTTCTCAACACTGCAATAGCGGCTTCGCCACGATATCCTTGAAGAAATTAAGCACTATCGAGCATTATGAGGCACTTTGAAGCACTAGGTTGGCGTCAAAAGCGACGCCAATTTGACGCCGGCTATTGCACGACTAATCCGCGGCATCTCCCCCTTTTTGTCGTTGAAGCACCGTTGAATAGTGTCGGGACTCCCCACCCCACGGTCACACTTTTAACAGCCTGCCTCATTCTACCCATACGAGATCGGCTCATGCAGCACTATCCTGACGAAGACAGCGAAGAAGAAAAAGGCCTAATAGCTTGAACGGAATGCCGCCGGTGTGGCGTCTCTCGGCATTCTTTCTTAATGATCTCAGATTTTACAGCCCGCCCCCCATTACTATGATATTATTGTAACATTAGGCGTCCTGCTGAGCCATCGGACACTGGGGAGTGGACCATGAAAGATCAGGACAAGATCAAAGAGGAACTCATCAGCGAATTGGAGAGTCTTCGCCGCAGAGTGTCCGAACTGGAAGAATCAGAGGCCAGACTCAAGGGGACGGAACGACTCCTGAGAGAAAGCGAAGAACGGTTCCGCTTGCTCTATGAAAACGCTCCCTTGGGATATCAGTCTCTTGATGAGTATGGCTATTTCTTGGAAGTTAACCAGGAGTGGTTAGATATGCTCGGGTATTCCCGCGAAGAGGTTATGGGCAAATGGATCGGAAATTTTCTTGCTTCCGACTACTTGGATCGTCTCAAAGAAAACTTTCCCAAATTTAAAGCCGCGGGTGAGATTCATGGGGCCGAGTTTGTAATGCTGAGGAAGGACGGCTCGCGTGTCGCCGTGGCAGTTGATGGGCGGATAGGGCGTAATAGGCAAGGACAGTTCAAACAGACCCACTGCATATTGCAAGACATCACAGAGCGCAAGCAAGCTGAAGAGCGACTCCGATTGTTGGACTTTGCCCTGGATCACGTGCGCGAAGCCGCTTTTCTGACAGACGAAAATGCACAGTTTCGGTTTGTCAATGAAGAGTCTTGCCGCATACTCGGTTACACTCGTGCTGAATTGCTCGGCTTAGGCGTGCCGGATATTGACCCCGACTTTCCAATGGGTCGCTGGTTCAGCCATTGGAACGATCTCAAGACGCAGGGTTCACTTATCTTCGAAGGTCGCCACAAGACAAAGGACGGTAGTATTTTGTCCGTCGAGATCAACGCAAACTATTTCGAGTACGACGGTCAAAGCTATAACCTGGCTTTTGTGCGCGACATCACCGCACGCAAGCGGGCAGAGCAAGAACGGCTGGCGCATTTTCGATTCGTCGAAAGCATGGATAAGGTCAACCGGGCCATCCAAGGGGCGAATGACCTTGAACAGATGATGAGTGATGTTCTTGACATCGGGCTTGTCGATTTTCGATTGCGACCGAGCCTGGCTCTTCTATCCGTGCGACTCGGAGGCGCCGTCGTTTCGGGTTCCAATGGAAATTACCAAGCCTGAATATCCGGGCGCGAAAATATTGAATGTGGACCTACCCTTACCCCCAGACATGGCCCAAAACTTGCGTGATGCTCTGGAATCTGAAGGTCCAGTGACTTATACCGACGGGACAGAAAGACCCATCAACAAGGTGAGCGCCGATCAATTTGGCGTCAAGTCCATGATGATGATTGCTCTTTATCCCAAGTGGGGCGAGCCCTGGGCGTTTGGTCTCCACCAATGCTCTTACCCGCGAGTCTGGACATCGGAAGAGGAGAGGTTGTTCCAGGAGACCGGCAGGCGGCTGACAGATGGCTTGACCAGTCTGTTGATGAATCTCCGCGTGCAAGAAAGCGAACGTCAGTATCGACTACTGGCCGACAACACCTTGGATGTTATTTGGCAGACGGACCTCGACGTGCGTTTCACCTATGTGAATCCATCTATATTTCAAATGACGGGATACACTCCTGAAGAGTTCATTGGTACTAGAATCCAGGATCATTGTGACGAAGATAACTTGATGAAGATATCTCAGATCGCAGCAGGTGAGATGTCAAAACCTGTTGACTGCCCAGGGACTACTTTTGAGGCAGTTTTACTAAGGAAGGATGGGAGTCCTGTATCAATAGAGGCTCACGGAAAAGCCGTCTTTGACAAAAATGGTCTTCCCATTGGCTTTCAAGGAGTTTCAAGAGATATCACCGAGCGCAAGATGGCGGAAGAGGAGCAGGAGCATCTGCAGGCTCAACTTCTTCAGGCCCAAAAGATGGAAGCGATCGCAACTCTTGCAGGCGGTATTGCCCACGATTTTAACAACTTGCTCCAGGTGGTTTTGGGTTATTCGGACATGATGCTCTTCAATAAGAAGCCTTCAGACCCGGCATATAACGGACTTCATGCCATACGACAGGCCGGAAGGGATGGCGGTGAATTAGCCAAGAGCATTCTTGCCTTCAGCAGAAGGTTGGAGCCCAATGCCCGCCCGGTAAACCTGAATAATGTGATAAAACGAGTAGAAAAGATGCTTGAGCGGACGGTTACCAAGATGATTCGGATTGAAATCCTCTTGACCGACAACCTGATGACCGTCAATGCGGATCCGGGTCAGATGGAACAGATACTTCTAAACCTAGCGGTAAATGCTCAACACGCAATGCCCGACGGAGGGCGACTGACCATTGAAACGGCAAACGTAACTCTGGATGAGGACTATTCACGAACCCATCTGGATGTGGAACCAGGAAAATGTGTTCTGTTCACCGTCTCAGACACGGGCCACGGGATGGACAAGGAAGTGGTGGAGCATATTTTCGAGCCGTTCTACACGACCAAGGGACCCGGAGAGGGAACCGGGCTCGGACTTGCAATGGTCTTCGGTATTGTTAAGAGCCATAAAGGTCATATCACCTGTTACAGCGAACCCGGCACAGGAACCACGTTCAGGATTTATCTCCCTACCATGGTTCAGGAGATTGAACCGGATGTCGCGGTTACCCAACAGATGCCTGCTTTTGGAACTGAAACCATCCTACTTGTGGATGACGAGAAATCCATTCGTAAAATGGGGGAAGAGATGCTTAGGATGGTAGGATACAGTGTGTTGACGGCAGCTAACGGGAAAGAGGCTCTCGAAGTTTATCGTTCCAACCAAGACAGGATAGCCCTTGTGCTTCTCGATCTCATCATGCCGGAGATGGGCGGAAAACAGTGCCTGGAGGAAATCCTGAAGATTAACCCAAAGACACGAGTTCTCATAGCCAGTGGATTTGCCCCAAACAGACAGACGAAGGAAGCCTTGGAGATAGGGGCTAGAGGCTTCGTGGGCAAGCCGTATAATGTGAAAGGGATGCTGCAATCCGTTCGTGAGGTCTTGGATTCAGAATGAAATCAAGGCCTGGGAGCGTTCCTTAGCGAACTATTTGCCAGAAAGCTTAGACGTAATCCATTGGTCAAAGAGGTCAGCCACTACGTGACGTTGGCATACCTATCCCAGGGGTCTCTGAGGTGTACCCCTCTGTTGTAGACCGCTGAGCAACCATGATATAGCTTTGGCAAGTTTCCCGGGCGTCTCATGAGATAATACGTATTTTTGTCGAACCTATAATATCAAAGATTTGCTCGTGACGCGAATTTATCAGCCATTCCAGGCCCGCAAGAAAAGCCTTTTGCAACAGCCTGAATATACTAATTATTTTAACGTCGCCAGACTGGAAGTTCCGTGAAAACTTTATTGGTAAATCCGAAATACGCTCAAACCTTTTGGTCCTTCAATAAGTCCCTGGACATGTTGACCAAAAAGTGTGTTCAACCGCCTTTGGGGCTTCTCACAGTAGCCGCCCTGCTCCCGAATGACTGGGAACTGGAGCTGGCGGACGAGGCGGTCGGTCCGATTACGGAGGACCAGTGGAATTCTTCTGATACGGTATTTGTAACAGGCTTGGGCAGTCAATATTCCGGTATTATCCGAGCAATTCGCGAGGGCAAGAAGAGGGGTAAATTGGTGGTTGTGGGAGGCCCTGTGGTTTTCCACGTTCCGGAAGATGCCTTTGCGGCAGGAGCCGATATAGTCGTCAAAGGCGAAGCCGAAATATTAATGCCGAAATTGCTGGAAGCGATTAATCGCAAAAAGTCCCGCGGTACTGATTCAATCCGATTGCAGACCAAGTCTTGAGGACTCTCCTACTCCTCGCTTCGACTTACTTGATTTGAACTCATACGTGGATTTGTCCGTCCAATTTTCCCGAGGATGCCCATTTCAGTGCGATTTTTGCGACATTACCTTGATGTTCGGTCGTGAAGTGCGAACCAAGCGGCCGGATCAGGTTTTAAAGGAACTGCAGTCTCTTTATGATCTGGGATGGAGGCGTGTCGTCTTTTTTGTGGATGACAATTTCATCGGAAACCCTGCAAGAGCAAAGGAGCTTTTGAGAGCTTTGATTCCCTGGATGGAGGAGCGCGGCTATCCATTTGAATTCGACACTCAGGCTTCCGTCAATCTGGCGAATGACGACGAACTGTTGGAATTGATGCCGAAAGCCGGTTTTTGGAAGGTATTTCTCGGGATCGAAACCTTGAGCAAAGAGACCCTGAAGAGCGCCAAGAAATATCAGAATGCGACGGCGGATTTGGACAAAGTGTGCCAAAGAATCAATAGCGCCGGACTTCAAATAATCGCCGGGTGCATTTTGGGTTTTGACGATGAAGGAGCCAATGCGGACCAGCATTTGATCGAGTTCGCAGCACGGAACAACGTGCCGGAAATGTTCATTACCTTGCTCCAAGCCGGTCCTGGCACCGACATGTGGAACCGTCTCGAGCAAGAAGGACGCTTGTTCTTTTCAGGTTTTGACGACAATTTCGGCAACCAGACTGGGATGATGAACTTTGAAACAAAACGACCAAGGGATGAAATAACTCGGGAATTTATTAACCTATACAACGAGTTATACGATCCGGACTTCTATCTGGACAGGACATACAACCACATCATTAATTTGGGGCCTGTTCCCTACGTAAAGGGTTTCTCTCTGCCTTACCTATACGAAATAAGGGCGGCGCTCATAACATTTTTCCACCAGGGTGGCGTCTACCCAAGTAGGTTTAAATTCTGGAAGTATTTATTTTTGACACTACTAAAACGTCGCGATAGATTTCGACAATTCATGTCCGCTTGCGTTGTCGCCGAGCATTATTATGAATATCGCGGCACGATCCGGGATTTGCTTGAGGAACAGATCAGCGCAGCGCCACGGACCGTTGACGGCTAAAAATCCACATTAGGATATTCGAATGGTTACCGTTACGTTCAATGATCGATCTGAGTCCGTCTTACCTTACCGTGGCATTCTTGAGTCAGGACAACCATATAGATCAAGGTCAATGATCCGAATGGAAAAACATGCCGATCAAGCATAGAATCAAAGCCGGAGACGCCGTCAGGGACATCCGTTCGGGGATGACCGATTCCCAATTGATGGACAAATATGGACTGTCCGCCAAGGGTCTTCAAAGCTTAATGCGGAAACTCCTTGAGGCCAAGGCGATTACACCGGCGGAGATTGAACAACGGAGCGCTCTTTATCATGACACAACGGTCACCCAACAGATCGACGCCACAGATGTAGTTGAAGACCTCCGCTCCGGAATGACACATTCCGAGCTGATGAAGAAGTACGATTTGTCTTCCGAAGGTCTACAGTTTATTCTACAAACATTGACGGACACCCAGGTCCTTACTGTGGAGGAACTTTACGCCACATCTTCGTCGGTTCACGACACCGTATTCGTTGAGAACATGCGCAAATCCTCGAGACACCATCTGGCTGTGGCGGTAACTATCTACGAATGGAAACATCCTGAAATCAGGGGCATGCTGAGCAACGTCAGCGAAGAAGGGATTGGGATAACAGGCATGGCGGCCATAATAGGTGAAACCAAGACCTTCGTGATACCTGCCGGAGATTTCATCAAAGCTGGTTCGATTTTGCTCGAAGCTCGATGCCAGTGGGCGGAAAAAGACAAGGACAGCGGAGAATGGCTTGCAGGGTTTGAGATAACAAACATCTCTAAAAAATGTCTGGATGACTTTCGAATATTGACCCAATCCCTCTCGTTTTAGGACTCAAGCGGGAGTAACGAACCACCAGAGGGGAACCGATTTCAGCCCGGGGAGGAGCTGATCCTCGACGCTTGAAGGGTCATTACCTAAATTCATACGCCGGTGTTGAAGGGAGGAGTCCTTTGTTAAAGAACACATTCTGTCACATACCTGGAATAGGGAAGCAGTCGGAACAGGGTCTCTGGTCGAGAGGCATACTTTGCTGGGACGACATTCTCAAATCATCTTCAATCCAGTTACCCGGAAAGAAGCTTCAATCATTAAAAAGCCGGGTAACTGAGTCCAGCGGGCATCTGGAGCAGAATGATCCAAAGTATTTTGCCGATTCATTGCCGTCAAGTCAGCAATGGAGGTTGCTCCCGGATTTTCGTCACTCGATCGCTTATCTGGACATTGAAACCACAGGCTTGGGCGGATGTGGAGACTACATAACCACCATCGTCCTGTACGATGGCAAGTCCATATTCTCCTACGTGAGAGGACGAAACCTTGAAGACTTCCGCGCGGATATAGCAAGATATAATGTCATTGTGACCTACAACGGCAAGTGCTTTGACGTGCCGTTTATTGAGAATGATCTGGGAATCAAGATGAATCACGCCCACATTGACCTCAGGTATGCGCTGAAGAGCCTCGGCTACACAGGGGGCTTGAAAGGCTGCGAAAAGAAGGTGGGGCTTTCGAGGGAGGAATTGGAGGGGGTCGACGGTTTTTTCGCAGTCTTATTATGGAAAGATTTCAAAGCCAAAAAGAATGAAAAGGCGCTGGAAACACTGCTCGCATATAACGTGCTTGATACGGTAAACCTGCAAACCCTAATGTTCCATGCCTATAACATGAAGCTCAAGGAAACGCCCTTTCTTCGAACCCATCAATTAGCAGTACCCGAACTCCCTCAAAATCCTTTCACGCCTGACATGAAAACGATCAGAAGGATATTGGAATGGTAGACTGGGAGCCGGACCAGGGAACTTTTGAGCAGCCGCCAATGTGGCAAGATAAACAGGAAGGCGATTATGCCCAGGAAAGAAATCACGGAACCCTCAAGTTCAGGCGACCGACAACGGTGAGTGAAAACGTGACCGGGTAATCAATCGTGGCTGGGACGCAGTAAAAGGCGTAGCGTCTCCAGGTATCCTCTCGACAACCTTGTGAAAAAGAAGGCGTCTCCCACGAGCGGTTGCGCCATTGACACTTACCCTGGTATCCTCCTACCCCTTCCCCGGTATAAGGTTCAAGCGCTCAGAAACGATGGGGGGCCTGGCGGTCTGTTATCAGTCAAAAATTTCGGAGAAATTCTTAAATCCGGGTTGTCCGGTAAAATCGGCATTCCGCCTCAAATTGAGTCGAAACCCTTCCCGCTCCGTCCAGACCACGGAGAGCCTCCGCATTCTCCGTGGCAGCTTTCCTTAGAATTATCTGCCGCATCCCTGAAAGAGCGTTGGCGGCCTCCTAACGAATCCTGTCTCTCAGGATGACAACCAAGAGGAGACGTTACGGGACGTACGGCCTGGCAGTTTGTCCGCGATTCGGGGACAAATATTAAGATCACTGGAGTTTTTACCGGGATACCCGGTAATAACATGAAATTACGCTTTTCACGGCGATATACCGAGAAATATCGTAATCACAAGGTTTCGGTTCTAATCAACCCGAAATATCAATATCACTACGCTTTCTCCACCAAAATTAGGGGGGTCAAATTGAGCGCCCTGGAATCACAGATGATTTCGACGACGCGCTGAGAGGCGTTGCAGATTCGGGAGATCCCAGAAGAAGGAGGTTCTAGAGCGGTGATTTTCCACTACATTCGCAGCGAAGGCGTTGGTCCATAGGGAGCGGTAACCGGGCGGTAACGGATGCTACATTTCCTTAATCATTCCGATCTGTTCGTCGAAACGGCGACTGGACCGATATTGCTGAACATCACCTTCCAGGACCCCTCCAGCAAATTAGTGAAACTAATTTCATTAATGAAAAGGCCTAGACCGCCGAGCAACCCCCTCCATCTTCCGGCCTAAGCGCCAAGCGTTCATACAGGGTTAACTGAGGGGTAACTCACTCTCTTCTCGGCAAGACTGGGAGGGCCTAACCCCTCTCGTGGGGGTCAACCGACCAAGTGGTCATGTTCCCCCTCTCAAGGGGGCTGGTCGATACGTCCAAGAAGCGCGGAGGATGCTCTGTGCATGGCATGGGGGCTGTAACGGAATCGTGGACAGATTGACGGGAGGATATGCGATGCGCATAAATAGACAGTTACGGACCTATATTCCCGCAATGTGGTTGACCATAGGTTGACCCTAAACAAAAAGAGGCTAGGCTGATTCGCCTAACCTCTTGATTTTCTGGTGCCCCAGGCAAGAATCGAACTTGCGACCTGCGGATTAGGAATGCGGGAAATCCGCTTTTCACCCACTATCACTGACTGATACCAATGTAGCTCTTTGTTAATGATTACAGAGGGCTACATTGCTTTTTCTGTTCACCGACTGTCATTGAATAACACCGCTGTTAGCCCCCAATATGGACACTATGGACACCTATATGGACACGTAAAATGGAACATCAGGATACCTTGATTTCCGCTTCCTGCCCTACCCCATAGCCAATTTGCTCTTTCTTCAGGTTCATAACCCTGACGACATCGGTATCGTTGTTTCGGATCGTCCCGTGAAACAATTCTTAACAAGAAAATTTCCGGAACCGCTCCACCGTTCTTATGGTAGCGACCATGACATTCTATCGGAACCAGTTCGTTGCGATCACACCCTTGGCTGATGTGCTGGTTAATTTCGTCTTTGGGGTTTCTCAAAATTCATTCCAGCGCGCAAGTCGGTGATTGACCTCATCTTCGCACTCATAATTTGACGAACTTTCCGAAAGTTATTGACATTGATTGTTACTGGCTGTTACACTTAGTATCGTAACGTTAGGAAAGTTAGAAGAGTCATCATAGATTGAAAAAGGCCGGGGGAAACAATGCAGAATGACAGCGCCAAGAACGAGGTAAATGAATTCGCATTTGGACTCAAAGAAGAAAACCCTGAAATGACTTGGGACACTGTTGCTCAACGGGTAATCAAAGAGTTCCCTGGGTTATCTATTTCGGCAAATGCGATCCGGAAAAGGCATAGCGCCTGGAAGAGAAGCGCAGGGAAGTCGCTTGAACCAACAACATGCGAAAGTTCGGAGAGTTCTCAAATAGAGAAGCTTTTTCTTGAACAACTTGAGGTACGACTCAGAGCAATGGTAGAGAAAGTCGCCGCCCAAGTAGCCGCTCGCATCTGCGACGATAAGTTTACTAACTTTCCGAAAGATAGAAAACTGGCTACGGAAGACATCCCTCACTTTCCACTCGCTCCCCCTCTACCGGAAACCAAGGAAGGTTCCCGAAAGCATATTTCTCCCCGTGGCAAACTGTCCGGGACCTGTTGATTCAAAACTCTTGGATCTATTTGAGAGCGAACGAAAGCAACGCGGCTATAATGTCTCCCGGATGTTGGACGTCGTGCTGTGGAATTATTTCAAGCAACCTAAACTGTCTTTTGAAGTTTCGGAAAGTTTGCAAGGGGATAGTGAAGGATGATCCGGGGGTGTTCCTTCTTGTATCTTTTCTCACAGCAACACCTGTTTAGCGGCTGTGCTGAACCATGCCCATTAGAAGCTCAATGACGCGATTTTTCGCTTTGGGAAGGACAAGGGTGCGTGGAAGGCGTAAATTCGCGGAGAATGGCTCTGATGCGTTCGCTGTTTGCCAATTTTTTTGTGGACAGGCGCATCTCTTTCTTTGTTTAATGGCTATTGGTTACGACTTCTAAACAATGTACGGAACAGCAGCAAACATCGCAACCATGAAGCGCATACGCATAGGAAATTGGTTGGATTGATGTATTTCTTCAATAAAAGCGAAGGATCGCACATGAAGGGGGCACTGGCAATTGTGCTGATGATTGTCTTTGTCATTTGCGGGTGCACAGATAACAATCAGGCATTGATAGAAGCCGTCAAAGAAGGCAAATTGGAAAACGTGCAAAATCTTTTGAATGAAGGAGCGGATGTCAATGCCATTGCCGAGAACCAGAGCGGCTTTACTGTCCTCATGCTTGCTTCTTTTAATGGTCAGCCTGAAATGGTGAAACTTCTTTTGGATAAGGGCGCTGATATCAATGCCAAAAGCAAGAAAGGCGACACTCCTCTTATGTGGGCTTCGGTGTATGGTCACCCCAACGTGGTAACACTTCTTTTGGATAGAGGCGCAAATGTCAACGCCACAACCAAGAAAGGGAATACACCCCTTATGTGGGCTGGAATGTATGATCAGACTGAAATAGCAAAAGTTCTTTTGGATAGAGGGGCTGATATAAATGCCCAAAATAAGAAAGGCGATACAGCCCTTATGGCGGCGGTGGTGTATGGTCACCTTGAAGTGGTAAAAGTTTCTTAGATAAAGGCGCAGATATTAATGCCAAAAACAAGAAATCCGAAACAGCCCTGATGATTGTTTCCAGCCCCAGGTCGGCTTATTCTAGTGGTCACACTGAACTGGTGGATCTACTCAAAGCCCACGGCGCGAAGTAATGGTGCTTCAATGATAAGGAATTGATTACGGTCATGTTTGCGAAGGAATCTATATGGAAAAGCGGCGTGGTGCTGACGATGAAAGCCACAGCGATTGGATTCGCCATACTGCTCCTGGCTGGTACGACCATAGTCGCAGACACGAATAATGATCAGGATTTGATAGGAGCCGTTATAGACGGCGATTTGGAAAAAGTGAAAAGTCTTTTGGGTAATGGAGCAGACGTTAACGCCAGGGACCAGGATGGCAGAACAGCCCTTATGGAGGCTTCTTCCAGGGGTAACCTTGAAGTAGCGAAATTACTTTTGGATAGCGAAGCGGACATCAACGCCGAGACCCAGAATGGCGATACAGCGCTCAGTTTGGCTTCTAAGGCCGGTAACCTTGAAGTGGTGAAGATGCTCAAAAACCACCCCAAGAGCATCGTTGCAAACGAATATAACAGTGAGGCTTTGATAGAAGCCGTTGAAAAAAACCAGTTGGAGCAAGTCAGACGCTTTTTGAATAAAGGAGCGGATGCAAATGCCAAGGACCAGTATGGCGATACAGCCCTTGGTCTGGCTTCCAAAGCGGGATATATCGAAGTGCTGAAAGTTCTTTTGGATAAGGGCGCTGATATAAATGCTAAGGACCAGTACGGACGTACCGCGCTGTGGTTTGCTTTGGATAATGGTAAACCTGAATTACTGAAATTTCTTTTAGACCACGGGGCCGAAGTCGATTCCAAGAACGAGGATGGCTTTACAACCCTTATGATGGCCTCTTATGATGGTAACCTTGAGTTAGTAATACTTCTTTTGGACAAAGGAACCAACATCAACGCCAAAAACAATGAGGGTTTCTTCAGCCCTTATGTTGGCTTCTTCCAAGGGTAACATTGAAGTAGTGAAAGTGCTTTTAGATAAAGGCGCAGATGCAAATGCCAAGAACAAGGATGGCGGCACAGCCCTTATGTTAGCCGCACAGGATGGTAACCTTGAAGTGGTGAAACTGCTCAAAGCCCGTGGAGCTACCGAATGATCACTGTGGGTAGGCCTCTTGCCAAGTTCCGCTCTATGACTGAGGAACAAACATGATTACGTGGTTCAATTTTACTAGATCATGTATTGTCAGCTAGTTACCGGCATGAGCCTGACAAATTATGAGCGGACCCGATTACCACCCTTCTATGTGCTCGCTGTTATATGCTGGAAATAACGTGATAAACCCTGGCGACCTTTCTGGGTCAACTAGCAAGGAGGCGCGTTGGTGCACCAAAGGTTTTTGTGGTACCACAATTTTTACAGGGAGGTCGGCTTTTCACCTTAACCGACTGTCTAGTTTTCGCTGTTCATTATAGTCAGGTTAACATGAGTAGAAATGATTTGGATTTACTTCTCTCGGTGTTACCGGTAGCCTTTGCCATGGGAACATGGGCTTGAATTCATTCTCCATGACAGGCCATGCCCATAACCTCGGATAGTTTTGGTTTTCAACTCAATAAGGAGCCTCTGATGCCTGACGTCACAGTGAAAATAAGCTCGAAATGGGTCTCAATTATCAACTCGCCCCTCATGTGGGTCATTTGGGCGCTCCAGGGCGTCTCAATAACATTTGCGCCGCTATTCTTGTACTGGTCAGGCAAAGGTTGGTTCTTTCCAGAGGCTCAGTGGATTGTCATACCGTCCTGTTTCGTCGTCATTTTGCTTATACCGCTATTCTATATGTTCCTAGGTAGCTTGGTCGTTAAGCAACTTCGTGAACGTAAGGACGAATCCTACCGCCGTGAGGGTTGAAGTCCATGATAGTGGCCTACATGGGACCGAACTCCACCGATCCAGTTTCAAAGCCTGCTTTTCCACATCAAAAGAATCCATTCTCTGTTTTGACAGAGGGGTTACCTGACTTCAGACGGAGCAACAAGAGTAGAATGAGAGAGCAGGCAAATGTCGCCCTCATGAAATGAGGATAATAACCGGCTCCAAAAAAATACCCCATGACGTCGCAATATGGACTCCGTCACGGGGACATAAGTTAAAATTCTTCGAATTCGAGGTTACCTTAAACTGATGCGGTGTTTTCAGTCAAGGAAAAGTCTTCTACTGTGCGTAGAGAAGTCAGAGATCACTCGGGGACACAAGTTATCATTGGAGCGAGTGTCCAATATTCCTTCTGGGATACCTCTTCTCGGACTTTTACGCACCCGAAGTTTTTCGATCTTCGATCCTTGTCCTCTGTGATTACAACGGTAAGCTTAACGTTTGCAGGCTCTATAACTAATCGTTTTGAATCAACAAGAGGCAAGACGACGTTCTGGATTTCTTCCTTATCTCCCCAAGTGGCGGCGTCTTTATAGGCGCTTAAGTCTCTTAGGTTGTCGAAAAACATTGCGTCCTCTCTGGATAGGCATCTTTGCGCAGCGGCGCATTGCTCTCCAAAACTTAAAGCGAACACTGCTACTGCAATGGCGAACACTATTCGACTTCGCATACTTTTCCGTCTCTCACTCCTTGCTTCCAACATTTCATATTCGGGCTTTTGATCTCCAGGCGCATCATAATTCCGCCTTTGAATGGTTTGGGGATTTTCAGGTCCTCCGGAATTTGTTCCCGGACGTAAAAGAAATCTTCTATTTGGAGCCCTTCGGCAGTTTGGGTGAATCGCGGGTAGTTGTGGGCCTCTACAAAGGTGATTTTGTCTACGGCAACGCCCTGATAGCGGAGCTTTTTGATTTCAATGGAGCGGTTGTTTCCAACGGCTGTAAGGATAAGTTCGATTTCGTCTCTCTTAAGATAGGCCTGTTTTGGACATTTGCGACTCCCCCTTTGGGCATTATAGTGCTCCCTTGGCGCTTTTTTTGGCAAGTGATTTTTGCTAAATAGCCGAAGAAACCCTCCGAGTAGCCCTTACATGTCCACCTCATAAGCTATGGCATCATCTCCCTCTCTCTCCCTGCTTGATCCAAAAGCCTTTTTGGGTCTGTGCGCCAAGCAATTTATCACCAGGCCGGGCTAATCTCACATCGAAGGAATCTTCAGCTCTTAAGTGCCCGCCTTCCCGGCTGTAGATATGCGGATAGCCATGAAACTCAATGAGCACGATGTCCTCCAGCTTGTGGCCCTGTGCTTGTAGCTTATTGATTGCAGCCTTCCGGTGGCACATGCATGCGGTGATAAGTTCGGCGGCTTTATCTGGAAGTATCATAGAGCCCCCCCCCCAAGGGAGTTGAGAGGAAGTTAGCCGGGGCTGGAGGGGACAAAGGTTAATCGGGACGTCCAGCATGATTCAGTTTATGTTTTCGGCAAGGGCGACGGAATGTCAAGCGGAATTTGGAAAGCAAAGT
>CAVVHK010000062.1:0-23604 GCA_963747865.1 uncultured delta proteobacterium | reverse complement strand
ATTTCGGTTAATCAAAATCATGGGTTTTCCCGACACTCGGCAAAATCCCCCGTGGCTTCTTACCCAACTGACGTTTAGGTTTTCATAACGAAGTTCCACTCCTAGCTTTTCAGTTATGCTCTCAAGGTGTTCCAACATGGATATTTCGGTCATCCTGCCATACCTCCAGATGGAGGCGATAAACCGGAAGCAGAAAATTGTCAAGGAATAAGAGCGCCAATGAGACTATGCGCGGCGAGTGTAACAGTCCACCGGGAAAACTTTCCTTACTATAAGGCTTTATTTCTCGTTTTTACCCGAAAATATTTCCCAGGGAAACTTCCTGCAATAAGTTTCCCCCCGGCGCCGCTTACGAAATTGTCTCAAAATACTGTCATCTCGCAATTCGTAGCACGATCTTTATTTGATATTTGATACACTGCATGAGGATTGTTATGCCGGTCCTCGTTATAATCTCCCAAAACGTTTGTAGGGGCGGGGTTTATCCCCGCCCACCTAACTGGTTATTGAATAACGGGAGGGGATAAACCCGGCCCATACGATCCCCGTGGCATGAAGCGCGACAATTCGGGAACTTGAACAATTTTTACTCTTCGCCCGTCATTGCGTTTGGCCCAATGAGTGATTAGTTCTTTTTTGCATTCGACTTAGCATAGTGCTAAAAGCTTAGGGAAAGCAATGAGGTTGTCTCGACTCCGCGTTCCGAGGGGCCGTTTCCGGAGTAGTATTGTGCGGCAAAAATATAGATGGAGGTAGTATTATGTTCGGATTTAAAGATCTTTTGCAGCAAGCTCAAGGACCCAGGCCAAGATGGCTACTCTGCAGGAGGAACTGGCGGATCATTCCGTGATGGGCAGTTCCGGCGGCGACATGGTGAAGGTCGAGGCCAACGGAGCCCAGGAAATCGCTTCTATACAGATTGAAAAAGAGCTTCTTGCCTCTGATGATCCTGAACCTCTGCAGGACTTGATCGTCGCGGCGGTTAATGACGCTCTCAGGAAATCGAAAGATCTCGTCGCTCAAGAAATGGCAAAGCTCACCGGAGGGATAAAAATCCCCGGACTCACCATCTCATCCAGCCATTCAAGTGGCTTTGAGCTGACCCATGTTGATACCTCACGAACAAGAATGTTTTAATTTGCTGGAGAAGTACGGAGACTCCACCGCACATCGTGGCGCATTCAGAAAAGTCTGGGGAGTAGGGAAGTTTCTCGGACTGGCTCTCCTCAGGCGGGACTATCCGGCTGCGAATTGAACCCGGCCTGACTATGTCGACGGGCTGGAGCCGATTTAAGCCGACCTACCTGGAAGCCTGGAAGTGGGCTTCAGAAGTCGGGATGTTGTGGGAGGCCAAGCTGAGCCTCCTTTGGTCGTCGATTCCGGGACCTACCGCCGCGGAGGAGTTTGGATCGACCGTCAATCTTCTTTGGGAAAACGTGCTTAACGGCTCAGCCGTTCCTTCCACCCAGGTTCACCTGCCATACAGCTTGCTCATTGCTTACCAATAGACGAGGCGGCCGGGTTAATGGCCGTCAACGGGAACGGCGAAGGTCACATGACTGACGCAAACTCCTTCGGCGCCCGGCTTGATTATGCGGTTGCCGCGAACTTGAACGCCTACGGCGCCTTCTTTTACGCTCGCAGGGTCTCCGGCTCAGAGATTCAACATCCCACGAGAAGAGCTGGAACGTCTGAAAACAGCTTCCATAAAGGATATCAAGGCATTCTTTGAGAAACACAACATCCCTTGGTCTGAGGGTATGGAGGTTGTAAAGGTCCTAGGACTAAATGCAAAGGATTTCGCTTTGGATGCAGCAGGGAAGCTCAAGGACAGAGCCAAGGGCATGTTCTCCAGGTTTGCAGGGGGTGAGAAAGAAGAAAGTGCTGACAATTCCGTTCCTGTTACTCCCCCTGAATCAAGTAATGCTGCCCAACAAGGTGCCGCTCCTCAAGATCCCCCCGACCGGTTCCGTTCCGTCACTAAATGTCCCAACTGTCGCATGCCACAGAATAAGCCATTCGAGATATGCCCACAATGCGGGGTTATGGTCGAGAAGTTCTTGCAACGGATCGAGGCTGAGTCTGGGGCAAAGGAACCGGCTTCAAGATCGAAGATAAAGACCATGATCATCGCGGCAGGAATCGTACTGGTCGTCGTGGCGCTTATCGGCGGGCTGAAATCTCTGATTGGAGGGAAGAAATCTACCTCGGCATCGCAAACGACAAAGACGGTAAGCGGGCAAAAGAATAGGGTAGCACAAGGTCCACAAGCAGCAGCAGAACCTCCTGATCAGGGCTCAACAACTCCAGTCGTGGGGTCTCAGGACTTACCAATAGCTGGGATGGGTGAAATCTGGCAAGATTACCAAAATAATCCTGTAAATGCGGATCAGAAGTGGAGAGGAAAGCGCTTCCACTTAAAAAAGTGTTCTATCGGTGGGCCAGATTTTATTCAAAAGACGGATAAGGGGTTCTTACTTACGCTCTTCCAAGATGGGTATCGCCCTCTAGTTTGGTTGCTGGTTCCCCTTGCGTATGAAGCAGATGTAGCACAACTTAAGCCAGGATCGGTTGGAGAAGGTATAACATTCGAGGGCACATGTTTGGGACAAACAAAAAAGGGAACTGTCCTTTTTGTCGATGGCCGAGTGGTCGAAGAGAGGTTCAATGAAACGTGTCTAGCCCTCGCTCAAGCATCAGAAGAGGTTATGAGTCGATGTGGGCTCCACTTCGGAGAAATAGCCCACAATCCAATGAAATATAAACCATGCCTAGAAGAGTTTGCTAGGGAATATGCCCAAAGAGACCCTCGTTTGAGTTTTGGAACTGTCCGGTTCTCTTTAAACACGATGCTGTTCCTAATCCTCAATGGAAAACCCCCAAATCAGTGCCGGATAGGGTTACTACACCAATGTGAATCGTGTATGGAACGAAAGGAAGGGTGTGGGGGAAATTAGTGCATACATAACTGGAGGATAAAGATACCTTTAAAAAAGCTCCATAAGAACCGTGTATTTCTTTCCGAGCCGGAAAAAGAAACCACACGGCTCGTGACAGAAGTCACATCAAATCGTAGGGGTGAACACCGTGGGGCCTGAACTGGATGAATTGATCGAGCAAGGGAAACAGATCAGAATCACCGAATTATTGATAGGATGCACGGAATTCTGGAGATGGCACGAAAATTGTTGCGAGTTCTTGGAACGTGTGAAGTTATCCTTCCGAGAAGAAGTGACTTCTCCGCTCCATGCCCAGAAAGGCGTCGAGTGGTTGCAATCCACGTTCCGCAGACATAATGGCGATGATGATAATTATCAATGAAATCAAACTGTAGCGTATAGCAAGACCCGCTCTCATGCTCGTACGCTCTATTTCCGTCGTAGAACGGCCGTGAGGGCCTGAAGAATGGCGAACCGGGACAGCTCTGGGGGCACTATAAGATTTTCGTGTAACGGGCCTATACGGCTTTAGGCATTGCAGTTCCACTCCTGATGCCTTCCTCTCCCTTTCTCAAAAAGGGAATTTCCAGTTTCGCACAAGCTTTTGGGGTTCCGCACAACACTTCCCCCAATTCGGGAATTGCCGATTTTGCACGAAGCAGCGCTCGGACCTCTCCACTACGTACCTCACGTTTCCCGGCCATCCCCCAAAAAAGGACTTTCCCGATTTGGGGGAACGTCAGGAACGACGGTTGATTCACGGCGCGGTACATCATCGGTTTCAGCGTCCCCCTCAAAAAGGGATTTTCCCGATTTGCATGAACACTCCGGTATCAACAGCCCTCCAGACCAGTCCCTCGGTCAAAAAAGGCAATTCCCGATTTGCACGGGCAAAGGTGGGGGCCGCTTTTCTGCTCACACACGTTTCCAGCCTCATAGAACCGCCATCAACCGCAATTCACTGGCGGGCCGCAAGACCGCCCGCCCCAGACTTGATTTCCGTATACGGGGCTGGTATCGCGTCGGTATCCGGCGCACCATTCAACGATCCTCAGCAGTCTCCATCACTGGATGTATCGACCCAGTCCAAATTCCTCCGGCGCCACATATGGTTGGCTTTGTCTTGCGCCGACTATCTCATAGTGTTTGGATTTGGCCGTCGCCACGACTTCGTCGAAAGTCTTGAGCCCATTCTCCATCATGAAGTTGTACAGGTTTTGACGCACTTCTTGGTCCAAAAGTTGTATACCGTCATCGTTCCTCATTTTCACCATCTTGCGCAACCACTGTAATCCGCAGAGATGCAAGTCGAGCTTGAGGTGAAGGTGTAGATCTACAGGAAAATCCCGGGGAACGTCGATGTACGGTAATTGCTGAGACGATTCCGCAAAGGTTTGGCACAGTTCCGCAAATCTCATCAATGGAGTTGGCATCGTGCTCAGCCAGATATGCAAGCAAAGATTCCCTATCGACAACGATTTTCTGATCCATTGCCAGCTGAGGTTCAACGAATCTCAAGGACTCCAAGAAACGACAGACCGTATTGCGGACGGTACGCTTCTCAAGAGAATCAAGCAAGGATGAAATCTGAGGGTCGAGCGTGGGCTCCGAGGATATGGACACGGGCCGAATGGTATCAGCAACGGATTCATCAGGCGTTGGGTCCATCGTAGCCTGTTCTTCCGGTGAGGTCGTGGTTGTGGTGCATTCAGCAGGTGGTTCCCTTCGTGGACGACGCTTCGGTTCCACGCCAGTACTCAGGTATCCGGTCGCGGACTGCTTGGATCACTTCATCGGTCAAAGGGAACGCGACTCGATAATAATTGGCCCCGTGCGGTCCTCTCCATTTCTGCACAAGTCCCAAGTCTTCAAGTCCCGCGAGGTAGTACTTGATGGCTCTGGGAGAATACCCGGTCGCATTGGCAACCTCGGCTTGGTCGATGCGAGCCAACAGCGTCATCTGATCGGTTCGTGATAAAATTAGTGAGTATACCCGGAACTCTCTCCAGGATAGTAAATGCGAAACAGCAGCTACGGCTTGCAGCATCTCCAACGTCATGTCAAACTTGTCGGCACTCATATTACTCCTCCGTCTATCTGTAGTCTGATCTATCATTCACGTTTCTCAGGATGTCGTTGCCCGACGATAACCTGTTGGTGACAATCCTTGGTTACTGATTGCCTCATGACGGGCTTGCCCGTCTATCATTACTAAGTTATTTGTTATATGTAATTGATAATTTCTTATTCTTCTTTCAGCTTGCCTAACTAACTAATATAATGGAGGGGCAACTCCTTGGTCGTCCTCCAAACGGTATGGACGGCTCCTACAGCCGTAATACACAGTTTGATCACTGCGAAGCCGTTGCCCCTCCGGAAGGGCAACGCAGAAAGCCCGTATAGAAGGATACAACACCCTCCAGAAGCCGCATATCCAGGTTCCAGCTCATCAATTCCGTTGCCCCTGGGGCCCTGAACCTATATATGAGTCGGGGCAATCCAAACTCCCGGAGGGGCAACGCATGAACGGGCAATAAAACTGTATGAGCCGCTCCGAGAACCGAAATATACCCTTTGGGTGCGTCAAAACCGTTGCCCCTCTGGAGGGGCAACGGAATCGGTGATTTTCGGTCAAAATCAGGGTCGAAGTTCCGGGCTCCAGGGGCAACGGAAAATAGCGGCGTATAACGCTGAAACCGGTTGCTGCAGCCGGACATTGGGGTTTGACCGTGTAAATTCGGTTGCCCCTGACCGGTACAACCAAATCCCCCATCCAAGGAAACTTGTCCCTGAGGATTCCGGGCTCCAGGGGCAACACACTCGAAGTCAGAAGGACAGCTATTCCCCGCTCCTGGAGCCGTAAGGCAGACCATATGCGGACCAAGACCGTTGCCCCTGCGGCCCTTGACTTCATGACCAATGAATAAGGGCCGTTTATCCGAACGTATTCGTATTTTGGAGGTTGATGCAGCGGATGGGGTAGTTGAGTCGCTCAAAATGGATAACGCTTTCATCTTTCTTTATCGGTTGCAGCGGCACGCTCGAAGACCTGCGTGGTTTGAGCCAACCCTCTGCCAAAAATTGGGCCTACCAAAATGGGCCCGATAGAAAGACAGAACGGCAAGGCCCTGAACCGATCACTTTTTGGTGTCTTTCATGAATCAGTAGGAGGTTACGGCCATGAGTTCAACCACCAGTCAGCTTTTCAGATTAATTCAAAAAGGCCGATTCCTTGAGAAACAAGGTCTGATCGATGGCTTCGAAAGTTATCAAGAATGGCGAAATGATATCATGCACGTTATTGATTCATTGAAGATTGAGTTTGAGAACACGGTTCAGACCCCATTGCAGATCGATCATGGAATCAGATGGTTGGAAAAAACGTTCCAGATCGACTAGGGATCTGTGATCAATTTCTCCCGTGTTAAAGGGAGCATACCTCCAATGAATGAGGGAGGTTCAGGCCGCCGAAGTTTCGTTATAAGACAGTCAAACCACCACAGGAGAAGTCATTCATGAAGAGAGGAGCCTACACTTTTGATAAGACCATGGAGCTGAAGTTCCGAGGTAGTCCGGACCTATACAACACAATCAAAACCCTCGCTGAACAAAGAGAAACCACGATGGCGGCAGTCATGCGGGAAATGGTAGAGCAGAGAATCAAGCAGGGACATGCTCAAGGGGTAGATGTGTCCAAGGCCTGATGCTGCTGTCTTTCTTCAAACGCTAAAGCTCAGACTTTACCATGGAAGGGATCGTTCCTATGAATGGAAGTAGGCGGAAATTGCACGACGGCGGTCTCGAAGATGATAGCGGCTGTCGGTCAAGCGAATTTCTGCGTCTGTGCGAAGAATTACCGAAGCCGGGTTCTGTGCGAACTCGTCCTCAGTCCAAGGAAATCTCCAGGGACAAGTTCATGACAACGTTCAATCGGCTTTACGCTCGTCTTCCGGGAAACTTTCGAGGAAGTCCGCCGGATCAAGGCGTAGAGATTGTGAAGACGCAGCTTTTGCTCGCGGCGCTCAAGGATCTCGTCTCGAATCTCAAAGCCAAACCATGAATTTACGGAAGTAGGAAACAGGTCTCCTCCGTCCCCGGCAGGATCGAGCACGTGCTCGGCACCGGACGTGCTCGACTTCTGCGATCCGCTCGCCTGCGTTACAATATTCTGAAAACATCTTGGGGTAATCGTGACGCCACTTGCGTTGAATTTAGCCTGAGATCATCCGATTGGCCCTTCTTCACCTCCAGAAGCACTTCTTCTGATGGCACATGGGTCAATAGGCTAAGCGGGACTCTGCGAAAAATCTCTCGGTAGCAAGGCCCGTTCCCAAGGCCTCGAACGAAAAATCCGCTCTCCTGATCCTTTGCGGCCCCGGTGTCCCGGGGAACCTATTCCAGCCTGAATCTGAGGCTTCTACGACGCTTCTGAGCGTTGTCCCCGAAACAAGCGAACCGGGAAAAGCGGACCTTCCATCCGCTTCCCCTTCAAACACCGGGACGCTCCCCACCGCCCCGGAGGTGTACGGTCTCCATGGCGCCACCAGGACATAGTCGAAAAACGTCCCCATCTATTCCCGATGACCTACCTCATGAGGATAAGATATTCGTTGACCTAGCAAGCGTAGCATGTTAGGGAGCCTGTGCTTTCGAGGGTCGGTGAAAGCCAGCCCACTCTATTATTCGGTTTGTAGGAGGCTCGGTATGCTGTTCCCCGTATCTGGTCAGGACACCGGAGTATCCGTGCCTCCCGGAGACTTTGGCGGCAATTATCGACGTCTTAAGAAACTCGTCAATAAGGCTCTTAGAGAAGGCCATCCCATCCAGGACCTTCATCTCATTCCCAAGGACCCTTCTCAACACAAGCCAAGGTTTTTCTCTCGAGAAGATCTGCTGAAACTCCTCCTCGTCATAAGAAAAATCAGAAGCCATTGTCAAGAATTATTGCGGCCTCCGGTTCCTCCTCGAGCTCGAAAGGGATATTCTCGCCAAGAATCCTGAAGATACGCCTTCCTTGGGAAGAAGAGGCTTTGGAAAAAGCGGATCGGTGGCATGAAGACGTGAAAGCCTTGCGTGCCGAGGTCCGAAGAATGCTCAATGATTATCTCAATAGTGAATTCTTCCTGACTGAATGATCGCACTTTCCGGGACCCTTTCTTGTTCACGGCGCCTTTCTTGAATATAATCCCTGCCTGGCGATTAAGCCGAGACCGACATTAATTTGCAGAGGAAATCACAGGCCCCTCTACCGAATCTGAGCGTTCCGCGTTGTTTTCCGGCCCCGCTTGTCCCCGAAAACTTTTCAACGGCGGACAACAGGCCTGATGTGACCCTTGCGACGTCCTCCACGAAATAACTCGGCCCGGAAACGTTCTCGCTCTGTCACCGCACCAGTGTCCAACAGGGCCTGCTGGATCGAACACTCTCGACCCATTTAAGCCATCGTCTTTTACCCCCTTGCCTCCTCCATATCGTGGCAGGTGATGAAATGGTCGAGGCCGATTCGGGATTGTCTTCCAGGAAAATCCATCGCTCACATGGGGGTACCGCTTCTGCGTATGAGGATGGTCCGCCGTCAAAACTGCTCGAAAATTCTCTGGACATTTTCCAGAAAGTCCCGCATGATAGGCAGAACTGCGGTATGTTTTCCGGCGATTGTGACGAGGAAGCCTGTGGCGGTTGTGGACCGTCAAAGTGGCCAAAATACTCAGGGCCCCCAAAGGGCTCCCACAACGCATAAACCGGCATCAATTCGGCAATTGCTCGACAGGAATTGACGTGTGATATCACTAAATCGATTGTTATCACTATGTGGACCGGCCCCCTGTCACGCCAGAGGTACCGAGTTCGAGTCTTGTCGCTCCCCCCACCTAAGAGCCTGTAATTACAGGAAAGCCTAAACAAGCAGGCTTCCCCGTATTCGTTTATAGTGGAATCCAGGGGCCCTAAACGGCCCCTAAGAAAAATAACCAGCCTTTCAGTCATCCGCAGTCTCGCGTTCTGAAATCCGCCTCATCAAAATTTTGTATGATCCGATCGCCAATACCTCCCCTTATGGATTGAGAGGATCGACCCGCCTATTAGGCCTGTATTCATTATAGTTTGATTCTGGATGAAGAGCCGACAGGATCGTGCTTGACTAAGCGATACACAGTGGATTACGCTCCTCAAAAAAACTGTTTCAAAAAACGTGACGACGGTTTTGTCATCTCGCTCCTCTCATAGACCTCCCGAGGTCTTTATCGGTATCCGGACAACAGTGCTCAAACTGGAATCCCTGACAAACGCAGCAAAATCACGAAACCGCCGCACAATTCCGGATAGTATTTCAGTACCGACGAAGCATCTTACGAGATCCCCATCCTATGGTCATTTGGCCGGGCTTCCAAGGTTTCTTTCGGGGAGTCTCTTGTTTGTCGCTTTTGTGGGCGCTTAGGAGGATACATGAAATCGATTCTCACAATCTTATTGGCCGGAGTTTTCAGTATGTTTGTCCCTATCCAGGCCTCCGCGTGGGAATTCAAACTCGCAGGGACCTGGGTCTGGGGGTACGACCACGTAGACCAAGCGGGCGGGGCCGGATTCTTCGGACCACATGATTCGGCCACAGCGGGTCTTTCCGTGGCCGGTATGCCAAAAGTCAACACGATGAATGCATGGGTTGGTGCGAGGAGAATCAATGACACGCAGTACGGTATGGTGACCGGCGCAAACGCTTCTCTTCAGTGGAGCCGAGTGGAGTTGCACCCCGAGATTCGCGTCAACAGCGCTATCAGGTTCAGGGCCGCGTACCAAATCGGCAACGGCACGTCCACCGAGTACCGGTCTCTATACGAACAGCGCCGCGTCCGGTGCGTGGAACCCAATTGCGACGGGTCAATGGACCCAGTGGTGGATGGAAGCCCAGACACCTTGGGGAGGACCTGGTAGCAGGCAAAAGAGATCTGGATTGGGGAATGGGGCTCCAATACGAAGCAGGTTACGATACTACTGAATCCCTCAGTGTGGTCACCCCGTACGGACCGCTGAGAATAGGCTTATTCTGCTACCCGTGGCGTGGTCAGGCCTGGGTGAATCCTCAGGCCGGCCGCGACGTGATCAGCAACATAACAGTCGCCGGGCCTCAACTTCAGCCAGACGCCCTAGGGAATCAGCTTGATCGTTACCTCACTCGTGTCGAAAACTACCGGCTCTGGGACAATGACAGGAAGCGTCAACTCCATCCCGGCGGTTTCATTACGTATGAAGCGGGCAGTGTAAATATGGGCATCTTGTACGAGTGGTACGGCATGCACAACGGCCCATCGGCTGCAGTAAACAACGGCGCTACTCCCGACGGTGACGGTGACCAACAAGCGCGAACGTATGATGCAACGTCGGAGGATGGCTCCGTATACGTCAAGTATTTCAATGGGCGGTTCTTTCTGAACGCCGAACTCGCGTGGTTCAGAGTGAATACAAGTATCCAGAAGGCTGCGAATGAACTGCGGCCTGACTATGTCGACGGGCTTGGGAGCCGATTCAAGCCGACCTACCTGGAAGCCTGGAAGTGGGCTTCAGAAGTCGGGATGTTGTGGGGACCGGCCAAGCTGAGCCTCCTTTGGTCGTGGATTCCGGGACCTGACCGCCGCGGAGGAGTTTGGATCGACCGTCAATCTTGGGAAAACGTGCTTAACGGCTCAGCCGTTCCTTCCACCCAGGTTCACCTGCCGTACAGCTTGCTCATTGCTTACCAATACGGCGCCGGGTTAATGGCCGTCAACGGGAACGGCGAAGGTCACATGACTGACGCAAACTCCTTCGGCGCCCGGCTTGATTATGCGGTTGCCGCGAACTTGAACGCCTACGGCGCCTTCTTTTACGCTGACAGGGTCTCCGGTGGCTGGCCGTGGGGCGTTTTGACGCTGCAAGCGGACACAAACGGCTGTGGAAGGGCGATTCTGCTGGGGCAGAGCCAGACTCCAGGCGAAGGACTGAGCGCTCTTCTAAACGCCCCGCAGAACCAAGGACCTAACTTCGCTCCGAACATCCCGGATAATTCCCTAGGGTGGGAAGTGACGGTGGGAGCGGATTGGAAACTGCTGGAAGGTTTAACCTTGCGGATGCGCTGTGCCTACTGGAACGTCGGTAACTGGTTTAAGTTTGCATGCATCGACAAGGCCGTGGCCAACACTTGGAATGTTCCTTTGAAGATTGCTGTCCCTGTCGCAGGTGACGGTGCGGCAATCGGATCGGGATGGGGTATCAATCCCGCCAAAAGCATCGACGCTATCTGGATGTTCCAGAGCGTAATGAGCGTTGATTTTTGACTTACAACTACGAGCTTTTCCCGTTAATCCGGTATTCGCCCAATTGCAGACAACCAGCGAAAGGAGTGCATTATGAGTGGAGATAAAGAAAGGACCGAATTAATTTCTCGTCGGAGCCTGGTGACGGGATCCGCTATTTTCCTTTTAGGAGCGGCGGGGGGGCGAATCAGTAATGCTCATGCCGCCTCCCCAGCGCCTTCATCAGGAGAAAATGCGCCGCCCTTGCCTTGGCCTTGGGTAAAGCTAGATCCTATGGAGGCAGGAAGGCGGGCCTACCGCAGCTACCTTGAAAAGAAAGGATGAGGGAATGGCACTTGGCTGGGGTACTCCAGCCTTTTGAAAGAGAAAGTCGGTTACCCGTGGACAACCCTGCCTGATTACATGTTCGCTCATGCCGGACAAGGGTACGCCGGTCATGGCACGCTTTGTGGCGCCTTGGGGGTCAGCTCATGCCTGATAAACCTTGTCGTTTACGATAAAGATGATAGCTATCGGGGCATCATAGATCGGATGATGTGGTGGTACTCGGGAATGAAATTCCCGACAGAAAGGTTCGACGATATTTCGGAGTTCCCCAAGCAGATCAAAGCTCAAGCGATGACTCCTCTCTGCCACTCATCGGTTTCCGAAATGGACCTTGGCCGCCGGAGAGGAGGTCACGTCTAAACAGAAATACGAACGATGCGCCAAGGTAGCAGGGGAGGTCGTCTATACCGTCGTACACTATCTCAACGAATACTTCGACGGAAGATGGAAGCCTGCGAAATGGACTCCGTCGAAACAAATCGAACAGTGTGTCAAGTGCCATGGTCCGGAAGATTTTCCGCGATACGAAGATGGCATGAACCATCAGCAGGGTCACATGGAATGTCTCCTATGTCATAAAGACCATACAAAATAGGAAAACCAAAGAAGTTTGTCGGAAAATGAGCGGACTTGTAGAGGTAATAATGCCAGTGGCAGCACCGCTTCATACCGGTTCGCTCAACTCAAAGAACTTTTTTCATTGGTGTATAGGAGAAATGGCCTATGAGGAAATCACCCACCCCTTGGGTGGTAATCAGCTTGTCTTTTGCTTTGGTCACATCAGGAGAAGCACGGGGCGGGCTAACTGAAAATCGAGGACAAATCGGTGTCCAGCTTGGACAATCCTTCGTTACTCAACAATTGGAGAACTGAAATTGATTGTAAGCCCAGGCTATTCCAGGAAAATATTGTGTCTTCTCTTGTTGTTGATCTGCGGAAGCACTACTGGCGCAGCGCAGGCCTTCTATCCTTTGGCGCCTCCTGACACTTCAAGTCCCAACGCAACGTTAAATACATTTCTAAATGAAATGAACAAGGCGGTTGATGCTTACAAGGCGGGCCATAAAGCCCAAACGTTGACCTTCCTGCATCGTTCTATGCGCTGCCTCAATCTCGATTCCGAAGCACCGGCATTAAGGCCGGTATTGGGGCTGTACGCTGTTCTGTACCTTAAAGAAATACTGGATCGGGTCGATTTTCCACCTCTTGATGAGATCCCTGATACCAAGACTGTTGAATCTCGGAAACTGACCAGTTGGACCCTCCCGCATACAGAAATCACTATTGTTGCGGTTAAGGACAATAATTCTGATTCGCGATTTCTCTTCTCGCCCGACACGGTAAAACGGTCGGAAGAATTTTATGAGAAAGTCAAGGATTTGCCCTATAAACCAGGCGCACAAGGGGCTCTCTACAAACAGGTGACTTCTTCTGCGGGGCCGATCATTTCCAGAGAACTAATGGATCGGCTGCCGCAATGGAGCAGGATAGACGTTTTTGGACAGACTGTGTGGCAATGGATCGGATTGATGCTGTACATTCTGATCGGTACTGGGGCTGTAGTGCTCTCTTACAGATGTGTTCATAAGGCGCTCGATATTGTTAATTCCAGATTTCATTTAAGCTTCGGGCATCCCGTTGGCGGCCTGATCGTACCGGCCATGTTGATCCTGTTTGCAGAGACAGGGCTTTGGTATGTCGTGTACTGTTTGCACTTTCGGGATACCGAAACATTTAAGGCCATAACCTTTGTGTTCTTACTGATTTCCTACGGTTCGAGGATGTGGTTCATAGGGGCCATCCTCAGTCGAGCTGCGGGATTTGTCATCGCTCTTGGTAGATTTGAGCCAAATGGAATGCATGCTCAGCTCATTCGCTTTGGATTTGACGTTGTGACTGTCGTAATTGTTATTGCCGCGGCCATCCGACTGGGAGCTCGCTTGGGTCTGCCTACGTATTCTTTGGTGACAGGATTAGGTGTCGGTGGACTTGCCGTGGCTTTGGCCGGCCGAGAAGCTCTGTCAAATCTCATCGGCACCATCGCCATTCTCTTGGATCGGCCATTCCAATTGGGAGATATCGTCGTATTGGGAGAGGGAGACCGGGGGACGGTAACTGAAATAGGTCTCCGCAGCACACGTATTAAGAGACTCGACGGAATACTGGTCTCCATTCCTAACGCGAATATAGCTAATATGAAGATCGTCAACGAAAGCGCTCCGGTGGCAGAATGTCAGATTAGTGTGCCCGTAGGAGTAGCCTATGGATCGTCTGTGAAGGAAGTGGAACAGGCATTGCTCACTGCTTGTCAGAGGTGCGAGTACGCGGTTCCTGAACCCGGTCCATCGATTAGGCTTGCGAGGTACGGTGATTCAGCAGTGGAATTTGAGGCGCTGGTCTGGATCATTCAGCCGGAATTCAGGGCAAAGGCGACAGATCAGATAAACCGAGCTATAGGGGAGGAGTTCGAGAAACGGGGAATCGAGATGCCGTTCCCACAGCGGGAAATCCGCATTCGGCAGGAGAACTAGCTTAGACGGGAATACAGGGCAGGCGAAGCCTGTTGGGAAATGTGACAAGGATTTGATCTTTGATAGGTCTTGAGGGTGAATCTTGGGCGACAACACTCGGCTTTTTCGCATCCAAGAAGCCGCCTTCGCTCGCTCAGTCCTTCCAAGCTTCCGAAATGACAAGACGCTGCCGAAAATGAACTAATCGTCGCTGTCCCCAAATCTTCGTTTTCCCAAGATCCCAGGTCAACCGGTCAATTTCTCTCACAAGATCGGCATCGTTGATAGTGAGATAAACGCTTTTCACGTCTTTTTTCCTGTCCCCTTGTCCCACAACGGCGTGGACTATGACTGGACGCAGGCCGCTTCTCATAGCATTAGTTTTCCAGCAATGGCGTAGATCACGAACACAAAGGCTCCGCATGGGGAATGAATTATTCATGCGCCTTGACTGACCGAAGAACTCGGATTACTTTGCTTACTATAGCTATTCTACAGGAGAAACCGCAAATGTCCCCTGCTTTTCGCGAAATTGAGGAACAGGCAAAGAACTTACCTCCCGAAGAAAGAGCCCGCTTGGCCGAGACACTTCTTGAGTCCCTTCAACAGGAAAGAGCTCCCGAAGTGGAGGCCGCTTGGGAGCTGGAAATCCAGCGCCGCATTGCAGCGTATCGACGTGGGGACGAGGAAGTGATCGATGGGGAAACTGTGTTGGCCGAGCTGCGACAAATCGCCCGATGAACAACATCCGGTTTTTAGCCGCGGCCCGTCGTGAGTTGTTGGCTGAAGTTTGATATTATAATGAATCGGAGGCCGGCCTGGGAGCGAAGTTTGCCTCCGCCTTTGAACAAGCCCTGGAGAAACAAGAAAGGTCATGGTCAAAGGGTTCCCATTCTCCGTGTTCTATCTCGTGGAAAGTGAGGGAATCGTAGTTGTTGCGGTGGCTCATCATGCCCGACGGCCTGGATATTGGATGGATCGTTTGAAAGGTGGTTAGCGCTCTTCTTGTGTCCCAAAAACCGCTCATTCATGTCCGCAAATCCCTGCTTTACCATGATCGAAGGTTAGCCGGTCTATCTCCGGCACGAAATTCGCTTCACTGATCGTAACATACACGCCTTTGACGACTTTCTTCCTGCCTACGTGCCCACAATAGCGTGGACTATGAGCGGATGGAGGCCGCTTCTCATGGCGTCGGTTATCTCAAGCCACGCTCATGCAATCATAGAGAGCCAATCGGCGGAGGCATCTCTCCATATGCTTGACACAGACGGGTTCATCGGCCACTTTAATTGCAGATTGGAAATGCCGATAGCTCAAGAAAAGGAAACAAGATGGAAAGAGTCGATCTACCCCTATCGGAACTTACTCTGGCCCAAAAGCTCCACCTCATGGAAGCCCTTTGGGACGACTTGGCTAAGCACGACCAGACCCTTGAATCACCGCATTGGCATGAGGAGGTTCTTAGAGATCGAGAGGAAGCCTTGGCGGCGGGAAAGGCGACTGTTTCCGGGTGGAAAGAAGCCAAAGACAGAATAAGAAAGAACGTGTCGTGCGAGTAACGATCCTCGATGCCGCCGAGAGAGACCTTGAAGGAGGATATCGCTTCTACGAGCGACAGTCTACCGGTCTTGGCTCCTACTTTCTCGATGCTCTCTACTCTGATATTGACTCTCTTTCATTTTTCGAGGGCATTCATCGTGTAGTCTTCGGATACCATCGACTTCTCTCCAGGCGGTTTCCATTCGCCGTCTACTATAAAATCTTCGGGGATGAAGTCTTGGTTACGGCTGTGCTCGATTGTCGCCGGAATCCAAGTTGGGTAAGGGAAAAACTTATGAAAGGCTGATCAATCCCACGTCGTGAAAAATATGCGCCGGCGCTCTGTTATCGGATATTTTCGACTCCGGAATCCTCCCGCCCCAAAAAACCGCTCATTCTTGTCCTCAAATTTCGGTCTTCCCATGATCAAACGCCAACCGTTCAATTTCTCTCACAAGTCCGGCTCATTGATCGTAAGATAAGCGCTTTTCACATCCAGTTTCCGCTCCCTATGGCCCACCACTAAAAACAAAAAGCTTTACGGAAAAATCCGCACAGAATAATATCCGGAAGTCATTCAAGCATAAATTCGATCACTCCGGCTTGAATATGTCGGAGCGATCAAATTTCGGGCCTCCACGTATTTTCGATAAGGATAAAAGATGAGAATGCGTAACCGACTTGGTTTGTACAGCGCCGGCACTTCTCATCACAGTTACTGGAAGTTCAGGCGGGGGTCGGCGTGAACAGCCTGTCACCGGAGGACAATGATGAAATCGATCAAATACGCTGCTGTGGTCCTATGCCTTTGGTCTATCGCCATATTTTCGTCCACTGCCGTTGCTGCTGAGACCATATCACTGGGTGTGGTGGAGGCGATTAGCATCGCCACGGAGGCGTACATCTATGGCTATCCGCTTGTTACCTTTGACATGGTCCGTCAACAGCAGACAAACGTGGCTACTCCGGATACCGAGCATGCTCCGATGGGGCAACTCATCAAGATGCGGTCTTACCCTGCGGTCGATAATCACTGCTGCGCCGCTCCCAACGCCGATACGCTGTACACCGAGGTTTGGCTCGACGTTTCCAAGGAACCTTGGATATTCAGCATCCCCGACATGGGTGATCGTTACTACATAGTGCCGATGCTGGATGGCTGGTCGGACGTGTTCGGCGTAGCAAGTTCGCCTACGACGGGCGGTAAGCCCCAGACGTACGCCGTCACCGGTCCGGGTTGGTCGGGGACGCTTCCGCGTGGGGTGACCCAAGTCAAATCGCCCACCGGAATGGTTTGGATACTAGGGCGGATCTACTGCCTTGGCACTCCCGAAGATTACAAGGCTGTACATGCCTTGCAGGACAAATTCTCGGTTGTTCCGCTCAGCGCCTACGGTAAGTCGTACACGCCGCCGCGAGGCGAGGTCGATCCGGGCGTGGACATGAAGACGGCAGTGCGAAAGCAGCTCAACGGCCTGGACATCGATACCTATTTCGGTCATCTGGCGAAGCTGATGAAGACCAATCCGCCCACTGCGCTGGATGCGCCCATTATCGAACGGATGGCTAAAATCGGTTTGGTCCCGGGGCAGGATTTCGATCCAAGCAAGCTCGGGTTCCTGGATCGGGAGGTCATCAAGCTAGTCCCGAAGTTGGCGCTCTTGGAAATGGCAAGACATTTAAAGGAGCAGAAGACAACTAACGGATGGCTTTACTTCACTGAGGGCGTCGGCGTCTTCGGGACCGATTATCTGCTGCGGGGCATGGCCAACCTCCTTGGTCCCGGGTGGAACCGACCGCAGGACGCCGTCTATCCGTTATCCCAGAAGGATGTGAACGGCGACGATTACAACGGCGCAGCGCTCAAGTATGTGATGCGTTTCGAGAAAGGGCGGATGCCGCCCGTCAAGGCTTTCTGGTCGCTCACCATGTATGACACCGACTTCTTCTTCGTGGACAATGCGATTAATCGGTACGACGTGAGTCAACGCAACGAGTTCGTCACTAACTCCGACGGCTCGGTAGATCTTTATATCCAGGCGGAATCGCCGGGAAAAGACAAGGACGCCAACTGGCTGCCTGCGCCGCAAGGAGAATTCAACCTGGTGCTGCGTCTGTACTGGCCGACTAAATCGCCGCCCTCGATCCTAGACGGAACCTGGACGCCGCCACCCGTGAGGAAAGTCAAATGAGTTATGTCCTGATGGAGTAACCTAGGTTCACTTATAACCTGGGCGTCCGAATGTGGTTGGCCCCTCAAAACAAAAAAAAGTCGGACGAAATTAGTTGGGAACACAGTTTAGGAGTTTGCGGAAAACCGACGAGATTCATCCTGTTGTTCACGAAAGGATGACCTGACCGAACCGGATGGAGCACTACCCATCAGACGAAAGGAGCAAGATACATGAAGAAGCTTATCTTTGCGCTAGGCGCCCTTCTGTTGGCCCAAGCGTGCCCGGCAGTCGCTCAAGAGATCCTGATCGATGGCCTTAAGGCTGTCAGGTCTTGCGCTGAGGACGTTAGAAAGCATTGCTCCGGCGTCGAGCCGGGCGACGGCAGGATCAAGGCCTGCATCAAGGAGAAGTTCTCCGAACTCTCCCCAGAGTGCAAGGATGCGCTCGGTGAACTCATAGCGGCGCGCATCCAGCTTCCGAACGATAGCGAGAATGTCCAACTAAAGCACTTCGTAGACTTGCGGGCAGTGCAATACACCGAGATATTCCTGATCGCAGGTAACCCAGTAACCGGTGACCTGAGGGCCAACGTATACAATACGCAGGGCTTGAACGGGTACAACGAGACCAACAAGGATTCGTCCCCCAACGCTCTCGTGGCGAAAGTCAATCCCGAAAAGCTGAAGAAGCAGTATGAGGTCCTCGGAGTCCATGTCAACGGTCCCAAACTGTGGATGCTTGACTGGATCGACGTTCCGGTCGGCACGGAGCGGGACTTCGACGGGTTGATGGCCCGCTGGGTCGGCTTGTTGGACCTGAAAGGGATGAATCTCAAAGATCCAAGCACCCTCGGCTACAAGAAGACCTCGATCGAACGGAAGACCCAATTTGGATACCTCAAAGGCCGGCCTGCGTTCCTTATCGATGACGCGGAAGGGAACACCTGGATCATGAAGGGGATGAATCTCGGCCTGAATTCGACCCAATCCTACGAGACGGCTAAAGACCTGGGGAGCCGGCTGAAGAAGCTGCCGGCGGGTTGGAACTTCCGAGTGGCTGTGCTGCCGGAAGACCTGATACTTATTCCTGCGACCGGCATAGCGGAGATCATGCCGGACGAGCTACTAAACGTCTACGACCGGACCGGACCGGGCTACTCCAACTACAAGCCTTGACCGTAATTTCTGAGGCGGCTGCCGGTGAGCGTATTGACTTAGTGGTCCATGGCGCAATTTCAGTTACGTATCCTTCTATAGGATGTGGCGCCCAACGGGAACCGCATCTTATAGAACTGCCCTCTGACCGGGCTTTGATCATGAATACGTCATAGCATTTACGCCGAAGAATACTTAGCGATGATCGAGCGATTACGAGGTGAAGGCGGGAATGGTCGGAACTGTAGCTCGAGTGGTCCCTATGATGAGCCCATGAGCAGTCTTTTCGCATTTACCGACTTTTCTGAAAAAACTCGTGGTCATCATTAAAGAGGCTTTTCAAATGAAACACGCCGTAACTTTGTTTGTGGGAACTTTCACCACCCTTTTGGCGATTATTAATCCGTTTGAAGCGATTCCTATTTTTCTCCAACTCACTACAGGTCGAGAAGACCGTGTCCGTCTTGATGTGGCTCGCCGATCGTGCCTGTACGGGATGCTCTTGCTGTTCTTCTTTCTAGTGTTCGGAAACTTGGTCCTATGGATTTTTTCCATTCCCCTGAGCATGGTTCGCGTTGTCGGAGGAGTTATTCTCATGCGACTCGGTTTTGAGCTGTTCGCTCCTTCTCCCTCAGGCGGAATGATAACCGGCTCCGGTTCAGAATCGACGGAACAGCCTGCGGATGTAGCATTCGTGCCGTTAGCCATGCCCATAATGGTTGGTCCAGGGGCTATCGCCACAATCCTGGGAATGAGTTCGCTGGTCGAACATCCCGGCAGCGGTATTATAGCCTCCGTAGTCCTAGCTATTGTGGCGACTATGTTCATTACCTATCTTTCTCTCGTATACGCGAGAAAGATCCATGGCTGGATAGGCCCCAAGGGGGTGGACGCAGCCACCCGCATCGTAGGTTTTTTCGTCGCGGCCATGGGGATGGGGCTCGTGTTCCACGGGATTGTAGAAGCTTTGCAGCAATGCGGAATCGTTCACACGTAGTGACGAGAAACAGCGACTTACGACGTTACATACTATCCCACGAGTTTGTAGCTTTGGAGGACTAAAATTGGTATTGCGCTCCTGTTTATCCGTGACAATAGCATGTCTCCTGGCCTGGTGGATTTGCGCAAACCCTGCCGGCGCAGCCCAAGCAGTTCATCCCCTGGCCCCGCCGGACACTTCAAGCCCGAGAGCAACGCTCAGTACGTTTCTCGACGAAATGAACAAGGCGGTAGATGCGTACAAGTCCGGCAACAGGGACCAGGCCTCAGATTTTCTCAATCGCGCCGGTCGCTGCCTCGATCTCGACGCCGAACCGCCCGCCATAAGACCTGTGCTGGGAATGTATGCCGCTCTGTACCTTAAGGAAACACTTGATCGAATCGATTTTCCACCTCTTGAGGACATTCCTGACGCCAAGGCTGTTGAAGCCCGGAAGCTGACCGCTTGGATCCTCCCCTTCACAGAGATCACTATTGCGGCCGGCAAGGATGGACCCGCGGGCGGGAAATTCCTCTTTTCACCGGATACCGTGAACAGGTCGGAAGAATTCTACGATAAAGTGAGACTTTTCCCTTATAAGCCCGGTGCGGAAGGGGCGCTTTTCGACCAGTTGAGCTCTTCGGCGGGGCCGTTCGGCACAAAAGAAGTCATAGATCGGTTGCCACAATGGGCAAAGGCGGAAATCTGCGGACAGGCTCTGTGGCAGTGGATAGGATTGATTCTATACATTGTGGCCACCGTTGGGGCCGTAGCGCTCTCTTATAGGTGCGCTCTCAAGGCGCTCCGTATTCTCGACACAAAACTTGATTCAAGTATCGAGCATTCGATAGGCGGGCTCGTTCTCCCCACAATAATGATACTGTTCCCGGAGTCGGGGCTCAGGTTTCTGGTGTATTGTCTGCACCTTCGGAACGCCGAGATGTATTTGGCCATAGCTTTCGTGTGCTTGTTGATTTCGTATGCGGGCAGGATATGGCTCTATGCGGCCATACTCAATAGAGCTGCGGAATTTGTCATCTCCCTGGGGAGGATTGAACCAAGCGGAACGTCCGCTCAACTCATACGCTTCGGATTTGACGTTGCGACCGTTGTAGTTGTGATCGCATCCGCCATCAATCTGGGCGCTCGCTTGGGTCTGCCTACCTATTCTTTGGTTACGGGATTAGGCGTCGGTGGGCTCGCCGTGGCTTTGGCAGGAAAAGAAACTCTATCAAACCTGTTCGGCACCGTAGCCATACTCTTGGATCGCCCTTTCAAACTGGGGGATCTCATTGTGCTGGGAGAGGGAGAACGCGGACAAGTCACCGGCATAGGTCTCCGCAGCACTCGTATTAAGAGACTCGACGGAATACTTGTGTCTATCCCAAACGCGAACATAGCAAACATGAAGATTGTCAACGAAAGCGCTCCGGTGGCCGAAGCCCAGATTAGTGTGCCCGTAGGAGCGGCTTATGGATCGTCTGTGAACGAAGTGGAACGGGCGTTGCTGACCGCCTGTCAGGGGTGTGAATATGCGTTGTCTGACCCGGCGCCGGCGGTCAGGCTAGTGAGCTTTGGTGATTCCGCCCTGGTATTCCAGGCGCTGGTCTGGATCATTCAGCCGGAATTCAGGGCAAAGGCGACGGATCAGATAAACCGGGCTATCTGCGAGGAGTTCGAGAAACGTGGGATCGAGATGCCGTTTCCGCAGCGGGACGTCCACATTCGGCAGGGGAACTAGGTTAAAGCTGAATGTAGGGTGGGCCAAGCTTGTTCGGGTCCACGAAGACAACCTCCACCCGCTCAGTTCCACTCATATACAATGTCCATCCATACCGGCCCTGAATTTACTCGCAGCCGCCCAGGAGCTATGAAGCCTGTCTCTTACGTTCTTTGCCCAGAGCGTCTGCGGCCCAGATAGCCGATTCAACCATCTCGGCGCTCACAGGGAACCAGGTGGAATGAATGGTTTCGCCCTCCGCCGTGGTCGCTTCGGCCACTCGCCTTATGTCCTCGCGGCTCGGGTCGCATACCCCCAGATCCTCCAAACAGACCGGCAGGCCCACGCTCAAACAAAAATTAAGGACTTGGTCCAAGTCTCTTGACGGTCGGCCCTCCAGGACCATTTGTGTAACGACTCCGAAAGCCACCTTTTGTCCATGAAACTTGGCGTGCGACGCCTCCAGAACAGTCAAGCCGTTGTGGACGGCGTGGGCTGCGGCCAAGCCCCCGCTCTCAAACCCCAAGCCGCTGAGCAAGGTATTGGCTTCGACTACCGCTTCTACGGCTGGTGTCACGGATTTTCTTTCCACAGCCAGTTTGGCCTGAAGGCCATATTCCAGCAACGTGTCATAGCATAGTCGAGCCAACGCAAGTGAAGATAGGGTGGGCGGGCACGCCCCGGTAAGAGCGTTCGGTTTGCAGCCTTTGGCGCACGTGTCCGCTTCCCAATAAGTGGCCAAGCGTCACCCATCCCCGATACCAGCAACTCTACGGGAGCATTGGCCACCAAAGTAGTATCCACCAAGACACAGTCCGGATTTTTGGGTAAGACTAGGTAGCGTTGGAAAACACCGTGCTCCGAATAGATAACCGAAACGGCCGAACAAGGAGCGTCGGTGGCGGCAATGGTGGGGGCGACGATTACGGGACTTTTCATTTCGTGACCCATCGCCTTGCCTGTATCAATTGCTTTCCCTCCACCGGAGGCAATGACAAGATCGCGCCCCTGGCCCTGGCCAAGCTCACCAACCGATTAATCTCCTTGTCCGAGCATTCGCCGTTGAAGACTTCCGTGTGGCAGCCGACGTTGTTGTCTTTGAGGCCGGCCACAACCATGGAATCGCACACGTTGAGCGCCGTCTTGCCTCCTATGAACAGGGCCTTGCGACCAACCTGGCCGTGGTCTCCTGATTAGCTATGGCGCCGGCGCCCTGAACGTAACGACTGGGCGAAAGAAACATCCGACTCATTTGAACCCTTTCTTGTGTCATGAAGCCCCCATGGCCGCTGTTATCCCGAACCTAGGCGGCAGGACTTGGCTTACGGCGACTACTTTACTGTTATGGCCCGACTCTGGATTATTCAACACACCGTCACAGGCGTTTTGAAGCAATTAGAGAATAGAATCGGTATCCAAGGTGATCTCGGTTTTGGAAATCGATCATGATTGAACGATTGAATTCCGGTCTCAAGCGCATCTTTTTCTCTCTCCACAATTCCCTAACACCTGTCGTCCCTTTGCGTCAATTGATTCCTCTTCGCCGCATCAGATGGTTGACCGGAGGGGACACACTTCCTGTTGTCCGATCGCCGAATAATTCGGGTCTAACATAATGCACTGACGTTACCCGTTTCTGTCAGCGTGGAAAAGCCGAATCTTGGAGAGGAACTCGAGGAGACACGCCCGTCATAAGGGTGTCTCCTCGCTTGTCTTAAAGGTTTGGCCGCTCCGCGGAGCAGGCGGCTAAGGCATTTTGAAGGTAATGGCTGATATCATAGCGCCTTGCGGATCTTGAATCACTAAAAGCGCCCCACGGTCGGAATGTCCGTCGGAGGATACATTATCTTGCCGCCAAGCTCCTCCAACCTTTTTCGCTGTGGCGTCCACATCGTCAACGGATACGTAATTTCCTCATATGGTGGTATTTCCCTCGGGAAAGTCTTCGGCGGCGTTTTCATGATTCCGCCG
>CAVVHK010000061.1:0-25343 GCA_963747865.1 uncultured delta proteobacterium | reverse complement strand
CACTGTGTCCCATGGCATTAGTACCGCCGCCAATTTTCTGACGCTCTTGCTGGTCCATTTCAGGGGGGATCCCGGATCACCACAAGTCTCAGGTTTGATCAATTTCTCCAGATCCGTTTTAAGTGTGGGGTCAGTTTCGACCGATTTCTTACGTCCGCCCCCTCACGTTTCTTGAGCAGACACGGCGGGCGCTCTACGCGGCTTAAAAAAGAACTCTTGCATGCCCCCCACACAAAAGCCGGCAAAGTCAAGATCATGTAAGTTCTCAGGAGTCAAGGAGCGATCGCTGTGGGACCGTTATAGCAATCACAGTGTCCGGCGCGACGGATACTTTCCCATCTCAACACGGTCGGGACCCATGTTTTTCCCCTCTGACATTCCGCCGACAGCCCCGAACATTCGTTTGTATTCCAGTCTCTTCTTACCGGTGAATCGTGGGGACGGTGTGGGGGCACACGTGGACGGCGCTCCCGTCGAACCCGGGATGACCGCCCCCATACGACCCCACATCGTTGTGGAATCATCTCCGTGCAGGTATCAGTCGTTTTGGAGAATACAGCCAATCCCGGTAGCCAACGCCAAGCGCCCATCGGCAAAGACTCTATTTGAACGAGTCCAATACGTATTGACGAAGAAGTTTGGCTGAGACCCAATTATCGATCTGCCGAGGGTCATGCGAATACCCGGCTTTTGTAATTACTATTGGATAAAGGACCAATGACATAAGATTTTCAACCCGTTTGCCCGGTTCTATTTTCCCTTAAAGACAGGAGGTCTTTTCTCGAAAAACGCTTTTGGACCTTCCTTGGCGTCTTCGGATTGAAAAATAGGGTCCGCCAATTGTTGCTCCAGCCGCAACCCCTCCGAAAGGGGAAGATTCATTCCCCGGTAAACTGCCTCCTTGGCAGCCTTCACAGCAAGGGGCGCATTTGCGCAGATCCGTTCAGCCAGCCTCATGGCTTCCGGAAGCAATTGACCAGTAGGCACAACCCTGTTGACTAGCCCGATCCGATAAGCTTCCTGAGCATCGATCTTTTCGCCGGTCAAAATCATTTCCAAGCTCTTCCCTAAAGGGATGAGCTTCGGAAGCCTCTGTGTCCCACCCGCCACCGGTATGATCCCACGGCTCACTTCGGTGAGTCCGAAGGTAGCGGTTTCTGAGGCTATTCTGATGTCACAGGCCAAGGCAATTTCCAGGCCACCTGCCAAACAATACCCGTTGATAGCGGCTATAATGGGCTTCCATATCTCAAGGTTGCGCGTTATCCCTCCCAACCCCGGCTCTGTGTCAGCTTTTGCTCTCCGTTGGTCCGCAGTCGTGCTGCTATAATACTTGGCCAATCCCTTGATGTCTGATCCCGCGCAAAATGCCTTGTCACCCGCTCCGGTGATAATGGCTACCCAGAGCTCGGGATTGTCGCGAAAATCGATCCAAGCCTTGTTCAATGAAGCAAGGGTCTCCGCATCGAAAGCGTTCATGGCCAGCGGTCTATTGATTGTTAGGACCGCTATTTTCCCCGTTTTCTCAAATTTGACCGGCATGGTGGTGAGCCTCCTTTGTCAGTCCTTAATAATCCAAGACGGAAATGCAGGTTATATTATCTTACCAACTTTGGGGCGTTTGCCCCATAGTCTGACCTCCGCCGTCTACCGTTGCCATCTGCAAAAACTCAAGATTGTGCTTCAGGCGGACGGAGGTCAGTAAGACATCGCCAAGTCGGTGAAAAAGGTCCCTTATCCTCTTTCTGAGCGTACCTTACCGTCCCCAGCTCCGTCAATCGGAATTATGTCGGCGCTCACCCGAACACGGTCCGATAATCGACCCGCAAGATATGGCAGGAATAAGGTAATAAACTCAACCTGCTTTAGATAAAAATAGAGGATCACCTGTCCGCTTCGGTCGAATTACGTTTGAAAAACGTTGGCAGTCCATTTAAGACCTCTGGGACTATAGCCGTCCATTCGAACCCAATTATAAAATATTGATTGACCGGTTATACGTCCCATGTTATGGGGCGTTCCTCTCCGGCGATCAGTGAGGCAAGCCTGATCTCCCATCTTTATTTCCTGGAGACATGGTATGGCATTTCCCCTCTCCGAGCAGAGCCCCGGCGTTTCCGCAACACATCAGGACTTTGACGGCAATTATAAGCGCCTGAGAAAACTTATCAATAAAGCTCTTAAAGAAGGCGTTCCCTTTCAAGACCTTCATCTGATCCCCAAGAATCCCTCTAAATTAGAACAAGGGTTTCTCTCGCGGGATGATCTACTCAGGCTTCTTCAGCGCTTGAGAAGAATCAGGATAAATTATCAGGAGATTTTGTCTCCCCCCGTTCCCATAAGCGCTAACTTTTGACCTTGTCGGACGTGATTTCAAAAAGTTAACGCTGGCAGAATTACGTCGCCCCCGCGAAAGCGGGGGTCCAGAAGGTATTGAAAACACTGGATTCCCGCTTGCGCGGGAATGACGGCGCTGGTCACAACGCATCTTTAAGTTAGCGCCTATGCCCCCGTTCCCCCAGAGCTTGTGCGATATATTCGAGCAAAAAAGCCAGAGGGAAAAACCAGAGACGACCTCGACGGAGACCGCTTGCTTGCCTTAGGACTGATGAAGTGTATTGAAAATATCGACGAGGCCGCAGCAAACATCTCGAACGAACGCCGGGAAACTCTTCCCGACATTCTATGGAAATCGATACTCGGGATGCGCAACCGTCTTGTTCACGCTTACTTCGAGATAGACCTCGACGTGGTCTGGTATACAACGACCGTTTCGCTTCCCCCACTTATCCGGATTCTGGACGGGATAATCATCCCTGAGTCACGCGTATAGCCTCAGAACGATATTTCAAATGCCCGATCCCCTTGCGGCAATGACAAATACACGTAATAAGTCCCCTTGCTGATTTGTTTCGCATGGACGAGCGGATCTTGTCCCACGCCTATCTCAACCCTTCAAAGATTCAGGCTCCCAGATTCCCCTCTTGGCGCTCGCATTCAGGCCTGCCGGAATCCGCGTCCGGTAAAATGAGGATTTCCAGTTGCGGATCACCAATGCCTTTCAAATCCAACATGTCCTTCGCACAACTCTCTAATGATTCCATTAGCTCATCACGTGTACGTTCCTGGGCATTTACTCCTGGCAGGTCAACTAGCCAACCTATCCACCAGCCTCCGGATTGCTCTATGACTGCATGATATTCCATGATCACCTCATGAAAGGGATTTCCAGGTGCTTGCAGATTTTTCGGGCCAACTTATCAATAATCTCCGCGTGCCTTGGGACCGCTGATGTCGCTCCCTTTCGTCCATAGATACTATGTTTCCCGCCCTCTCGAAGAAGTTCCGCTCCGTTCTTCCGGGGGAATTCGATTGCCTGGAAATCGTCTGTGTAGTCCTCCGGTGAAGCCTGGCTCCAGAGAAGAAACCTTTACCAAAGGCAGCGAGGTCGACTTTTGGTTGACACGAGGGCGTACGGTGAGGTATCAAAAGCGGGAGAAATGTAGATTTATCACCAAGGTGACGACGACTGGAGATGTTTTCGGGGTCAACCTCGCCATCCCTCGCCCCCCCACCGGCAGTGAGACCCCCAAGACGCCGATACTGCCCCATAATCACAGCAGAGTTAGAGAAGAGGGATCTATCATGGACTATTGCAAAGGGAAAATTACCAAGATGCTGGTGGATTACTTTGGGAACGACTTCCGAAGGATAACGCACGCACTGGAAGTTTTGAAGTATTCTGAGAAGATCATGGAGGATGCGGAAAATTGTGACTATGACATTGTCATTGCGTCTGCTCTTTTGCATGACATCGGCATAAAGCCGTCGGAAGAGAAACTTGGCTACAACAATGGAAAGACCCAAGAGGAATATGGTCCCCCTGTCGCCAAGGAACTTCTCAAAAGCATTGATTTTCCCTCCGAAAAAATCGCCAAGGTATGTGAGATAATAGGCAATCATCATTCTCGTTCACGGCATGACTATGTTGAGCTGAAAATTCTTAAAGAGGCTGACAGAATCGTGAACAAGATGGAAGGCGACTAACAGTGGATCATAGGAACATAATTTACCTACGAACCAATCCAGCAAAAGCTTGTGGCTGCGGCTGATTTTGACCGTAGACTCTGAAGGGAGTCCCGTGCGAATCACTGTTTCCGAGTTCCCGATCTTCTCATTACATAGATAGATCTATTCGGCGATTAGCATAGTCATTGAGTTATGAAAGAGCGCTCGGAACCATCTCCTATAGTGGTTCCACAGTCATACTAGAGGTTAGAAATAAATGACTGCACACTACTGTAGTATCAGGATAATAAAAATCTACGCACTGCAGCAGTCAAATAATTCCTGCGAAAGGATGTGAGCAATGAAAGCAATATTAATGGCGGCAGCCTTGGTGTCCTTGAGTTTCGCTACGTCTGCGTTCGCATTCGAGGGGGGACAACCACGGCAAGGCCCTGGCCAGAACTTCGAGTTGAAAAAACAGGAAATACTTAAGAGAATTGATGAGAGAATGGCGCGCCTACAAGAGATGAAGGTGTGCATCCAGGCGGCGAAGACCCACGAAGACGCCAGGGCCTGCAGGGAAAAGTTCGGACCCAAGGATGGTCCTGAAAATCGACAAAGGCGATAGCCCACAGGACAGAACCTAGAGTATACCCCGAGAACGCTTTTCGAGCAGTCGGTTCATGCGAAATCAGACCTGAAATCGTAGATATGGAGTCCGTCCTGGCTCCTGTAAAGAGAGGAAAACAGTTGCAAGGCTTAGGAAATTGTTCTTGATCCTGATGTGTGCGCTATGCCAGTATACGCCCATTGCTAACTCTTCATTCGTTTGGTGAACTCGTTCAGACCACTTCAGCTGGGTGGCTGCGCGGTATGTCGGGTTGTGGGAAGTCAAGGGCTAGGTATGGAACACAAGTGGTCTGAGGATCTGAGGCTATTCGCCGTTTTGGGGGCCTGCGTAAGCATAAATTGCAAATGCACTCCTGCAGGTTTCTGACTTTATGTTGTATGGCGGGCTTCCGGATTCGAACTAAGCTTTACAGGCGTCAAGTATTTTGGAGTGTCGTCACTATCCCCCTGCGCCATTGGACTGTTTCCAAAAAGCTCTTCATCGAGTCAGACACTGGCTGCGCCGCACCCAGCCTGAGGCCCTCCGACCATTTCTTCAATGACTTCACGCACTGAAACCACGGTGCGGATTATGCCGCAGATTTGACCCGCAAGCAGAAATCCTGCATCAAGGTCGCCGTTTACCCACGAGTTTTCCATGGCCTTTCCGGAAAACATCTCCATAGCGACAGACCGCCCCCCAATCACTTGCTCGACCATCGGGGTTCGTAATGCCCGTATTTGAAGACGTCCCAAGTTCACGACGTGAGTCCACGTTTCTTCTGCGCTAACTATGGTTTTCTTGTAGATCTCATGGGCGACGCATTCCTTAGTAGCAATAAAACGTGTACCCATCTGCACCCCTTCCCGCGCCCAAGGCTAGCGCAGCTCTGTACCCGTGTGAGTCGGCTATACCTCCGGCTGCTATGACGGGAAGCTTTACTCTGTCGACCACGGCAGGCACGAGAACCATGGTAGAGACGCCGTTAAATCCTTGGGCGCCACCTGATTCAGAGCCCTCCGCAACTATGGCGTCTGCTCCCAGAGATTCGGCTTTCACCGCCGCATCCACCGTGGGAACGACTACGAAAACTTTCATGCCCCGTTCGTGACAAAATGGTATGAGTTGTCTGGGAGACCCTCCTGACACAGTAATGGTTTGAATCCCTTCATCAGCGAAAACGGCTGCAAAATCTATCACTTTGGGATTCATTGCAAAGAGATTGGCCCCGAAGGGCTTGTGGGTAAGAGCCTTAGTCTCCATGATTTGAGCGCGCACGGAATCCACATCGGTCGCAAAAGCAGTCGCTAACAACCCATATCCGCCCGCTTCGGAAACAGCGGCCACCAACCTTGGGTTGCAAATCACCCCCATCGCCCCTTGAATAATAGGGTATAGGCTGCCGAGTAACTCACAGACGCGTGACATTCGCTTCACTCCTTTGTTGGTCTGATTCGATTAACATCGGATCACTAGGCCTCTCTTGCAATTGGCGGCAAGCCCCCAGGCCTCCATCCATTACTGAGGATGGGAAACACTACTTGTGTGCTAAAAGACCAAACCGGCGGATACACAGAGCGCATCAGCGAAGAATGAATCCGGTCAAGGGTGTAAGGATAGGCCGGGATGCTGATTGTCAAGGCGACCGGAAGTTGAAGTCGAAACAACCGAGGGGAAGGCCGCCACCATGGTGTGTTTTGCGTAGGGCCGCAGAGAACATTTGGCTTGACTGGGGGGGCTTGCCGAGATGGTATTTCTCCATGCCCGATCAATGATAGGTCCCGACTTTGCCGGGGTGACTTTCAAAGGTTTGATTGTGTGTTGCAATATCCGTGGGCGGTGCTGGAAATCACTAGCCCCTACTACATTAGCTTATTCTTGCCCTCTCGCATATGCTTGAAGAAATTTTCGGCCGCGTTGACTGAAGGAGTCTCGGAAGCATCGCGTTCAGTTAAAGGCCTGGAAGAAAGACGAATCGAGAAACGCTTCATAATCTTGGCTCTCTGATGCTCGAACGGCGAGCATGCATGCGTAAATCTCATCAGAGCGCTTCGCCGCCAGCGTCACGACATGAGCGTCCAACTTGCCATTTTTAGCTAGCTCACCCAAGATTCTTATCGCGTCCCGTTCGGGCAACGCCACTCTGTAAGGACGATCCTCGGTCAAGGCCACGAATATGTCTGCGACCGTTACTATTCTTGAATAGAGGCAAATATCTTCTCCGGCGAGTCGGAACGGGTACCCCGACCCATCAAGATACTCGTGGTGGTGGCTACTCCAAACCCTTATGTCCTCGAAGGCCTCGAGATTCCTAAGGACGTGAAAAGTGTGATAGGGATGCATTTGCACAATTTTGAACTCTTGTTCCGTCAATTTGCCTGGTTTTTCAAGGATTTCGAGGGGTGTGCCGACTTTTCCCAAGTCGTGCAAGTGTCCGGCTATATTAAGTCGCCTGCGCTCCTCGGGGGACAGCCCGCAATGGCGCCCCAGTGTTTCGGAAACCACGGCCACCGCTTTTGAGTGCGATGCTGTGTAATGGCTGCGAAAATCAATGACCCGACTCAATAAACCCGTCATTTCTGAAATCGGCATACTGCGTTGGCGTCCTTTGACATCGCTCCGATAGCGGCTTAGGACATTATCAGTAAGGGAGGTCACATCGAACCAGAAGCCGTCTTTCTCAGCCAAACAGCGGAAGACATCAACCAAGTCGGGATCAATCGTCCTGCCCGACAGGAGTCTGATCTGCTCAATGATTTGCTTTGCTATTTCAAGAGGGCCGCCGTTTTTGCCTATAAAGGCTACGGCGATCCTGTCCGCCAAATGAAGCAGGTGTCCGTCCCTGAGTATCCCATCTTTCCTAAGCTCATCTTTATGATCTTTGTCCCACCTAATGTGGTGGTGGCGAACCAGGTTCGCTATATGGGAAAGCGAAGGGACTTGGCTGAGCAGCGTGTATCCGGCAAGGCAATGGGGAAAGACCTCTTCTGCGTCGAAGCGGGCGACGTCAATCCTTTCCCTGACGGAGAACGCGCCTATGTCATGAGCTAGGCCCGCGCTGAGCAAAGTTTCTTGTTCTTCCAGGGTTCTTTGCATCTCCTCCGCGAGAGACGCCGCAATAAATCCCGTAATTTTGTGGTGGTCGGTCAATCGAGGATGTACGAGGTCCGTCGCTTCTCCCAAGCATCGTAGGCTGTCCTGAATCCCGACGAGAAGATCCGTCTTGCTCTCCAGTATAGCGGTGGGAGCGCATTCAGCTATTTTTGCCACACCATACCTTTCGTTCACAGAGATAAACTTAAATATAACGTCATCATCTTTTTTGCAAATCGAATCCTGTATTGGTATCTGTAGTGTGCGGAGAGCTTCTATACACACGAAGCATAGACTCGTCCGGGCAATCCGCTAAAGACGTTTCAAAAGCCGTCAGCTCGCCTTTAATTGGACGGAGAGGAATTTGCCCAATTCCTGATCCGTGTCTCGTATATGATCTCTCGTCCAGTTACCCAAATTCAAGACAACTGAAACCACTACTTCGGCGGTAGCCCCCCCGCTTTCATATTCTTTGAGGAATTTGACCACATCCGCCGTAAAGTCGTCGTGCAGTTTCTTGTGGGCGACATAGCCGGGATAACCATGCTTCAGCATGTATTTCTCTTCCATGGCAAAATGATTGACCGCGTAATCGGCAGTGAAGCTCAACATCTCCTTTACTGCGTCTTTCCCGTTGCCGTCCCACACTGCGCTCATGAGTTCGTTGAACATTCGAAACAACTCCCGATGCTGCCCATCTATTTCCGTAACATCGACCTCGTACGCCTTCATCCAAGGAATCCACTGATCCATGAAATCGCCTCCAATCTAGTCTTTCAGATATAGTGCTTAGGTTGCCTGCGCGCCCTTTCATAAGTCTTTGATTTCTCACAAGCCCATAAGCGGGAAAAGCGGAATTCCTCCAATCTCGTTCATCGGTCATAAAACCGGCTCCATGCTCTCTGTAGGGGATAACGGACTCTCTCTCACTTCAGCCCCAATTGGTTTTCCTTACAGAAGTTGACGAATCGGATTATGGAGGATGTCTTTTTCGACGAAGCGTTCCAGTGCGCCGCAAGGATCACCGTTAGCGGATAGGAGCCATCTATTACTTTTTCTTCCGAAGGCATGATTGCTTGCGAATTAGGTTCTTTCTTGAGCGCAATCGCCTTTAGATTCGTCCCTGATAGTCGATTGACGCGAACGTACCCGACGGAGCCCGTGGTTTTGGAAATCTGATGAATTATTTCCCTGTCAAAAGAGTATTCAGTGGCCGTGGAAGTGAAGTCGGCCTCTCCGAGAAGTTTCGTTTTCATATAGACGGTGGCACCGGCGTTGGGTTCCCTGGTATAGACATTGATCGGTTCATTGGGACCGTACAATTGCGCCCAGTTAGTATACTCCCCGACAAACAGCCTTCGCACATCGGCAAGGGTCAGCTCCGACACTCCAAGGCTTGCGTTCACCACTATGGCCATGCCATATGATCCCACAGGCGTCTCAGTTAATTGAAAGCCCTCGGCTGCGGCGGAAACCTTTGTGGGATCCAACTGACCCTGGGGGCATATCAGTATGTCATGATGTCCGGAAGCAAACGGGGAAAACCCGAGTTCCGGCACGCCTCCCGTCACCACTACAGGATTCTGCGGCTCGCGAGCGGCAAAAGCCTTACCAATGTTGTCAACTTCTTTGGCAATATTCTTGACCGTGTAAACACGAAGCGGCTCCGAAGCTGAAGCCTCCACCCCCAACACAGTCATTACCAGAACCACACATAGCCTGAGAATCCATTTCCAATCATATCCCATGACATTTATCCTTCTTCAATCCGGCCGACCATACCCGCGATTATCCCATTGCCCTACGTTTTCGGTCTCTTGGAGGATCTCACGGGCCGATCAAGGTCCCTGAGCTTCTTGAGCCCTGACACACGTCTCTCAATTACGGCTACTGATAGATCACCGTTTGATAAAGTCTGGGGCTGAGCAAACTGACCAAGTCCGAATCGATTCAGGGCCTTCACCTATTGAACGGTTTACTGTGTCCGGATTGTCCAGAGTGTAGCAATTTACGTGCCTATTCTGGACGAACAGAAATTAAGATAGACAAGCAATATATAATTAGAGGGTTAGATTCCTGTGAGGCGCCAAGGCAATCATCTCGCAGGCCAAAAACATGTCGGGACATGGGTCCAATAGACCCTGATTCACGCAGCCGGGGAGAAGATATAATCATATCAGAGGATTAATTACGTCACGCGGATGTCTCAATAACTTACTGAACGTGAATTAGAAGTCGGCCAATACAGGTAACATTGGATAGAATTAGGGTAAAAACGAAATAAAATCAAACTCGAATAGCCTAGGTCCGTCATCGTAAAAGCTTACGTCAACAACACGCATGCGGTTCGTTTTATACGTTGAAAAGGCTTGTCGTTGCCTAATTGCACGTCTCAAAACTATGTTCCGTCAGAATCCTGAGACACATCTATAGGTAAGAGGGAAATTTACTGAGGGATAGACTTGGCCATGACAAAGGCGGCCCATGCCATACTTCACCGGTTGTGGGAGGATAGGGACAATGCTGACCTTGAACTGGTTGATCTATAATGTAAGACTATTCATGAGCAAAGCGCTATGCTATGGTCTCAATTGGAGGGACACCCAGCCGAGTTTTCCGGCTCGGCAGCAAATGAGTGTGGTGTCCTCAGGGATTCGGAGAGGAGGGCGAATGACGACAAGAATTCATCACCTAGACTGCGGTCTCCTTCGTACGCCGCTGTACTCGCGTGTCTCGTGCCACTGTCTCTTGCTCGAAGACCGCGACCGACTCGCCCTGATCGACACGGGCATTGGTCTTCACGATGTGTCAGCCCCTCTCGAGCGAATTGGGCAGCAACTGATCGACACGGCAGGGTTCCGATTTCATGAGCGGATCACGGCGGTTCGGCAGATCGAGCGCCTGGGGTTTACAGCCTCGGACGTGGCTCATGTAGTCCTCACTCACGGCGACCCGGACCACACGGGCGGGCTAGCTGACTTCCCGAACGCCACAGTGCATTTGTCTACGGAAGAATTGGCAGACCTAGGAACTGGTCGGTCGCGCTACCTTCCTGTCCACTTCAAGCACGGGGTGAAATGGAAGTCGCATCCGTCTTCTACCGCCGTCTGGTTCGGGCTTGAGGCACGTCCACTGGAACTCGGTTTTGGGACTGACGTTCTTTTGGTTCCTCTGTTCGGCCATACGCTTGGGCATTGCGGGGTAGCAGTCAGGCAGGGGGAGCGGTGGACGTTGCACGTCGGAGACGCTTACTACCTTAGGGTCGAGTTGAGCACCGACGACGACCCCGTTTCAGCGCTGACAGCGCAAAGCGCCGAGGACGACCACCAGCGTCGTGCGAGCTTGGAGCGTCTGCGACATCTAGTGCGAGACCACGAAGCCGAGATCGACCTCTTCGGAACTCATGATTTCACTGAGTTTCCACCAGGGTTTACCCTGTGGGAGCCGGAATGTGCGGGCGACACCTTGTTCGTCCGATCATGACTGTGACTGGACCTCATCAAAGCATAACCTTTCAGTAAAGAAGTAGAGCTGGAGAAGCAAGTGTGAGACAGTGAGCTTGGCCCCGCTCAAACTGGACTCCAACGGATCGCCGTTGGCAAAGCCTGACTTTCGTGCCCTCAGCCTTGCTTCCATGAACAGAGATCTACGACAATGGGGCTCAAGCTCCGGCTGTACCTCATTTTCATCCGAATAGTCAAAACCGACCTCACCCGAGCCATAAGAAGCGCAGCATTATATTCTATTTTCACTGGAACGACGAACCAACTCGTTAGAAGTCAGGAAGAATTCAAAGACGTGAATGCGGAAATGACGAGCCGGAACCGTAAGAGCCCGAATGGTGATTTTGTTCTCCATTATAGCTGTACCAACTCTATCAATTGCACACTGAAGAGCGCCATGGAAAATTCGGAATAAAAACTATCTTGTTCCCGCAATTCCGTTTCCTGTGATTTGGAGTCTGGCGGTTCTTCACTGTAACCTCCTAGATTTGAATGTTCGTGTGGTCCTGGAGGGCGCTTCCATCGCATCACACGGTCAACCCACGGGAGTCGCCCCGGCTTAGCCGGAGGCTTCTCATTGTTTTGGTTACCGCCTTCCAGGCGGTGGAGTTGTCATTGTTCAACGTGCCATCGCCCGCATTCTGGATGCCTCATCCAAAGGACTTTTACCGAAAAAGCGCTTGAATTCACGGCTGAACTGTGAAGCGCTCTCGTAACCGACCATTTCTGCGGCGGAGCCGGCATTGAGGCCGTCCTGCGCCATCAGCATACGCGCCTTGTGAAGCCTTACGCTCTTGAGATACTGCAAGGGTGATACGGCGGTTACAGCTTTGAAGTTGTGGTAGAAGGTGGATACGCTCATGTTGGCCTCGCCGGCCAAGGTGTCGATATCGAGGGGATTGGCGTATTCCAGGTGTATCCGTTTCAGGACCTTGGCGATCTGGTTAAAGTGGCTATGGCGGTTGGCCATTGCACGCAGCGCCCCTCCCCGTTCGCCGGCCAACACCCGGTAAATTATTTCTCGCACGATCTGCGTTCCCAAGATGCGGCTGTCCATGGGCCGCCTCAAGCACTCCAGCAGTCGGATAACCGCATCAATCAATTCATCATCCAGCAGTGTTGAGTAAATCCCCCGCGGCGCCACCTTGTCGCGTCCAATATCATCGTCCATTTCCGTGAGCAGTTCGCCCAGCGCAGAGAGCGTTACCCGTATCGATATTGACAACGCTGGTTTCTCCGAGCTGGCCTCGACCGTCTCACACTCCAATGGCAGAGGAACGGATAGCACAAGATAGTTGCAGGCGTCGTAGGTGTAGGCCTCGTCCCCCAGATACCCTTTCTTCCGTCCCTGCCCGACGATCACGATGCTCGGTTCATATATCGATGGACCTCGGGGAATGGGCTCTGTCGCGCGAAGGAAAGATACACCCTCCAGTGCGGATAACGTGAGACCGTCGTTGACGGCGAGAATTCCCAGCAGTTCGGCTAGCCGCTCTTTTCTCGGCGTTTCCATTTCTCTAGTCCCCTTCACTCGCCGCCGTCGCGTCTGCCGGCGAACGTGAATGCAGAGAAACATATCAATGTTCAGGAATAAAATCACCCAATGTTTCGCAATTCGACAGAATCAGGCAAGAAATTAGGAGGATTGTGTATTGAACGCTTAATCCTTCCGGATTATCGTGCGCACAACTCGTTCGCTGCCGGAGCGAACCAAAGTGCGTGTTGTATTGGCCGCACAGCTTCCAGGAACCCGTAGAGCTGCTTAAAGAGACAGATGAAGGGCAAATGCAGGCTCTCGACGGCCAAGGACAGTTTGCAGGGGTTCAGTAAGTGGCCGAATGAGGTGGAAATACTACCATTATCGGTATGTGACCGGTCAACGGATTTGTCGGCTCCGGTACAGTTATGTGACGCCTACGGGAGCATGGAGCTATTCACAAAAATCTAACTAACAGGGAGGCGCAATGAAATTTCGAATGCTGACCGTGAGTATGGTCTGTGTTGTTTTCACCATCGGTTTTGTCCTGTCCGCTTTCGCCCAGGATCTTAAGCCCATTCAATTACCCGAACCCAAACTGGACCCAAGTAAATCTCTGGCGCAAGCGCTTAAAGATAGGAAAACCACGCGGGCGTACGGAGGCGACGTTCCGCAACAGACACTTTCAAACCTGCTCTGGGCGGCATGCGGTATAAACCGGCCTGATTCGGGAAGACGCACTGCTCCCACCGCCGTGAATTGGCAAGAAATAGATATCTATGTGGTAACCGCTGCCGGAGCCTATCTTCATGATCCGAAAGCAAATATCCTAACCCCGGTCGTTTCAGGGGACATTCGTGATCTGACCTACACGCAAGCTCATTTCAAGGATGCGCCCGTTAACCTTGTTTATATCGCAGACTTAGAGAAAACAGGACCACAAGAAGAAGAGCGCAAGATACCTTGGATCGCTATGGACACCGGCTTTGTGGCCCAGAATGTCTATCTATATTGCGCGGCGGAGGGATTACCAACGTGCTATCGTATATCCATCGATAAGGAGAAGTTGGGTCAAGCCCTAAAATTGAGGCCGGCCCAAAGGATAATGGGCGCTCAGAGTTTAGGACTTCCTAAAGGACAATAGTACGAGCAAGGAAGCGGCCCTGCGTGGCTCTGGTCGGCGCCGGACCGCGACACACAGCATTGATTGCAGCCCGAGGGCTCGACCGCACATGGGTTACTGGCCCCCTCCGGCAGGAGTGTCCTATCGAACGGCTGTTGCAGCGAAGTCAAAGATCCTCGGTAGATGGCTAGGGCGCTCTACGGATCTCACTTTGGCTTAGGCGCGCGTCAGTGGTTCGCCTGGGACGGGAGATGGATCCGGACACACCCTTATACTCTACTATTTACGGGCTCTCACTCCCCCAGGGACTGAGAGCCGGCAATCGGGAGTTTCTAACCAGGTTAAATTCTATGAAAGGCGATAAGGATCGGGCTGAAGTTCGATAGGCAAGGTTTTGGGGGCCTTGGTCAGACTGCAAATTGCTGTTATGTTGGGTCGGGGCGGACCCCATGGATATCAGCGAGTGACTATTGAAGGCTTGGCCAAGGAAATGCCAATGAATAACAACTGGAATACACTCAACGTCGGCCAAATTCTCCTCTCCCGGGATTTCCATGTTGTAGGCATGAACGATTACGCTCGACGGCTATATGGCCCTGTTTTGAACCACCTGGGAGGCAGCCTTTTCCTTTGCCATTCCCGTAAAAGCCGCGGCAGGGTAGCAGCGTTGCTGCAAGAACTCACCAAGGCCCCTTCAGATATGCCCCGTACAGATGGTTATCGACGTGTTGGGCAAGGTGGTGATGTACAATATGTCGCTACTTTCCGTCGTCTCTCCCGGTCCGCAGACCTATTGGTCGGTGACCTTGATCGACGTTAGCGAACAGGCCGGCGCAGTCACGAATCCGCTCAACGGCGTGCTGGAGATGAAGAGATTCCCCATATATGACGGCGAGACCTACTATTTCCTTCCCACAGACTCGGTCCATTGTGTCCAATCCGATGGCGATTACTGCAAAATCTTTACCCCCGGCAAGTCGTATTATCTGCATTCAAGCCTGACAAACATACTCCAACGATACACCGGCGCAGGTTTTTTCAGGGTCCACAAAGGATTCGTGGTGAACCTCGGCCATGTTAGCAAGCTCATTCGTGACAAAAAAGGGCGCTCGGTGATCACGTTCGACGACACGTCCATTCCTCCCGTTCCCGTTTCACGGCGCAGGCTGTCTGAACTGAGAAAAGCGATGCTTCTTCCCTAGACCGTTTATCGACAATTCTGCGCCGCTCATCGACAATTCCTTGAACTCCTCCGGGCTTCCGACATAGCCTTAAATGGAACAGGAGTTCTCCGCGTCGAAAGAGAATCGTGACTGCGGAAGCTCCTGGCGCCAAAAACCTTTAGAGGGCGCAACGCGACCGCCCAGTTTTTCTACCGAATGTGATCAGCTCCAGAGACCTGGATATGAGAAGCTGGGAGCTCCGAAAGCCTTCGTTGACGCTGTGATGAGGAAATCGGAGAACATTACAGCGAAAACGTTCGACTCAGGCGAGACCCTAGAAGTTCAAGAAGGAGTTTGAAGAAATGAGACTGAAGAACTGTCAAATTACCGATACCCAAGAGATAGAACGGATTCTTAGTTCAACCGATATCGGTCGATTGGCCTCCATCGGAGCGGATGGATATCCGTATATTACGCCTGTCAATTTTGTGTGTTCCGACGGGAATGTCTATTTTCATTCGGCGGCAAAGGGCGAAAAGCTGGACAATTTGAAAAGGGATTCTAAGGTCTGTTTCGAGGTCGACGTTCCGCTCGCTTACGTTGACGCCGGCTTTGATCCGGATCGACGAATCGGTAAGTTGGGCCGACTATATCATTGCGTCATTATTCGGGGCGAAGCGCGAGTACTACCGGACGGCCCCTTGAAGGTAGCGACGCTCAACGCTCTGATTGCAAAATGTGAAATCGGCTCTGATCACGAGTTGGTAAACGAAGACATGCCCTGCTACAAGTCCTGCAAAGTCGTTGAAATCAAACCGATGTCTGTCTCGGGCAAGAGCCAGCTGTGGCAAAGCAAAAGACCCGAAGAACGCTTGGCATTGGCGCAATACCTGATTAACCGGGCCCAGCCTGGTGACTTGAATGCTGTCAGGGCGATGGGCTTCGATCCTAAGGATCTGTAAGGAGGGGTGATCAGCGGTAGAGCGGCTTCGGGCCCCAGGGGCGCCGACATACACTGGGCCTGAAATACCGGTCATTTCCTTATGAAGAGAAGAACAACGCTCGCAATTGCTACTGATACCCAATCCTGCTCCGGATACGCTCCAGCGTCAAGGCGTGTTGAAGCGTTGGCGTTGTAATGCAAACTGTTGCGGGTTCACAATAAGGAGACAAGATATGGATAACCATCAAATGAATTGGAATGAATTGGTCGCTACGCAAATAATCCGACATTTGGAGAAGCGCCGGATGGAAGGGAGCTATTCCCCTAATGTTACTCAAGCCGCCGATGAGATCGTGGCAATGATCCCACCGGGGGCCACGGTCTATCGGTGCGGTTCAATGACAACAGTAGGACTCGGTTTGTGGCAGAAGATTGCCGGGATACCCGAAATCCATGTGATCGATCCTTACACGCCAGGTATTTCGCCGGATGACGCTCTTGAGCTTCGACGTGAAGGCATGACAGCCGATTTTATGATTGCTGGCTCCAATGCCATCACACTGGACGGGAAATTGGTGAACCTTGACGCCACGGGTAACCGGGTCGCGGCAATGTGCTTTGGACCCAAGAAGGTTGTGCTGGTTGTCGGCATGAACAAGGTGGCTCCCGATTTGGACTCGGCAATGGCCAGGGTGAAACATTATTCCGCTCCAGTCAACGCTATCCGCATGAATTTCCAGACCCCGTGCAGAGAGAAAGGCTTGTGTGTCGACTGCAGATCTCCTCAGCGGATCTGCAATATGTGGAGCGTCATTGAAGGCCACATGATCAAGGACCGCATTCACGTAAAGTTGGTAGGAGAAAATATCGGTTACTAATCCAGAGAGCCTACTGCAGGTCTAACTCGACTACCTTTTTGACGGCAATGACCCCTGGGATAATTCAAAACAGCGGCTATCCGTGAAATATGATATGGTTCGTGCCCCAGGTTGATCGAGTGAGTTACGGGAGGGCTGACAAAGGAAGCGGAACATTTTTCGGTCGGGGAAATCAGAGACGATTATGTACACTCTAGACTACATTTGCCAAGTCCCGTTATACAAGCAACTCTACAATCAGATCAGAGAACGGGTCCTGTCGGGAAAACTACCCGCCAACTCCAAAATCCAATCTGTGCGAGATCTGGCCAAGGAACTTTCAACGAGCCGCAACACGGTAGAAAGCGCTTATCAAGAATTGTACGCAGAAGGTTACATCTATAGCAAACCGCGCAGCGGATATTTCGTTTCATCGCTCGACCAAGAAGCCGCACTATTGTCTCCGTCCAAAAAATCGTTTGAGTACGCCTGTCCCCCTGACATTCCACCACGCTACGACTACGATTTCCATCCTGCTAGAGTCGACCCTCAAAGCTTTCCCAGCCGGCTATGGAGTAGGCTTCTTGTGGATTCCCTGAACGAGAACTCTCGACATCTTACCCAGTATTGTGACAGCCAGGGCGAATGGGATTTGCGTTGCAACCTCGTGAAATATCTGGAACGGTCCCGCGGAGTTTTCTGCAAACCGGAACAGATTGTCATATGCTGCGGGCTTCAGTATAGTCTTGACATCGTTGCGCATTTGCTCAAGGACAGGCGTAAGGAAGTGGCCGTCGAGAATCCGGGTACCCTCTCTCACGTGCAGTTTTTCGAAACCATTCGTTCAACGTCATTCCTATTCCGGTCGGATCGAACGGGCTAGAGGTGGACGCTCTCAAGGCGAGTGGCAGCGCCATCGTCTATGTCACTCCGTCACACCAGCTTCCCATGGGGCGCGTGATGCCTGTCGCTAACCGGCTGAAATTAATCGAATGGGCGGAATCAGGCGGAAACCTAATAATTGAAGACGATTATGATAGCGAACTGCGTTATCTCGGCAGACCGATCCCCTCATTGCAAGGACTATGCCCCACTGCAAACATCGTGTACCTGGGAACCTTCTCGAAGATATTATCTCCTGCGCTTCGCGCGAGCTACCTGGTGCTGCCTCACTCGCTGCTCTCCGAGTACCGCCGAGTTTTTCACGGTTACTTTTCTACAGTCTCCCTGCTGGAACAGAGAACTCTTGCAAAATTCATGGAGCAGGGGCACTTCGACCGACATATTAGACGGATGCGCACTATCTACAAAAAGAAACATGACGCGCTGATCCGCGCCGTCGATCACTATTTCGGCGCCAAAGCCGTCATTATCGGACAGGGGGCCGGACTTCATGTCGTTTTGCGGTTGTCCGGCCATTCGATTGGTGAACCGGAGCTCATAGATCGGGCCCGACAAAAGGGAATCCGGCTGATCCCGTTTTCCAGCACCTATGCCGATGGAGCGCCCGACTCCACAACAGTGTTCCTCGGGTTCGGCGGGATGTCGCCGAGCGAGATAGAGCAGGGGGTTAGACTGCTCTCCCAGACCTGCTTGTGAGGATCGGGTCTCCGCCCCCTGCCTTCCCCCGATCACTTGATCGTAATAGCAAGGGCGGTGGCGCCGATTTCGGGCTGACTGCAGCTCGTGGGCTTATCATTATAGCGGTCAAGCGTATAGACCAGCTTCGACTTGACCATGTATTCCCCGGACGCAAGATCGGGTTCCCATGCCAGCCTCCGATCTTCACCGGCGCGGATGGAAGACTCGTGCGGCCCTTGAGCATCGGCGCGGGCCTGAGCGGCGCCGTCGGGAAGTTTCTTGTCCTCTTCCAGGAATGCCTTGTCGTCCGGGCGATCACTGCAACTAGGGGCGAACATCCATTCTTTCCGAGCTCTGGAGATCCCTTCCTTGTCCAGCGCGTCCACTTGCAAGAAAACTGCGCGGCCGCTCGGGCCGGTCGGAACCGAATGCCCTGCGCCGATATTGGACACTTGGAATACAAGTTCACGTTTCCCGTCTACCGGCTGTATTATCGTGAGACTCAGGGAATCAAGATGCCGCTGCCGGGAGTTGGCGCCGGTAAAGGTATGTCGCGCCACCGGCCGAGGAGCGCCATCGTAGTCTTCCGCCACCTTGCGCAGGGTACGTTGCATGTGACAGTCCTGACACTGCTGTTTCCCAAGACCGGGTCCCGAGAAATCCTCTCGCCATTCCAGAAATGTCCGCATTTCCCTGCCCACAGCTCGTTTGGCGGCGCCGTTGTAGTTGTGACACTGGGCGCATACCGCAGAAGTCTGGAACGCCGGATCCGCGATCGTTATGTGCGGAGCATCGATGTTGCGAGCGCCTCGGATAATTCCCTCCGGCGTCAAATGGCAACCTGCGCAGGTCAGTCCTCCTTGAGTAGGCATTCCCGGTTTGGGCTTGATCTTCCAGCCAACGTCCATATCTTCAATCGCAAAAGAGTCCGGAAAATGGCAGGAGTTGCAATAGCTCCTTTTCTCACTGTTCACGTCAACCGTGTGAGAACCGGAGGAGGCATGGGCGGTCGCGGTGGAGGAGACATGAGCGGGCAGAAGGCTTGCGCCGTTGGATTGTGTTTGCGACAGAGCGTGCTTGCAGTTGGTATCGCTCCCAACTCCAAGCACGTACTCCCGGTAGATCGCGCCGTGACACTGACCGCATATTTCGGACGGAGTAGCCGTTCCGCTCCTGCGCAGGGATGAGGTCGGGGTATTTTGGGTTCTCCGCCTTCAAATACGGTTTGCCGTTCTTGACCACGTAAGTCTTGAGCGTGCGCTCCCCGTCCACTAGTGCGGCGACGACCTGACCATGGCGAGGGTCTGGTCCCCGCTCCAAAACCACCAGATCCCCATCGAGAATGTGGCGTCCAATCATGGAAACCCCGCGAACGCGCACCGCAAACGTGTTCCGAGTAGGCGTAAATCCGACGCTGCCGATGTCCACCGAGACGCAACCTTCCGCCTCTGGCTCGCCAGCTTCAGGAAACCCGGCCGGGATGGCGCCCAGGAGGGGAATGTCCACGATGCGGCCGCGCAGCTTTGCCAACGGGGAGATCACCCGGAGCGAGCGCGCTTTGCCGGAATCCGACGCGAGATAACCTTTCTGCCGCAGCAGCCGGATGTGGCTGGTTACCGCATTCAGGCTGCGAAAACGGAAATGATCCGCGATTTCCTGATAGGTTGGCGCGCTGCCGTGCTCACGCCGATGACTTTCAATGAAGTCGGCCAGCGCCCGTTGTTTGGCAGTGAGTGGTTGCATACTGTATGGATATACACTATTACTATTTAAGCCTGTGTCAACGCAATCCGTTTACTGTGAAAGCGGATAAAATTTGGTCACTGGCGTTACATTGACCCGTGCCGGCGTCACAAACATTGCTGTTTCCTGATCCACGGCCGCTCGTCGAGCGGTTGGGCCAGGATTTCTTCCGGCAGCTAACCGAGCGCCCCGGCGTTTATCTGATGCAAGACGCCGCCGGATTGGTGCTTTATGTGGGGAAAGCCAAGAATTTGCGGCAGCGTCTGGGCCATTATCGTGTGGCCAACCCTGATCGGATGGGACGCCGCCATCTTCGTTTGTTGCGGCAGGTGGCACGGATTGAATTGCAGGAATGCGCGGATGAGATCGCGGCGCTCGCCAAGGAAGCTGAACTGCTGCGAGCGCTCAAACCCAAGTTTAATCGCGCCGGCGTCTGGCCCGCCACTCCCCGCTTTCTGGTCTGGCGCTGGACCGGGCGGACGCTGGAGATGGCTATCTCCGAAACACCTGCCATCGGCTGGTTGGTTTTCGGACCATTCGGCAGCGGGGTGGTCTTTTTGCGTGCCGCCCTGGTGCGCCTCCTTTGGTATGCAATGAATCCGTCCTCGGGATCAACCGCCATGCCGCAAGGTTGGTTGCACGGACGACTTGGGGCGATTGCGGCCATCGAGGCGAACCACAGTGAAGTCGATCTGGTCTTAATGAAGCTTTTTGAGGGCGATACCGACGGGTTTGTTGCCTGGATCGGCGAACATACAAAGTCATTGGCAAAGGCCTACGATTTGGAAATGCGGGAAGCCGATCTGGAGACGGTGACCAATTTTACGCAGGCCAAGGCGCGCCGCACCCTGCCTTTCGCGGCACCAGACCAAAGCGCCGCTGTGGCACACAAGCGATCAGGATGGGATTCTTCCATTTCTGGATGAGGACCCGTCAACGATAATTATAACTCCCCATTGGCGACAGGAGTAATTCCCCACGGGACAGAGTTCTTGGATACCGACGACATTTTTGAAACAGTTGATGGAAACCAGAACCAGAAAGTAACGCAACAACAAAAAGAAAGAAGAACCTTATGGCGAAAATACCGAAAGAAGTGCAAGAGTTCCTGAAAGGCAAAATGGCGTGGGTGGCGACAGCCGCATCCGATGGCATGCCCAACACGACACCGAAGGGATCGGTTAAGATAATTGACGATGAGCATATTGTCTTTGCCGATCTGTTTTCGAAGAAGACGCGCGAAAACCTCCGGGCCAATCCCAAAGTCGCGGTCACGGTCGCGGACATGACCACCTACAAGGGCTACCAGATCAAAGGTTCGGCAAAAATACTGGAGTCCGGGCTGCTGTTCGAGCAAGTGGCTGAGGAGATAAAGAAGGCTCCGATGAAGTTGCCCCCACTCCAGTACGTTGTCCAAATCACGGTGGAAGCCGTTTACGACCAGTCGGTGGGACCGGAGGCAGGAAAGCAAATCGTGTGATCGAACGGCCAACAATTCGTGGGAGCTAACGGTCGTCCGCTGGGCGCGGACGCCCGTAGCTCCACTCTGACCGCCACGAGGCACGCTATGGCATCTGATGAACGAGAAATCCGCACGCTGCATTCAATTTGGATTGATGCCGTCAATGCCGGTGACCTGGCTCGTCTGCTCACTTTAGTCGCGGAGGATGTTGTTTTTCTCACGCCCGGCCAAGCGCCGTTCGGCGGGGAGGGATTTTCGTCCAACTTCATGGCCGCTCACCAGCAGATGCGGATCTGTTGCACCAGCGAGTTGGAAGAGGTCGTTGTTGTCAGCGAGGTCGCCTACACGCGGAGCCGAGACACACTGTCAGTGACCCCGCGCGCAGGCGGGAAGGCGGCACAGTTCGCCGGACATCGCATGACGGTATATCGCAAGCAGCGCGACGGTCGCTGGCTTCTGTCCCGCGATGTCCACACTTTGTCCGCCGTGGCCTAAACACCGCGCTGCAGCCAACGGAGGTCATGCTGCAGCATTCGCCTCGATCATCGCACTGATGGTCTCGAGTGCATTGCCCTCCAGGCGATTGTTCACGAAAATCAGCGTCTTCTTCTTTGCGCCTGCCGCCTTTCCCTCCTTGATGAGATCGGCGCCGGCTTTGCGGGCTTCGTCATTAATTTCCTTCGTCTTGTCGTAAGGCTGGAAGGCTTTGACCGCAGCCTCATATTTGCGGCCTGGTTTTAACAGAAAGCGGGCGGCCACAAGCTCGGGATTGGTGCGACTGCCAGGCAGCGACATTTGCTCGCTAACCGGCGGCATGGCATCCCACGAATTGAACACGTGCGTGATGCCGTGGCGGGAGAGGCAGCCAAAGTATTCGGGTGCCAGCCAGTTCTTGTTTCGCATCTCCACGGCGTAAGGCCAGCCCTTCGGCAGATTGCCGAAGAACTTGTCCAGGTCAGCCACGAAGTCGCGACCGTGCTCGTAGTCGCTCGGAAAGAACCGCGAGAACTCGAACATCACGACGCCGACATTGGCGCGGATGTGTTCGCACGGCTTGAGGAATGCCCGACTGAACAAGTCCGCGTTCAGGAAGTTTTCGTTTGGCTTGCCGGCGCGAACGCCAAAGCGCGGAAGGTTGGGAAACTTCCTCACCGTGATTTCATCGGTGACCTTGAACCCGAACTGGAAATCGGACGGAACTTGCGCCACCAGACCATCGAGGTATTTCTCGCTCGGAAACGTGTAGTAGGCCGCATCCACGCAAACCGTTTTGAACACCTCGGCGTATTCGGCAAGGCAGTAACGCTCGAACCGCGTCGTGGCGACCTTGCCGCGATACTCGTAGCGAGCGGGAGTATAAAGCTGATTCAACCAACCTTCATATTTCCACGACGACGTGCCGACAAAAACGCCTTGGGCGGCAAGTGTGAGCGTGCGCCCGATAATTGAGGGAGCAGTTTGAGCGGTAAATGAGAATGGGAGTCCGCCGTTTGGCGCCAGCGGGATTGACTTTGTCGGCTCAGTTTCCTTTGCTGGGCAGCCTATGAAGCGAAAGGAACGCTATATTGCGCGTCTGGATGAGGTCAGCATTACCCGCGAGGGTGATTCGGCTGTCATCCAATACAAGGAGGCGGGCATACTGACGACCCACCTGAAGATTGGCCCTGAGATCGTGAGGATGAGCGACGAAACGATCCTGGAACTATTCAACGATACGCTGCGCGCCCAAGCGCAACTGGCGGCCGAATACAAGCACGTGGCGATGGAGGTGCCGCTGGGTTCGCCGCAGATTAAATACTTCGCCCGCGGTTCCCAATGGTGCCCCCGGGGCGGGGTGTTGCGCTGCCTGGTCGAGGATGATGAGAACGGTCAACTGGTGGTGGGGATTGATGATCAGGAGTTAAGCCTGGAGGAGTTTGGCCGGATGCTGACGACCCACGCGGGTTGGGGCATGCGGATTGAGTTTGTGCCGGACGATCAGTTGCATCGGCGGCCGGCGCTGGAGGTGCGCGAACCTGATCCGGAAAACGAGTCGGCGGAGGGGTGATTGGGGTTTCAAGGGTGTTTCTTGCGGATCGGGAGAAGGTTTTTTGAGGCATGGGAGGGCTCTGAAACAGGGTCTGGCCCAGTTTGCCGGGGAGGTTTTTGGCCTCCCCGGCGTTGGCCGACGATGTTTCGTCGCCCTCATCCAGTTATCCCTCGGCAGGTTGCTCCTCAGCAGAGCCTGCGTCTGTTTCACTGGACAAAATCGGAGCGTTTCCCGTTTCCGTTTCCTTGAGGGTCTATAGGGCGGGAAACGGGCAAGGGCAGTTTGAGTTGGTAGCCGCGGGCGTCATGAATGACTTCGCCCTGGGCGGACAGTTCGGCCAGGGCGGAGCAGACCTTGGCGGTGCGAATGCCACAGAGTTTTTGCAGCTGCTGGACCGGGATGGGTTCCCGGAGTTGGGCCAAGGCCTGACGCACCCGCTCGGTGGGAGAGGGAGCGGCCTCCGGCTCAACCGAGGAGGCGGTCCACGACCTTCAAAGCCACGACCGAGCCGGATTGGGCTGAGCAGGAGCGGGATATGGTCTCGGGAAGGGGCGGCGCGGTGTTCGGTGGACAAGGTCAGTTGGGAGCCCTTGCGGCGCATATAGAGATTGGAGTCGCCCCAGCCATGCAGTTCGCTCGAACCGCGCAACGCCTGGCCGGGGCGGCTGGAGTGGGAGTCTTTGCGGGCGTGATGCACGACCATGACGGCCAGTTGGAACTGCCGTTGGAGTTCCCGCAAAAAAGAGAGCAGCGCGGCGATTTGGGTGGCGTCGTTTTCATCCACCCGATGCAACCGGATGAGCGGGATCCAGGATCAACAGCACAGGCCGTTGCTGCTGGACGGTGCGAGAAAGGCGCTGGCGGTCGGTGGCTCGGTGTCCAACCGGAGCGAGGGCGCGGTAATGACCTGCACCGGTAAGGAGGCAAAGGGGACCTGGGCGGCGGCGGCAATGCCTTCCAGGCGCTGGCGCACCACGGCCAGCGAGTCCTCGGCCGGGAAGAGCAACACCGGGCCGCTACGGCGCACGGGGAACTGGCGTAAGCAGGCGGCGCCGGAGGCGACGCTCACGGCCACATCCAGGGCCAGGAAGCTCTTGCAGCATTTAGGCTCGCCACCCAGGATGCCGACGGCCTGGTCGGTCCAAAGGTCTTCGACCAGCCACTGGGTTTGGGGACCACTGCACTCCAGTTGGCTGGCGCGTTGGACAGGCAGCGCGTTCACGGCTTTTTGGCGGGCTTGGGATCCAGGCTAAAGACTTCGAAGAAGAGTTTTTCGTCGATGACTTCCCGTTCCTGCTGGGAGGCGGCCACCAACAGGTCGTTGGCCATATTCATGAGCAGGCGCAGGTTGCCGGTGGCGTGTTCGCAGAGCGTCTGGATGAGCGAGGGGCTGAGCAGCTTGGGGTTGCCGGCGGCCTTGAGCAGATGATTGAGGCATTCCTGAAGGGCTTTGGGCGGCAGGGCCTCCAGGCGCAGCCGGCTGCGCACGCGGCTGGCGATGGGTAAGAGGTCCGGTTCTTCCAGACGAGCGGCCAGACGCTGATCCCCGGCCAGAATGATGGTCAGGATGGAGCGGGAGTCCAGATCGGCGCTGGCCAGGAGACGCAGTTCGGATAAGACCAGGGAGTTGCTTTCCTGGGCTTCGTCGATGATGAGCACGGGCCGATAGACGGCAGCCTCGATGTGCGCGAGCCATTTTTCGCGCAGGCTCTTGGAGCCATGCCACCGATTGCTGGGCGTGAGAGCCACGC
>CAVVHK010000060.1:0-125141 GCA_963747865.1 uncultured delta proteobacterium | reverse complement strand
GGTATCGCTTCATTCCTGCGGAAGCAGGATCCAGTTCTTTTCCGAGCTTCCGGGACCCCTGCTTTCGAGAGGGCGACGATCCGGCATCCTTGTCAATGAAGATATCTTCCTTAATGTATCCATTCAGTTACGCGGGGAGATTGCTTCCCCCGCTGGAAGCGGGGTCGCAATGACAGGCCAAAGTGTCTTTGCGAGGAGTGGAATCCCGCGTTCCGTGGGAAAGCAATCTCAGCTTGGCCGCTCATAAGTGAATGGTTACTCCTTAATTCAAAATCATTGGGTATAAAGTCCGGCGCTTCCCTCAAGTCAGCGTCATTTTCACAGAAAGTTTTATTGGAGCCTTTTCGGAAGCATTTGACAATTGAGGCTTCGCCGCTTATCCTGTCGTGAGCCTCGTCGGCCGTTTACTATTCTTTTCATTTACGATCTATTTCGCAGATGAGCCTGCTGAATGTTACTCCACGATGACATTACCGACGTTCCGGGCATTCGAGTCGGGAACGCTCAGGACCCGATAGCAAAAACAGGCGTCACAGTGGTGTTGCCCCCGAAAAGCGGCGCAAGGGCCGGCCTGTATGTTGGAGGCTCGGCTCCATCGACCCGACAAATGGATTCTCTGAATCCTTTGCACATTGTGGACAGAATCCATGCGGTTTGCCTTTGCGGGGGAAGCGCTTTTGGCCTGGACGCCGCTGGAGGAGTGCTGGCTGGTCTTGAAGCGGACAAAATAGGATTTCAGGTTGTGGGCAAGACGATTCCTATAGCCCCGGCGGCGGCTATTTTCGACCTGAACTTCAGCTCAACAACACCGGACAAGAACCTGGGAAAAGCAGCTTATCTCAACGCCGGTTCAGGACCCATAGAACAGGGCAGTGTGGGCGCAGGAACAGGCGCGACCGTAGGCAAACTGTTTGGAATTCAGCAGGCGATGAAAGGCGGATTGGGCTCGGCGAGCGTGTCCACAGGCAGGATCATCGTAGGAGCCTTGGTAATTGTGAACGCTTTCGGCGATATTTTGGATTTAACCGGCGCCATTTTGGCAGGAGCGCGATTGACGCCTGATTCAACGGATTTTGCCGATTCCGTCTCTATGCTGAAAACGGGTAAAGCCGCGTCGCGAACTCTTTCCGTTGAAAACACTACCCTAGCCGTGGTCGCAACAAACGCGTCTTTGGACAAACTAACGGCTTCGCGTATTGCCGCGCAGGCCACTCTAGGGTTGGGACAAGTAATAAGGCCGTTTCACAGTCACATCGATGGTGACCTGACGGTGGTCCTGAGCGCTGGGAATGAAAACGCGGACGCGAACAGAATAGCGCTGATGGCAAGAGAAGCTTTGCAGCAGTCGGTGATAAAGGCGGTAAAGAACGCCAAGGGATTCGGAATAACTCCCGCCTGGGAAGACCTGTGATTCCGGTGACTCTCAAGCATAAATCTTCTACCAACCTCTGACATATCTCCGGACTCAATAGATATGACGCATCGTTTATTATCCAAACTAAAAAGAACAATCCGCAGAATAGTGGCCAGATTGGTCTATCTGTTCTTTGGAGACATGAAATCCCAACTGCTGGTGACCTCAACTCTTGCCTGTCAAGATTATGTGGCAAAGGTTCTGTCGAGTGACCTCAGGTATCTAAATCCTAAAAATCTAATGAAATATGGATACAAGGTCTGTTCGGAACACAACGAAGACGGTATAATTCAACAGATCTTTGAAAGAATCGGCACGACCAACAGCACCTTTGTAGAATTCGGAGTAGGCGATGGCTCCATGAACAACACCCTTTACTTGCTGTTGAAAGGCTGGAAAGGGAATTGGATAGATTGCGACTCTAATGCTTTGTTGGAAATAAGTGAAAATTATAAGGTGTTGATCGACTCAAAACAACTTGTTACCAAGAAAGCATTTATAACCGCCGAAAATATTGAAATATTATTCAAAGAGATGAATATCCCCCATGAGTTCGATCTGCTATCTATAGACATAGACGGCAATGATTATTGGGTTTGGAAAGCGATACGGAATTACAGACCTAGAGCCGTGGTCATCGAGTACAATTCGCTTTTCCGTCCAAAGGATAAATGGGTCATGTCTTATAACCCGCAGCATACCTGGGATTTTACCGCATATGCGGGAGCGGGTCTCAAATCTCTGGAGATTCTGGGAAACGACAAGAATTACAGCCTAGTGGGCTGCGATTTTTCAGGAACAAACGCTTTTTTCGTCCGGCAGGATTTGGTAGCGGATAAATTCATGGAACCATTTACCGCCGAGATCCACTATGAGCCCCCACGATATTATCTACCGCCGGGAGTGGCCTTTAAGCATTTGGGAAAGTTCGATATTATCTAAATGCCGGGGAAGATTGCGAGAAATGCAAGTGTCTGTAAAGAGGCCACGGATTAAACCGGCTTGACATCAATCCCTTATCTATATTATAAAGTAATTCCAAGATAGATTTATGTCCCAAGCCCCTTTAAAGGCAACTATATTCCACCGCCCAACATCAATCATTTTCCGCCCGGTAGATTGTGGCAAGCACGGTGGACCGTCCAGTGTAAACTGACGTTCGCACAGCCGCCGGGCTGTCGGATTTGACACATGATTGATCACCATGAAATCCATATACACGGTTGATGACTTCGAGATGACAATTTCTGTCCACGAAAGTCTTGCGCCTATGATGTTTTCGAACGCGCTTCGCCTGATACCTAAAGAGGAGTTCAGTTGAGATCTTCCAGGCCTCTAACTCAACCCGAAATCCGCTTACGTTGATATAGCCGGGGGTTGCTTGTGAGTATAAAGAATATTCAAACTGCGCACTTAGTTCACGATCTCAAAAACCCAGTGAATATAATCGAGACCGGAGCCCGTTCACTTCTGGACAAGCAGGACCGATACGGAAAGTTGAGCGAAAGCCAGGAAAAGGTTGTCAAACGTGTGCTCAGAAACGCCCTTAAGATAAGACACCTTGCCAATAGCATGCTCGAAGTGGACATGGCAACTATGGGTTTGATCCGGAACAGTGATTGCACTCTGGCAGGGATTGTGAAAACCGCGCTGATCGAGGTATTCGATATAGTGGACCCCAAAGTGTCGGATGCTTTGGACGGCGCCAAGACCTTTGAGAATCTTCAAACAGTCTTGCGAGACAACGACATTGTCCTCGAAGCGGATGAGTCACAAATGAACCGAACGATTCATTTGGACGAGACCAAGATGTCCTTGATAGTGACTAATTTGTTGTCCAACGCTTTCAAGTACAAGCAGAAGTGTGTGCACATACATTGCTCATCCGATACGCAAGGTATTCAAATTGCGGTCAGAGATGACGGCCCCGGTATCCCGGAATGTTACCATCAGCAGATATTTGACCAATATTTTCAGTGTTCCAAGATTGAAGGGTTTCCGGTGCGAGGGCACGGCCTTGGATTAGCCGGAGCCTTGGCTCTTACCGAGGCGATCGGAGGAGTGCTCAGTCTATGCAACAGTCCCCAGGGAGCGGAATTCCGCGTACAGATTAACATTTCCAATCATTGAGCGTGAGCCTCGCCGGGAGGAAGCCTTCTATTGCAGAATCCCCGTGATGGCGGGGCCATCTCTCATAGGCAGGGGTTTTCCGGCGAATTATTGCGGTCAATCATAGCTTCCGGGCTTGTAGGTACTCGGGATAAAGCTTGTGGGCGCATTCAGGGCAAATGCTGTGCGTAAAGTCGGCGTCCGAATGGTCGCTGACGTAGACTTCCACTTGCGTCCAGTATCCCTTGTCGTCACGGATCTTCTTGCACGAGGCGCATATGGGTAACAGGCCTGAGAGAGTTTTGACTTTCGTAAGCGCCTCCTGAAGTTCCGTTACGAGACAGGCGAGCTTACTTTCAGCTTTTTGTCGTTTCTTCTATTTCCTGTAGCAACTTCTCATTCATCCTGGTCAATTCCGCGGTTCTTCTTCCTTGACCTTCTCTTCCAATTCGTCTCGAGATGATCTGAGGGTTTCTTCTATGCGTTTTCGTTCGGTAATGTCGTGCCGCATTACCCAGAAGCCTAACAAATACTTTTGCTTAAGATTTGCGACAAGAGTGTTCTCAAAAAACACGACAGATCCTTCAGCTTCTTCCTTGGTTTCCAGTGGTCTGATGGGGAAATTCCCTTCCGCCCATTTACCGTAAATTTCCCTGTGCGTTTTCCCGAAAGGAAGCAAATCCTTCAGTACGCGATTCTTTATTTCTTCAATGGCTCCGTGGCCGATCATCTGAGCAAATTGCTGATTTCCCCCAACAAGCTTCGCTGTAGCGATGCGTTCCAAGAGCTCCTGAACGCCCTGTTCTTTGGAGACAGGTCTCATCAACGCGAATTCCGCTATTCCTATGGGAAAGACTTGAACAAGCTGCTGATACTTCTCGGTGATCAGGAGTTGTCTTTTGGCGGCGGTTAGGTCTTCGATCAGGCATAGAACCGACCTGTGGTTTCCATGCCTCACGGATCTGAAGTTCATTCGGCAGTAAGAAGTTCGACCGTTGAAACCTATAAGTGTCTCAAAGACTCGGTTTCTTCTATCGGAGAATATTTGGTCCAAAGCGGCCAACGCGCTCCGTGTCTCAGGCACGTTGGCAAGAAGTCGTGAAAAAGGCATACCCAGGAGCTCTGAATTGGCAGCGCCGATTTTGGCGAACGCGTCATTGGCAAAGACTATAACCCGCTCCGAGTTTATCAATAGGATTGGAATAGGTATGCTTTCTAGTATCTTGCCGACTGAAGAATTCTGAATGCCGCGTAAATCAAAACTTCCGGAAGAAGTAACGCCTTTAGTGAATATCCAATCGAGGTCAATGGACTGCGTTACCACATCAGATCGAATAAGGTCGGGTGTCGTTCCGAACCCATCTGGAATTGCTGAGGGATTATTGTTGTCCATGCATAACCCGCCTAGGCCCCTTGCTCTAAAATACCCCATTATCGTTATAGGTTAAGCCTATCTGTTGTGGTGATCACGGCCGGCGTCAACGATGAGCCGCAACAGGGGCCCTTTGACATGAGATAGATTGTACAGATGCATAAGCCCTTAAGTCAAGTAAAAACTTATTCAATTAACCCGCTTAAAAGCTTGGTTCTATCATTGTTAGGGTTCAAGAGCGGTCTATTTACGTCGCGAAATGAAACAGCCATGGGGCGAACGTATCGATAAGATATTCTTGCCGAAATCAAATGATATTGACTTTGCGACAGCACGCTTTTACCTTAGCCGCATGCCACATAGATTAATAAGCGTATTCGGAATAGTCACCCTCATATTTATCAGCTTCGTTCTATCGGAGAATCGGCGTCGGATCAGATGGTCTCTCACTGTGTGCGGCTTGGCTCTACAATATACGGTCGCTATTCTGATCCTTAAAACCTACCCGGAACAGATTTTCTTCGCGGCCCAGAAATTCTTCACGGGGATTTACGTCTTTGCCGACTACGGAGCCAAATTTCTTTTCGGATCCCTCACCCAGAATAAGGACTTCATGATCCTTAACATGGGCGCGGTGATAATCTTTGTCAGCTCCGCCATGGCCGTGCTGAACTTCATTCGAGTGCTGCCGGCAATCATCTACTCTCTTGCCACGATGATGCAGCGGACAATGCGTACTTCCGGGGCGGAGACCCTCGCTGCCTCCATGTTCATCTTCATGGGTATCGAAGCCATAACCGGTCTGAAGAACGTCCTCGGCAGAATGACCCGCTCCGAGCTTTTCACTGTCATGACATGCTTCATGGCGACCATAGCGGGATCGGTAATGGCTGTTTACGTTAATATATTCGGCGCGAACCCGGGATACATTCTTGCCGCCAGCCTGATGCACGCGCCGGCCGCTCTGGCTTTATCCAAAATGATGGTTCCTGAAACCGGGGATCCTGAGACCGGGAGCCGCATAAAATGGAGCTACCTGCTGCCTCCCGAAAAAGGGATCGTCGAAGCTGCGGCGAACGGGGCGGTCGACGGATTAAGACTCGTAGCGACAATCGCCGCCATCCTTCTGGCGTTCGTATCCCTAATTCAGGTGTTAAACGCCGCCTTGGGCCTCTTTGGCACATCCTTCGACCAGGTGGGTGGTTACGTATTCGCTCCCATCGCCTTCATCATAGGTGTGCCGTGGGAGGACTGTCTCCAAGCCGGAAATCTTCTCGCCATAAAAGTAGTGTTTAACGAATGGTTGGCTTACAGCCGGATGAAAGAGATGCTGGAAGCGGGACTCATCGGTCCTAGGACGACCATGATGCTCACTTATGCATTGTGCTCCTTCGCAAATTTCGGCAGTCTGGCGATCCTCATTGGAGGAGTGTCCGCGTTAGCGCCTGAGCGAAAAGAAGAAGTTATAGAGATGGGCATGAAAGCTCTGTTGACCGGTTTCTTAGCGGGATTGATGACCGCCTCGGTGGCCGGGACTCTGTCCTGGAGCTAAAAGCCGTTGAAGAAATGAAGAGCGTTGGGTGAAGTAGCCGGGGAGAGACATTTTGCAGAAAGTCCCTTCCTGGACCCCTCCTCAAAAGCTTTAAGTATGGCGTCCAGCTCCAATACCATTTCGCACGGTTCCTGGTGACTAACTGGCAGTTTTCGTAAATACGGTTACTCTTGGTTCTCGGTATACCCGGTTTCGTAGGATATGGCGCCTGAAGCGGAGCGCATCTGTCGAGAAAAAACCTCGAGCGTATTTCTATGGTACTCCGCGTTGAAAATTGCGGCGTTCTCCACATGTGCGGAGCGACAAAGTTGTCATTGCGAGCGCAGCGAAGCAATGACATGGTTAGGTCTCGGACCTTTGAAGCAATACTTTAAGTCTCCCGCGAGGCTCCGGCAGTAGGACTATAAAACACAGCGCTAAGTATGTCGCGTGAATACGGCCTCACAATCTTGTAGGAGCAGACCTGCTTTGCTCACAGCATTCCATCCCGATGAATTACCCGGCTTTAGTGAGTTATCACAATGAGTAACAAATCTTTGCCCGCATATCTTCCTGATCGATTCCAACGGATCCATCTGGAGCTTACGAATAAATGCAACTTTTCGTGCGTCTTTTGTCCTGATTCCATAATGCGACGAAAACGGGGAATTATGGATGAGAACCTGGCCAAATCCGCGTTGGATCAAATTGCCGAGCTCGACTTGGCTGAAAAGGTCACGCTCCATGTGATGGGCGAACCTTTATTGCACCCGAAATTCTTCGCCATCGTGGATCATGCGCATTCCCTCGGGATAAAGATTGGGCTTACCACAAACGGCGGCCTGTTAAGAGCCGGACTTATCGAAGCGATAGCGTCTCGCGATTTTCATCAGATTGACATTTCGCTTCAAACCCCCGATCCTGTCAGCTTTGAAGCCACACGCGGAACTCGGATGGATTTCGAGAAGTATAAAGAAGGGTTATTCGCGTTGCTTGCCGCCTGTCAAGCCAGGCCGAATCCTCCGATTTTCAAAATTCGAGTAATGACGACCCGGTTCGCCGGAAAACTGAGAGAAAAGCTCGGTATTCCCAAGTTTATGGATGGCTCGGGGGCCTTGAGGGAAACCGTGTCGCAATGGGCGCAACTTGTTTACGCATGCTTGGCGCGGGAATACGATGAAGCCTTGGTTTCCAAAAAGCTGAGTAAAATCAAAATATACGCATGGAACGTAATTGAGGTGGCTCCCAAGGTTTTTTTTGAAACGTACAGTCTTAACCGACTGGGGAAACGCCTTTGCAGAGGAGGAAGTGATACCCGCCAATTACGGCTATTGCTTCGGGATGAGAGACCACTTCGCCATACTTCATTCCGGTGATGTCACCTTGTGCTGTATCGACTACGAAGGCAGGACCACAATTGGGAACTTGAATCAATCGAAGCTGGCTGAGATTCTCAACAGCGACGGCTTGGAGAAAATTGTAAGGGGTTTCCGCAGAGGTACACTGGAACATGATTACTGCAAGCAATGTTTGGGTTCCCACTCGACATTGTCTTCCTGGGTCAAACCCGCATTGTCGGTTTTGGGTTTGAAGCTCCTGAAGCCGTTTTTTTACAGAAAGTATCGACTATATTAGAAGCAGTCGCAAAATCTAAGCGCCTTGGAAAGAGTTGCCGGGGAGGACCTTTTTGCAAAAAGGTCCTCCCCGGCAACTCTTTCCAAAAACTTTTATTATTCCACCAAACTCAATGGTTCATGCGATTTTAGGCACAACCGATCTTGCTTGTCCGCGCTTTACAGACTACCTTGGAACCGATCCGAGAAAGGTTTTGCAACCGACCGCTATTGTAGTTCCCGAATCATTTCCCAAAATCTGCCGGCCAGCGAAATCTCCAGACCAAAACACGGAATCATTGACGCGACTTCGCAAGCATTTTCAAAGATCTTGCGTTTGAGCGGCGCATCAGGTTCTGAGGCTTTTACACGGCCTGAGGAGCAAAGGTAAGTTGCGGAGCGGCACAGAGCCACGGCTGAGAATCCCTGGCCGGCGGGACTTATGCGGTCTTCCCCCGCTTTTCCGATGAAATATACGGCTCGCAGCGGGGTTCCTCTCTGCACATTCCATTCCCTGTTGGACTGTCCGCCTATCAATTCGCTCCAGGTAGGCAACGGATGAGCCACGTATCCATCGGAATTGGGCAGGACAATAACACCGTCATCAGAAACAGCCTCCCACGGCGGAGCCAAGCGCCCGCAGGATGTGCTCTTTCCGCTGCCTTCGCCTCCTACAAGCAGGAAGCCACTACCCGATTTTTCAATCAGGGCGCTATGCAGGGGCAAGCCGCCGGCCCTTACTACACCTCGATACAGGATCTGCAATGACTGCCACATGGACAACAGGGCCTGACCTTTTGTCTTGAAGTAGAGCAGCTCGCATATGACGTTTGGAGACGAGGGATTGGTCCATGCCGCGAACACAATTGTATTTGCGGCTCTCCCAGGTTTTTTCGTGGAAGAAGTCCGGGATCAGGCTTACCAAGCTTTGAGCGGCTCTGACGAGACGCCATTTGGACCCCAGGCAGAAGAAGATCAAAGGTCGTTTGCCGGCGGCGTCACAAGGGGAAAGATTCAAGATAGAGGCGAAATGGTCCAGCCAATCCTTCAAATCGGGGGCGGCGGCAAGAAACCCATTCCAAGTCTTGTCCGAGGCGGATGGAGTAAGCAGGGCGGATGCTATCGAGATCTTGTTGATTCAAGGTGTTATTTTGGAGTCCACTGCAAAACATCCCGCAGAACACTTCCAGCGGCGCGTGGACCAAGCGGCCGAAAAAAAACTAACGGGCTGTCTCCTGGATCAGGAGGTACGGGAATTTGTTCGCGATTATCGGTATTTCTTGGTAACGGGTCCGAGGAGGCCCTTTTTGTAGAAAGGGACTTCCCGGCAAAACTTTGAACGATTCTAAAGTTTCGCAAGCGTTATCTAAGCCACTCCCCAGCCCCAACTGCATTTTCCTTGAGCGGATCCGCCAAACTGACAGCCGCCGCCACTATAAAAATTGCCTGCTCCGCATGCGGTGGAGTTAGCAAAGCCGGCAGTGCAACCAAGGCTGTAGTTAGTCCATCCCTGGCTACATGGGGCTGACGCCCCTGTGGCGGAGCCTGTGTCTATGTCTATCATTTCCGGTTTCATATATTCCATGATTCAAACCTTCGGGGCACGGGTGGGAACGTACGTTGAAACAAGGCGGGTCTCAGGAAAAAGCCCCAGTTTTTCGGCTTCCCCGCAAAACCAAAAAGGGGCGTACAGACTCCTCGCTTGGTAGTAGTTTAAAGCAATACAGTTTCCCAGACAACTTCTTTTCATCAAACAATTGGAGCACACACCCGTCATTCCGTGGGGGAGATTTGTCCTCAGATCATTTAAGACTTCTGAATTCTCCCAAACATCCTGCAAGGTTGCACTCGACGCATGTCCAAAAGTCAAATCCTGTATTTTTTGCCCGATACCGCACAATGCATAGTGTCCGTCCGAGATAACACCGATGATGTTTAAGATTCGACAGGTGTCGCAGGACGAATTGCCATGCCGAAATATGTTGCCCAAGGGCCTAAATGCGGGGGGATGACTGAACACGACTCCTATTCTCGCGGAGCCGGCCAATTCTCGTTCAACCCATTGCCCGATATCAATTAGCTCTGGGACCGACAAGGTCTCCCCGGAGTCTTTCATCGATTCGCCCCTTGAGGCAGGCTGCACGATGTTGAACTTGACGGAGCTTGCGCCAAGGGATTGCGCCAGCTTGACCATGGACTCCATATGATCTTTGTTGGCGCGGGAGATCGACATGATAATTTGTGGATTGATCCCGGCCTCTACAAGTCGCTTGATACCTTTTAGCGCAGAATTGAACGATCCCTTGACTCCCCGCATCCACTCGTGGGTTTCGCTGTCAACACCGTCTAGGCTGACTGATAATGCGACTTGTTTGCATTGCTTTATCAAACGCGCAAGTCTGGATGTGCACGCTACCCCGTTGGTTTCTATATTTACCGCAAGGTCGGCCTTCTTAAGACGATCGAGGATTTGCGCAATGTTGTGGTGGATAAGCGGTTCTCCGCCGGTCAGCTTAACAGATCCTACGTTTAGCGCCCGGGACTGCTCAATTACATGGGTCAGGAGCTGAAGATCAAGAAATGAGGATTCCTGCGATTCGGACACGTGCGCCGGGGCCAGCCAGCAATGCCGGCATCTTAGGTTGCACGCTTCCGTCAAATAGAAGTAGATCGAATTCAGGGGATACCCTTTGCCGTTGTTCATTCTGCAGGTATTGAGCCTCCCTGTTCCAGGAATCTTCTATAACACCCTTCCGGGCTTGGGTGATACGGATCGCCCAGCATGGCGTCAGCAGTGGCCGGACAGTTGCCCGTGCAGTACGGTATGTAAGCGCAGCCTCGGCAAAAGGCAAAATCGGAAAGCGGAAGGGCCCGTCTGTTCCGAAGTCTGTTCAGTTCCGGATGATTCAACCAAACATCGGCCAAGTCCACTTGATTGATCCTACCCAGCTCGATTCCCGGGAGTAGATTGCACGGGACGATCATTCCGTCGGCCCTCACAGCCAGTTTAGTGAACGTTCCGTTGCAGCCGCTTAGGAAGCCTCCCTGGGGATGAAGAGGCCCTTCCTGCCCATTCCGTTCTTCCATACTTCTCCATAATTCCGCTTCTGCGAGAGGACCTGCGCTTGCGGCAATTCTCCCCGGGTATTTCTTAACAAGCCTTAGGGCGGATTTCATGACGTGTGCGCGTTCCTCGGCGGTCAATTGGACTTCCTCGGCGTGTTGACGGCACAGGCCCAGATCCGCGGCGGAGTTCAACGAAAATTCGGGAATTCCCACTTCGGTCAACAAAAAGCGGGCAATATTCTCCAGATCGGTAAAATTCTTTTTGTGGATTGTCACTCGAACCGTTACGGACACTCGGTGGCGGCGCAAGGCTTGGATGGCCGTGACCACGCGCTGGAAACTCCCGCGGCCCCGGAAGGAATCATGGACGTCTTGGCAGGAACCGTCTATGGAGACTTGTACAAAATTGCATCTCTTGGTCGATGCGAGAAAACCCGCCAGTTCATCTCCTATCAAAACACCGTTGCTAAGCACGGAATACCGCATTTTGTTCCTGACGACGCCTTCAATTATTTCGGGCAGATCTTGCCTGAAAAAGGGTTCACCGCCCTGAAGGCATACATCGAGGACTGCGCATCTAGATAGTTCTCCAAAGAAAGCGACCCATTCCTCAGTTGGTAGGTCACCAACTTCTCCTTCACTGGAAAAATGGCTGCAATACGCGCATCTGAGATTGCATTTGGCCGTAATGGCCAGATCCATGGATCTCGGAGTCTTGGGGAGATTAAATGCGGGTTTGTTCATGGGGTTTGTTTCACTTCATATCCAATGAAGCCGCGCGCGGCCAACTTACTGATGAAATCGTCCAAATCATTTGCGACGTCGCCGGGAACGTTTTCAAACTCACGCTCCAATGCATGGAGAAGGTCGTCTCGACTGTGATTTCCGTCGCATTTTTTCCATATAAAAGCGGCAACTGGATTTAATCCTACCGCGTGACCGGTGTCGGGATCGAACAATATCGCCCAATCGTCAAATTCTTCCCTAAAGACCAACAAAGGATTAGCGATGGGATTGCCGGCTATATTCATGTTGTGCACCACAAAAGATAAAGACTGGTCTCGTTTTTGTCGGAACGATACACTGCCCGATGGATGCCCCCTAAGAAGCTTTACCGCGCTTAAGATTCATTCGGACGCTTGTTGAGCTGATAACATGGCCGCCGCAGAGGCTCTCCGGTTATATTACTCATTCGAATGCGAACAGCTATAACGGGCGGTTTTGTTGCGTTGTTTGTTACGTTACTTTATCATTATTATTATAATTGTGAACGATTGTCACGGGGAGGTAGAAATGAAAACTTTTGCGGCGTTGGTCTTGGGTATTCTGCTCGTAGCCCAATATGCCTCGTCGGATTCCACCTTCGTTTATTCGAGCCGAGACGGATATAACGCAAACCGGACCCGGGTGGACCCGCGGCTGAATCAGGGGGCGCCGACCATCGGGTATGGGCAGTATCCGCCGCAGGGTTACTCGCCCGGAATGTATTATTACCCTCAATTTAACGGAGTCTATTATTCCACGGGAAATACTTCCATGACTATGGGTACCGTGACTATTAACCCGGTCAGACCCTATTATAGGCCCTATCGCTGAACTGAGGGGCCATCCTGTTAAAATGCCCCCGGAGGGAACTATTTTCATGAATTTCCCCTCTGGACCTCCCTTCAAGAATTTTCAAAATGGCGAAGCTATCGTTTCGCCTTCTTTCTTCCAAAAGAAGGGGAATTTGTATAGGCTTGGGCTTCGGCCTCAACTCGCTTCCCTTTGTACGCTGTTACAATTGGCTTCATTTGCTGTATAATTAGCGACGTGCAATAGCTCAGATATTGTTACCGATCCAACCCTGGTAGATCGTTTCATTTGGCTTGTTACGCTTTGCCCGCAGGCACTAAATGGCTCCGCCAGGAGATTTATCTTAATATACAGGACAAAATTCTAGTGAATTCTGCATGGAATCTGGGTTTTGAGCTCATTCACGCGGCCCAGGAGGGAAATCTCAGGCTGGTGCAAGAATTACTCGACCGAGGGACGGATATCAACTCGGAAGAAGAGACTTTCGGGGGATCTCCTCTAACCTACAGCGCTTTGGCCGGCAAGAGAGAAGTCGTTGAATTCCTGCTGACCAATGGCGCGGATGTAAAGTGCAGAAACAACTATGGTCGCTCGGCGCTGATGGAAGCGTCTTTCAGAGGCCACAAAGAAATCGTGGCGTTGCTTTTGCGACACGGAGCAGACGTAAACGTCAGAGACAGATTTGGTAAAACCCCTTTGATGGAGGCCGCGCGGGTCTCCAATGTCGATATCGGCAAAATGCTTATAAATTCCGGGGCCGACAGCCAGGCGCAAGACGAGCTTGGCAGGTCTCCTCTGACGTTTTGCGCTTTTGAAGGGCATATGGAACTAGCGACGTTGCTTCTGGACAACGGCGTCGAAGTCGACCAACCCGACAGAAACGGCAAGAGTCCTCTCCACTGGGCCGTATTTGAAGGCCACAAAGAAATGGTCACGCTGTTGCTTGCCAAAGGGGCGGCGGTTGACTCCAAGGATCGCGTCGGAAGAACGCCGCTAATGGTGGCCGCCGGGAACGGGAGCGTCGAAATAGCCGAATTCCTCATTGAGCATGGAGCGGCACTGGATCTTAGAGACACATACGGTCGGAGTCCATTGCTTATTTCCGCTTCAGCGGGGGCGAACGATCTGGTCAAGACGTTGCTCGACAAAGGCGCTTACGTCAATTCTATGGACGAACTAGGCCGCACTGCGCTTATGATGGCATGCTTCAGGGGACATTGCGGCGCTGTGGACTTGCTGATGAAGAGTGGAGCGGACCCGTATCTTGAAACCAAAGAAGGCTACACAGCTATGCTCGGGGCCTGCGCTTCCGGAAAGCGGGAGATAGTGGAGTCGCTTCTGGACCGGGGCGTGGACGTCAATTGCCTGAACTCTCTAGGTTACACAGCGCTCCTGGTGGCTTCAAGAGCCGGTCGTCACGAAGTCGTAAATCTCCTCATCAGCAGAGGGGCAGGAATGATAAGGAGACCGGGAGATTTCAATCTATAGCCTAGGCATACTGCGAACCCAATAGTTAACCGGGAAACTATTTTTGTAGAGGCCCCCATAACCGCAGGCGGCCACACCGAGTCCTTAAAATACCTTGATTTATTCGTTGCGCCCGTAGGTTCGGGAATGACGACCCGTAGCGTCGCCATATCAAAAGTTCTGGAGGGGGGGCATAGGCGCTAACATAAGGTTTGAACGTTCGTCATTGCACGTGGTTTCACCCTCCCCCAGCCCCTCCCGTCAAGGGAGGGGGCTTAAAACCCTCTCCCGCCAGGGGAGAGGGCTGGGCGCCGGGGAACTCAGATACTACCGCAAATCCCAAAGTTAGCGCCTATGGGTCCGGAGGGAAACATCTTCATACGAAGCAGTTTTCCGGCGCCCTATTATCGAATCAGAGCCCTAAACGACGCTTAATATCCTAACAGACGGAAATAACTCACCTTTCGTGTGCGGCAGAAACAGCGCCGCCATAAAACTATCCATATAGGAAGGATCTTCCGATAGTTCCACATTCGTCATGGCTCGGGCTATATCTTTCGATTTTTCGAAAAGTTTCCTGTCCACTGCCCCAAGCCTGGCTCCCTTCAGAGAAGAATTTCCGATGAAAGTGAATTTGTCTCTCGGAATATCCGGAAGCAGTCCAATGGTCACAGCGTGATCCAGGTTGATAAAACTGCCGAAAGCGCCTGCAATAATGACTCTGTCCAAAGAATGAACGTTGAGTCCGACTTTTTCCAGTAGGCACGAGTACCCGGAGAACATGGCCCCTTTAGCCCTGAGGATGTTGTCCAAATCCACTTCCGTCAACACAATGTCTTCGCCCAATCCATTTTCAGCGGCGCGGCAAACGACGTATTCCCGGCCGCTCCTACCCAGTCTGATCCTCTCAGTATCGAGGTCCTCCCTGTATTTGGCGTTTTGATTGAGCAAACCGATTCTAAGCATCTGCGACATAATATTGATGATTCCCGAACCGCAAATACCAACAGCAGGTTTGGTGTCGATGGTCTTAATCATGGGTTCGTAGGTTTCGGGATCTATGAGTATCCCTTCGATCGCCCCTGGGGCCGCGCGCATCCCGTATTCGAGGCCCCCTCCCTCAAAAGCCGGTCCTGCCGAGCACGAAGCGGTCATCAATAGATCTTTGTTCCCTGCGACGATTTCGCCGTTCGTGCCTATATCGATGAACAGCGTCATCTGCTCGGAATCCCACATCCCATTTGCGAGCACGCCGGAAACGATGTCTCCTCCCACATAGGATGCCACTCCGGGAAATACGCGGACGAATGAATGCTTCGGCATGTCCAGCCCCAGCTCACTAGCCGGGATTGGTTCGGCGTTTTGGGCAACCGGCACGTACGGAGATTCTCGCAAGAACTTGGGATACAAGCCCAAGAACAGATGAGTCATGACGGTATTACCCGCGGCCACCATGTAAGATATGCTATTGCGGGTTTTACCGGTTTTCTGAAGCAATTCATCAATTATTTCATTAAGACCCTTAACGACTTGCTCCTGGAGCCTTTCGAGCCCATCCTTCTTCAGTGCGAAGACAATTCGGCTGATTACGTCATCACCCATGGAAATCTGAGGATTGTATCTCGAGGCCCTTCCGAGCACGGCTCCGCTGTCCAGGTTGACCAACTCACCCCATAAAGACGTGGTTCCAATATCTATGGCAAGCGCTGTGGGAGGCTCTTTGACATGACCCGCGATGACATGGTTCAGATGATATATTCTGTTGACTTCCTTGTCGCACTGGACGTCCTCCAAACGAAAACAGGCCGTGAATTTCCAGTCCTGCTCTCTAACTTCCAGCGGCATTTCCTTGAGGACGTTCAACGAAGCGATAACAGGGGCGACGTCATGATCCGTTTTCAGTGTGCGGATGATTCTGTCGTAATCACTGACATTATCTTCTGCGCAGGGGGCCGGCGGCTCCATGAAAACCCGCGCGCTCATGGGGGCTATGTCGGGTTCTATCGGAGATTCCATTGGAGCGGCGGTTGCGCGCATGCGTTCCGCTTCGTCCCTGGGGATTACCTTTCGACCGACCTTGGCCTTGGGCACTTCAACGGTGACGTCCCCGGTTATTTTTGATTGACAGGCAAGGACGTACCCCTGAGCTCTGGCCGCCGCGTGAATTTTTTCTATCTTCAGAGCCTCCACCGATCCGGAGGCTATTCTTACCTTACACTGGCCGCAACCGCCCGATCCGCCACATGCAGCCGGAATAAAAACGCCGGCTTCCAAGGCAATATCAAGCAAAAGTTGCCCGACTTCGGCTTCCACAGTAATGTCATCGGGCAAAAAACGGACTTGGGCTTTTTTCAATTGGGCCCTCCTGGGTGTAGTATTGGTCTTGCCGGACTGGCGCTTGAATATAGGCTGTGGTATCTTATCATTGGTTGCCGGATTTTCAAATATTGGAGACCGGTCCATCAGCACAAAAACGATCTACGATTGCTGACGGAAACCAATGCTGGGCAACCTCTACCCAACACTTTGAGCCAGAGTTTAGCCATGACTCTTAAAGTGACCGAACTATTCAGAAGTATTCAGGGGGAATCTTCTTACGTGGGGTTGCCGTGCTCATTTGTAAGGCTCTCCGGGTGTAACCTGCGATGCAGATACTGCGACACCTCCTATGCGCAAGAAGAGGGCGATGAAATAACGCTTGTTTCAGTTATGGACAAACTCGATGAATTCGACACGCCGCTGGTGGAGCTTACCGGAGGCGAACCGCTCTTGCAGCCGAAAACGCCGGACTTGATATCCATGTTGCTTGAACAGGACTATCAGGTGCTGGTCGAGACAAACGGAAGCCTGGACATTTCGCTTATCCCCGAAGGGGCGATAGCCATTATGGACATCAAATGCCCATCAAGCGGCCAAACAGAGCACGTAATGTGGGAAAACGTGTGGAAGTTACGGCCCCAGGATGAGGTAAAATTCGTGGTCTCCGACAGACATGACTACGAGTGGGCCCGTGGAATAATCCGGGAGAGATTCGCCCACGAGAATACAAAAATCCTTATGTCCGCGGTCTTCGGAGAACTTCCCCCCGGGAAACTCGTGGCCTGGATGCTCGAGGACAAACTTTGGGCGCGCTTCCAGATGCAAATCCACAAATACATCTGGCCCCACGACGCCAAGGGAGTGTGAAATCTATTCCTCGAATCGCGTGTTGTCCGGTTCCCAGGCTCCAGCCTGGGAACGCATGCCTAGAGCCTCCGCCTCTTCCGACGCCACTCCGTTAACTACTAGGTTTTATCTTCTCCAGCTCTTCCTTGAGCACATTCTTGAACAAAGGAATCTTGTATCCGTTGTGCTGTAAGGGTTCAGCGTCACTTACCGTCGCCTCCGAGGCCGCTTCGATTACTTCCGGGGTCAGAACTTTGCCGGTAATTATTTTTTCCGCCGCCCGCGATCTCCACGGGTACTGGGGCGGCGCCTCCAAGAACAACAGCGGCACGTCTGACTGTTTCGCCTGAAAAAACCAGAGCTAAGGCGACCCCGGCGAGCGCAAAGCCCCAGGAGCGTCTTGCCCGAACCTTTCGATAAGAGCTTTTGAGTCCCTGAACCGGGGCAGGCAAGACGACCGCCGTGACGATTTCATTCGGTTCCAGAATAGTTTCCTTTTCAACATTATCTCTTGGGCTGACGAAGAAATTGTCCACAGGGACTGTTCGGCTGCCGGTAGGCCCTGATATTCGAACCTTGGCCCCCAACGCCACAAGCCCGGGCGCCGTATCTGATGGATGGACAACGCAGCATTTGCCATCACTTCCGAAAATGGCGTGAAACTGGTTTTCTCCGCCGAGCGCATAGCACATTTCTCCGCCTTTTCGCAAACAATAGAACTCGCCGCGATAGTACCAACAACGAGGCTTCTGGCATATATTGCCTCCAATTGTGCCCTGATTCCGGAGCTGTGGGCTACCGACTTCCGAGGCCCCATGAGCCAAAGCGGCATAATTCTGCTTGATCAGATTGTGATCGGCCACATCGGTGATCGAGGTGAGCGCTCCAATTTGCAGTCCACCATCAGAAGCTTTCTTCAAGCCTGTTAATTCAGGCAAACGGCTAATGCTCACCAAGCGATTTGCCGTAAAGACCTCTTCTCGTAGACAGCCGAGCAAGTCCGTTCCTCCGGCGGAAATTCTGGATTCTTTGGAGTCCAAGTATGCAAGCGCCTCTTTGAGGGACGTGGGTCTGACATATGAGAAATTAGGAAGCATAGCTCACCCCTTTCTCTTCATGTCGGCCAGCAATTCGCTCAGCCGCATGGGGCTTACCGGGCCATTGTATACCTGTACTCCGGTCGCGTTATAAATCGCATTTGCTATCGCCCCTGCGGTTGGGATAGTAACCGGTTCTCCAAGCCCTTTGGCTCCAGTGGAGTTGCATTCGCGGTCCCCGAGGTCGATAGGAAAGGTCTCAATGGACACTGGGACGTCCAAAGCGGTGGGGAGCTTGTAGTCATGCCAATTGCGGTTGCACACCTTACCGGTCTCGTTTTTATCCATGACTCGAGATTCGGACATCGCAAATCCTATGCCCATGGTAATGCCGCCGACAACTTGACTGTCGTACAGTCAGCCTGTTCATCACCCTTCCGCTATCATGGGCCGCCACAAAACGAAGTATTTCAACTTCCCCGCTGAGGGTGTTCACCTTTACCTCGCAGAATTGCGCCGCAAATGGGTTTACAACCTTATCCTTGGGATTTGCTCCTCTGTACCCGATTCCAACTATGACACCCCGCTTCTTGAGGCCTGAAATCTGACGAATTTTGACAGTCTTGTCGGGCTCATCCGACACGAACACCTTTCCGTCGGAAATAGTCAATTTATGGGGATCGGACTTAAGATCTTCAGCGGCCAGTTTCAGCAATTGTTGCTTTACATTGACCGCAGCGTCCCGGATCGCAGGCATTTCGGTGGGTATCGTTTTGCTCCCGCCGCTGGGAGTAGCATACTGAGTGGTTCCCGTATCCGCGTTTTCTATCTGGATGTTTGCCGTCTTGAGGCCCAACTCTTCAGCTACCACCATCGCCGCCGCAGTTTTTGTTCCGGTTCCGATGTCGCTGGCGCCCATATTGAGGTTGGCGCTTCCATCCGAGAACAATTTGAGCACTATGGTGGAAGGTGGGCCGCCTCCCCCGGCGTACCATAGGCAAGCTGCCATGCCTACTCCGCGTTTAACATGGGGCGGATCTTGATCCGCAGTCTGACGTTTCTTCGCGGAATTCCATCCGAAAGCTTTGGCTGCGGTCTCCAGGCATTCTTTCAGCCCTGTGGAAGTGTAAGCGGGAGAGCCGGATCTACCTTGGCTGTACCTGTGGAATATTCCGCAGCCGTAATGCCACGGGATCCGTTTTTATGGCCTCCGCCAGTTCATCAATCATTTGTTCCAAGGCCCACGAGGCTTGCGGATGGCCTGGCGCTCTGAATGGTCGGGCCGGTCCAGCGTGTATGTAAACATCCGCGCATTCGCATCTAACGTTCGGGCACGTGTACAAGTCCCTAACCAGCCAGTCGATGAGGGAAATGCCTCCAGATGAAAACGCCCCGCCGGTCGCGGTGCAAGTGAACTGCAAAGCCGTAAGAGCTCCATCCTTCTTGATACCCGCCTTGAGTTTCATATTTGCCGGCGGTCGATTGCCCACGCATAGGAATGTCTGTTCGCGACTCAAGAACAATTTAACGGGTCGCGCCGTCTTTCTAGCCATTATAGCCGCAATGACCGAATATTTGCTCGTCTGCAATTTGGAACCGAAACCCCCGCCCATATAGCGCCCAATGACACGGACTTTAGATAACGGCATTTCGAGCGCTTCGGCGACCACAGCCTGAACAGCGTAGACTCCCTGTGTGGATTCCCAAATCGTTAGCTGGTCATCATCCCACTTCGCAACGCAGCCGTGTAATTCCAAGGGGGTGTGTAATTCACATTCCGTCCTATAGGACCTCTCCAAAACCAAATCGGCTTCAGCAAATCCCTTTTCGATATCGCCGCGTTCATACTTCTGAGGCTCCGCGACAAGGTTATTATTCCCATGGACCAGAACGGCTTTGGACGCTAAAGCCTGCCGTTCGTCCACAAGGTGCGGCAAAACCTGATACTTCACTCTAATGGCCTTGATGGCGTCCCAAGCTTGATAGGGCGTTTCAGCCGCGACAGCCGCTATAGCCTCGCCTTCGAAAACACAATGGTCATCGAATAATTTCCTTTTCACTCCGGCGCCATAGCGCCAATTCAGATCCGCGCCGGGAGTAGATCCACATATAACGGAGCGCACACCCGGAAGTTTTTCGGCGGCGGAAATGTCCACATTCTTGATGAGAGCGTTGGGATAGGGAGAAGTCAGGATAGCCCCGTAAAGCATATCAGGGGGCGCCACATCCGATGGATAAACAGCCGAACCGCTCACCCGTTCGTAAGCGTCAACTCTCGGTAGCGGCTTCCCGACCACCTGAGTTTCATTCCAGGGTTTGGGCTCTTTCCCCTGGTCGGGGGTTTCCGGCACGGGAATTCCCTGCAAATGGTACAGCCTTTCGTCCATATTTGTCATGGCTTGCCTCCCTTCTTCAGGTCGGCGGCCCGATTCGCAGCCTTGAAGATGTGGGCGTAATTTCCGCACCTGCAAAGATTTCCGCTGACTCCCCGGCGGATTTCATCGAATGTGGGATTCGGATCTTGTAGGAGCAACCCTTCGACGGCCATTATCTGCCCTGGTGTGCAATACCCGCACTGAAAAGCGTCGTGTTCCACGAACGCCTGCTGCACGGGTCCCAAGGTTTGGCCATTCGTCAAACCTTCAATCGTGGTGATATCCGCCCCTTCGGCCTCCAGAGCAAGAGTGAGGCAGGAATAACGCGGCACGCCATCGATTAGGACGGTGCACGCTCCGCATTCACCGCGCTCGCAACCCACCTTGGTCCCAGTAAGGCCTAATTTATCCCGGATCACAAACGTAAGAATCCAGCGAGGTTCAACCAACAATTTGTGCTTTCGTCCATTTATAGACAGAGTCAGTGGAGTGAGCTCGCCTGCCGGTAATTCCGCGGCTTGGGCCTCCGGGCCGTCGAGTTTCCCTATTCCTGCCACAACGGCCGCTCCGACTCCCATGCCGGCCAGGAATCCGCGTCTCGTGAACTCAGGCCCGAAACCTCCGGACTTCTTCTCATCATCGGAATTCATTGGTAATCTCCGTCCAACGGATTAAGATTGCCTTTTCCAAGGTTGCATCGGGAACACAGGGTTTGTAGGTTTTCCATGACGGTTTCTCCGCCTCTGCTCCACGGCACGACGTGATCGACATGCAGATCAATACCTATGGTCTTCGCAGGACTGGCCCCGCAATGTTGGCAAGTAAAGCGATCGCGGAGCAAAACTTTCCATCGCAGCCTAAGCGAAGGATCTCTGCCGGTTCTTCTTGCTGTCGTCGCAGAGAAAGAACCGACTGCCTCCGACTCAGCTTCAGAGGCGTTTGCGTAAGCAACAAATCGCTCCAGCGCAACAGTCCATGACCCAAAGCGGCGGAGATAGGGGCTTTGAGAAACGGTCGAAAGTGCATGGGTGAGTTCGCTACGCCGAGGCTGACGCCCGAAATGTTGCCAAAGAGAAAGCAGGTTTTCAAATAACCTTTCGTCAGAAATGTGGATCTCGTTTGATAGACTGAGACCTGCAGCAAGCAACGCTGCATTCCAAGATCCGAAGCGACGAATCAAGGTGCTGTAATCATATTTTCCAACCTTGCTATAGGTCTTCTGGGGGACTGTATTCCGCTCAAGCTTGGTGGCAACGAGTTTAAGGTCCGCAAGGAGTTCTTCGTCAGAGACGGGAGCCCCCGATACCCTGGCGACCTCGAGTTTTGGTCTTGGTGGATTCATGGTGGAAATCATAGCACACCCGGAACAACACCTGCCATCCATTCTGACTCGCAGCGGTGCTGGAGTCTTCCAGGCAAATGACCGACCAATAGTAACCAAATAATCCCGCTAATTAATGGGTAAAATTCGCGATGCGGCTCTTGCTAATCAAGCTCATGTATGGCCATGTTGGTTTCCATAAAGGCTTTGGTGATTTGTGTATCGGATAGCTGGGTTCGTTCATACAATTGCATATGAGTGATCATGTCTTGTTCCAGCAACTGGCGCAGGACTTGTTCCAATTGTTTGGGTGTCAGGCTGTATTTTTCCATTAACTGAGAATCATTCAATCCGTCGTTGATATCTTGCACGACTAGTTTTGCTTGCAGTTTTCGTTTGGCCATATCCGACTCCAATCCTGGACTATCGACGCTCATGATATTTTAAATTTTGAGAAAATTCAAAGATCCTTATAATGGTTAAGGAGCGATTCTCCGACAAATGTGGAAACCTCTTTTGGGAGAATGATATGAACAAGCCGATTTACTTGGATTACAATGGAACCACTCCCCATGACTCGGAAGTCATTGCGGCTATGAGACCATTCCTCGAAGAGGAATTCGGGAACCCATCAAGCAGTCATTGGTACGGGATCGCGCCCAAGAGAGCCGTCGCCGCCGCACGTAAACAGGCCGCCGACTTGCTGAACTGTGACCCCTCCGAGATAATCTTCACCAGCGGCGGGACCGAATCGAATAATCACGCCATCAGAGGAATAGCGTACGCGCGCCGCTCCAAAGGCGCCCACATAATCACAAGTCAAGTGGAACATCCGGCGGTTTTGGAAGTGTGCCGATTTCTGGAAAGAGACGGCTTTAGTGTAACTTATCTGCCCGTTGACGAATACGGCATGGTCGGCGTCCGCGATGTGGAAGCCGCGCTCAAGCCCGAGACCATTCTTATTACTATAATGCACGCAAACAATGAAGTGGGAACCATACAACCTATCCATGAAATAACGGAAATTGCTCGTCGCCGTGGAATCGCCGTCCATACGGACGCCGCTCAGTCTCTGGGGAAAATTCCCGTAGACGCTCAGGAACTCGGGGTGGATTTGCTGTCCATCGCCGGACATAAGTTATACGCTCCCAAGGGAATCGGCGCCCTTTTCATCAAGAAAGGGGTCGAGCCGGCAAAATTCATGCTCGGCGCGGGTCAGGAGAGCGGGAAAAGGGCCGGGACGGAAAACGTGCTTGAAATGGTAGGCCTGGGCAAGGCATGCGAAGTCGCCAAGAGAGACCTGGAGCGCAATAACAGCCACTTGAAGAGGATGCGGGAATTGTTCCACGCAAAACTCGCCTCGGAATTGCTGGACGTTAGGCTGAACGGACATCCTGAAAAGCGCCTGCCCAACACGCTAAGCCTCTCATTTTATGGACTTGAAGCGAATCGCATATTGGAAGAAATAGGTTTGGAGGTTGCAGCGTCCGCCGGAGCGGCGTGTCATTCCGACACCGTCGTGATTTCCCATGTGCTCGAAGCGATGAAGATTCCTTTGGAATGGGCAAAAGGGACGCTCAGATTTAGCGTCGGAAAGATGACGACAGAAGGAGAGATTACCAAGGCCGCTACGGTAGTTGTGGAGGCTGTAAAACGTTTGAGCAAGGGTTAAGCCCTTTATCTTAGGAACGGATTGTTGCTTTAGCTCCGCAGGCCGCGACACCGTGGTTACGGTCTGACCATGATCAAATGCACACTGACCTAGAAACCAGGTCAGCGCCACCCAAATCTGGGTGGACTCCGCCTTTGGCTCTATCACGAATGCTTGGGGCGCCTCTGATTGGGCGAAGCAGGGTCGGTGTTTCGATCCCCTGCTGAGTTAAGGGCATAATCCACTTAGGAATTGGGTAAGCCGTTGCCGAAGTATGGCGCAGTATTCTATCGGAACTGCCCTGCGGTAATATATGACCGTATTTCTACACCGGTGTAATAAGCGGTCGTTTTCATAAGTGCGGTGTCGTTTGGTTCAGGTCTATCCTACAAGAATCCGGGACCGAATTTATGGAACACACCACTGAGGTTCAGCGAAAAATGATTCTCAAAAGAAAATGGCCGTTGGCCTTAATCATCATCATGAGCCTCACCTTAGCAGGGTCGTGGATTCTCTATTGCCGTCTTCCGGATTATTCAAACGCTATTGGTGAACAAAGGAATCGCGCCGGGTTCTGCGTGTTGGACAGACACGGGGAAGTGCTGAGGATGTTTCCGGATAATCAGGGCAATTTTGTGATTTGGTCCGACTTGTCGAGCACACCGCAATGCCTTAAGGACGCCATAATTGCAGCGGAAGACAAACGATTCTACAGCCATATCGGTTTTGATCCCATCGCCGTTATACGCGCGGTTTGCGAGAACGTTTCACAAATGCGCATAGTGTCAGGCGCTTCCACGATCAGTGAGCAAGTGGTAAGGCTCATCCACCCGAGGCCTCGCACCTATAAATCCAAAGTCATAGAATTGATTTGCTCGGTTAAACTTGAGATTCAGCTCACAAAAGATCAAATTATGGAACTATATGTGAATCTCTCACCTATGGGGAGGAACATCAAGGGTGTGGGTTTGGCCGCTCGAACTTATTTCAGTAAAAGCGTCGAGCATATAAACGCGGCGGAAGCGGCCATGTTGGCGGTGTTACCCAGGTCACCGGCAAGATTTGACCCTCGTTTTGAGTCCGGTAGAGCAAGACTGGACAAAGAGAAGGACAAAGTGCTCAGACAAATGGCGGCTGTGGGGAACTTGACGGAAGCCTCTTTGGCGGTCATGGAGAAAGCCGAGGTTCCTTTGCGGTCGCATCCTTTTCCACTTGAAGCGCCCCATTTCGTGGATCTGTTGCTGTCCCTCCACGGCTCCGGAGCCACTATAAAATCCACGCTGGATCTGAATCTGCAACACAGCGTTGAAGGTATTCTGCAGTCCCACCGCCGCAGATTGGCGAAACTGGGAATCACTCAAGCCGGAATATTAATCGCGTCCGTTCCCAAAGCCGAAGTGCTGACCTTTGTCGGGTCTATGGGGTACGGACCGAAAAACGCGGGGTACGTGAGCGCCGTGAGCGCCAATCGGGGAGCGGGCTCGATACTCAAGCCGTTTCTATATGCTCTGGCGTTGGAGCACGGCTTCGGATCAACCAGCGAAATCCCCGACACTTTCAGAACCTATTATACTCCTTTCGGCGACTACCAACCCTTCAACGCGGACCGGAGATGGTATGGTCCTGTGTCGGTAAGAATTGCGCTGGGTAACTCCTTGAATATCCCGGCAGTCAAGGCTCTTAAGACGGTCGGAATTGACGAATTCTACGGTATGCTGGATAGACTGGGCCTAATAGGGCCTTCAAGCCTTTCTGCCGAGCTCTATGGTCTGGGATTGGCCATCGGCAATGTTGAAGTGAATTTGTACAGTCTCGTCCAGGCTTACACCGTTTTTGCCACAAACGGGACGTTTCAGAGACTCAAGCCGGTCCCTGGTAATGATAGAGGCTCCCAAGCCATCGAACCCGGAATAGCGTACATCATAAATCACATTTTGGCGGATCCGTCTGCTCGACTTCTCACTTTCGGCAATCCCGATTTTTTCGATTTCGGATTTCCCGTCTGCCTGAAGACCGGTACCAGCAGCAACTATCGTGACTGCTGGATGGTGGCGTATACGTCCAGGCATATAATAGGAATGTGGGCGGGAAATTTCGACGGCCGGTCTGTGGGCTCAGCAGCTGCGTCTTCCGCTGTGGGCCCCATAATGAAAGACATTATTAGCCACTTGTACAGAGGCCGCGAACCGGAGCCGTTTGAAAGACCCTCCTCGGTCAAAGATGTCCGAATCTGTTGGATGTCGGGCAAACTGGCCACGTCGCGGTGCCCTTACGTCGCAAAAGACCTGGTCATTTCAGGGAATGGCGAGCTTGAGACATGCGACTTGCCTCACGAAAACGAAACTTTCCATTGGGTGGTCAATATGCCCAATGGCTGGACGCGAGACAGAAGGAATATGGGGCGGGTCGCTTTTATTTGAGAGGACCGGGCCAGAGAAGTTCGGGTTTGCGTGTTGAGCAGTCCGTTTCGCCAATCGAGATCGTAAGCCCCCATGATCATGATAGATTCCTTTGTTCAAGGAATTCGGATCGCATCGTGCTGCGAGCGGCGCCGGATCCCGTGGTAAGCCATGTGACCTGGATTATCGATGGGATGGAAGTCGGCAAGACCAGCTCTCCTTACGAGTTTGCGTGGGGGATGACAAAGGGAAGCCACACTATTCTGGCTGTCACGCCTACCAACCATGCGGCCAAAGTGACAATATTTGTGGAGTAGGAAGGGGTTTGACTGATATCCGTAAAAATGAACCGCGCAAAGACTACGTCGCCTGGTTGAAATCTTTCCAGGCTTCGTCCTCTTCCGAAGTATTCAGTTCCTTACTGAGAGAAATTCCAGACAAAAGGGTACACTCCAGAGCCTCCAAGCCACAGGTTGTCAGAATGTCTCCATCAATGAGAGCTAGAATATCCCTTAGCGCTGGAAGTTTTTCTTCCGGCAGATGACTGATTCGCCTACAGATATCTTCTCTTATAGAGTCTGTTTGAGGCATAAATCCTCTCCTTCCCGATATCAGTGCACGCTGTCCGGTGATTGAGGTCAACGGGAATCGAGAGGATCTCGCCATCTGATCGGAGCCGCACAATCCGGAATTCGAGAAGGACCAACCTCCTTAATCAGGCGCTGTAAGCGCTCACCAGGCAGGATTTTTGGCTAAAAGTCCCTCCCCGAACCCCTCATCCTGAAATTCCTCAGCTTTGTCCCTCCGGATATCAAACCACACAAATCGCGTCATCAAACATGGTCAACTTTTCCATGCCCGCCGTAGTCACCACAAAGGTGTTTTCTATGCCTCCAAGCCCTTCACGGGGAACTATGAATTTTGGCTCCAGGGCGACGACCATGCCTTCTTGAAGAATATGAGGAGACCTCTTTCCAATCACGGGCAGCTCGTCCAGTTCGAGTCCCACGCCGTGACCTACAAACGGCACCGCTAGAGGATATCCGAGAAAGCCTTCGGAAAGCCCGGCCGCTTCAGCCATTTCCATCGCTGTGTCATAGAGGAGCTCAGCCGGCGTCCCTGCCTTTCCCATTTCCGCCAATCGGTTCTGGACTTCCAGGGCTGTTCCGTGAATTCTCGAAAACTTCTCGGGCGCCTTGCCGATATAGAACGTCCTTGCTTGATCAACCATATATCCGTTTATTACACACACATAATCTATCTGAATCGGCTCATGCGCTCCAATTGCCTTTGTGCCGACACCTTGGGGCATGGAGGCGTTGATCCCCGGACCGCCTGTGGGACCCACCGAGCAACTCGGGACCGCCAAATTGGCGCCCGACATTATGTGACCGTAAAAGACCTCGGAATTGAAGCTCCTAACCCTGACAAACCCCTGGTGACCATTTCTCCTGTAAAAGGCTTCGATTAGTCCGGCCAGCTCAACTTCCCGCATTCCCTCCCGAACCCATTCGGGAACTCTGCTGAACATCAGGTCATTCAAACGCGCCGCCTGCCGCATGAAATCCAACTCGTACGCGGATTTTATCATCCTGACCTGTTTAGCCAGAGGAGAGACGTCCTCTATTGAGGCGTTGCGAAAGAGAGATTCGTAGATCCGATAATTATTGACGGGCAGGATATCGAGCTCCATGCCAAGTCGAGCCAGCGGAAAAGAAACGGCGGATTCCACAACATTCTTCAGATCGCTTAGGCTCTTCACCGGAAGAACTTGCTCCAACGGTGAGTCCTCGACAGCTCGTTCAAAACTTTTTCTCACCAACGGAACAGGTTTGCCTTCCACAGGCACAAACAGGTGCGCGTCCTGACCGGTCCCGGAAAAGTAGAATAGATCGGCTCTCTGAACCATCAGAGCGCCATCAAATCCTGCTTGGGCCATAGCGTTTTGCAGCCCGGTGATTCGGCGCATTATTTCGGTTAACGGAGTAGAGGGCATAAGTTCTCACCTCTGTTGAATTTATGGCGGATGAAGAGGGGCCTCTATCCTGCTAATCCGGATGATAGCGGCCCTTCCTTCCAATTGCCGATCTCAAAGTTCTATGAACCCGACGGGAGCCCGGTAAAATATTACTCCTGAGGCAATATTATAACTTTCATTGATTGCCCGGCCTGTCGCACCAAAGAGAAGCCTTCGACGATCCGGTCCAGAGGTAGCCTATGGGTGATCATAGCGTCCACATTAATTCTTCTCGAGGCAATCAGTTCGATGGCTTTCATGATGTCCCTGGGGCTGCCCGCGTACGTGGATGTCATGGTGATCTCCTTGCGCCACAGGTCGTTGAAGGGCATAGGCAACTCTATTCCCGGGTCGGATGGCGCAAAGAACAAAATTTCGCCGCCTTTGTCCGCCAATTGGAACGCTTGCTCCAATGCCGGACGCGCGCCGGTGGACACAATTACTACCTCAGCTAAGCGTCCTTCGTTGGCCTCTTTTAGCCGCTCCGGAAGATCGGCGCCTGCGGCAAGCGTTACATCCGCGCCCAGCTCAGCTGCTGATTCGAGTCGCGCAGGATTCACATCCACCGCGATGACTCGCGACGCTCCTGCGATTCGAGCCAATTGAACGTGCATCAGACCAGCGATTCCGCTGCCGACAACGACCACACGACGTCCCGGCGTCCATCCGAGGCGCTCCTGTCCTCTGTAGACGCAGGCCAGCGGTTCGATGAACACAGCCTGATCGTAACTCATGTGATCAGGAAGAGCGTAAACTCCATTTCTCACGTTTATAGCCGGCGCCCTGAGGAATTCGGCAAAACCGCCCGGGTCAAAATTGGTTTTGGCCAGGGTGTCGCAGACGGATTCATGGCCGGACAGGCAATGTCTGCACATATTGCACGGAACATGGTGAGAGACGAAGACTCGGTCGCCGACATTCCACCCGTGAACGGCGGCGCCTTTATCAACAATCTCTCCGGCGATTTCATGTCCGAGAACAAGCGGCGCTTTGGGAACTCGGTACCATTCAAGGACGTCACTTCCGCATATTCCTGACGCCCATATCTTGATAATTAGCTCATCTGCGTCAATTTTGGGGACATCCATATGCTGAATGCGAATATCATTGTTGTTGTAATACATTGCGACGCGCATAAAATTGCTCCGTATCGGGGATTTCCAGACGGTCGGTCGGATTCTCGCAGACTTGTATTCTGAACTCATTTGAACGGAATTTGCAACACTAAAATGGGCATATTCCATCCGGCAAATCCGTGGCGTAATCAAGCGGCATCATAAAAGCATCGAAATTAAAGCATGTTAAGGGTTGTACAAAAAATCTCTTCCCATAACCACGGATTTAATCTATTATCTCTTAAATAGATTAATATTTTCAGCTAATTCCAAAGAGGGTCGCCAGACGCCAAAATGGAAAAAAAAGAAGCAAAAATAAAGTGTACAGGCTGTGGAACCCATTACAAACTTCGGATTCCCGTAACCGACAAACCCGTTAGTTTCAAATGTAAGAAGTGCGGTAAGGTCTTAAAAATAAAACTGAAAGCCGCAGAGGTAGAGCCGGAGCCACCCGCTCCCACTATGCCCGAAGGCCTGGATTTTTCTTTTGAAACCACCCAACTTCCGGACACTGATAGCTATCAGGACACGTCTTCGCCCTCCGGACCCCCTCCCGAGATCGAGGGCCACGTCTTCGGTCAGGCGCCGGTCGAACCGGACAGGCAAACCTCCTCTGACGGAAGCAGAAACGTGGATCGTTTTATCAGGTGAGTCGGTCAGGGGGCCATACTCGGACAACGAAATCATCACGATGATCGAAGACGGGGAAATCGCTTCGGACACTCAATTGAGGATGGGCGAGCGTCCGTGGATCAAAGCCGGAGAAATCGCGGTTTTCAAATCTCATTTCCTAAAATCTTCGTTGGCTTTCGGACCTGACGATATCGATGAGGGCAAGCCTTCCAAGGGAGGGCTTTCAAAGAACATACTCTCGCTCTTGCCTTATCCGGTCAGCGGCCCGAATTTGGTCCCATTTGCGATCTTCGCCGGCATCGCCTTCGCATTGTCCGCGGTGTTGTCGCTGGACTTCTTGATCGGCCTGCCGCTTAACCTAATAGGATGGGTTATTCTTTACGGATACCTCTCGACATTAATGGAATCGTCGAAGCGCGCCCCAGATGCTCCGGCGCCGGCGTGGGATTTCGGTAATATCAAAGCCTGGGCTCCTGAAGGCGGCAAGATTCTGCTCCTGTTGTTTGTGTTCAGCAGCTTGCCGGTGGCTATCCTTCTGCTGATAATGATCGCGGGTTTTTTGAATGGAGTCCAGATTGTTGGCTACCTTTTCATGATATTGCTTCCGTTACTCTTTGCCGCCTCAATGTTTATCGTACCCGCATCGTTATTGGTGCTCGATAGCACCAAGGCTCTGGGAGCCACGTTTAGCCCTGGACGCTGGATATCTCTGATGAAATCCGGGGGCGAGTCCTACCGCATGGTCGGGCTGGTATCCGTAGCGGCGGGAATGGCCATTTTTGTCATAATATTGGCGGCGGTGTTCTTAACGGATATACCCGTGGCAGGCTTTATAGTCGCCGGACTCTTAATGGGAGTAGTCCTGGCTTACGGACATTTCGTTTTGTTTCATGTATTGGGTAGGTTCAGAGGAGAGCGCGAAAGCCGGACTTTGTCCGGCGCCGGAGCCTAATCAGAAAAGAGCCGTGCCGGACAGAAATGCAATTACCAAGACGTTCAGTTCAACTCATCTATTGCGCGATGGTCTGCCTGATTATCTCGGCAGGCGACACACGAGCAAATGACCTTTTCGACCTGGTCTCCGGGGTGATAGAATCCCCACAGTTCAAAGGAAAAGACCCGCTTAGCAAACTTCGTCTCGCTGCCGAAATGCTACGCGATAGACACGCAAATCGCTCGGATTTGTCTTTTTTGCTTCTGGACTGGGGAGATCAATACGTCCGAGAGCCTTCAGACCCACTGGAAAGGCTCAAGAGATGGGCCGAGCTTAGCAGCGACGAGCAGCTCAGCTCCCTAAGGCTACCGAGAGATTACCTGAATAGGACGCTGCTGGCGGAATACCTCGTTGACCAGCCAGAGTACCTTCAATCCACTCCTTTGGAAAAATTGGAACTGATCGGCAGACTGGCTGCGAAAAACTTGGTGGACTGGTCCGTATCCTTGAATTATGCTCGCTTGTACGCCGGGGGTATCATTGCAGGGGCGCCCGAATACAAAATGGCAATGCCTTTTGAGGCCCTTCAGAACCTCAAGAAGCTCAAAGACTCCGGCTTGATAACTTGGCAGTATTGGGTTCCTGCGGAAAGCATTATCGTATCAGAGGCCTTGGCGAGGGATAAAGAGTTCAGGACGGCTGCGCCCTATGAGCAGCTAGCCAAACTACGGGACCTGGAAAGACAAGGGCTGATTACTCCTCTGACCAGAAGAGAGATGGAGAGACTCCCAATCTGGAGACTGCTCGGTTCAGATCCATCGTTCCTAAAATCCGACCCGACCGCTATGAGGGATCGATTAAGCAGACTGAAAGACGACGGCATGATCTCGCCTTCTACGTTTTCCGATCTCACCAATATGTTTCGGCCCATACCGGTAGTATCCCCAGCAGAGAGCCGTCCGACTCCCCTGCCTCAACAGATTGTTCCATCCGGAAAGTAGAAGCTGGTTGAGGCGAATCCTCGTTGAAAAAAGGAAACTAAGTTGTGTGGAATAGCAGGTTTCATAAGCAATCGAGAATGGTATCAAAAACGGGATGACTCCTGGCTGGACGAAGTCCTTGCCGGAATAGCGGCCGTTTCTTCAAAGCCTGACACATGGGAAGAATTCGCTGAGCCGTTGAAAGCGCTGCTTCAATCCTTCGACTCCATAATGTCTTTCGGGTTTCATTACTCCCTCGTCACCAATTCGTCTTCGCTTGAAAAGATGGAAAAACTGGCGAGCGCTCTGGAAGCCGGCCTGAACGGCCTGACCGGCTTCATCGAAGAACATGGTCGGACCGACGGTCTTGAGCAGCTTGCCGAGCAAATCCGGGATTGCCTGTGGCAAATTCGTCAAGAGGTCCAGGGTAACGTCCAGAGAACATTGGCCTTGATGCCGGCTGCTCTGCAATCGCCAAATGCCGGGATTAAACAACACTTTGCCGCTTGGTCCATCGAACAGGTTATGGAGAATTTGGACCGTCTTGAGGTCCGGGGGCGTGATTCAGCGGGCATATCAATTCAATTGCTCCTTGACGAGAATGCGGACAAATCGTTGGATTTGAGCCACGTGGCGGCATTCGTGGAGAGATTCCACGGTGAGGTGAAAATCCACACTTGGTGCGAGAATGCGTCCGCAGGCCGGAAGGTTGTGACTTTTATCTACAGAATAGCCAACCTGGTAGGACGACTCGGTGATAACACATCGGGATTGAGAACCGCCGTTAGAAATGACGATTTCTTGTGGCAAACAAGCTCATTGATGGAACACGTCAGCATAGTCGCGCATACTCGATGGGCGTCCAACGGTATTATCAGCCTCGGAAATTGTCATCCTGTGGACGGAACACTCTTCGGACCCGATCATCTGATAACGAAGGCCGATACAGGGGCCGTGTTCGCTTTGAACGGCGACGTGGACAATTACAAGGAACTTGTGGACAATTTAGTTTCTGGGGCAAGGCTTCCAGATAGAGCCGTCGGTGACTACGGACGCGAAGATACTCCCGATTTTTTTCAGGCTTGGGACTGAGGTTTCTCAGGATGTCGAAAGTCGTTTTGCCTCGGTTCTGAACAATTGCGATGGGTCGCTGGCCATAGTCATGCAACATCCGAGTTATCCGGAAAAGCTTTTTCTAGGCCAAAAGGGCAGCGGGCAAAGTCTTTTCATAGGCGGAATTGAGGATGGCTTTGTCTTTGCCTCCGAAGTATATGGCCTTGCGGCAAGGACCAGGCGGTCTTTTGCGCTCTCAGGCGTGGAGCATGGCGGAACCCAGGTTACCATCGACACCGGAGCGCAAAATGGAGCCTTTCTCACGGGAAAGTATCTGGATGACGGCCAAACCTTTGAGGTAAAATCCGAGCCCATTTATATCCATTCCAGGGACATATTCCGGGGAGACTACAACTATTATTTCGAGAAAGAGATATTCGAGGCCCCGCTCAGTGTGCGCAAGACCATAAAGGACAAGTATCGGAAGGTCTCCGGACGGATCGAGTTCGCGAAGAACGGCCAGGAAACCTTCAGCAGACTATTAAGCCGATTAAGGGACGCCGACCTACCACAGATCCGCAGGATCATGGTGATCGGTCAAGGCACTGCGTCCATAGCCGCCATGGGCACAGCGTATTTGATCAAGCGGGCTTTGAGGCAGTCAAGAATGGTGGTCGATTGGTCCAAGTCTTCGGAAATGTCCGGTTTTCTTTCGGACCAACCACTAAATGATATGTTGCTGATTGCCATCTCTCAAAGCGGCACAACAACCGATACCAACAGGACTGTGGATGTGGCCGGCTCCCAGGGGGCCTGGATTCATTCGATTGTCAACCGCAGGAATTCACCGCTTGTATCCAAGTCTAATTCCCATTTCTACACCAGCGACGGCCGCGACGTGGAGATGGCCGTCGCTTCGACCAAAGCCTTTTATTCCCAGATAGCCGCGGGCAAACTGGTGGCGGTACTCTTGGCTCAAGAATTCCGTACGCTCAGCGAAGAAGAGATCTATCAGGATATTTTAGAACTGGAGAAGCTGCCGCAATACATCGAAGAGGTATTGCGTGACAGCGACAGCATAAGGCTTTGTGCTGAAAAATACGGTCCCGGCAGCCGAAATTGGGCGGTGGTCGGAAACGGCCCGAACAAAATCGCCGCCGACGAAATCAGAATCAAGCTGAGCGAACTGTGTTACAAATCCATACCTTGCGATTTCACAGAGGACAAAAAGCACATTGACTTGTCTACGGAGCCTCTTACGATAGTGGTCGCAAACGATTTGCCCGATCAGATCGTGCAGGATACCGCCAAAGAGGTGGCTATTTTCAAGGCCCACAACGGAAAACCGATTGTTTCTTATTGCTCGGGGCGAAAAGCGGTTTAATGAATATGCCGAAAGTCTCATTGAGCTTCCGGCAATCGGCGCCGGATTGGGATTCGTATTGGCCACGGTGGCGGGGCACCTTTGGGGTTTTTACACGGCAAAAGCCATCGATTCCAAGGCGGAAGAATTCAGGACCATTCGTTCAAATTTAACCAAAATGCTTGAGCATCCGGATTCATGGAACCCCGAGTCGGTTCAATCGAAGTTTTGGGGAGCGATGAAGCTCGTTTCAACGGGGGCGCTCAACTCCTCATTGCCTGCCTCCGCGGTAGCCGCCATTGCCCTTTACCTTTCAGAAATGCGGTTTTGCGGAGCTGATTGTCCCGGAATCCGCGAGACGGTGGCCAATGGTATCTCAATCCTGAATAAAGCGATTGAGGAAGTTACAAGGCCGATAGATACGATCCGGCATCAGGCGAAAACCGTTACAGTGGGCATCAGCAGGCCCCAGGAAATTTTGCCCCCCATTCTGCTGGACGCCGTCGAGCAGCTCGCGTTGCTTCCGACACAAATCAAGGAGCAGGACAGGAGATTGCTGCGATTGGTTTCGCCAATAATTTCTTCTGTGGAAGGCGGATTGTTTTACGAAATGGTTCAGTCGGTAGGTGATGGTCCGCGCATTCAGGCCACGAAGAAAACGGGAATCTGCCAAGGGCAAGCCTCGCGATACGACCAGCCCAGGCCCATAGGCGGCAGCAAGCGGACGGCATTGCGGCTGGAACGCGCCATTTGGAGCTCCGGTCCGAAAGGCGAGGAAAATCTTCTGATAGTGCCGCTGTTCGACGAGCACACAAGCGAATGCGTGGGTATAGCGCTGTTTCACTTGGGGTTCCAAAAGCGGGCTTCCGTGCAGCAAAAATTGGAAATACTCAGAGGCCTCGGCAGTAGGTATTATGAAATAATTGAACAGCTCGAAGAGGTTTCAAGTTCCGATGACCTGGAGAGGGTTCTTGCGGACGTGTCGCCGAGAGATCTTATACTGGCTCCGTTGGATAGAATAATCGGCCCAAGCAAATAGACATCGATAACGGGCGCCGCAGTGAGGAAGCGTGAGTTTCGGTTCCGGAGAGTGGCTCATAACAATAATCTCAAAATGAGAGCCACTCTCTCCAGGAATTCGTATAGCTCTGACACGCCGACACAAACAAATTCGGAATGAGGGATTTAACGAGTCTAAACGTGGTGTGATTACTCGGTCAAGATTTCTTCCATAGGCTCTCTGCCAAATTTTCTGACAAAGCTTTCTACGGCTTGTTTGTAAGCATCCTCCGGGGTGACGACATTTCTCTTGGAAGCTAGTTCGGCTTCGAGCGCTAACTTGGCTTTAGCCAAGAGGAGAGCGTCTCCATCTTTGGCAGTCTGATCAACCCACTCGAGGGCCTTTAGAATTTCAGATTTGTTCATAATTGGGCCTCCTGCCGCAAACCAAAAAAGTACATACTCTCACAGTAGCCCATTTGGCTTGATCGTTCAAGTTCGGTAGATCACGTCTAAAGGGAACGCCGACTTCAGTGGTCGCTTCGCATGGCTCAGAAGGAGCAACTTCTGAGGACAGGCGAGATCAAGTAGGGACCGCGCCGTGGTGACCATTGCTATTTTAAGGAATGGTTTATTTTCTCTTTCAACTCTTTTCCCGTCTTGAAAAAGGGCAACTTCTTGTCCTGAACGGATATCTCAGTCCCCGTCTTTGGGTTCCTTCCTGTATAGCCGTCGTATTTCTTCACCATAAAGGAGCCGAAGCCACGAATTTCGATCCGATTTCCATCTACAAGCGCTTCGGACATTGTGTCGAACACCAGATTTACAATCTCTTCTGATTTCCTTAATGGGAGTTCAGTTTCTTTCGCCAATGTTTCGATGAGGTCTGATTTATTCATAAGGGTCTCCGGGTTATAGTTGGTGGAGTGTGGCTGCAACGAAGCCAGCCCACAGACAGGCATATGAATATATTCTTCTGCAATTCGCTAAGCTGAAGGAAGAACTGGAGTATGCTATTTTTGTTGAGTTGAAGTCAAGCTAAAACGGTTACTTAATTTAACCGTTTAGTCACAGGCAGGCGAGAGAAAATTCAGTGACGACCTGAATCGGTTCTTATCAGCAGCCACGCCATGACTGCTCCCAGAGCGGCTAATCCCAGGCCTACCGCAATGCCCAGCCCCCATCTAGGGGAATACAGGAGTTTCAGGGTCTTGGAGTAAGGCGGAGTCGCCACAAGATTGCGTCCAACATGATCCGCCACTACAGGAACGCTTAAGCCGTCTGCTTCCGCTTTCATTTCGGGCCGCCAGAGAGCGTTTATTATGACCTGTCCGCCCTCTTTTGATGAAGAGACATCAACTGTGGCTCCTGCGCCATCCCAGTGAATCGGCAAGGCGATATTGGGGCAAGTTGCGGCGAAGGCCATGGGAGCGGCTTTCGGAAGCTCCCAAATTGTGAGTTTGGGCAAAGAAAGTCTGATCTTGGCTTTTGACTGTAACGCCTTCAGTCTGGCCCCGATGCAGGAGTTGGCCAACGGCCTTTCCATGCGCTCAACATTGGGATTTCCTGAAGTGACCGGATTTATAGCCAAATCCGATACAAGCGCCCATTTTACTCCATAGGCCTCATAAGCCGCCAAGGGATCGGCTATAAATCTATCCTGCGCCGCCATATTTTCCGGCGAGTTTTCCACCAACGGATCGTAGCCGCCTGCCGAAGGGATTCTCCATATGCTTGGCAGATCCAAGGGCATCGACTGAAAATAATCGCCTTGGGCGCTCCTTTCCGGGGTTATGCTGTCTATTCTGGCATTACCGGGTACGTCCGTGCCATGCAATATACGGAGCAGATCAGTTGGTAAGGCCGGGTACGGCTTTTCGTGAAAAGAATAGAAACTTGTCCGGGCTAGTGTGACATGATAAAGAATCAGACCACACGCGGCAAAACAAAGAATTAGCTCCCATTTTGCAGGCCGACTAGATTGCCGGAGCATCCTTTCCAGAACCAACGCCCCGGCCAGAGCAAGGAACAGATTTAGCAACGCCATGAACTTGAAGGGATAAGCGAATTTATTGAAAACGGGTAATTGGGAGAGGAGCGTCCAAATTCCTCCCTCCGATCCCATGGCCAGGAGAAGACAAACACAGCCGCAGGCCAACCATTTGTTATTCGCGAGGACTTTGGAGAATCCGGCGCCCCTCCAGCGGAAATTGGCCAGAAATCCCACAACCAGAAGCAATGCGGTTACCGCTGCCAAAGTTAATACGGTCCCGGAATAGTAAAACTGACCCATGAGTTCGATATTTGTGGAGCCCCATCCTTCAGGATGGGCGGCGGCGGCCACAGGATACGGAAAAATCATTTGGGTCAATCCATCGGCGATTGACGCGCCGTACCCTCCGTACCTGGCTACGGTCCCAGCAAAAATCATTTGCGGAAGGAGCAAGGGAGCCGCCACTGCCAGACCGAAGGCAAGCGCAGGGGCAAGGCGACAAAAGCGCTTGAACTCAAAATCTCTTTCCAAGGTCATGAGTGTCCAAGCAAGACAAAGAAAGAGCATGGAATATGCCCACATTTGAGCATTCCCCGCATGGAAGAAAGCGCCTATGGCCAGGCCCGTCAACACGAACCATTTCCATCCGGGCGCGTGTTCGTTGATCCTTGTGAGCCCGATCATGATTAATGGAAGCCAGACCGCCACAGGTAGCATATAGTACCAGGATCTGCCCCCAATCAGGTAATATCCGGATAGTACAAAGCAGAAGCCTGCTGTCGCGGACAGAATGGGCCTGATACCCGATCTCCGCGCCAGAAAATAGACGGAGAGATACCCCACCATCAGGTGGACTGCGCAAAACACCTCAAGGGTGGCAAATTCGTTTCCCAAGAGGGAGTTCGCAACCCAGTAAGACAGATATGTAAGCGGGTACGTGAGCGAATACACGCCTACATTCGCGGCAGGAGCCCCCAGGAGCTGATAAGGATTCCAGTTGGGGAAAACCCCGACGAAGGCGTTTCTGCAGCCGTCAATGATGAAAGGCAAAAACTGACTCAAGTTGTCGTCCTGAGTGAAGTAGAACGGCTGGGCGTATTCGAGAATCGCTATGCTCAGGGCTACCACCAGCGCGCCGAAGCTGCACCAGACAACCCCGCTGCGACCCTTTTCCGCTGAATAGGGTTTTCCTTCCGAGTTCGCTCCGAGAATTAATTCAGTGAACGATATTAGAGGTTCTCTTGAGTTCAAACGAGCGAATCCGCATAAGAGAATGGCGACTATGACGGCCCCCAAGTAAGGGGCGCGCCTCTTGAAAATCTCTCGAGCGACAGAGCGGTCCCCAGGCCAGTTGATGGCCGATGAGAAATAAGGGAGGCGTGAGGAACCTGTCCTAATGTTTGGCGGGGAAGTGAGGACGCAAACCATCTTGCCGTCGTAATCCATCCATCCCTGATGTAGGCCCCCCCAGCTTCTTGGCAGGTCCTCCCTCGAGAAGTTGAAGGACATATTGCCGATTTGAACGCGAAAGTCGACTTGGGTCACATAGTCTTTTGGCAGGGCGACCCGGATTTCTTTTATGATTCCAATATAGGTCCATTCAAACCCCAACCGTCCCGAGGGCTTACCGGGAGGCAAGGATTCCGATAAGGCGCCGACGAATAGGAAGGGGTCCAAACCGCCGAGCAAAGATACTGCGTCAACTCGGATATCGTCCGGTTTAAGATCGGAAGATCCGAAAATCGTTACATCTATCGTGAGGCTTCTAGGCAGAGTGTCCGGTGGCCGGTCACTGTACAGCGAGCTGCAGGCAAGAACCAGTAGTACCGCAATTGAGGAAACGGTAATCAGAAACGTTTGCCACAAAGGACGGGCTGTGGGTTCCATGTTCGACTAACGCTATTTCCAGGTAATGATTTTCGTCAGGCTGTTATAATCCAAAACCCTGGACGCGGGAAGATCTTTTGCGGACTGAGAATTGGCGTTCACGGCTGTTAGCATCCCGCCGGCGGCAAACCCGTGCGACTGTGCTTGTGAAAAACAGCGCTAAGGCGCCAATCGATTGCGCAAAAAGTCCCCTGACAGCAAACGCATACTAATAGGCGCCACCAGATCCTTTTCATCTTTCAATAGAAATAATCTTTGATCGTCGTCATGAGGCCGGCGAATAAGAAGCATATCACCATTCCGTGAGGAAGAAATTCCAGAAAAGACTTCCGAAAATCGCCATGCTTTCCCCTGCTGAGCCTGAACGCGAGCACCAGGCTGCCGATCAAACCGAGTATCAACAGAAATTGCTGGACGAGCAAAGTGATGTTCGGCGGGACCGTAATTACCAGTTGTCTGAACAACTCAAATCGGAACGTTTCCGACAACATAATCGGGAAATAGACCCCCAGGTTGATCAAATAGTACAAGTGGAAGGCCATATATCCGGTCAGGACCAACGGTAACAGCGCTAACCCGTACTTCGCGAAATTCTCCGTGGCCGTTTCCCCCGACGGCATGCTGGAAAAGGCTGCCGCTGCGAAAACGAAAGCATTTGTCGTTACTACAATTAAGGTGAAGAATATGGTGTACCTGACGATCTCAGACTGAAGGGGCCATACCGAAGACCACCAGTCATATATCGCCATCTTGTGCGTCATTTCGCTTAAAAGGCCGCCATACATGCCTATGACCAGCATGGCCGTGATGGCCCCCACCTGCTTCATTTCCCATATTTCCCTGCCTGGCACACGGAGGTTCAGTCGCACTGCGCCGTGGGGACAGTTCTTTATGCATGCGCCGCACATTTTGCAGAATCTGTTACTCCGTAATGTTGGCGCCATTTGGCCGAAGGGGCATCCTTCGTGAAGCTTGGTGCCCATAAAGCACTCATTCGAGGTGCATTGAGAAGCGCAGATGTGCCTGTCGGCGCGCAGTTCAAAGGGAGACGTTTTCGCAAACAGGCCCATCATTCCGCCGAGAGGACACAAATAACGGCACCAGGACTGCTTCTCAAAAACCACAGACACAATTACCGCAAACGCAAAGATGGTTAACAGGAGCAAACCCGTGTTAAACGGCGAATTCCGTATATCGGTTACGGTTTCGACCCAGATTACGAACAGAGCTGACGCCGCTATAATCCAGTCGCTCTTCTGCTTGAGAAACGGCGGCAGAGGGATTTCATAGGCAAGAATCCGTTTCGCCAGATGGCTAAGGGTCCCCATGGGGCACAGCGAACACCAGAACCGAGCCCATATGAAAGAGCCGAACACCATAGTCGGCCATCCTATGGCCCAGCTAAACAAGCCGCCCAAGTTGGTCTTAGGGTCCGCAGGTCCCAGGAAAAGCAGAACCAGCAAGATGAAAAAGAAGGGCGCGGCCGCGCTCTGGAAAATGGCGGGAAATAAAGGGCTTCTCAGGGCGGACCGCAAGGCGGGCAAACGCAACAAGTTGACCTTGCCTTCGCCTTCGATACTCCTTAGATCGAAATAGATGTCCTGCGGTTTTAGTATCCCGTCTTCAGCGAGTAGTACAGCCCGCTTCAGCGTAGTGGCCAACTCCCTGTCATTGCCAGGCCACGAATAGGTAACCAAAGCCTTTACCGTTTCTCTCGGGACCGTGACAACGTCCTTCCTCATTTCCTGGCAATACTGGTTCACGTAATGTTGAACCAGAGCCGGGATTTCCTTGCGTCTTTTCCTGAGAGGCGGCACGACCAAAGAGTTATCCAGCAGCCAGTACAGGAGTGGATGCTTCTCCTGAGAAATTTCGGAAATATCCAGGTTGGTGGTTCCGATCAGCCGAAAGTCGGCCGCTTGGTCGCACTTCGATCCCACACGCCTATATTTGCCGGATTGGAGGCACTTGAGCAGTTTCAACTGCATTGCGGGGGTAAGTTGCTCAATTCCCCTAACAAGCAGGGTCCCTTCTTCGGTAAGTTCAAGATATCCGGGTATCTCGGTTAGCTTGCCATGTTCCCGACTCTCCTCCGAGCCGAAGAAGGTCTTCGTTTGTTCTTCAGTGGGATCAAGCTGTGTGTCGGGCAGTTCACAGTAAGACACCCCCGCCTCCGCGTTTACAAACGGTCTCAACAGGTCAAGGTACAAAAAAACCCGCTTAAAGTGCGAACTCATGCCATAAATGGCGTGGGCCATGAACTCTTTGCCCACCCCCGTTTCTCCGGTAATGAGCAAGGGAGCTCTCGATTCGGACAGTTGCTCCAGACGCTTGCTTACCCTTCGGCGAACGGTTTCGCTGACGAAATAATCGGGAAAAAGATGATCTTGGCGACTTATCAGCGTTTGCAGGGCGCGTTTTTTTCTGATGTTCTTGTACAGGTTGTGATCGAGCTTTATGACTTTGCGCGCCAACATTCGCAGAACGCTGATCGCGCATTCAGGATGCGCTTTGAGTATTTGCTCGAACTCCTGCGCCGGAATTTCCAGCACTTTACAGGATTCCTGAGCGATAACTTCAGAATTCAAAGGTGAAGGTCGCCCGGTTAGATAACTGATCTCTCCGATTAGGTCGCCGGCCCCCAGTAGCTCTACAGTGATCTCCTGGACTTCTTCACTCCTTATGAACACGGAAGCTTTCCCTGAAAGCAAAAAACGTATCTGATCTCCGAGATCTCCGGGCATAAGGATAGTGGCGCCCGAGACATAGTCCCGGATAGAGCCCTTCTCCAGAAGCATATGCCGTAACTGCGGCGGTAGATCCTGAAAGAGGGTCTCCTCGAGCTTGGAATATTCAGTCAAGAGAAGAGGACTGGTAGTGGGCATGCTAAATACTTCTCGTATATATGAAACTGCCGGCAGAGCGATCAGCGAAAGCTTTGCCCGCCAAGCGATCTAACTCGGGGAGCGGGAGCGAGGCTATTTGCCGGCCGAAACGGCCAAGCGTACCGCCCACCTGAGTCCGGGAAGCTGTGGAACAAGTAGCAAATATTTTGAGCTTCTGAATAGAGGTCCCGGGCAATGCTGTCGATCTACGCTTGGACGGAAATCTCAACCGCGCGGCGATCCGGATATCCGTCATGCCCTTGAAAGCAGGAATCCAGGTCTTTCAATACGTTAACGACTCCGGCTTTCGCAGAGGCGACGCCCCGACACTGGCGCCACCGGACAGATTTTCCTTAATTCATAAGCATTAGGGGCCCGAAGAGGGACATTTTCGAGGAAGTTCCTCCCAGTCGCTTCTTCCCAAAGCTCCCGGGTTTTCTGTAACCGCATTTAGTCGTTTCTGACCGCGGTCTCAATTTTTATCCCGTATTTCTCTATTTTGGCCAAAAGAGTGGGGCGCGAGAGTCCCAACAATTTAGCGGCTTGAGAGCGGTTGCCGCTGGTCATGCTAAGCGCTTCCGTTATGAGTAGGCTGGCAAAACGGTCCACAATGTCCCCGAACATCTTTTCACCGGCTTCCAGCGCCAAAGATCTTCGGATCCACTCGCGGAGCGCATCGTCATCCTGCTTGGCCGTCTCACGGGTTACGGCCTCACCCGCTATGGCCTGAGAAATTTCCTCCAGACTAATGGGAGCCCCTCTACTGAAGATTAATGCTTTCTGGATTGTATTTGCAAGCTCTCTAACGTTTCCCGGCCATGAATAATTATTCATTACTTGAACGGCCTCTGCGGTCATGCCGGGGCTATCCACATTCATTTGGCCGGCGAACCGTTTCAAGAAATAGTCGGCAAGCATCGGCACATCGCCCGTTCGCTCCCGCAGCGGCGGGAGCCTTAGAGTGACCACCTTCAATCTATAATATAAGTCTTCCCTGAAGCGACCCTCGCAGAGCGCTGCTTCAAGGTCCCGATTTGTCGCCGCAAGCACCCTGACGTCCACAGGGATAGGCGACCTACCGCCCAAACGCTCGATACTCTTCTCTTGAAGCAAACGCAGTATCTTGGCCTGTATGCTGAAAGGCATATCTCCAATTTCATCCAGAAAAACGGTTCCACCGTTAGCCTGCTCGATTTTTCCGACACGTCGATTAGCCGCTCCGGTGAAGGCCCCTTTTTCGTAGCCGAAGAGCTCGCTCTCAAGCAGGGTTTCAGGTATTGCCACGCAGTTTATTACCAGAAACGGTTTGTTCGACCTAACGCTATGTTGGTAAATGGCTCTGGCCACTAATTCTTTTCCGGTGCCGGATTCACCGCGGATCAACACGGTCGCGTCGGTGGAGGCGACGCGACCGATGGCTTTGTACACTTCCTGCATTGAACGGCTGCGGCCGAAGATGACATCAGTGAAAGAGTTTTCAGGCGCTACGTCGATTTCAACGCGGGACCGCATGAACCGCCCCGCTTCCAAAGCCTTTTCAATGGTCGCTAACATTTCTGGAATATCAAAGGGCTTAAGCACATAATCGAAGGCCCCCTGCTTAGTGGCTTCAATGGCCGTGTCAGCGGCGCCGTACGCTGTCATGACTATAACGGGCAGCTTAGGCTCTATTTCATGCATTGCGTGAAAAGTCTTCAAACCGTCCATACCCGGCAGCCTGACATCAATTATGACCAAATCGGGAACACTGGATTTGACAAGCTCCAAGCCGCCTTCACCCGTGGGCGAAGCCAGCGCTGTGTGTCCCTCTTCGCTTAGAAGCTTGGTAAAACTATGCCGCAATTGGGCGTCATCATCGACTATAAGGATTGTTCCCAATCTGGAACCTCCTTTGCCGGCAGAGTAATTATGAATGTCGCCCCTTCGCCTTGTTTTGATTCCACATCCAGCGTGCCGCCGTGTTCCTCGATTATTCGCAGCGCAATACTTAGACCCAAACCCGTGCCTTCCTCCTTGGTGCTATAAAAGGGTTGAAAAAGCTTTCCCTGGATTCCTTCAGGAATTCCGGGACCGTTGTCGCTGACCATTATTATAGCAATCGGCTCCATCCCGTCCGAAGATCCTTCTTCCTCTTTAATCGTTATCGATCCACCGTCCACCATTGCCTCGCAGGAGTTGACGATCAAGTTGACCAACACCTCTTTAACCTGATCGGGATCCACTGCTATCTCGGGTAGTCTTCTTTCCCGCTTGATCTGTACCGTCACGCTATATGATTCCAGTCTGTGCCGCAGCAATTGAACGGCCATATCAACGCAGTCGGAGAGACTGATTTTCTGCATTTTCAATTTTGGGGGCCTAGAGAACTCGAGAAAATTGCCCACTATTGTGTCGATATGCCGTATCTCTTCGGCGATTACCTCGAAGTCTTCTTTCTGACTAGCACTTAGAGCCAGTGTTCGCTCCATCGAAAATAAGCGCATCTTGACTGAAGTCAAAGGATTGCGCACGCTGTGGGCCACACCGGCGGCCAGTTTTCCTACCAGCGCCCATTTTTCGGCCTGTTGCAGATGCTCCCTGCTCCACTTCAGCTTGCTCCTGGTCTGATCCACATCCACCATCAGGTGCTGCACCCGATCGCTAAGCGCCTGGACCTCGTCTTCTCCCACCTTATCTCTGGTTGTTCCGTAGGTCTGAACGGCCAGTTGTCGAATGGGTCCGAGAACGTCATTAACCAGCACCGAAGCCAGTAAGACTCCTACCATCAGCCCCCCGACCATACATAGAACCGTGATCAAATTCACGAGCCGGACGCGTTGGGTCATAGTGTGTCTGGCTTCGGTTATGCGAGCCTTATTGGCTTGCTCGAATTCATCGCACAGATCAATTATCTTGAATAGTTGAACCCTGACTTTCTTGTGCAATTCCAGGCCGGTGGACTTGTCCCCTTTTTTGTAGTAATCCAATACTTCATCTCTGGCATGGACATAGCGAATGTACTGGGCTTCTATTTCGTTGAGAATGTTTCGTTCTTTTTCAACTTCAACGTATTGCCTGGTCTGTTTAAGCCATGACTCGAAGAGTTCATGATACTTCTGCAATTCATTAAGCCATTGGGGATCGCTATCCGTAAAGTAGTATGTGGTATACCCTTTCTGCATGATAAGGGAATTTTCGAGTTCCTGAGCCGACACCAGGGCTTCAACGTCCTTTTCGACCAAAGCGGAAAAGAAGCCGTCCATCATATAAGTATAGCCGATGGACATCACGCCTACAGTCACCGTTATGGCCACTAGGGCCCCGATCATCAGCAAGATTCGGGTCCGCAGACTCGTCCGTCTCCACATTATGCGCTTCTCCAAATCCGTATAAGAAATTGCGATAGGCGTTCAGCAGGGCGCGGCGTCCATCCACATAGCGATGGAAGAGGCGCGATGGGGGAGAAGAGCCTCCCCTTCCGTGATAGCCCAGGGGAAAAGGCCCCCTCAACACCGACATGAACGGTAACAAATTCCAAATTATTTCCTGATTCCGGAACTGCGCAGCAGGTAGTATTACATAATGTCCGTACCATTATATATGCATAAAGCCGCTTTACATAGTGTAAAGAAGATCGACACGTGAGCTTTCACTTGAGCGTGAGGGATTGCGTCGCTGCGCCGGCAAAGACAAGCGCGAATGTCGTTGTCAGGAGTGAAATAACGAAGCAATCTCCAGACTCCTCGCTCATAGTTGAAACGTTACACTATGGTCCGCTAATTCCAGAATTTGGACCAATCCGCTCGGTCGCATGCACGGGTCTCAGCCTATGGCGTGTGAGCTTGTTTTTTCTCAGACGCAATCCGTTTTATGTTGACTCGAATCTGTTCACGAGTGAATTATGATACCGACGAAACCCGAACCGAGCAGTTCAATTCTCGGTCGTTTTGGGACACGCCACAATCGAAGGAAACCGATTCCGGCAATGAATTTGAAGCTCTAAGATCAGATGGTACGGGCTTTGCTTCTTGAAAAAGCCGGAACGTCTTGGTTCTCCGGCTCACATGGCCAGGGCCGTTTTGATCCGAAGCAAATAGGTCTTCGGGTCAGGCCGGCCAAACCGCCGGAAACCGCTGTGCGCTATCGCTTGCTAAACTCATCTTATGGGAAACCCGTGAGCAGTATCATCGGATATCTTGCGACATAACGTTTTAGCGGTGATAGAGAGTGTTTCGATTCCCCCAAGTCCCAATCGGATTGCCCATCTAAGAAGGGAGTAGGGCCATGTTGGTCAAATATTGGATGAAGAAGGATGTGGTAACCATAGATGTCGGTGATTCCATGCATCAAGCCATCAATTTGATGAAACAGCATAAGGTAGCGATCCTGCCCGTCACCAAGAAAGGCCGGCTGGTCGGCGTTGTAACCGATCGGGATATAAAAAGGGCTTCTGCCTCGGACGCCACATCTTTGGACATTCATGAACTGATATATCTGCTTTCTCAGGTTAAGATCGGCGATATCATGACCAAGAACCCCGTTACGGTCCCTCCTGATTTTACCATTGAGGAAACTGCGGCTGTCCTCTTAAACCACAGCATATCCGGAGCGCCCGTGGTTCAGGACGAAAGAGTCGTAGGATTGATTACCCAGTCGGATATGTTTAGGGCTTTGATTTCGCTGAGCGGCCTGGAAAAGCGCGGCGTTCAATTCGCGTTCAGACTTGAAGACGCCCCGGGATCTATAAAAGCCGTGACAGATATCATCAGGAATCACGGTGGACGTCTGGTAAGCATTCTCACTTCCTATGAGCGAGCTCCAGCAGGCTTCAGGAATGTTTACGTCAGGGCGTATGACCTCAACCGGGAAGCAGTGCCAAAACTTCTGACCGAGCTTCGTGAGAAAACCACAGTCTTGTACATGGTGGATCTGCGGGACGACAAACGAGAGGAATTCGTGAAATCCGGGCCTGTAGACTGATACTATAGTAGTCCTCCTCGATCTTCGCGGGGGACTTAAAGTATTGCTTCAAAGGTAAAAGATCTAACGATGTCATTGCGAGGAGCGAAGTCCCGCGTTCCGCGGGAAAGCAATCCCTGTCATTTCAGATTAGAGATTGCTTCGCTGCGCTCGCAATGACGACTTGACCGCCCCGCCCGTGCGAAAAACGCCGCAATTTTCAACGCGGAGCGCTATATTACCGACAACGTTACCTGACGGATTTTCCGCTAGATTTGTTATGAAATGCTCACGACACCATGCTTATATGACAGGATAATATTAGAGATCACGCTGATTTCGTTACTGCCGACAATCGGGCCGAGGGTCTATTGGAAGGAGGGGTGATCTTCAGAGCTGCGCAAACCGCTAGTTGGCGGTCGTCCAGTCGAGGCAGCCGCAGGACATCAACGCCTTTTACTCTGTAGCGATTGAAGCACAGACGGGACATCGTCCTTAAAGCGTCCTGCAAACTAAAATCGTAGACTGAGGCTTGATCGGGGCCGAAAGATTTCTTTAGAAGAGCTTCGGCTTTCCTCAGGATCTTGAGCGACAACATAGTTATGAAGACGTGAGCCGCCGTTCGGGTCCGTTTGCGGACGAACACCGGCCTGACTTCGAGAAAACCGTTCTTGAGGGTCCTGAAATCCCTCTCCACCTGCTGGAGCGAGCGATAACGCCGGTCAACGGTCTTACAGTCCATAGCGTCCGCGCCGACATCGGTCTCAAGCGCATAGCAACCATCAAGCAACCCCGAGTCGGACTTGGCTTGCTCATCCACTACCAATACGACCCGTCTATCGTCGAGGAACAGATTTACAAAAGAAGACACCTTGTGGCGAGAAGCCCAATTGGTCAAATTCCGAAGGCCCGCTTCGGGATCCGCGTGGCGAGAGGTCGCCACGAAGGCGTTACGCCGAGCTATTAATTCCCTCAAACGGTCAAGTTTGTCTTCCCGACGCTTGGCCTCCTTGCGCCGCACGGCGTCGTTGCGGCGAAGAATCAATCGTAGATTTCCATGGGCGACTTCACAGACGTCCCTGTCGAAAAGATCCAGTTGAATGACCTTCTCTTTGAGCAATTTCCTTACCTGAGCGTCCGTCAGAGCCGTGATATATTTGAATCCGTTTTCAGCCAGGGCTTGCTTTCCCTTGCTCTTCACCATTCCCCGATCCCCTACGAAAACCACGTCTTCGACTTCGAAGCGCCTTTTGAGCGTGTCGATTTGGGTTGAGACGGTGGTGGGGTCGGAGGAGTTTCCTTTGAAAACTTTTACGGACAACGGCTCGCCGTCCGAGCCCGTCAACAGGCCTATTACGATCTGCTTTTTGCCCTTTTTCTTGTCTCGATCATACCCGTACGCCGCAAATTCGTTGCTCTGACCCTCCAGGTAAGAAGATGTGACGTCGTAGAGGACCAGCATATTGGGAGACCCCTTTTTCTTCGCATAAGCCCGAAACAGCTTCTTCTCTATCTTATCTTGCCGAGCCTCCAGCCAGTCCATGGCCCGATAGAGATCTTCCTCGTCAAACTCATCCAGGCCGAGAATTTCCGCTACGCAATGATCCTTGGCCCATCGCGCCGCCGATAGACGAGATCCCTGATCGGCTATTCTCGCGAGCGCTAGAAACAAGGCGAGCTTACCCTGAGGTGTTTTGCCCAGCGCTTTTGTGACTCCGACTCGATCAGCAAGCTCCTTGAGAATGAACAGGACCCCGTATATTCGATCTACGACCGGATCAATCTCTCCTCCAATGAGTCCGTCAAATTCGCCTTTGAGGACGCGAGTCAGAGCTTCAATGCGTTCGGGCTTCCAGTGAGTGATGTTGGCCAGGGTTCGCGTCTTGGCTTTGCCGTCTTCACGATAGCCCTTGCGCAGAAGAATGGCGGGCGGAGAGTTTCGATTAGGGATAGTTGCGACATACATGCCTCTATTTTACCAGACACCTAAAACCTGTCAAGCAATAAACGTCAAATTACATGCCGACAAAGTTACCGTTTTTTCATAACATTTTAAAATTATCTCAAATGGTTGTCCTGTTCTTGAATCCGGAATATCCGCCTGAGGCCGAGCGAAATGATATTAACGTCCTTGTTCAGCGATACGCCCCAGGACTCTTGCCATGCTTAGAGGCTCGAACGGCTTGGACAAGTAATCGTCCATGCCGGCAGCCAAGAATCGTTCTCTGTCCCCTTCCATAACGTGGCCGGTAAGCGCTACAATCGGTGTGTGGATTCCAAGGGCTCTTTCGCGTTGTCTGATGACTTTAGTGGCTTCTAAACCGTCCATAATAGGCATTTGAATGTCCATCAGTATGAGATCATAACTGTTCTCATCCAGCGCTCGCAAGACATCCCGACCGTTAGCCGCGGGTGTAACCGAATGTCCCATCTTTTCCAATATGCGGCATCCCAGTTTAAGGTTAAACGGGTCGTCTTCGGCAAGGAGTATACGCATCTTCTGCTCGTGCTCCCGAGCTGGGAGCGTTTCGCGAGTCTTACGGTCGGGCTGATCGGCATCAGTGGCTATTCCAAGAGTCTTCATTATTGAGCACAGCAATTCATTTTCTGTGGCAAGCTTTTGTACGCGGCAGGCGATGCCCAATCTAGCACGCTCTTCTTCGTCAAGTCTTTGCCCGGGCTGCGCAAGGAGTATTATTCTCGATTCCTGGTTCGACGTGTCCGATCTGATCTTCTCAACCAGGTCTATTCCGGTAATGTCAGGCATAACGCTGTCCACCAGCATCAGATCGAAACGCGAGCCGGTTTTCCTTGCGGACTCAATGGCTTGCAGCGCCTGCTGTCCATCGCTCGCCGAAGTAACGCTCATCCCCCAATGCGCAAGCGTGGATTCGAGAACTTGCAGGTTTGCGCGGTTGTCGTCCACAACTAGCGCGCGCAATCCATGAAGGCGCTGAATTTTGCCGTCAGTCTCCTTTCGAAGCGCTTGTCGTCGGAGGCGCACAGTGAAGTGAAACCTACTGCCCACGCCCACGTCACTTTCCACCCAGATTCGGCCCCCCATAGCCGCGACGAGTTGTGAGCAAATCGCCAAGCCCAAACCTGTTCCACCGTAACGCTGGTACACGCTCTTGTCGCCTTGTTCGAAATCTCTAAAAATTGCCTCCATTCTGTTCGATGGAATGCCGATTCCCGTATCGGAAACGCTTCCATGAAGGGACAAGTCATATTCATGGCTTGATAACAACTCTATCTTACAAATGACCTGTCCTTGTTCGGTAAACTTGAGGGCGTTTGAAATGAGGTTAACGATAATCTGGCGCAAGCGGTCGACATCGCCGACTAACTCGTCGGGAACCGCCGGATCTATGGATTGAATCAGTTCAAGCCCCTTCTTGTGAGCGGTCACGGCCAGCATTCGCAGGGTGGCGCTGACAAGATCCCGGAGAGAGAATTCTGACGGCGCGAGCGTGAGTTTGCCCGCCTCCATCTTGGCGAAGTCAAGCATGTCGTTCAACAGGCCGAGCAAGCTTTCAGACGACAATTTGACATCGTTTAGATAATCCAGTTGCTCGGGAGTGAGCCGGGTTTCAGTTAGCAGTTCAGTGTTACCGAGAATAGCGGTCACAGGGGTGCGAATATCGTGGCTCATCATGGCCAGGAATCGACTCTTGGCCCTGTTCGCCGATTCCACCAAATCCTGATGTTTCTTGATGGCCAAGTGATTTCTAACTCTGGCCTTAACTATGTCCGGGCAAAAAGGCTTCGTTATGTAGTCTACGGCCCCAAGATTGAGGCCAGTGGTTTCGTCTTGCTCTTGATATAGCGCGGTAATAAAAATCACGGGAATTCGGCAAGTTTTCTCGTGGGATTTGATGAGGCGACACACTTCGTATCCGTCGAGTCCCGGCATAAGAACATCCAGAAGAATCAGATCAGGAGGTTCTTCCGAAAGTACTATTTTTAGAGCGTCTTCTCCGCAGGTGGCCGCTTTGAGATCGTAATCCGACCTTAGAGTTTTCACCAGTACACTAATGCTCGACGGGGAATCATCCACGATTAGCACGCGCTGTTTCGACCCCATGCGTCCGGCCACTGAGTTCAATGCGCTGGACGTCTGAGGTCCGGTCAGCGTTCGCGCCGGCTCGATTTCGGTAGACCGCCGGGACTTCGGACCGCGACTCGGCGACACGGTTGTCATCGCCATATTGCGGCCCCCTGCTTTAGCCGCGTAAACCATCCTGTCCGCCGTGTCCAGAAGCGTTTCGTGCGACATCTCCAAGCAGGGGATCGTCGATGCGGCTCCTAGACTTATAGTTACCCGGTCCAAGACCGGAGAAAATTGATGAACGATGTTGAGCGACTCAATGGCCTTGCGCATGAGCTCAGCCGCGGCTGCGGCCCCATTCTCATCCGATCCCGGCAAAACCAGCGCGAACTCTTCGCCGCCGTACCGGGCGAGGAAATCTCCGGGTCTCTTAGCGACTGTATTAAGCCCCATGGCCACCAACTTGAGGCATTCATCGCCCTTAGAATGACCGTAGTAGTCGTTGAAGGCTTTGAAAAAATCTATGTCGGCCATGATGACCGACAGCCATGATTTGGCGTGTGCAGCGCGCCGCCATTCCCTTTCCATCGTAAGGTCAAACCGGCGACGGTTTGGAATACCGGTCAGTCCGTCAAGGTACGAGAGTTCTTCAAGAAAGTCGGTCTTGCGTTTCAATTCCAGATGAGTCCGTACGCGCGCCTGAACGACCGGCAAGCTGAACGGCTTGGTGATGTAGTCCACCGCTCCCAATTCCAATCCGGTTGTCTCATCGGATTGATCGCTTTTCGAGGTGACAAATATTACCGGAATATCTTTAGTTGTCACTTCCGACTTAAGTTCCCGACAAACTTGGTATCCATCGATCCCCGGCATCATTATATCCAACAGAATGAGATCCGGGGCGTCAGCGGACCTGGCGATCTCAAGAGCGGCCGGCCCATTTGTAGCAGCGGTGACATCATATTTGTTTTTCAGCGCAGCCGCCAGAAGTCTGATGTTCGCCGGTGAGTCGTCCACCACGAGTATTTGCTGCTTGCGATTAACGGTTTTCATGTCTCTTTTCCAGCCGGAGTGATGTCCAGGCGCTTCGCCAGATTCTCCACACACTCCAGGGCTGTTTTGAAGTCAAACATTTCCAAAGACGCCTCTAGTTCGATCACTTCATTGATCCGAGCCTGGGGACCCAGTTGATCTTTGAGCGAACCCAGTAAGTCCAGCGCGGAGACACTGTGCGACTTAATCATATGAACGAGTTCGGTCAATATCGGCTCTACGCGAGCGCTACCGGGGATGACTGAGAGATCCCCGTGGGCTTGTTCGTCGCGGCGTATTTCATCCGGCCGGTTCCGGAGCCCTTCGATAGCCTGAAGCGCCACATTGAGCGCTTCATTAAACGATTTGTATTGTTCGGGAAAAGCCCCTTCATCGCCATTCTTGATCACGGATTCCAGGCTAGCCGCTTCTCTCTGAACCTCTTCAGCCCCCACATTTCCCGATACGCCTTTGATGGTGTGGGCCAATCGGCGAGCCGTCTCCATATCTCCTTTTTCCCAAGCCATCCGAATCTGTTCCGAGGCGTCTCGAAACTCCTTATGAAAATCGCGGAGGAGCTGCTTGAATAATCGCGTGGCGCCTCCAAGTCTTCTTAGGGCGACATAGGTGTTGATCCCCGGCAGGTTCTCCGGGATATCTTGTAATTCCTCAACAGAGACCGTTTTTTGTTGGACAAGCCGAGGTGAAGCGTCTCGTCCGACCCTAGGCTTTATCCATATCGCCAAGGTTTTCACCAGCGCCTTAATGTCTATCGGCTTTGCAACGTGGTCGTTCATGCCTGCCTCAATGCATTTTTCCCGATCCCCTCTGAGCGCATGGGCGGTCATCGCTATTATGGGCAAAGTCTTGTGTCTTGGATTCGTTCGTATTTTGCGGGTTGCCTCAAATCCGTCCATTTCAGGCATTTGAATGTCCATAAGCACGGCATCGAAATCACATTCGGAGACTGCCCGGACAGCTTCGTGGCCGTTGGAAGCCAATTGAACGACAGCGCCGGCGCCTTCCAAAATCTCAGTTGCAATTTGCTGATTTATCTCATTGTCCTCCACCACGAGGATCTGAGCTCCAGCAATTCTCTGAGCGGCTGACGCCTCTTCCGCGGAAATTCTCGCTTTCCGAGGCCTTATTCTGGATTCCTTACTGAACACTTTCAGGACGGTGTCTAGGAGCAATGACGAATCGACGGGCTTCGGCAGAAAGCCTTCCAGACCCGCTTCCTCGGCTTGTCGCATTACCTCTTCCCGAGCGTATGCGGTCACCATAATGATTTTGGGTACTCGGGTTTCAATATCAGGATCACGGTCTATTCTCCTGGAAGTCTCTATGCCGTTCAAACCGGGCATATCCCAATCCATGAGAACCAAGTTGTACGCCCTCTCTCGCTCTGCGGCACGGAGTTCCTCGAGCGCTTTTTCGCCGGAATGCGCGGTCGTTACGTCAAAGGAGAAGGAACACAGGATTTCGCGCAGGGTGTCCCGTGACATCTGATTATCATCCACCACCAGGACTTTCAATCTGCCGAGATCGTGGGGAACAGCGGGTTCCTTGCTTCTCTTCCACAGACCGAATTCAAGTGCGAATGAGAAGACGCTTCCTGTCCCCGGTTCGCTTTCCACCTGTATTCTTCCGCCCATCATCTCGGTCAACCTCTTGCATATGGTGAGACCGAGACCCGATCCTCCGTATCGTCGGGTGGTGGAGCCGTCGGCTTGAGTGAAAGGATCAAACATGGTGGATATTTTGTCAGAAGAAATTCCTATACCCGAGTCCTTGATCACGAAATTGATGAGGGCCCGCTCGGAATCTGCGCGGACCGACGACGCTCTAACTAATACTCCTCCTTCATGCGTAAATTTGATGGCGTTAGAAGTGATGTTGGTGAGAACCTGCCCCAAGCGCAGGGGATCTCCTTGCAAGCCGCAGGGAACATCAGGGTCCACCAAGACCATGAATTCAAGCCCTTTCTCTGTGGCAACATCACCTAGCACGTTGGTCAGATCGCTCATAATGTCCCTGAGGTCGAAATCCACTATTTCCAGATCCAGCTTCCCGGCCTCCAGTTTGGAGACATCCATTATGTCATTAATTATTCCTAGTAGCGATTTGGAAGAGGTTCGGATCTTAGTGAGGTAATCCTCCATCTTCCTGGACGGCTCCGACCGAAGGGCCAGGTCGGTCAGGCCGATTATGGCGTTCATGGGGGTCCTGATTTCATGACTCATGCTGGCTAAGAAATCACTCTTACTCTTGTTCGCCTGGATCGCGTGATCTTTGGCCGCTTCAAGCTCTGTGGTGCGATCCGCGACTCTCTGTTCCAATTCATCATACAAGCGCGCATTTTCCAGCGAGATAGCGGCCTGAGAGCAGAGAAGTTTCACTATTTCAACTCGTCCCTGGGAAAAAGCGCCCGCAATCGCGTTGTTCTCGAAGTAGATTATTCCCGTGATCTTTCCTTGGTGGATCAGCGGAGAACACAGAACAGACTTGGGGGTCTTGTTCAGTATGTACGGGTCATTGCTAAATGCGGCTTCCTGGGTCGCGTCGTTCAGAACCACCGTCTCTCCGCTTCGCGCCACAAAGTTCACTATAGCATTTGAAAGTTCGTCACTATCTTGCGTCGGTATAGACTGCAGCACTCTAATTTCAGTTTCTTCCGCGTACGCTTCGCCTTCTATGCTCAAGCCATTGGCCGTCTTTAGGATCAAAAAGCCTTTCTGCGCGCCGGCGCTTTCGATCGCTATTGCCAGCATCTTCTTCAGGAGATTTCTGAGTAAGATCTCGCAGGAGATGGCCTGAGCCGACTTAATCACTGTCGCCAAATCGAGTTCCCCACCGCTACTGGATGTGGAGGTGTCCCTCATAACTCCGGTAGACTCCCATAATGAAGTCGGGGAAGGCCGTAATGGGAGCAGCAGGTCCGCATATTTTTCGTTCAAGTCCTTGACTTTTGCCAGGGCGCCCCATCTTTGGTAGCAGTAGCGCGCTTCGGTCAAATATCCTTTTGCGATACCCGTGCGACCCATTGTGAGCTGGAACCTTGCTCCTATTTCGTAAGCGAGAGCTTCCTCATTGATGTATCCATTGTTCCGAGCCAGCGCCATCGCCTGCTCATAAGAGTCTGTCGCCTGACGCGCTTCACCCAGGTACTCGCGCCAGTTCCGCCTGCATAAGCCACAACTTGTGTGAGTAATTCGCCGGCGCATAATCGGCCCAGCGCTTCATTTGCTTCAAGTTGACTTTTGTCTGCTTCAGAACCTTCTTTCTTTCCGTCTTAGACAACTCCGAGAACACAGCAAGACCGGCCAATGTGGAGTAAAATACGAAAAGCGCCTGTCTGGGAGTTGATAAGCTTCCTTCCGCCGACTGCTTGGCGATTGCGCTATATTCGAATGCCTTACTATAATTTTGAAAATAGTAGTTGAGATATAGCTTATAGTAATTCGCAATATGGATGGCGCTCATATCATTGGCCTTTTCATGGATCGGAAGCATACGCTTTTCGTCGTACGCCGGCCCTCCCAAATGACAGGGGTCCTCGTTGCGGCCGAGAAGATTAAGAATGACTTGCCTGTGAATTTCGTTAAACACCAACGAGGCTTCTTGCCGGAGCTTGCGGATTCTGTCGCTGAATTGGGCCGTTTGGCGTTCCAGGTCGCTCAGTTCTGAGCCGGTTATGAAGGAATTCATGCAATAGAAGTATGCCGAAAGCCCCGCAGACTCCAAATCGCCCACCTCCATCGCCGCCCGATAAATCTCTTCGAATGCTCCGTAATACGCCTTGGAATGCTCGGTCCAATGCCGAATAAAGCCATTCACCGTAAACATTGTCTTGGGTTTGACGCCGCGGGCTTCCGGCCGTTCGGCCACCGTCAAGGCCAGTTTTCCAAACTGACTTCCCGCAGCCATATCTCCTAGCTTGGCGCACAATATGAACCCGTAGACAGCCCAATACAAGGAAGACTCAGGAGAGTTGCCGTACCTGACAGAGAGCTGGATACTTCTGAAAGCCAGGAGAGGGAATAATTTCGGCATCACCCAGTAGACGGCGTTGCCCACACAAGAAATAATGCGCATGACGGCCAGTTTTGTCGGATCGGTCATTCGGGGAAGCAGCAAGAGTTCCTCAATTTTTTTCCTTCCTACGGCCAGTCTGGTTTTCAAGAATCCATAAAGCAGATGGAGCCGCCCCGGATTCTTTGGGAACTCCTCGCCCAACAGCCTCAGGACTTCAAGCGCCGTCCCAAGCGCTTCCGGGAACTTCTTTTCGGCAATGAGCCCTTGGATCTTGACCTCATAAACTCGGGCCTGATCCAGAGCGCTTGTGGCATGTCGGAGAGCTTCGTCGGCCAACCTCCTCATCTCGTCAAAGTCAGTGCATGAGAATGCGGCCTCTGCCGCTTCTAGATACAACGATCGGGTCAAATCGTAGTCCTCTTTCCAGCAGTTCTCGCCAAGCAACCCGATCCCCTTCTGAAGGTACCGAAGCGCAACCTCGTAGGCCGCGGATAACTTTGCTTTTTTTCCGGCCAGCAGGCTTAGACGAGCCAGTTCGCCTCTTTCGCCCTGACTCTCTATTTCGGCCATTCCGATGTGAAGTTGGTTTACTACTTCGAATATCCTGGCCTCGTGCGCCGCATTGGGGTGGATCCGGAGCATGGTCTGACCGATTTGCCTATGAATCTGCGAAGCCTCGATCACGGGGATCAAGGAATAGACGGTATTCCTGATCTGGTCGTGAGCAAATCTGTACTCCAGACGAATGTCTCCGTTCTGTTCAGTCAGATCCAGGTCCAGGTCCAGCGATTCGTGCCCCTCCCCGATCCGCAAGAGCATGCCTTCTGAAATGGCCTCCTGAAGTGACTCCATAATTACCGGTGGAGGGTCTTCTGAAACAGCCAGAAGGATGTCCAGCTCGAAATGATCGCCTACGCATGCTGCTATCTGGAGCGCACGGAGGGTTGATCTCCTCAATTTGCCGATGTTTCCGGCGATTAAATCCGCGACGTTCTCAGTGATACCAAGAGTGTAGGTCCTTGTCATGTCGCAGGACCAATTACGGGCCTTGCGGTCGAAAGTAAGGACGTCCGCCGCATGGAGAGCTTTCAAGAAGACGTTGACGAAGAACGGATTACCTCCTGTCTTCTGTTCCAAGAGATGGGCTAGAGGAGACATTGAGCTGGGCTGTCCGTGAACAGTGTCGCAAACGATTTCGGTCAGATCATCCAGATTGAGCGGCCCGAGGGAAAGCTCACCCACCACCACCCCTGCGCCTTTCAATCGATCCAGGGTCAGTACGAGCGGATGGCCCTCGTCTACTTCGTTGTTCCTGTACGCTCCTAAGACCAATATATAGGCTATGTCCGAATCACTCATGATCGATTCGAGAAAAGTGAGAGAAGCCGAGTCCGCCCATTGCAGATCATCAAGAAACACAACCAAGGGATGGTCGAGCCTGCAGAAGACCCCCAGAAAACTGCGAAACGTCAGAGCGAAACGATTCCTGGAAGCCAAGGGATCAACTTCCGGCGCCGGCGGTTGAGGGCCTATAATGAGTTCCAGTTCAGGAATTACTTCCGTAATTACCCTGCCATTGGCGCCTACCGCTTCAAGGATCGCTATGCGCCATTCTCGTAGCTGAGTCTCGTTTTCGGTCAGTAGCTGCTTCACGAGATGGCGAAAAGCATCCATAAAAGCGCTGTACGGTATGTTGCGTTCAAACTGAGCGAATTTTCCCGTGACGAAATAGCCTCGTCGGAGAGTAATAGGCCTGTAGATTTCCTTTACTAAAGAGGTCTTTCCTATTCCAGCCGGACCCGAAACGAGTGTGATTTCGCTGGCCCCTTTGGCCACCCGATCGAATGCGTCCATTAGGGCTTGGGTTTGTCTCGCGCGGCCGTAGAGCTTCTCAGGAATTTTGAAGAGCTGCGGAACATCCTGGCGTCCCAGGATAAATGTGTGGATCGCCCCGTGAGCGTCGAGTTGCATGAGGCATTCCTCCAGGTCCGCCTTGACTCCCATTGCGCTTTGATAGCGGTCTTCAGCGTTTTTCGCCAAGAGCTTCATGACGATTTCGGAGAGTGGTTCCGGGACCTCGGGGTGACACAGATGTGGAGGGACAGGATGCCTCGCAATGTGACAATGCGCCATTTCCAACGCGTCACTGGCCGTATGTGGGAGCACGCCCGTTAGCAACTCGTAAAAGGTCACCCCCAATGAGTAGAAATCCGTTCGGTAATCCAGGGTCCGATTCATCCGGCCGGTCTGTTCGGGTGAGAGGTATGCTAGAGTGCCCTCGAGCACCTCCGGATTCTTGATATCCGGATTTTCGGAAGAAAGTTTTCCTGCGATTCCGAAATCGATAATTTTTAAAATGCCGGTTGACTGATTGTATACAACATTCGACGGGTTAATATCTTTGTGTATCACCTTGGCGTCATGGATCTCCGCCAAAGCGCCTGCGATCATGATTGACACATTCAGAAACTCTCTCAATCCCAAACGTCCTGATTTGATGATTCTGTCCAGAGAACGTCCACCGATATCCTCAAGAATCATGATTAGGGTATTCTGATGTTCCTGAAGGTCGTAGACTTCGATGCTTCCGCTTAGGTTACGAAGACTCAGGGTGATCTGGTATTCTCGCCTGAATCTGGTGATCTCGTCATACTTAGGGTAGGACTTGTTGAGCACCTTCAATATAACGGGTCGGCCTTTACTATCTTTTTGAGCGCGATATATCAGGGATTTTGTCCCCGTGTGGATGGTTTCCAAAATGCTGTACCCGGAAATAGGGTTCATGGAGCAAATCCTTGAATCGCGGTGGCCGTCATCCAGTGAAAACAGGTCTCATAGCCTGCTGAGCCGCCGCTCTTTTGCGTTTTTGGTAACCGGCGCTAGATATTAATTGTTCTCCGGGGTCTCTGGCGCTCTAAAGGCCGCGAAGAAACAACGCCAAGAGGCAAGACCCCAGATGTAAGAGAAGATAGAGGAAATTCCAAGGGAATTCAACTCGGAAGCCAATAGTTCCGTTGACTACCGAATCTTCATTCGGATACGAAAAGTTACCATTGTCGCCTTGCTATCGGCCACAAGAACATCGCTTCGGCGAAATTCCTTGTATGTGAGATTGTATTTCTTCATGCGAAGCCCCATCGCTCGTGTTGCCCTGACGGAGGCGCAAAGCCTCGACCAGCATTTCATATTCGATGGCCGCGAGCTTTGTCTCCAACGTATTTTTGATGTCTACTCCCGAAAAATGGGCGATTGCAACGACATGGGGAGATTATATCAGTGGATGGCGTCATCCTCGGTCAGAATCACGGCCCGGTGGATGACGTTTTGCAGCTCTCGGACCTTACCTGTAAAAGACGCTACAGAATCGGACTGGGAAAACTCGGAAGAAACCGGATTAAGCCATAATAATGGTTAGGAAATATCGCATGGAGATTGCAAAAAGATGAAACCGGACAAATTTTCTCGAAACGCAACTTACGGCTGAAAATGACGCCGCACTTCCGGATAAGAGTAACTAATCAAAGGCACCGCCAAACCATAAATAGGGCAGATAACGGCTTCTTCCGCTGTTGGCGCTTTGGAATTAGGCATTGTTTGATTCCTTCCCGAGCCGCTACATTCGGATTTGAGTAGGCATCTTGTCCAGAATTTAAGCAATTGCCAGACCAAGAAAAGAAGCGTTAGGTCGCATCCACAACTCTATATCAAGAGCTTCCAAGTTCCTTGATCAATTAATATCTCTTCCTGCCCACCTAACTTCACCCAAAATACGGATATCTTCCTGGCGCATGTCGAAGGCTGAATACAAATCATTATCCGCGATGACTCGGATTAGGCCGTCAGACACCCATTGCAGGCGGCGTATATGAACCAAGTTTCCAAGGCCTATGGCATATACCTTGCTTGCCGTGAGCTCAGTTCTGGTCAAATCTATCAACACCGTATCGCCATTGTTGAAGGTAGGAGCCATGGCATCACCGTCGATATGGGCCACCAAAGCGCTCTGGGGATGAATCTCCCTAGACTCAAGATAGTCCAGCCTAAAAGCCATCGGACTATCGTCGTAATTGTCGTCAGCCTGAATTGCACCTTCCATTGACAACAACTGCCTAGCCTTTCTTACAAAAGCAAATTTCTTGGCAGTCGCTGAAACAGAACAGGGCTGGTCCGAGGCCGCCTCTTCGGTTCTTGTCCCTGTGCCGAAGACTATCCATTCCGGCCGGATGTTCAGCGCTTTTCCAACTTGGTAGGCTGTTTCAGAACTAAGGCTGTCCGCTTTTATGGCAGCGGACAATGTCTGACGTGCAACGCCGGTAATACGGGAAAGGTTTGCGACAGATCTCACTTGCAGATCTTCTATAATTTGTCGGAGTCGGGATCCTGCGCCAAACATTTTGCCTATCCGCCCGTTTTCTGTCTTGACACGCCAAGTAATAGGCGGTATCAAAGAAATAACGCTGAAAAGTCGGTCAATACACTGACTACTATTTGAGGTCGGTGGACCGAGAGCGAATTAAACGAGACCACAAGGTAATGCGGCTCCGAAGGCCAAAAGCCAAACAGATCGCCGGGACGAAGTGAAAGAGACCTTACGTGCTATGACTCAAGGGATAGGGGCAAACCCTATCAGTGGAGCCAATTTCTAAGGAGCCAAAAGTTTTACCAAAAAAAGCGCCTAAAAACTGGCGAGAAATCTCGGATGGAAACCAAAAGGTTTCTTCTTATCCGTAGATTCGCAAAATCATAACCAAGCTCCGGTCGCGTCAGCAAGTCGCAGCTTGGAAGTCAGATTATCCGGGTTCATTCTGTTTTACAACATCAAAAATGGATGTCGAGTTTTGATGTATTAAGAAAACGAAAAGGTCGCCTACGGGCCTTCGATTAGCATGAGAAAGGATAACGAAGATGGCTAGCAATCAGAATGCGCCGGAATTGGCGGAGAAGGGAAGACGAAAAGCCACACAAAACGTTTGGGATGGAAATAAAGAGGCCAAAGAAGCCACGGAAAGGCTGGTCAAAGAGAGCCTCGGTTGCGCCGGGATAATCCGGGAACTGGAGACCCGTTTCGGGCTGAAAATCTCAAGATATCAGATTGAAGATCTGAAGAGTTCCCTTAGAACCGAAAGCGAGTCTCCTTTAGCCACTGAAAAGCCTCCATCTTTGGAGACATATCCGGAAGAGATAGCGGAGATGGCCACGGAAATGAACCATTCAGGCACCGTGGGAATACCGGGTTGGGTTAAGCCTTTTGAACCGCTCCCTGGCTGGGGCAGCGAAGGAGAAGCGACTGAAAATCTGCAAAACCTGCCACAGGAACTGAAAGTGATTCAGAACGAAGATATTATATCCGTTGCTGAACCTGCTCAAGTGGCGCAGGCTCCGAAGGAACACCTCCCAGTCCGAATTTTAAGGCCTAACTACACCAGTTGCCACTGCGATCTCCCCGATGAAAGGCCAATTGGATTGAATGAATGGAGCATAGGAAAAGGCAAGGCCATTATGCCCATCAGAGGAAAAAACGTCCATAACTTGAAGACCCATGCGGAAGCCGCGTCGGAATTAGCCGATTTGATCGGACGAGCTGGCCAAACTAGCGTCGAATCCATATAAGGCAGGCCAAGAGAGGGTAAAAAAGAGACTACCTTACCCCTAATATGCGTTCATGCAGCTTCAGTTCCGATTAGCATATCCCCTGTGCGTCCACGCTTCAACTTCAGGCGACTCAACAATCTAAGAATAGGCAATAATCTGCCATTTGAGGCCCACAACGGCGATACCAAACAGTCCTTGCCGATCTTGAGCCACCCAAAACAAGAGTCGCCTTTCCCGGAGCCCGCCTCATGGTGTGGGCGTCAAGGCTGCGCCGTCTTTATCCATAAGTGGCGTTTGGAACCCCAGGTGTTCGGGGCAAGGAGGCGCCTAAAAAGCCCGAATGGTCCGGCATGGCCGAAAGATCCCCATCCCAGGTGTAGAGGACGGCCAAATTTCCTATTCGATTCCGAGTACAGGAGTCCTATCTCGATTCTTAAACGGCTTTGCGTCTTGAAACGGATGAGGGCCGCACGATGAAGGCGTCAACAGAATCCGAAGGCGAGCTGGTTTTCAATTTTGCCGAGCATGTGGAGGCGTTCAGCCGGGCTACGGAGGCTATCGGGGAACTGGCGGAGGCGGTTGGTAGGCCCTCGCAGCACATAGAAGGAGAACCATCCGAAGAGGCAATGGTCATCCAAATAACAGCCGCCTGCAAACAGGCGATCCGTGAATCCGGCTTGAGCCGTGAGCAAGTCCTCGACCGTGTTAACAAGCTTCTCGGCCGGTCCGGTAGCGAAGAATCAAAGCGGCCCATCTCCATACACATGTTCAACAACTATCTGTCCAAACCCCGTGATTTTACGATTAGGTACACAATAATCAAGGCCATAGCCAGGATTACGGGCAGCAAACGCATCGTCGAAGCGTTCGTAAAAGATCAATCCTTGATCGTGATCGGGGCCGATGACCAGATAGAGCTGTGGTTGGGCAAGTGGGAACACCACAAAGAGCAAGGCGAATCGGCCAAGCGCCGGTTATTAAGCAACCCTTCAGGGAAAGGAAAATAGCTGGCAGAGGAGAGAAGGGAGAAAGGCAGTCGGAGATGGAGCTTTTGCAGAAAAACTTGCCCGAACTCCTTCACCAAGACACTCAAGAGTATGTCACCACCTTTAAGGCCAAGGTGGTGACGAAGGCGGTGATAGAGAAAAGCAAGCGGCTTGAAGGAAAACTGTAATGAAATCAGAGGACCCCGCAAAAGTGGACAAATCAAAGGTAGTAACAGAGATTTCAAAGCTGGAGATCGCCAGAATTCTAGGGGTCCCTAAGAACTCCATCACGAAACGGGCGCAGAAAGAAGCTTGGAATTTCATAGAGACACAGGGAAACGGGGGACTAAGAAAGATTTTTCCCATCAAGAACCTTCCGGAAGACGTTAAGTGGAGAATAAGGGTCCATCTTGGCGAAATTCCGCCTAATCTGGCTGAATGCGTTCCGGTTGACCTAGATTCGGCCAAAATCTACCTGTGCTCAAGGAGCTGGGACGAAGCCAACAAATGGCAGAAAGACCTTGCCAGGAGCCGCATGGAGATCATACGGGGTCTTGCAAAGTTCATAGAGGTCTCTAACTGCAGCACAGATAAAGCGGTGCGAAAATTTGCCGGGTTGTATCAAAACAGGGAAGCGCCGTATGTCGACCCCTCCGTCTATTCCGCCGTAAAGAGCGTGAAACGCACCCAGCTTTACGAGTGGCGTAAACGTTTCGTCGAACAAGGTATCGCGGGACTCATCTCTCGCAACGGATACGCCTTGGGAGCTAACAGGGTTCCCATGGATCAGCAGACTTTCATACTGGGGACATTCAAGGCGAACCCGAATCTCAAGGCGGGAAGGATAGCCGGCCTGCTCAGGGCCAAGTTTACTGCCCCGACCACCCCACGGGCGGTCAGAAACTTCCTCAAGCAGAAGCGGGAACAGGACCCGGCGTTGTTCGAATTCATCGAATCTTCGGATTCATACAAGAACAAATACCAGCTTGCTCTAGGATCGGCTTCCGAAAAAGCTAAACATTTCCTCCACTATGTGGAGGTTGATTCGACCCGGGCAGACGTCCTCTGCGCTGACGGTAAGCGCCACACAATTGTCGGGTTGGTGGACATCTTCAGCCGCAAGGCGAAGTTTCTGGTTACAAGGACTTCCAATTCGTGGGCTATCGCGGGTCTTCTGAGGGGAACGATAAGGGACTGGGGAGCGCCGCTGAACCTTGTCAGGGACAATGGTAAGGATTACGACTCGATCATGGTCGACGAGATTCTCCAGCATACTTTGGGCGTGAACGTGATTGCGGTCCTTCCGTTCACTCCGGAAGCTAAACCGCATATAGAGAGGATGTTTCGGACCCTAAGCCACATGTTTTTTGAGACTCTGCCGGGATACGTCGGTCACAACGTGGCGGAAAGGAAGAAGATCGAATCACGAAAGAGTTTTGTCGAAAGGTTCATGAAAAAGGGCCAAAGCCTGAAAGTGGGCCTGACGCCCGTAGAGCTTCAGGAGATCATCGACCGCTGGGTTGAGGGCGTATACCACAACAGGAACCATTCGGAATTGAATATGTCGCCCAACGCCAAGGCGGCTTCAGTGGAGATAGGGGGCCGGAGAATTGAAGACATCAGGAATCTCGACATATTACTGGCTCCTGCCCCCAAAGGCTCCACAAGGACAATCGGCAAAAAAGGACTGAGGTTGGGGAACCAGCTTTACTGGGCTGACGAGTTGATCCCCTGGGTGGGCCGTAAGGTTTTGGTGAGGCTGGATTTGCGGGACGCAGGCAGGATTTTCAGTTTCGACCCGGAAACCAAGGCCTTCATCTGCGAAGCTCTGGATCTGTCGGTCAGCGGAATATCGGTGGGGGATCTGATAGCGGCTCGCAAGAGGGCGAATAAACGGGTCCGTGAGCGGGTCAAGGCTATACACACTTTGTCCGTGGACCCCTTGGAGGCGCTCGAAGCGGATATCGAAAATGCTCGGTGTGAGCGGGCGATCATAGGCAATCCGCAACTGGGGGAGCCGATGAGAGACAATCCTTTTGTAGATGCGGCTAACGCCGCTGCGAACGCAAGCTTTCGCACGCCAGAGGTACGCAAAGACGCAGACACAAATAGGGAAGAATTGTCCGAAAGGTTCAATATGGAGCGGGAGTCGAGTCTAATAAGAACGGCCGGATCCGCATCGCATACAGGCGCCATGGACGCAAACGGTCTCATATTCCCATTTCAAGAAGACCAGGAGAGGCCCTGTTTCGAAACGGCCCGTGAACGATTTGAATACCTGAGACTGAAGCGGAGGGTCGCATCTCTGGGCCCTATGGACCCAAAATGGTTGAGGGAATCCGTAGAAGACTGGTTCTATTATCCCGACATGTTTTCAGAGAGCTGGCCCGTAAGCGACAAAGTCTGCCTGACGGAAATCGCACCGGACCATTTTCCCCAATACAACGAGCTGCGGGAGGGCCTATGAAATTCGCTCTCGTATCGACAACCAACGTGGCCCGGATTATGGAGGCGACGAAGGCCCTTGAGGCCAGACTCCGGGACACTGAGATAGCCGGTCTTGGGCTTGTTTACGGCCGACCCGGCCTGGGCAAGACGCTCGCCATGGAAACATATCATTCACGTCAAGCTAAATCCAAACGAGTTCGGACCGTTTGTCTCAGGGCCATGGCCCATTGGTCGGAAACCAGCATGCTCAAGGCGATTTTGGCCGCTCTGAAGCAGGAGCCCAGGACTTATCGCAAGGACGTTATGTTTGATCAATTGGTAGAGATTCTCCAGGGTCATCCGGTGCTGTTTCTCGTGGACGAGGTCGATTCCATAGCGGGAACTCGGGGAATGATCTCGATGTGGAAAGACATTCACGACGTGACCGGCAGCGCGGTCCTGATGGTCGGCGAAGATCGGGTCAATTCACTGTTGCGTCGGTTCGAGAGCTTTTACAACCGGATGAATCGTGGGGCCTTGAAGCATTTGACGAGCCATTCCGAAGAAGACGTTCGAGCCGTCATCGACCATCGATGCGATTTTCCGGTAGATCCTCGAGTCAGCTCAGCGATCTATGGGGAAACCGGCGGCCGTAGTATGCGAAGCGTCATCGATCGCATCCGGGACATGGAAGCGTTCGCCCGGAGCAACAGCGCAACCCGAATCACGATGAAGGAATATAGAAAATTGATGGGCTTCGTGGGGACTTTGTGTGTAAATCCGAGGCCGACGGCGGCAGCGTTGGAGGCGGTAAGTGCCTAGTCCTGAAGAAAAGGCCGTATGGGCCCTCATGGAGCTTGGCAGATCCCACACTATAGACGAGATCGCCATGATTGCGGAAGTGGATGTTCGACAATGCTCTGACGCCGTCCAAAAACTCCTGCGCGGCGGGTACGTGGCTATGGAAGGCCTGCGAAAGGCGGCCTCAGGGGAAGCTCTCCCCCTGTTCAGGCAGATCAGATCCTCTTTTGAACCGCCATTCGGGCGAATTGAATTCAAGGCGGCGGGAAACAGCTATGTGGACTTGCCCACGCTGAAAGGTCTGATGCGAGCCGTGGCCTCGCAGTTCGATCACCCGTTCAGCCGAAAGGAAATAATGGACAAAATGGATGGCATGGCCGCGCCGGCCCAATTGAAGAAACGCCTTCACCAATATAAGGGCGAAATTCTTCAAGCCAGCCGGAGCCGGGCGCTTTGTTTACAGCGAACCGGAGATTCACGAGCGGATAACGGATTTCGTCCGAAAAAACATCAGTCGGCAGTTTACCGACACAGATGTGTTGTTCAAGTTGGGTCCCAAAGCCGGCCGAACAGCAATTCGCCAAACACTGGATCTGCTGGCTGCTCTGGGCGAAGTGAAGGTGGAAGTGAAATGCATTGGCGGAAGGCCGGTTTATACAGTTCAGCCCAATATAGGGGCGTCGAAAGGATGACGGGCAAATCCACAGTGGGAGATATGCGAGACGATGAGAGCAAGAGATTAGTTAACTGATGTCCCGATTCCGACCTTTTGGCAAGCCGATTTTCTGAGACGTCTCCCTTTTCGGACCGTTATCTTGACAAAATGGCCCTGGCTTCCTGAGGAGCGGTCAAGGGGACGATGTGACAGTGTAGATTCTCGGGGAAAGCCCCAACAGCCACAAATAACCGAGCTGACTATTCGTGAATTTGTGAACTACCCTCTGTTGTTTCCACCATTCGGATCACGAGGATGCGCTCAAAGCATGTGACTACATAATGAGGCTCGTGGTCCGATTGGCAGGCCTTTCGTTCAAGCTCGTCGTCTTTCAGCCCTCCCGTTCTATGGTCAATCTCAATTTGTTTAATGACAGTCCAAAAGAGCGAGGAGAGGACTATGAACAATCTCAGGGACTCTATTCGAACGAGTGCTTCAGATCGTCAGGTCCGGCCACCGAAGAGCTAACGCCTGTAAATTATTGTGACCCCAAAATCATGGGGGCTACGAGCATGAAATGCCCCAGTTTTTGACGCATACATATTCTTAGATGGTTACGCCAATTACCTCATGTCCTCCCGGTGCTCAGCGAGATACCTATGGGACATGTTCAGACCATGGACTGGGGAAGAGTCTAATACAAGATTACCGGAATAGTGACAAAGCTAGAGACACTCGGGGATGAAGTCGTCCGGTCGTACAGAGCCCGTTGCGGCAAGAGTGAAGAAGGGCATTCGATCATGAAGGAAGATCTTGCCGGGGGAAGGCTGCCTTCCGGTCTGTTCGGCGCCAACGCCGCTTGGTGGCAGATTATGATCCTTGCGTTCAACGTTAATTCGGCGATGAAGCGTCTGGTCCTGGGGGAAAGCTGGGCGAATCGCTGTATGAAGGCCGTGCGCTTTTGGTTGATCAATTTGCCCGGTCGCGTGCTTGAGCATGGCGGGAAGCTGATTGTCCGGCTTTCCGGGGGCATCCGTCCAACGAGGCTCCTTTTTAAGGCTCGAAGGAGGATGTTATGTTTGTGCGGATCGGGTTAGTCAAAAAAAGGGGGGCTGAATCGAGCTTCAGGGGATAGCTCGCTCAGAAACAGGCCCGAATCGCGTTCGGGGGGAATATGTTAAGTCCGGCCTACGCCGCTCGCCTAATTTTCCGTCCAAATACCCGCTGAAAACGCCCAATTCCGGACCCACGAATCACAACCCGACTACCATGACTTTGTTGACCGTGGATTTTGGTTACAGAAATTACTTGACAAGAATAAGGCTGACCGGTAGGGTTACGTCTGGACAGACATAACCAGCTACCTAAATGTAGTGAATAGCCGGGCATGTCGGCGTGATATCCCGGTCAAAAGTGGTGTCCTTCAGACAAAAGGGCTGGCCCGTTTCTCGATGGGAGAAGTCGACCAGACCGTAGACCGTTTTGACCATTGTTCTATGGCGGGAGGTGTCGGATTCTTAATGGTTGGCCTTTGTTATGCGAACAGGGCCACCTTGTGAAAAGTCGTAATCCCGCTCTTCGTCATACCGATAGCGCTTTTGAAGGCCCCCGGAGCCGGTAGGTTTTCCGGAAAAGCGGGCTTACAGTTAGGACTAAGCTCATAAGCGAGCGTAGCCTGGGATAAACATTGGTTGAACCGGGATTCGCTCTGAATTAGGTCGGAATTTTCTGAAAATTCTTTTGTCTTTCCTATTTCTGAACCAGGAGAACTCATGTACAGGTCTTTCGGTTTTACCTGAACTGCTTCGAAGCGAGCTACCCGTGCTTGGTTAGCTCGGAGCTAGGCCGAAAGACGATTCTCGCTCGTTGTCTTTTCCTTCCGTCCCAATCCGAGGACTTCTTCAGCCCAGCTCTCACAACTTTCTTACAGTAGTTTCCAGCGCTATACGCCGACGTTGAGGCCTTTCCACGCTTGCAAAAGCAACCCCTCAAACGCCGCGCGCCTGCAATCTGAGCCGCATCCGGTCCGCATTTTTTCCGGACCGCTTGCCTGGTCGAGTTGCTCGATCTTACCAGTGTGTCCTGGAAACTGGGCGCCCTTGCTAAGACCGGTTGGAACTACAGCGCCAACAAATCGGGAGAGTAATATGATAGAGGAGAAATTTCTTACCGCATGTGTTGTCGGACACGCAGGGCACGGTAAAACCAGCCTGGTTCGAAAACTTTTCGGGATGAATGGGCGCTCGGTTGAGGAGGAGAGACAGCTCGGAGGTCCCCTTGTATCGGGGTTTAGCGTCTTGCAGTTACCGTCAGGTTGTCGGGTGGCCTTCATAGAAGTGCCCACCTACACGCACGTTATAAAGCTCAAGACTCAGGGCTTGTACAGCGTCGATCTGGCTATCTTTGTATTGGCCGCCGACGACGGTGTCACGCCCAAGACTGAAGAACACTTGGGCATTCCGGACCGTCTTGGCGCCAGGACAGGACTCGTCGTGATCAGCAAGGCCGATCTTGTGGATCAGGAAATCTTGAAACTTGCCGAGATGGAGATTCGCGAAATTCTGAATGGATCTTTCTTGGGGGGCAAGCAATTTGTCTCTTTTTCCGCAGTGGACGGACGAGGATTAGAAGAACTGGTAGCGATTGTCGAAAACGAAGCCCAACATGTTGACAAACCGGAATATTTCTCCACAGATCATTACAAGCTCTGGAAAGCTCAATTGCTCGAGTTGGCAAAGACTATTCTCATGCTCGACGTCTTCAAAATGTCCGTGAGCATAGATGAATTGCGTTCTCGATTGGAGCCTCGACCCGATGAGTGGCTGTTGGGGCGAATGCTGACCGACCTCTGCTCCGCGAAGAAGCTTATCCCGATTGATGGCGGGTACCGTATTCCAACTCTTTCAATAAAACTGCCGCCGGATCGAAAGCAAGTCGCCAACCAAATGCTCGAACACGTGCGTCGCCTTGGATACCAGGGGTTTAGCGCTCGGACTTTGTGTGAACTTCATTGGAAGAGTTTCAACGAGGCCGAGATTCGTCATTTGCTCGAATACCTCCGGTCTCGGCAAATTCTTGTTCGATTAAAAGATGGGCGTTATCTGACGCAGCAAGCAATGCGCGACATCAAAGAGAGAGTCAGGCAGGTGATTCTAGAGAAAGGCATCTTGACCATTCAAGATGGCAAGGAAATCCTCGGGTACGGTAGAACGAGAGCCATACCGGTACTCGAGTATTTGGATTCCATAGGCGTGACCCGCCGCACCGACGACGGCCGCGATCAAGGTTACTGCTTCATTTGAGTTATTGTGAGTCGGAAAAACAACAAGACAAGGAGCGAACGTTGATTCCCCAAAAAGGCGTGAGTGGAACTTTGAGCGAGGAAACAGGACTGGCCGAATTACTTTACCGGTATCGAGATGAGAACAGATGCATGGTGGACGTGGCCAAATTGCTCGTGAACTTTTCCCAATTGGAGTCCTGCGGCAAGTGTACTCCCTGCCGTGAAGGCACTAAACGGATGCTTGAGACCTTACAGAAACATCTGTGAAGGTAAGGGCGAAATGCAGGACCTTGACACACTTGAACTCCTGTGCCGTGTCGTAAAAACCACATCTTTATGCCCTCTCGGCCAGGCCGCTCCCGATCCGATTGCCGCTGCCCTGCGTTATTTTCGTGACGAGTACGAGACGCACATCAGGGAGCGCCATTGCCCGGCCGGTGTTTGCACTGCGTTGTTTCAATACGGGATTCAATCGGACAAATGCACTGGTTGCGGCATATGTACCGATGTGTGCCAGGTGGGGGCCATAACAGGCGAGAAGGGCGCTCCCCACTCTATTGACACTGGCGTCTGCACAAAGTGCGGCCACTGCATCCCAAAATGCGAATTCAGCGCCATTGTAAGGGCATAAAGGAGGTTGAGCAAAGATGGCAAACATAACTCTGACTATCAACGGAAAAGAAGTTACCGTTTCGGCGGGTACCAGCATATTGGATGCAGCACAGGGAGCCGGTTTCTTTGTGCCGACATTTTGCTACGATCCGGATCTCCCGCTTCATAGCAGTTGCCGTATTTGTGTGGTCGAGGTCAAGGGAGAACACGCGCTGGTTGCATCGTGCAGCGCTGAAGTGGCAAACGGCATGGTTGTGGAAACCGAATCTCCGGCTGTTGTGGAGGCCCGAAGAACCATTCTCGAGCTGCTCGTAGCCAATCACCCGGCAGAGTGCATGACCTGTGAAAAAAACGGAAACTGCCGTCTTCAGGATTACGTTTACCGATATGAAGTGAAGCCTCCGAGATTCAATGGAGAAAAGCGTAGTTATCCGGTCGAGGACAACAATCCTTACATCGTTCGGAATATGAACAGGTGCATCCTATGCGGCAAGTGCGTTCGCACCTGCGAACAGGTACCTGGCCGGGGAGTTATCGCGTTGAAATACCGCGGCTTCAATTCAAAGGTTACTTCGCATAAGGATACCGACCTGGCTCAATCCGACTGCGTTTACTGTGCACGGTGCCTGACGGTATGCCCTGTGGGCGCCCTCACCTACAAAAACATGATCGGCAAGGGCAGGCAATATGAGATCAGGAAAGAGCCGGTCACCTGTACATTCTGCGACGCCGGCTGCACGTTTGATATTAACTATAAGGGCGACAAGGCAATAGGCGTTACCCCAAAAGCGCCCGGGAATGGTCGCCCTATCTGCCTCAAGGGGAGACTCGGCTTGGAATTGCTTTATGTCGATAATCCTATGAATCCAGTGCTTAAAAAAGAGGATAAATTCGTTCGCGTGTCGTGGGGGGAAGCCCTTGGCCTCGATGGCGTGCTGAAGAGATTAAAAGCCGCAAAATAGTCGGTATCGAGTTGTGCCAAATTATCTAGCGCGCTCTGGAAGCTGTCCCCTGTCATATGGAGCGTCGCGATTTCTTGTCAGCGACAATCTGAGTAAAATCATGCGCCTAAGGCTTGAGAAGGATTATCCAATCGGCAGCGGCGTCATCGAAGGGGCTTGCCGACAACTCATCAATGACCGAATGGAGACTATCCGAATGAGGTGGATTATTCAGGGAGCCGAAAGCGTCATAGGATTCAGAGCCGTATTCATGAACCAAGATTGGTCTGACTTCTGAACATTTCACCGAAGAGCAGAGAGACAAAGGGTGTACGGAAACGGTGAGATTTCCCCAACCGACCTATACGGCATAGAAGAGCTGCCGGCCACCTAAACTCTGACACGAAGTAGCCGCGCTCCAAGGAAGCGTCTCTTTGGCTCCGCTGTTACCACGTTGCTATGGCCGCTGTTTAAGTGACTGTTGTTGCGAGGTATCCTATGAACATGATGACATTGAACGGAAAAAATATAGCTTTCGAGCCGGGGGATACCATTCTCCAGGCAGCACAAGCCCATGACGTGGACATCCCGACCCTTTGTTATCTTCAGGCCGCCGATCACAAAGGAGTTTGCAGGATTTGCGTCGTTGAGGTCAAGGACCCGGACAGGCTGCTTCCAGCCTGTGCTACACCAGCCATGGAAGGCATGGTAGTGGAAACCGAGTCCGAGAGAGTCATCGATGCGCGCAAGACCATTATCGAGACGCTAATGGCTAAGGGTGATCACAATTGCTTGTTCTGCAGCGCAAATGGAAATTGCAAGCTTCAGGAACTAGCTTATGCATACCAAATTACAACAATTATGCGAAGTTCCCCGCGCGAGCCAGCCCCTATAGACGATCTGACCCCGATGATGCGGCGCGATTTCAACAAGAGTGTCCTCTGTGGCCGTTGTGTGGCGGCCTGTAACGATATCCAATGCAATGACGCCATTCCGTACCCTTACGGGAAGCGAGAAGAAAAGCCGGCGCCCGCGGGGTGGATTCCACTGGTCGATTACGACCGTTGCGTACACTGCGGCGAGTGTGTTCAGGCATGTCCCGTTGGAGCCATAGTTGAGAAGAAGGCCATGGGACTGGCCAGACAGTGGGAGACCAAGAAAATCCGCACAACCTGCCCTTATTGCGGAGTAGGGTGCCAGTTGTGGCTCCACGTGAAAGACGAGCGTATCGTCAAGGTCACCGGCGTTGAGGACGGTTCCCCGAACAAAGGTCGTCTGTGCGTCAAGGGGCGTTTCGGATACGATTTCATCTATTCCGAGGAGCGTCTCAAGACTCCCCTTATCCGGGAGAATGGAGGCTTTCGAGAAGCGTCGTGGGACGAGGCGCTCGACTTGGTTGCAGACAGATTCAAGGACATTATCGCCAAACACGGTCCTGACGCAATTGGTGGTGTGAGTTGCTCCCGGAGTATCAACGAAGATTCTTATCAGATGCAGAAGTTCTTCCGCGCTGTTCTCGGTACGAATAATATCGACAACTGCGCACGCACCTGACACGCTCCAACGGTAGCCGGGCTGGCTACCTCATTCGGTTCAGGCGCAATGACGAACTCGTTTGCCGATTTTGGGAAAGCAAAACTAATTTTGGCCATCGGGACAAATATGACCGAGGCTCACCCCGTGGCCTCAACCTTCGTGAAGAATGCCGTGGCAAAGGGCTGCGAACTGTACGTGGTCGATCCTCGTAGGACCGCGCTGGCGAGACTTTCGAAGCAGCACTTTCCGATCAGAGTTGGAAGCGACATCGCATTCCTAAACGGCCTCATGTATGTCCTAGTCACAGAGAATCTGTACGACGAAGACTACGTCCAGGGCTGCTGCATTGGTTTCGATGACCTGAAAGCTAAGGTTCTTGAATACCCACCGGAGCGCGCAGCCGAGATTTCCGGCATACCCGCCGATAACATCCGGCGCCTAGCCCGTGCGCTTGCCGCCACAAAACCTGGCATGCTGGTTTACACGTTGGGTATAACGGAACACACCAGCGGAGTTAACAACGTACTTTCTTGCGCCAACATTCAGATGCTCCTGGGTAATGTGGGATTCGACTGCGGGGGCGTGAACCCTCTTCGGGGACAGAACAACGTTCAGGGCGCATGTGATATGGGGGCGCTTCCCAACGTTTATGCCGGCTACCATCGGGTTGATCTGGAAGTTTCGCAAGAGTTGTTCAGGAAAGTCTGGGGTGTGGATAAACTACCTGACAAGCCGGGGCTTATGATGCCGGATATGTTGGATGGGTTGGCCACCGGATCCATGAAAGCCTTTTACGTCTTCGGTGAGAACTTGGCCAATACCGAGCCGGATATCAGGCACATGGAGCATTGCCTGGCCTCGGCCGAGTTTCTGGTGTGCCAAGATATCTTCCCTACGGAAACTACCCGGTTCGCCCATGTGATCTTTCCCGCGGCGGCGTGGTCCGAAAAAGACGGGACGTTCACCAACAGTGAAAGGCGCGTCAATCGTGTCCGGGCTGTTAAAGCCCCACCGGGACTGGCCAAGCAAGACTGGTGGATTTTTAAGGAGCTGGCAAAACGCTGGGGTCACAATTGGGAATCCAACAGCGCCGGCGAGCTGTGGGACAACGAAATTTCTGTGGTGGCTCCGCAGTTGAAGGGAATAAAGTACCGCGCGCATCGAAGGAGACGGTCTGCAGTGGCCCGTACCGGACCTGGACCACTGCGGGACGCCCACGCTCCACAGGGGCGGCCGCTTTACCTGTGGTCTCGGTAGGCTGGTACCGGTGGATTGGACTCCGCCTGCGGAGGTGGCTGATGCGGAATATCCATTCGTCCTGAGCACCGGGCGCAGGCTCTACCACTATCACACCCGTACTCAAACGGGGCGGGCCAAAGGGCTGAACACCCTTTTGAGCGAAGAGACCGCCGACATCTCCCCTGCTGACTCCGAGGCGCTGCATATCGCGAACGGAGAGATGATTCGGGTGAGGTCGCGGCGAGGCGAAGTGACGGTCAAAGCCAGAGTCACAGATGAAGTCCCTAGGGGACTGGTGTGGATGGCTTTTCATTTCCGTGAGGCCTGCGCCAATTGGCTTACCAATCCGGCTTTCGATCCCATCAGTCAGACGGCTGAGTACAAGGCCTGCGCTGTTGCCGTAGAGAAGCTCTGAATTGCACTCCTTCCAGCGTCAGGCCGAGCTACCAGCTCGTTCATCCCGCAGCAAAAATTGCTGCCAAGCCATTAACTAAGAAAAGGAGATTTGCCAATGGAGTGTGAGTGTAAGATTACACAAATCCTTTCACGTCACCCCAGGCGGCGCGAGGCCCTTATACCCATCCTTCAGGACCTTCAAGGGCGCTTCGGATACCTGCCGACCCACACAATGGAGGCGGCTGCCAGGTTCTGCCGCGTCTATCCAGTTGAGGTTTACGGCGCAGCGACGTTTTATTCTCAGTTCAAACTGAAGCCGGCGGGAAAAAAGACCGTCATGGTTTGCCAAGGCACGGCATGTCACGTAATGGGCGGCGCGAAGGTGCTCGACGTAATCAAGAAACAGCTCAACGTGGAACCTGGAGACACGACAGAAGACGGCATGTTCACTCTGGAAACGGTGGCGTGCATAGGCGCGTGCGCTCTGGCTCCCACAATGGTTGTGGACGGGAATACGGTGGGTATGGTTAAGACGAAAGAAATCCCGGAGGTACTCGATGCCGCTCGAAATGAATAGCACCGGCCGGCAAAGCGCCAATCAACTGCTGGTATGCCGCGGAACCGGCTGTGAGTCACAAAGGGCTAACGCTCTGTACTCTTAATTTGCAGGACGAGATCACCAAAGCCGGTCTCAATGAAAAGTATGAGATCGTATTCACGGGATGCCATGGACTGTGCCAAATGGGACCGACGGTGATCGTCGCGCCCCAAGGTATCTTCTACTGCAAGGTGCAGCCGCAGGACGCCGCGGAGATCGTTAGTAGCGGTCTTAATGGCGATAGGATCGAACGACTTCTGTTCAAGGACCCAAAGACCCGGAAAAGAGTGGTCAGCTACCGTGATATGGACTACTTCAAGGGTCAGGGCCGCATTGTTCTGAGAAACTGCGGTTTCATCAATCCCGAGAAGATCGACGACTACCTCAATGTCGGCGGGTACGAAGGAATTGGCAAGGCCTTGGCCATGACGCCGTTGGAGGTTGTGGATCAAGTTAAGCGCTCAGGCTTGAGAGGCAGAGGCGGAGGTGGTTTTCCGACAGGCACGAAATGGGAAATCTGCCATAGATCTGCGGGCGATCAGAAGTACCTTATATGTAATGCCGATGAAGGCGACCCCGGCGCATTCATGGATCGGGCGATTCTTGAGGGTGACCCTCACGCTGTCCTGGAAGGCATGATGATCGGCGGGTACGCAATCGGCGCGACAAAAGCCTACATATACGTGCGCGCCGAATACCCGATGGCATATGAACGAGCCCTTATTGCCATTGAACAGGCAATTGAACGGGGTTATCTCGGGAGCAAGATCTTCGGCTCCGACTTTGATTTTGAGATCAAAGTCAAGCTGGGCGCCGGCGCATTCGTGTGCGGCGAAGAGACGGCGCTGATGGCCTCTATCGAAGGCAAGCGCGGCATGCCCACGCCCCGTCCGCCTTTTCCTGCCCAAAAAGGGTTATTCGGGAAGCCCACCAACATTAACAACGTTGAGACCTTCGCCAATATTCCAGTAATTCTAACTCAGGGAGGCGACTCTTTTGCGGCCATAGGCGCCGAAAAGAGCAAGGGAACCAAAGTATACGCGTTGGCAGGCAAGATAGTCCGCAGCGGACTAGTTGAGGTCCCCATCGGAACAGCTCTGCGGACAATCGTAGAAGAAATCGGCGGTGGGGTTCCAAACCGGAGAAGATTCAAAGCCGCTCAGACCGGCGGCCCTTCCGGCGGGTGTATACCGGCGGAACATTTCGACATTCCCATGGACTACGAGAACTTGACCGCCATCGGCTCGATCATGGGCAGCGGCGGCCTTATTATCACGGACAACACCACATGCATGGTTGACTTGGCCAGGTTCTTCCTGAGCTTCACCCAGAGGGAGTCCTGCGGGAAATGTGTCCCGTGTCGTCTCGGCACCAAGCGAATGTTGGAAATCTTGACGAACATTTGCAAGGGTCAAGCCACTCTCGACGACTTGAATCAGCTCTTGGCTTTGGCCGAAGATGTGAAAGCCGGGTCCTTATGCGGGCTCGGCCAAACTGCTCCTAATCCGGTACTCTCAACTGTACGATTTTTCAGGGACGAATATGAGAGTCACATCTTAAGAAAGCATTGTCCTGCCCGGGTCTGTGTAGATCTGATAAAATTCGAGGTCAAGCAAGAGAACTGCAAGAAATGCGGAGAGTGCTTCAAGGCGTGCCCTGCGGGCGCGGTCTCCTGGGAAAAGAAGCAGCCGGCAACTATTAATAAGGACAAGTGCGTCAAGTGTCGGGCCTGTATCGAGGCTTGCAAGTTCGACGCCATAGATTGACGATCCGAGCCTACAGGGATCTCATTAATAGAAAAGCCCCCACACCACCAGCGAGATGTAACAGATGGACGAACAGATCATAACCTTGACGGTCAACGGCAAGGATTTCCAGGGAAAAACTGTTACCGGAACAAAGGGACAGACCTTACTGGAAGTCTTACGAGATAACGGCGTTCCTGTCCCCACACTGTGCTATCATCCAAAGATGCCCGCACACGGAGGATGTCGGCTCTGCATAGTGGAAATCGACAACGTGCGCGGGCTCCCACCATCATGCACGACACCCGCTGCGGACGGCATGGTGATTCACACTCACACGGACAGAGTGGTTCAGGTGCGAAAGACCGTATTGGAGCTTCTTCTGGCTTACGGCGACCATAGCTGCCTTTATTGCGAGTCCAACGGGGCTTGCGAGCTGCAGAAGCTTGTGTACGAGCACGGCATAACCCACGTTCCTTTCAAGGCGGACGTCGCGCATCGTCCCAAGGACGAATCCAACCCGATGATTGTGAGAGACCATGGCAAATGCGTGCTTTGCGGACGCTGTGTAAGAGCATGTCTGAATATTCAGGGCAACGGCGTCATAGACTTCGCGGGCCGAGGGTCCAACGCCCTTATTTCAACATTCAATGATACTCCTCTGAAGGACTCTAACTGTGTGTACTGCGGCCAATGCATTCAAGCCTGCCCCGTCGGAGCCCTAACGGAAAAAAAAGCCCAAGGCAGAGCTCGATCATGGGAGACCGGGAAGGTGCGCACCACATGCGCTTACTGCGGAGTTGGTTGCCAGATGTGGTTGCACGTGAAAGACGGCCGGATCACAAAAGTGTCTGCTGTCGAAGTCGCTGCCCCCAATGATGGGCGCCTCTGCTCAAAAGGCCGCTTCGGTTATGACTTCATTTACTCCGAAGACAGGCTCACGACTCCGTTGATAAGGGAAAACAGCTCCTTTCGAGAAGCTTCCTGGGACGAAGCCCTCGATCTTATTGCATCCAGGTTCCTTGAAATCATCGCCAAGCACGGTCCTGACGCCATAGGCGGAGTCAGTTGCGCTCACAGTATCAACGAAGACTCCTACAACATGCAAAAGCTGTTTCGGTCAGTGATTGGAACGAACAACATCGACAATTGTGCGCGAACCTGCCACGGCCCGTCGGTCGTGGGGCCGGCCATGTCGTTTGGCTCCGGCGCAATGACCAATTCTTTTGCCGATTTCGCCAAGGCCAAGATGATCTTTGCCATAGGAACCAACATGACCGAGGCCCATCCCGTGGCGGCCACTTTTGTGAAAAATGCGGTGGACAACGGAGCCGAGCTGATTGTGGCCGATCCGCGTCGCATCGAGCTGGCAGACATTGCAGACCTCCACATGCAAATAAAAGTGGGTAGTGACATCGCCCTTCTTAACGGACTCATGAATGTGCTCTTGACCGAGGACCTGTACCACAAAGATTATGTTGCACAATGTTGTACGGGCTTCGAGGATCTCCGAAAAAAGATCCTGGAATACCCGCCTGAACGAGCCGCCGAGATCAGCGGCATCCCGGCGGACACCATTCGTTATGTCGCACGGCGTTTGGCTGCGGTGAAGCCGGCGATGCTCATCTATTCCCGTGGCCTCACGGAGCACACTTGCGGAGTCAACAATGTAGTGTCCTGCGCAAATCTTCAAATGATGTTGGGTAACGTGGGCTTCGAGTGCGGAGGAATGAATCCCATACGAGGACACAACAACGCCCAGGGCGCTTGCGACATGGGAGCGCTTCCTGGTCTTTTCCCAGGTTACCGGAAGGTCGATGATCATCAAGCTCAGGCCAAATTCAGGGCAGCTTGGGGAGTGGATTGGTTGCCGGAGAAGCCAGGGCTAATGATGCCCGCCATGCTGGAGAGCATACTCGAAGGGAGAATCAAGGCTTTCCACATATTCGGCGAAAACCTGGCCAATACGGAACCGGACATCAAACACGTGGAACGGTGTCTCCAAGCGGCCGAGTTTCTCGTTTGTCAAGACAACTTTCCAAATGAGACTACCAGTTTCGCCCACGTGGTCCTTCCTTCTGCCGCATGGGGCGAAAAAGATGGGACTTACTCAAACAGCGAACGCAGGGTCAGCAGGGTCAGAAAAGTGAGCGAACCGCCAGGATTGGCGAAACAGGACTGGGAAATATTCAAGGAGATTGCCGGACGCATGGGACAGCACTGGGCTTCCAGCAGCGCCCAGGAACTGTGGGACAACGAAATATCGGCGCTTGCCCCTCAGATGGCAGGCATAAAGTATTCACGAATCGAAGGTGACGGGCTGCAATGGCCTGTTCCAGATGAAAACCACTGTGGAACCTCAATCATGCATAAAGACGGCTGTTTCACGTGTGGTCTGGGCCGATTCATTGCTGTGGACTGGACACCACCTGCAGAGGTTCCGGACAAAGACTATCCTTTTGTGCTGACCACGGGCCGCCGCCTCTACCATTATCACACACAGTCAGGCCGCGCGGGAGGTTTGAACGAGCTCCTAGGAGAAGAGACCGCCGATATTTCTCCCGCCGCCGCCGAAGCCTTGGGGATTGAGCACGGAGCCAAAGTCCGCGTCCGATCGCGCCGTGGAGAAGTGGTTTTGAAGACGAAAGTGACAGACCGGGTACCGCCGGGAATGGTATGGATGGCCTTCCACGTCCGGGAAGCCTGCGCAAACTGGTTAACCAATCCCGTGTTCGACCCCATCAGCGGGACTGCCGAGTACAAGGCCTGCGCAGTGGCGCTTGAAAAGATCTGAGCGGCCTATCCAAAGAGAACGGTCCTTCCAGAGGGTTGTGGCGGGAGTCCGAAATCATGATCTGACCGCCACAATTCTCCACTGAAACCGGCATTTTTTCGAACTGCCGACTCTCTTGCTCTTCGACACCCAACTCATGGAATGTGGACCGGACTGTGTCTATGGCGCTCGCTTCCTTCATGTAACTCACCTTCTACACACTTGTGCGGGTCGGTCCGTGATTTTCCGGCTCCTTCTTTGTCATCATGGCGGCATGGTGAAGATGTCCGGATTGAAATCGAGGATTTTGAGAAACGGAAATCCTTGACATTGAAGGAGTTGTTGATAGAGTAATTCGATGAAACGTATCGCGATTGCCTATATAAAATGTCAGGACGCCCAAATGAGGTGGGATGTGTATTGTACGGCGTAGCCAAAGGCATTACCCGACATGGCCAATACTAGGCCGCATTGAAAGCCTGGGCTGCGCTCGTCGAGGCGATCTGCAAGGACGTCGAAGGCCGGGACAACGAGCCTTTGGTCCCTCCGACGGTGACAAGGCGAGGAAATTCGCAAGCAAAGAAACGCCGCTATACGGGGGCTACAATCATGAATTTTACGCCATTGATGAATGATGGATTTGACGGCGAGCCAACCAAAAGAGCGCTCAACTACATACAGGCCCAAAAAGCAAAAGGGCGCCCCGTTGTCGGTATCTATTGCGGGTATGCGCCGATTGAGCTGATTCAGGCCATGGGGATTGTTCCGGCAGTATTGTGCGCCTTTTCCAATGCGCCGATTACCAGTGCAGAGACAGTGCTGCCTGCCAATTTGTGCCCTCTGATCAAATCCAGCTACGGGTTTATCCTGGAAGGCTCCTGCCCGTTTTTTGCCCTTTCCGAAGCCGTGATTGCCGAAACCACCTGCGACGGGAAGAAGAAGATGTTTGAACTGGCTGCGGAAATAAAACCCATGCATGTCATGGATCTTCCCCAGCTTCCGGACGAAGCCGAAGCTCTTGACAACTGGACGATCATGATTCGCAAGCTTCAGCGATTTTTGGAAGATACCTTTGACCGGAAGGCTTCGGATCAGGACATTGAAACCGCCATTCAAAAGACAAACCGTAAGAACCGCCTGATGCGCAAGTTCTATGATTTTGCTCGCATGCGCCCTCCGGTGATAAACTGGCAGGAGATGTATGATGTGGGATTTCTGGCCTTACCCGCGACTGCCGACGACATGGAACCTATTCTGGAGAGGGTTCTGGCGAAGCTCGAAGACAGGGCGGCTCATGGTCTGAGCTACGGAGGCGCCGATTCTCATAGAGCGCTGGTGACCGGCTGCCCTGTGGGCGGAGACGCTCTAAAGATCTTCAGAATCATTGAGTCAAGCGGCGGGTTGGTGGTGGCTCCGGATGCCTGCACCGGCGCCAAAGCCTTTATGGGGGAGATCGAAGAAAACACTCCCGATCCCGTCAGAGCTATGGCCAAGCGGTATCTGGAAATCCCCTGCGCATGCATGACGCCCAACCAGCGACGCCTATCAGCGCTTTCCGACATGATTAACCGTTTCAAACCCGATGTTGTGGTCGATTTCGTCTTGACCGCCTGCCATTCGTATAACGTGGAGTCCTATAAGATCGGCAGGCATGTGAACGACCTTCACGGCTTACCCTATTTCAAAATCGAATCCGATTACTCGGACAATGATGAAGGTCAGATTCGCACCAGAGTTGAAGCCCTGTTTGAAATGGTGGAGAAGTAGGAGTCGAAACGAGTGATCCTGGGGTTTATGATGGGCAAAGCGACATGACGCCATCACCACAGGTCGGTTTTGATTGAAATGCGGTCCGGGGCATGGTCATATGTCGTGAAAGACGCCGAAGAAAGCTTCGATCCTTCCGAACGAGAGCCGGAAAGATGTCATGTACGATGTGTGTGTTATCGGCCACATTACCAAAGACATAATCAAAATCGACGACGTGACCAGAGAGATGCCTGGAGGGACAGTTTACTATGCAGGCATGGCCTTTAGAAGCTTGGGGCTGACTGTCGCCGTTATAACGAAAGTAGCGAACGATGATGAGCCGCAACTGATGGAGCCGCTTGCCAGGAGCGGAGCACACCTCTTTGTGGGCCAATCGAAGTTTACTACGACCTTTGAGAATAGCTATGCGTCCCCGAACTGGAACCACAGAATTCAGAAACTAAAAGCTGTGGGGGATTCGTTTCTTCCCGAGGACCTCGTAAGAATTTCAGCCTCAATATTTCATCTGGGACCACTGACACCGGCGGACATGAAACCGGACTTCATCGAGGAAGTCGCCGGACTCAAGGGTATGGTTTCACTCGACGCTCAAGGGTTCGTCCGGGGCGCAGAAGGAGGAACCGTTACGCCACAAAAGTGGCTCTCTAAAGAGCAGACGCTGGTTCACGTTGATATACTTAAGGCGGACGATACGGAAGCCTTCGCGATAACAGGGGAACGTGAGGTTCAACGAGCCGGGCAACAACTCAAGGGGCTCGGTCCAACAGAGGTGATCATTACCGCAGGAAGCTCCGGGTCCCTAATCTTTGCCGACAATGCGATCTATCCCATTCCCGCATTCCCCGTGTCAAGCCAAGTTGACCCCACAGGATGTGGGGACACGTACATGGCCGGTTACCTTGCTCATCGCCTGAGATCGGACGATTTAGAAAAAGCCGGCAAATTCGCTGCCCATCTGGCGTCCGCAAAGCTCCAAGTCTCCGGCGCTTTGACGAGCAACCGAGCGCCTGAGCGGCTATTGCGTTACTGGCGGTCACTTACAACGCGATAGGGCGTTCCTGCAGGGGTGGGTATCTTTCCACCCAAAATCCACAACATGATAGCGCCGGGGTTTCTCACAACTTTATCCAGAAACGAGGGCCGGCTCGGGAACAAAAAACTGTCGCGCCTATTTCGCCTGAAAAGTAATCTTATCTTTGAATGTCTGGGGATTGAGGGAGTCTATTGTTTCCTCACCCACCTGCGCAAAGGGGTACATAAGATAATTCACGGGATTTCCATTTTGCGGAGGGTTTAATGTCAGGTCTCGCCCTAGGCCTACTCTTACTCGATATGGATCTATAGAGCCCCAATAATACTGTCGGAGCTCGCTCGTCTTTGGATCTTTCAACTCAAGTTTTTCCGTTAGCATTGCTTTGCGCACGTCAGCAGGGTCCACAGGCGCCCATCCGTAACCGGGCACAAAGAACTCCGCCCAGCAATGCTGCCAAGTGGAGATATCTTCCGATCTTTTCTTGGTCAAGCGCAAACCGAACACCTCATACGCGGGAACACCGGAAGCGCGGGCCAGAGCGACAAACATAGAATGGATATCCGCACATTTTCCACCAGGCTTTTCGATTAGAGAACATACGTCCCCTCGACCACATCCGTACGTAGCGGGATCCCGATACATATTTTCTATGATCCAGTCATAGATCGCGTGGGCTTTAGACAGCACAGTGGTTTTCCCGGCGGTGATCTTTTCAGCCAGCGCTTTCACCGGACCGGAGGTAGGGGACAGGCTCGTACTTTTAAGATAGAAAGCGTAGTCCACCGGATCCCAAGGCGCTTCCTTAGCCGGAAATCTCTCCGGATTACCTCTCGACGCTCCACATCAAATACAAAGCTCAGTTTTCGACTTGCCGCGCCTTTGTCCCCTCGGGCAAACACCATAGGAGTCGAGAACTCCTTGTCCGTATAGACGGCCGACTGAGAATAATCACCGGAAATCTTGATGGCGCTGATCGTCTAATCCTTGTCGGAAATGGGATACGGAATCCACAGTTTGACCTCTTTGTCTTTGTCGTGGCCGGATAAGTCGACTTCCATACTCACGGTACCCGACATAGAGGACGCTGCCGACACAGGAATCCATGAACCGATCATAAAGACGACGGCCATGATCCCAATCAGTATGCGCATTTCTTCCTCCTATGGGGCTAGATATTCATAATATTTAAATATGTGGGCAAAACCAGTTGTTTGGTAATTATCCAACCAAGCGTAAGAATAATAGACCTTTACCTATATGTCAAATCGGTATTGCCGATTTAGTGAGAAGATTTTTGCAGAGATTCCCCCTGCGGTTATCAAGAATGATCTATGGATGGAGGCGGCCATTAGTATGCGAATACACTGGGAATCGTACAGCAACGCTTTCCCCTCAATCATCGACCATCCCCGGAAGCGGGGAAACTTAGCGGAAGGGCTTTGGTATTGTCCGACAGTTACCCAATTCGGGCGAAATGATATAAGACGAGTTCCGGGCGAAGACATGTTTGTTGGCGTGGGGTACTATGCAAAGTAATGGGTGCTATCTTCTCGGTCGGTCTGCAAGAGAAAACCAATGCAATTGAGGTTTGGGGACTTACAGACATATATAGCCTCGCGAGGAGCGGAGGGATTACGCTCAGTGCGAAGACGTTTCTCCTCTTATAGACAGGCCCCCCATAGGGCGGAGTGATGCAAGGCTGAGAATTGCTCTCAGAGGCCTCTTCTCGGTCCGGCAACTCGGACGCTAAATCCAGCCGTGCTCCCATCTCATAAATCGGCCAAGTAGTTCAGCCACGTCTTCAAGTTTATGCAATGATTCATTCCAGCCAAAACTCACAAGTTTGAACAGCTTTTCCGGCGTTCTGGATAATCCTTATCTTCCAAAAAGCTGTGGAAGAATTCACAGAAAATCCTCCGTGAGCTATGAATTTGGTGCGGACCGGAATTTCAATCGGGTGTGGCCCGTATCTGTTCATTCCGGCGGCTGAAAGACTCCTGTCACGGAATGTCTCGGGCAGACGGAATAGATTCAAAATAGATCGTCTTCGTCAGATCCGGAACTCGGCATTTGGCCATATTTTTGGAGATGCTGCTGAACCAGCTCACTTTCGCGCTTGGAGAACATCTTATCTTCTTGGTAATCGAAATAGATGGCTTCTTCGTTGGAATCCAGATATTCGAGCAGCAATTCGCGCATATTAGATCCGCCTTTGATCACAACGGGGACCTTGTCCGAATTCATGAGACGAAATGCCCCTTCGGTTTCAGGGACTCTATCTACGGCTTCCTCTGTGAAAGGCTGGATATGACCAGGCGGAAGCTGAATTTGCCCCATGTTGAGGCGCAGGTCACATTGCAAGCAGCGTTTCGCTTCATTCATTGCGGCTTCCGCAGTAAAACCAAGATCCACCTCTTTGAAGTCTTTGCGGTCCGAAGACGAAAGCTTTCGGGTGGTTTGTTTGCCCAAAAAGGCGAAGCCCTCGTCCCGGCCGACCCATGGCTTCAGCTCCGGGAGATCCACCAGGGCATCATCTATGACGCCATCGCCGCCTAGATATCGGTCAATTGCTAAGGCCGCCTTGCGGGCTTGCGCTACGGCGTGGATGATTGCGCCGGGGAATATCACGGCGTCTCCACCGGCATATACCCCTCGTAGATTTGTCTCGAACGTTTTTTCATCGGTCTTGATGAGGCCGTTCTCGATCTTCAGGCCTTCCGGGACTGCAAAATCCAAATCCGAGGACTGACCTATGGCCATTACTATGGTATTGGCTTCCAGCGTCATTGTGCAGTTATTGTCGAAGTACGGATTGAATTTTCCCTGAGCGTCAAATACGCAAACACAACGGGTGAAGCAGATCCCGCCGACATTTCCCGCCTGGTTCGAAATCTCCATAGGGCCCCAGCAGTTGTGGATTTCAACTCCCTCTTCCTCCGCTTCCTCGATTTCCCATGAATGAGCCGGCATTTCGTGGCGGTCTTCGAGGCATACCAAGCTGACTTGTTCCGCTCCCACTCTGCGAGCGGTCAAGGCCACGTCCACAGCGACCGCTCCGCCTCCAATCACGACCACATGTCCATCCAGTTTCACCGCCTTGCCTTGATTAACGTTTCTCAAGAAATCCACACCCCAAAGAACTTGTGGCAAATTCGCGCCTTCCACTGGAATCCTTCGGCTCAAGGGAGCCCCGGTAGCGAGGTATACGGCCTCGTAATCGTCACGAAGCTTGCGCAGAGAAATATCTTTTCCGATCGCCGTACCGGGCCTAAATTCAACGCCCGATGCCAGTATTGAGCCTATTTCCCGGTCAAGAACCGTTTCCGGAAGCCTATATCTGGGAATTCCGTAGCGCATCATTCCGCCGGGTTTTTCAGCCGAATCAAAGATCGTCGGCTTATGGCCTTTCCTGCGCAAGTGAAACGCCACGCTCAATCCAGCCGGTCCCGCTCCCACAATAGCCACCTTCTTTCCGGTTTCCGGGGAGGTGGTCGGAGGAAGGTCCGGGTCCGCGGGAGAGTTATCAGCGGCAAACCTTTTCAAGGCGCATATTGATATGGATTCATTCACTTGACCACGACGGCATGCGGATTCGCACGGACGGACACAAACCCTGCCGAGAATCCCGGGAAAGGGGACTCTTTCCCGTATGACGGAATAGGCCTGTTCGGCCTTTCCTTCGGCGATGAAACGCAAATACCATGGGATATTGATTCCGGCAGGACACGCTCCTACGCAGGGTAGCAGATCTTTTTCCCGTTCCGCCGGTCTGACGCCCTTGTCCATTACGGCTCCAGTGGGGCATACTTCGACACAGGCCGTGCAGAACTTGCAGCCTGATTCCTTCAACGTGGGGGCTACCGAGCCCACCTGGACATTGCCGAATCCATCGACGACGAATCCTATGGCCTCGATTCCTCTTAGATTGCGGCAGGCCCTCACACATCTCGTGCAACCTACGCACAGGTTGTAATTGCGGTTGAACAGCGGTTCCTGGTCGAGAACGGGCAAATCGGAGGGCGCCCATTTGGGAGTTGACGGGGCTATACCGACATATTCCGCGACTTTCTGAAGCTCGCAATTGCCCAATTGGGGACAGCAGCGCTCGTTTTCAGGCACATTTGATGAGCATTGTGTGCGAGGGCAGCCCTCGTGCTGGGCGCAGGTGAGGCATGCGTGGGGATGATTCGCCAGAATCGACGCAAGCTTTTCCTGCCTCCAGGATTTGATGACAGTGGAATCGGTAACCACGTTCATGCCTTGCGCCGCAGGTGTTAAACAAGCGGGTTTGAGTTCCGATTCTTCGGCAATCTGCACCACACACAGTCCGCAACCTGATTGGAGTTCATGGAACTGCTCACTATTCTTGATCCTGGTCGTTCCCTGATAAACGGCTTCGACAGGTATTCCTCCCTTCCTGGGCGGCAGGTCGGGATGATAGCAAAGGGTCGGGATGTAAACGTCCGCTTTCCTTGCAGCCTGCAGAACGCTGTCGCCGGAATTGGCCTGAACGGTAGCGTCGTTTATTTGTAGCGTTATCATGAATTCGTCTCCTGGGGCTATTCGCGCAGTAGAAAATCATCGACGGATTTCAATCCGGAAACACTTTTGACGTTACCAGGAATGGGAAATCGCCTGAGCCTTGCAGGCCTGGACGCAGGGCAATAGAGGCCTGTTGGTCGCAGGTTTACAGGCGGCGCATTCATACTTCACCTTCTTCTTCTTGTCGGGCGCCACAATGGCGACAGGCTCCTCACTCATCGGATCGTTGGGGTCTTCGTCGACAACTTGAAGAACGGTTGCCGGGCATGCTGTCACGCAATCGCCACAACCGTCACATTTGTCCGTGTCTATGGTGATAAAGAAGGCGCCTGATCCGTCGCTGTAACCGTAGTTTGCAAGCATTTGGATACCCTTGTTGTAAGTGGGGCCGGGAGACCTTTTTGTGCAAAAAGGTCTCCCGGGGAATTATTTACCTATTGCAACCTTTGCCCTTCCGGCACAAAGCGTAAGCAAACAGGGCTGCTCCGGCGGCGCCGGCCAACTGTGTGTCCCATTTTGTCTTCAAAGGCTCGATGCCCATTTTTTTCTTCAACCGGTCTATGACGCCTCTGTTCTTGGCCATTCCACCTGTGATGGCAAATTGGGGCTCGACACCGACTCTCTCCAGGAGAGAATAGATTCTGTCGGCCATGGCCGAGCAATAGGCCGCAAGCACTTCGTTAGTGCTCAGACCCTTGCGCAGGAGGCCCGTGGCTTCAGACTTGGCGTAAACAACGCAAGTGCTGGAAACAGGGATAGGTTCTTTGTCGATCTCGAAGGATCGATCGCCAACCTCGCCTATGGGCACGGAAAGGAGGTCCGAGAAGACTTCCATGCCTCGGCCTGTGCCCGCGGCGCATTTATCATTCATCAAGAAGTTGGTGACCTTGCCCTTGTCGTCGCAGCGGATGGCTTTGATGTCCTGGCCGCCGACGTCAAGCACGGTTCGGACTTCATTGCCGTATATAAAGTTCGCTCCTCTAGCGTGACACGCAATTTCCGTGACGGTCCGGTCCGCAAATGGAACGTTGACTCGGCCGTAGCCCGTGCCGATGAGGTAGTCAACTCTGTCCTGCGTTAGGTCGGTTTTTTCCAGAGCGAAATTCAGGGCGTTCGTGGCGCTATTCGGGCTGTCGGAACCGGTTCTCATGTTTCCGTAGGCGAAGAAAACGCCATCAGCCATGATAACCGCTTGTGAACTTACGGAACCTACATCGATGCCCACTGTTATATATTTAGCGTCTTGCCATCCTATATCGGGATTCACCCAGTTGGTTTCTTCCCATCGCCAGAATTCTCGTTTCTTTTCCTCAGCCATGTGTGTTTCCTCCGATCAGGTCGAGCTTTCGAATGATTTAGTCCTCGTTGGCCGCGACAACAGCGGCTCCGACCGCCGCGCCGAATTCGGGGATATCAGGAATGTAGACTTCTTCGACGCCCAGCTCCCTTTTCAAAGCGGTCACAAAGCCCGGGTTATAGGCGACTCCGCCGAGCATGACAATGTCCGGATTTACGCCGATACGCCTGATCATGGACACAATGCGGCTGGCCATGGCGTCATGAATGGCTTTACTGATGTCTTTCTTCCGAGTCTTGGCGTGAATTAACCCGACCACTTCGGACTCCGCGAAGATTGTGCACTGAGCGTTCATGGGTATTGGGTTGTCCGATGAAAGAGCCAGTGGACCCATCTGATCCAGAGGAGTCTCTAGGGCTCGGCCCATTGCTTCGATAAACGCTCCGGCCCCGGCCGCGCATTTCTCGTTGATGGCAAAGTCCACGACGGCCCCTTTTTCGTCGCATTTGGCGGCCCGGCCTTCTTCGGCCCCGACATCCGCCACCGTTCTAGCTTTCGGGAAGAAATAGTGGGCAGCGGCGGATATTGCTTTAATATCGTTAACCTTCAGGTCGGCTTCTTGGATAGACTTGGCGCCTGACCCGGTTCCGCCTATGCGTTGGACCTCATCCCGGGACACTCCGGCTGATTTCAGCGCCTCTTCCAATGACGCTTTAACGGCCAGGGATTGTTCAAATCCGGTAAGCGCCGAACCGCGGCCTATGATCCGTCCGTCTTTAAGTATGACCGTTTTTGTATTCTTGGCGCCGCAGTCGATTCCTGCAGTGATCATAACAAAAACCTCCTTTTGGTCGTGGGCCGGTTTAGAGAGCCGGCTCATTAGGCCCTGGTTATAGCTCAAGGCTTCTTTTTCAATCCCAGGCTCTCCAGGAAGATATCTATACGGGTTTCTGCGGCCTTTTCGTCGAATTCCCGCTCGTCGCCCATATTTCCTTCGTAGGTCATCACCTTCATGCCGCGATTGAGCAAGCCCAAGCGGTTTTCAGCTATCCCCATGGTCAAGCCTTCGCATCCCCGGTTGTAATGGAGGATGATTCCGTCCACTTTCCAGAGTTTGGCGATGGCGGCCATCATTTTGGTCTTATATTCCGGAGAATAAAAGTGCTGGTATTCCGGCTTGCTCAAGTGCCAGTCGGCAAGCATCCAGCAGGCTTCTTCTCTTGTCTTGGGCTTCTCTTCGGGCATCGGTCTTGGGCGGAATTCGCCGTCATTATCATTGTAAAGCCACATGCCTTCGAGGCCGAAGGTATAGAGTGATCCTATAGAAATAGCGCCCCAGGATTCCAGGTATCTGTAGATCCGCAGGAAGCCCCAAGGAGGCTGGGTGTCGCTCATTAAACGCGCCCGTTCGTTGGGAACAGCCGCGACGCCTCGCTCGACTCTGTCTTTGACTTCCTCGTAAAGTTCCTCGTAGAAATCGGCAAATTCGCCGTTGGACTTCTGAAGGGTACCGAAAACATATAGCGAGTAAATGGACTTCTCATCCAAGGGAGCGGGAACCGCACGGTTAAGCATACAGACTCTTGCCCAGGTGTGGGTTGATCTTATATCATTCCAGACCGCTTCCAAGAAGAGCTCGTCGTCGTACTTGCGACCGGTGACCTTCTGCAGCCACTCGATGCCGTCCAACAACTGGTCGGCGACATATTTGATCCTGTGCTCGTACATCTCCGGGGCAAACGGCGTGTAAGGGCCCGCTCCCACATCAACGGAATACAAGGGAACGCCCCCTTCTAGTTCGCAGGCGTTTTGATACCATTTGGCGTGTGAGCAGCAAATATGCTGGGTCCAGGCGAAATCGGCCTTGGGGAAAGCTCCGCCGTAAGCGTATTTATTTACCAGAATGGAACCCCAATAATTGCGCATGTAAGCGCAGAGGTCCCGCGCAAAGCCATAATTCTCCGCCGCGGTGAGGAATTCCTGGGAAAGAGGTTTGTCGAATGCGCAGGTGGCGCCATAGGGTTCCCCGGTCACACATTTTACATCTCTGCCCAAACCCGCGGGAACAGCGTCGTGGGCCCAAGCGCTGCCCATCCAGCGGAGGCCGCCTTTCTCATGGGCTTCATCAAACTCTTTGTAAAACTTATTCCTTAGCTCTTTTGCTTTGGCCCAGCATTTCAGGGTTTCAGTAGGGTACTTCGCCATTGTAAAAATCCTCCTGTTCGGGTCGCTCTCCGGTTCAAACAAGTCATCTTCCGCTTCGAGGGTCTCCAGGAAAGCCTCGACACGGATTGCGAACGGCCCGACCGCCGTGGTAACGTCGAATTCCAGGAAGTAAGTCGGAACGCCGTTCTCCTCGAGGGCTTTTCTAACGAAGGGAATGTCTGTTTCGTGGGGATCGCAGAATTTCTGTTGAACTATTATGGCGCCATCCACATTCCATTCCTTGGCAAAATTTAGAATTCTGTCTAAGCGAGTGCGATGGGGCCAGTCCTTGGACGGGCAAGGAGTCCTGAGCACGTATCTCTGGGCAATCGCTTCGAGAGGATCGGCTATGGTGGTGTCAACTTCATCCCAGAAGTAGCGAGTGGTCGTGCAATGTTCCTCGATGACAACCGTAGCGCCGATGGGCTCCTTTTCACCCAGAGTCTCGACCATCTTCATGAACTCCAGGTCGTCATTCTCGCTTCCCACAACCATTAGACGCTTCCCGGGATCGCGGTCCAGCTTTCTGTTCGGCAGTTCCTTCAACACTTGTTCGGCCACGGGCGTAAATTCACGGGCGTCGGTGAAGAACTGGGAGCACGTCATGTACATGGATTCCACGCCCGTGATGGGCGGATTCTCCTGCTTCCTCAGTTCGTAAATCCGCTTCATGACCTTGCGAGTTCGGTTCATGATATCGATTCCACGCCGTAAGTCGTCATCAGTGATGGTTTTGCCGGTCCACTCTTCCAAGCGCTTAATCAAGAGCTTGTATTCACCCATCAGAAACGGAACGGCCCTGGGGCTTTGCACATGACTGGGCATCGGTAGGTAGTGGCTCCATCCGGGGTTCTTGTGGATTTCCCAGCTCGTGTAAGCTTGCCTCAGGTGAAGACAGGACGCGCCGATGGCTATGCCGTCCAAATAGTCATACCTGCCCTTGAGGCCTTGAGCCAGGACGTCCCGGCAGTAAGGGCAAAACATAGCGAATATGTGCGGTTCCGTGACGTCCTGGATTTCATGAGATCCGAGAATTCTCACAGGCAGAATGTCAAAGGCGTAAAATATCTCCTCCGGCTCGTAGGTGCAGAAAAAGCCGACCATTTTATTGCCCGTGCGCTCTTTCCAGTCCTTCTGATACGCATGGCGGTTTTCGTACCATTCCTGAAATTTCTCTATCATGCCTAACTCCTTGACATATCGTGAATTAGAGATGGTGTTTGACGGTTCTTCAGGCCGGAGCGCATTCCGGACCTGAGCGCGGCTTACTTAACGTTCAGTTCAAGGCTCAAGCGTTGTGATGGGACAAAACCTGAACGGTGGAAGAAGAGCACGAGGTTCTTGTCGGACCAGTCAACCAGAGTGTGTATGGAAGTAACGCCGAGCTTGCCCATCTGGACTACGAATTGTTCCATCAGCTTGCCGGCTGTCCCCCTTCCTGTGGCCGTGGGATCAAGTCCCACGGTGTCAAGAGTAGCTGTGGTCTCCGGGATGCCGAATTCTCCCGTGTATAGTTGTCCCATTATGAAACCCAGCAATCGGCCGTCCGCTTCGGCTACGAGCGAGACGTTGATCCCTACTCCCTTGGTTGCGGCGGCAAGTTTTTCTTTGTAATAGTCGGGCCTTGGAGTCCCGAAGTACATGCCGTCAATGCCGACTATGGCGTCCAGGTCACCTTCTCTCATGACCCTGATGGTTACTTGCTCAGGATCGAAGTCTTTAGCGCTCATTTGATCCTCCGGATGTGGTGATTGGTTCAGATGGACCTGCGGAGGCCGACTGTGTGGGGTCGGCGCGCATCTGACCCATGCTTGGTTACTTTCTTAACCTGAGTTACACTTATACAGGTAGCATGTCAAGTCAAATGTGACCTAACCTCTCAATCGCAAATAGCCCGAAGCGACATATGTCACAGTATACTATTTACTAAGCCAATTATGTCTTGCCCAAGGTCCTCTGCTTTTAAGTGAAATCCACCGAACTTGACACAAGATTGATATAAGTGGTATTCGGGTCACTGAAGAATGTGGCGGGTCTCGTCCCAAGTGACAAACACTATGAAATATCGATAGGGACCTCGGTCGACGTGAGTCGACGACCATAGGCCTCTACGTTCGCCGTTTCTCGTGCGCAAGCGAAGCGGTATACGTTGCGCTCAAAATACAAGACCGGTGAAAATTCTATGTCTCAACCCACCATGAGATTGCTCCAAACCAGAAAACGCTCTTCTCTTGCTTCAGAAAAAAGAAAACAGATAATCGCGGCTGCCGAAAGACTATTCGCTGACAGAGGCTTTCATGAGACCACGATAGCCGACATATCGGAGCTGTCCGCTGTTCATGAAGCGTCAATATTTCAATACCTTAAAAACAAAGAGAATCTCCTCGTATCGATACCCGAGCGTCACTTGAAGTTGACACTGGAGGGAATATCCGAGCACCTTCAGGGCATGAAAGGCGCCGGGCCGAAGCTCAGGAAGGTCATTTGGCATCAGTTAAGGGATTTTTCCCTGAACAGAGATTACACTTCGATCTTACTGAGAGATCTGCGCACACTGCCGGCCTTTTACGAATCTCCGGCCTATGAGATGATTCGGCAATATACCGTACATGTATATGACGCCATCCAGGAGGGCGTACGCGACGGCGAGATCATCGCTTACCTCGAGCCCATACTGGCCCTTGAGATGATTTTCGGCGCAATCGACAGCGTCGTGCTGAGATGGTTGAACTTCAATGACTCCTACGACCCTGTGGAGGTGTCCGAAGAACTGTTCTCACTGGTGAAAGCGGCTCTGTGGAATGAAGAAACGGTTCAAAACGAAGAGTTCAGTCGCAGCGAGATAAGGCGAAAGGCCATCTTGCGCGCCGCCGCGGAGGTGTTCGGCAGCAAAGGCTATGCTGGAGGCGCCATATCCGAAATTGCGGCAAAGGCAGGGATTGCCGAGGCGTCCATTTACCATTACTTCAAGGGCAAGGAAGAGCTACTGCTTTCTGTGCCGGGAAACTGGTTCGACGAGCTTTCGGAGGAAATCGAACAGACGTTTTCAGGAAATATGAACCCTGTCGAGCGCTTGTCATATTTGCTGCGCCGGTGGGCTACAAGCTTCCAGACCAGAAAATGGGATACAAGCGTGGTGGTCTTGGAACTTTACCGTAACCCGGCCTTCTACAATTCCCGAGTATACAAGGAGATGCAACGGCTCCGGAGCCTTGTCGAAAAAATAGTCGAGGACGGAAAGGAGCAAGGATGCTTCAGAAAGGGGTTCCAAACGGAATTTTACTTACACCTGGTTGAAGGTGCCTTCGAGCACGAAGCCTTGGCCCGTATGATGCTGCACAGGAGCGAAGCTACCGTGAGCCTCAGTGAACAGCGTATACAACTGCTGCTGAGAGCAATAATGGCCTAATGTGACGGTTTCTTCTCCCTCTTTGTTCAAAAGCGTAGGAGCTTCTCACATATCGGTAAAGACCCATTAGCCGGTCCCGTAGTATTCTTGCGCTTCCATCGGAGTTTTCCGAAATTGGCCCACAATTTGCCTAGCTGAAAGTAGTAAGTGTTCGGATTATCGAGGCTGCCACAGACTCGTTACCAGCCTCGCGCAACCAGGGAGGCGCAAAGCCATGAGCGTTGGTTTAATGATTAGAAGAAGCGATTTTGTGGACGGTCCGTCCGACTCCACTAGAGCCCTCAAGAATTCCGAAGCCGGAACCGACAGCGCCGGCGTAAAGCCGTTTGTGGCCGTAGGGACTGAAGAGGGCGTTCTTGTGGACAAGCATATTGGAGAAGTTTTGGTGTTTCAGATATGGAAACCTACAGAGGACGGATACTTACACGTCGATGACCGAATGTTGCCGGAGAGCGCTATCGGGAGAGAGAGATGGGGCGCCATCGCCGACGCTCTCAAGGACTGTCGAGCGGTTCTGGTCAGTGGAACCGGCGAACTTCCGGCCGCAGGCCTCACCGACAATAGCATTTCCGTCATAGTGATGAACGGCTTCATAACCACAGGGTTGGATGCGGTGTACCTTGGCTCGCAAATGGCGTTGCTCAAGGGACGTCGGCGGGAATGCCGCATCGGTGGAGAGTGTTCCGGTCGTGGCAGGGGGGGTCGAACCAGCAAAAAGCCCTAGATTCACGCCGGGCTTTTCGGCGCACTGGCCGATTGATCTTAGCGGGCGCTTGTCGTCATTTCGGCTATTGGAGATTTGCGCGACTACGATCATTGTTAAAGTGGAGCCTCTGGTTACAAGCGGCGCGATCCAACTGACGCTCGATTACGCCTTCGGCATTACCGCTCGGCAGCGTCTTTTAGAATCGCTCCGGCAAGCCGGCTTCAATCGCCATCAGCGGGTCTATCCGCATGCCGGTGTCAAACCTGCGCCGGATATTCCGTTGAAGTCCCGGCCGCCACCGGACTACGTTCGTATTGCAGTCAAAATCCTCCAAGATTACCCAATCGACTCCGAAACCGGTTTCGCATCCTAGGTCCCATGCATCATCAGGCTCTGCGCTAGGCATTCAGTTTCGCGCTGCTGGCGATGAGGGCGTGAAACTGAATGCTTACGCTGCTTTATCGATTTTAGCTTGACAAACAAGGCCCAAGATGATCTTCTGCTAATAGAACTTGTTTCTGCAGACAGACACTATTAACGGAGCCCGTCCGATGAAAAAACCGACCGGTGAGCCCAGACCGAAATCTGTTTATTCCGGCATTGTACCTGCCGTCGAAGAGGCGTCTCGAATCCTAATAACCCTGGCCCGCAGCAATTCGGGAAAGATGACCTTGACCCAGATCCGCAATGAGGTCGGCATTCATAACAGCAAGGCGTTTTCTATCTTGAATACGCTCCAGAAGTTCGGATTCGTTCAGAAAGATCCCGTCGCCAAAACATATTCCTTGGGAATGGGGCTGATCTACCTGTCACAAAAAGTTCTTGACACTCTTGATTTACGCGAAGCCGCAGCGCCGTTTCTCAACACACTCTCATCAGGGACCAATAGTACGGTGTTTCTAGCCTTAATTTCAGGCGATTACGTTTATGTGGCTGCAAAGGATGAAGGGAGCCAAGCGGTAGCGGTCACTTTCCGAATCGGACAGCGATTTCCGGTTTTCTGGGGGACCCACGGCAAGGCTATATTGGCGTTCTTGCCGGAGGAAGAACGGAACGCAATCCTGGCGAGTGACGGCTTGGCCTTCCGTGGTTACGGATCGGCATACACTTTGGATGATCTGAGGAAAGATCTTGCTTGGTGTAGAGAATCCGGTTACGCGGTCGATCTGGATGAAACAAAGATCGGGATTCGCTCGGTGGCAGCCCCGGTTTTCGGTCCCACAGCAAAACTGATGGGCGCGTTCGTAGTCATTGGCACATTTCCGGGGGACTTGGCGGAGGATTACGGGAGGCTTGTGGCCGGAGAGGCGCAGATCTTTTCGCTGTCACTGGGAGGGCGTTCGAATCCAATAGAGTGAGCCAAGCGTGATGCATAGGCCGTTGGAGCCGGCTTGGTCGGGAGAAAACGATGAAAGACTTTGATTATGTTAGACCCAAAACCGTTGATGAAGCGGTAGGCCTTTATAAAAAGGGAGGGGCAAAAGCCAAACTCCTGGCCGGCGGGACGGAATTGATTAACGAAATGCGCTCCGGCAAGGTCCAGCCGGACCTGGTGATCGATTTAAAGCATATTCGCGATCTGGATTTTCTTACTATAACGACGGAAGGCCTGAAGATTGGGGCCCTCTACCGAACCCGTGATGCGGAACTTTCCCGCCTTCTCGGAGAAAGCTGCTACAACGCCCTGAGCTACGCCGCCGGCGCCCTGGGGTCGCCCCAGGTCAGGAATAAGGCGACCATCGTGGGCAATGTCTGCCGCGCCTCCCCTTCCGGTGACCTTATCCCGCCGCTCATCGCCCTGGGAGCCAAGGCGAAAATTGTCGGCGAGGGAACCTCGCGGACCGTGGCCGTAGAGGAGGCGCTCCTGGGCCCTAATAGGACCATCCTAGAGCCTGGAGAGGTTGTTACCGAATTGGAAATAGTCAGTTTACCGGATTATACCGGATGCAGCTATTACAAATACAGCCCCCGAAAATCACTGGACCTGGCGGTGGTCGGTGTGGCCGTTCTAATCAAGACCGATCCCCTCCTCTCCAAATGTCTGGATGCCCGTATCGCCGTCGGCGCCGTAGCCCCCACCGCGGTGCGGGCCAAAAAAGCCGAGGCGATTCTGATCGGCTCAGACCTTAAGGGGGCGGCCATTGAAGAAGCGGCCAAGGCGGCCGGCGAGGTATCCGAGGCCCGGGACACCAGCATCCGAGCCTCGGCCTGGTATCGAAAAAAGATGGTCGAGGCCGTCACCCGCCGAACGATCGGTCTGGCCCTGGAACAGATAAAAGCGGGAAAAAGGGTACATTTATGGAACGCATAGTCAAATTAAATATAAATCAGGAAGTATACACGGTGATCGCCCGAACCGGGGAATCCCTGCTGGATGTGCTGCGAAATCGTCTCGGCCTGACAGGCACTAAGGAATGCTGTAACGAAGGGGATTGTGGGGCCTGTACGGTCATTATGGGGGGACGGGCCGTAAACGCCTGCCTGGTGCTGGCCGTGGAGGCCGAGGGGGAGGAGATCCTGACCGTCGAGGGCCTGGCCCAAGGGACGGCCCTTCATCCTTTGCAGGAGGCCTTCATCAAGTGCGGCGGTTTCCAGTGCGGATTTTGCACCCCTGGGATGCTCATGTCCGCCAAGGCCCTTCTGGATGAAAACCCCGATCCTAAGGAGGATGAAATCCGGCGGGGCATCTCCGGAAATCTCTGCCGGTGCACGGGGTATGTCAAGATTATTGATTCGATCAAAGAAGCGGCTTCAATCATGCGTCAGGGCGAGAATAATGAAAAAAACCAAGTATTCGGTGATCGGTAAACGGGTCGCCAACGTTGACGGTTGGGAAAAGGTCACCGGTAGCGCCAAGTACACGGTCGATATGGTTCTGCCGAATATGTTGTACGGGAAAATACTGCGCAGCCCTCATCCCCATGCCCGAATCATCAATATCGATACGCGCCGAGCCGAACAATTGCCGGGGGTCAAAATCGTCCTCACCGGAAAAGATACGCTTGGGCGGCTGAACGGAATCTGGCGGAGTTATCGTGACCTCTGCGACGAGCCCATACTCTGCCGGGATAAAGTGCGTTATGTCGGAGACGCCGTGGCCACACTGGCGGCCACGGACCTGGAGACGGCCGAAAAGGCCCTGGGCTTGATCGACGTTGAATATGAGGTCTTGCCCGCCGCCTTTGATCCGCTGGACTCGATGAAGTTGGGGATGCCGGAGATTCACGAAGGCTGTGAAAGAAATATGAATGTTTATCGGCAGATCGAGTGGGGGGACGTGGAAGAGGCCTTTAAGGAGTGCGATTACATCCGCGAGGATACCTTTTACTGCACCTCCCAGGTTCATGCCTGTCTGGAGCCTCACTGCGCTCTGGCCGGCTTTTCCCACGACGGCAAGCTGACCGTCTGGACCTCGACCCAGTCCAATTATTACGTCCAATTGCTGCTCTCCGATATGACCGGCCTGAGAGAGGGAGATATCAAGGTGATCAAACCCCATGTTGGAGGAGGCTTCGGCGGTAAACTCTCCCTCGACTCGGCCCAGTATTGCGCCGCGCTTCTTTCTATGCGACTGAAAAGGCCGGTCAAAATCGTCCTGACCCGGGCCGAAGAATTTGCCGCCACCAAACGGCGGACCGCCATCCACTATAAGGTGAAATTGGGAGCCAATAAGGACGGAACCCTGGTGGCCAAGAAGGTCCGGGCCATCACCGAAGGGGGGGCCTATACTGCCATGGGCGGAACGGCCCTCTACCTGACCGGCTTTTTTTCCTCTTTCCCCTATAAATTCGACCATTACCAATATGACGGCTTTCGCATCTATACCAACAACGAAACGGCCTCGGCCTGCCGAGGATTCGGGGCTCCCCAAGCCAACTTCGTTTCCGAATCTCAGATGGACATGATGGCGGAAGACCTGGGAATAGACCCTATTCAGTTCCGGCTCAAAAATGCCATGACGCCGAATCACATTATACCGGAACAGGCCACGATATATAGTTGTGAACTTAAACAGTGTCTGGAGGCCGTTGAACGATGGATCAAGGATCGAGGCCCCTTGCCCCCGGACCACGGCATCGGCGTTTCGGCCTATGGGTTCATGTCCGGCGGCATTTTCAACTGGATCGATACACCTTATGCCTTTGCCGCGGCCATGGTCAAAATCAACATCGACGGTATGGTCGATCTCTTTATCGGGGCCAATGAGATCGGTCAAGGGAGCAATACCACTCTATCTATGATCTGTGCGGAAGAACTGGGTGTCCGTCTGGAAGACATAACCCTGCATACGGGGGATACGAGCGTCTGCCCGGTGGACCTCGGGGCCTGGGGCAGCCGGCAAACCTTGATGAGCGGAAATGCGGTTCAAATGGCCGCTAAGGAGGCGAAACGACAGCTTCTGGAGGTCGCTTTCCACCATTTGAAACCCAATGTCGTCTACGACCTGAACATTAAAGATCGTTGGGTCCATTTAGCGGAACGTCCTCACCGAGGAATCTCTTATTTTGACGTGGTTAAGGACGCCATTAGAGGCAAGGAGGGGAATACCATCATCGGCCGCGGGCATTACACGCCTCACGGCAAGGGCATGGTCTCACCGGCCTATAGTTTCGGTGTCCAAGCCGTTGAGGTTAAGGTGGATAGGGAAACCGGCAAGGTGGAGCTAAAGAAGATCGTTACCGCCCATGAATGCGGCCAGGTGATCAATCCCATCGGCATTGAAGGGCAGGTGGAGGGAGCCAGCGTCATGGCCGCCGGCTGGGCCCTTACGGAAGACCTGAAAAGTCGTAACGGCAAAATCTTAAACGATAATTTTCGGGATTATAAGCTGCTCCTGGCTGAAGACGTGCCGGAGATGGTTCTGATCGAGGTCGATTCTTATGACCCCGAAGGTCCATACGGCGCCAAAGAAGCCGGGGAAGGACTGACCGTTCCTGGGGCCGGCGCCATTGCCAATGCCGTTTACAACGCCGTAGGAGTGCGAATAACGGAGATGCCCCTAACCCCGGAGAAGGTTTTCAAGGCTCTGGAAGAGAAACGGTTACGGGAAGAAGAAGAGCTTGAACCTGCTCAGGCCATTGCCTGAAATAAGAAGGCTCCCAACTTGTTGGGAGAAGAAACCCGGATCACTTTTATTAGATTACTAAGATAAGGAGTGGGCGATGGATTTCAAGTGTCCGGTCTGCAAAAAACAATGGAGCGCCAGTCTGAAAGTGGCCCGCCATATTTTCGGGACCGGCGACAAGGCGCACAGGACCTGGGTGAACAGCCAGGGAGTCTCGTTTACGGACCTTCTTATCCGACAGGCTACGGATTCAGGAAACGAGAGTTTTATGATTCTGGCGAAAATCATTGAATCGGCGCAGGATACGATATGATATAGAGAATTTTCTTAGGCCGAATCTAATGTTTCTGTTGGAAACATGAGCAGGAAATCACTTAATAATATTCTTGTAGTGATTAAAGGAGCCGGCGAGATGGCCACAGGAGTAGCATCGAGGCTCTTTCGCGCCAATTTCAGGAAGATTCTCATGCTTGAAACTGCCGCTCCCGTAGCCATCAGGCGGCGAGTTTCATTCTGCGAAGCCGTCCATGAAGATAAAATGACGGTCGAGGGGATCCAAGCCGTCAAGGTTACCGAAAGGCACGAAGTACTGAAGGCTTGGGATGCCGGCGAAATAGCGGTTCGAGTGGACCCGCAGTGGCGTAGCCTCCTTGAGTTTGAGCCGGAGGTTGTCGTAGACGCTATATTGGCCAAGAGAAATCTCGGCTCATCCGTAGCGGACGCTCCCCTGGTCATCGCGCTTGGCCCGGGTTTCGTCGCGGGACATGACTGTCACCTGGTAGTGGAAACCAACCGCGGGCATAACCTCGGCCGTTTGATTGCCGCCGGCACGGCGGAAGCCAATACTGGAATGCCCGGCAGCATTGGCGGATTCACAAGGGAGCGGGTCCTCCGCTCGCCGGCTGACGGTCGGTTCATCCCTGAGAAGCGCATCGGGGACTCCGTGAGCAAAGGGGAGGTGGTCGGCCGGGTGATGAGCTCCGAGGTGATAGCCGAGATCGACGGTGTGTTGAGAGGCCTAATCAGGCCTAACTTTCCCGTGGCCAAAGGTCTGAAGATAGGAGACATCGACCCCAGAGGCAAAGGCGATTATTGTGACACCATTTCTGACAAAGCTCGGGCTCTGGGCGGAGCTGTTCTGGAGGCCATTCTCGCCGCCTACAATAGATGATAAGGACGCTTGGCCCGGCTTCATGAAGTTTCGCCCAGCGGCGGGTAACCGTCATACAAGACACCTTGGTTAGGGACAGGACAAATTCAGAGTGGGCAAGTTTCTTAAGTATAATACAAATCGTCTTTCCACTGGTCCGATGCGCAAGGTCCGGTTTTAATGACGCCGTGCCGTTGCAGCCCATTCGCAAACATTCTGGTTGAAGCCTTGAAGTTCCTTTTGAGTTCCTCTTACTCGTTTAGACCGTCGACAAATCTTCTGTCTGCCCGGACCACGGCGGCTAGATCCGCTCGATTCGAAAACCAACCTGAGGCTTGAACTTCTCTGTGGTCGAATTGGGGCACATAGGGCTTGATGTCGAGCAGGGGGGTTCCGTCCACGATATCGAGTTCTTCAATATCGAGAATCGCCCCCTTAATTCCCGTCAGCTTGACTACTGAGAGGCCTATGCCGTTAGGCCTGCTGGGAACTCTGGTGGAAAACACGCCCCTGGGGGTTCGGTCCAAAAATGGGACGACGTGACACGAATACCCGTTGGACAAATGAAAGCAATAGATCAGTGTGATGTGGGAAAAACCTTCCAGGTCCTTCAGACCGGGCTCAAGATCGGGCCTCATTTCTACGGTCCCTTTAACTCCGATTGCTCCCATGGTTTGAACCGGCGTCCCCTCGACTTCGAGAAATGAGGAATGTATCACCCCTATCGGTTTGAAAACTATTTCATTCATTGGGCCTATCCCCCTCGCTTCAAACGATTTTGTCCCATGATGACGCAAATACTCCTGGGAAACCCGGTAGACCACCATTCCTGCGTAACGCGGAAATCCAGTCTGTTCCAGGATTGCCCGGCCCCCCGCATTCGCGAGGGGACGGTCTCGCAGTGTCGCTGCCGCTTGTTTTTGCCAAGCGGCAAGCATTGCCTTTATTCCTTAGCTAACATAACGCTGGTCGCCTTGACGAGGACCTTGATTTCATCCCCTATTTTCAGTTCCAATTCCTTCACGGCCTCCGTAGTCACAACCGATGTGACAGTGTTTCCTCCCCCGATATCGACCTTGACGGTCGCCACGGCCATTCCCTCTTTAAGGTTCTCGATTTTCCCTCTGAAAACGTTGCGTACGCTTAATTTCATGATTTCCCCCTCCTTTGGGTAATCGATTTAATTTGAACAAAAGCCGTCATTGACTGAATCGAAGGTCCTCCGCTCCGCGAGAGGCCAACAAAGGGTCATAACCTCTTCCCAACCAGACCGTCGCCGGCAACTCGTTTATTTGAATGTCCAACCGGACAGCGGTTTTGCGAAAGACAAGTTAATCTGCCCCTCGCTGTATTCCGCCGGATAGAAGCGGTCGTCTTGAGTATCTTTCTTTTTTACCAGCAAACCGGCCTTCTCGAGCCGGCAGGCTATCCCGGTGCCGTTGGCGGCGCTAACCAGTATTTTTTGCCGACATTACCCCCGGTGTCCTGTCCGGCTCCAATCGAAACCAAGGCTCTCAGAACACTGTATTGCGGAAAAGTAAGCCCGTATTCCTTCATGATTGCTGAAGATTTCTTCTTGAATGTCTCTGAAGCCAGGACGATGAAGATCATGACTTTTTCGTTCAAATCCATGTCATACTCCGGATTCGGCGCCGAGTCATCGAATACATAGACTCATTCCTATTGCTCCAATTTCTTAAAAGCAGCCTTCCCACTCCATCCGCCCCTTCATCAGAGAGTGAATACCCATATGCAATGTAGGCGTTGAGTACTTTCCCCCAGTTGACTGCGGATTGCCGAAGGCTTCGCTTTTCGGACCGGTTCCGTAAATCGCCGGCTCCCGGATCACCGATTAATAGTGAATGACAGCTTCGTCTCGTGCGTCGAACTTGAACCGATACGGAATTCCGGAGAAGAACCGGCGTCGGTCGTGAATGTTCTCAAACAATTTTCTTCGCAGGTATACAACGACGATCATGCGGAATCCCCAAACTCGATGGGCTTCAGAAGCCGTAAATCTGCGAAATGTAAGATCCTGAACCCTATTCAGGACATGAATACTCTAACACAAAAGCGTCGCCGATCAAATGAGAAATTTCTCGGCGGATTGATGATTATATATTAGGGTGGCATTGACGACGATTCTTTGGCCGGTTACGATAGAATTAGTCACGGGCTTAAGCGGCTTGGCGGATGGATGTCGCACAATTGGGCGGCGCCAAAAGGATTTGGTTTTTCGAATACAACAAGAATTAAGGAAAGGGAGGACTCATGAAGCTCAGCACGAGAAACATTATTAAAGGCAAGGTAACGGATGTAGTGGAAGGTATGGTGGCCGCGAAGGTCAAGGTCGATATAGGTGGGGGTAACACCATCACATCCACGATAACCACGGAAGCCGTCAAAGAGCTCGGGATCAAGGTCGGAGATCAGATCAGCGTTTTAATCAAGGCCAGCAGCGTGATGTTGGCTAAGGATTAAGGACGCTGTGAACAGTGATCGTAGCGCCCGCCGGCTCTCAAGCTCCAAGACTAGGTCGGCTGATTTTTCCAGCGGAAACAAAGGATGGGGTTTTCTGAAAAATACGTCGAATTGATCATGTTTTTGACTTTTGCGGTGTGCTTGATTCTGGTAATCCTATTTCCCCGCTAAGTAACAGTTGAATGGGTGCAGCGCATTTTCGTCAATTCATGGTATCACGCACCTTTCCTGTTTCGATCCGCTGAACGGACGTCGTCGTATTTTGAGTAATGTCTGCTCCGCCTTTGCTCTGAATCCCCAGAATCCCTCCCGAGCTTCTTTTATTTTCCTATTCATCCGAGACCTCCCTGCTTTACTTCTACCGGACATACAGCTCAAAGATCATGAGGTCTCTGAGAACAAGTCATATTTGCCACCAGTTACGAAGAAACAAAAAGTGCGGCGCACTTGTTGAATCGAAATATGATCCAGAACCCGGATCCGAGTTATTCAAATCCCGCCTGTTGGGCGACAGCTCCTAGTCTCCAAGAAAGGTGCAATCTTTTTGTGGCGCTGCAAGACTAGTTTGGCAGTTGTTCCACTGACGGTATTACATGGTAAATGCCGTAGCTGGTTCCCGAAGTGCAATTCTTTTTTTGCGTCTCCACTCATTTCGGTGAAAACAGCGCTATTGGTTGTTTTAGACAAGATGGCAGGATTCTTAATCATATGGAGGTTCGATTGCCCAATAGCAACTATGGTAGGAAGTTTGCTTAATCTGTTTTAACTTGGGCGTTCCGTTATGTCTCTGCCGACATAACGGGACGCCTCCACGTAGAACATTACAAGTAGTGTGGGCATGGCCTCGTGCTCAAAATGCTTGTCTTTGTGACGAAAGGATTACCCGGATTCTTGACCACCATTTGAGGAAGAGAGTTGGAGTCTCTTCAAAGGCTTGTGCTTTGTAGTGAGATCTATTGCCGTTTATGAAAAATCGGAATCGCATGCGGCGTAATGCCGACAGGAGTTGCAGGCTCTTTACGGCCAATAGGTTTCCGATAGAAGCAGGCTTCTTGCCGGCACAAAGCGCCTAACCGCGCGCCGCTTTGGATCAGCCGGGATTCGCTCCGCATTGAGCCGGAATTTTCCTGAAAATCCATCCTTCCAGCTTTGCTGCAAGATGTGGTTGCGGAGTATCCGGAGAGCAAACAGGAGAACTTTCAAAGCTGAGGACAAGATTGGGACAGGGCCGGCGGGGTTGTGGGCAGAAAGACATCCGTTTCTCAGCTATCCCGTCGGGCAAGTGTCTAATCCGCCCTATGCTATCAGTGGTCCAAAGCCTTCTTATAGGCTGGAAAGATCGGTCTGACGTTTGATACAAGCGGGATACGACCAAAGCTGAGGCACGGCGTCTCGGAGAAGAGGACGAGGTCTTAAAGAAAGCCTTGGCTGAGACCATGCTTGATGCAGAACAGTCATTTCTATGGCACAAAATTCTTACTCTTGGAGGCAGTAAAATGGGTCTTGCATTAGATCGGCTCCTTCATCCCCGAAAGAAGGTAGCATCGATGAGGAATAAACTCGGCAACTATTTGGCGGGAGGCGCTCCGTATCGGCCCCGATTTACGGAAAAACTAGCTCCATGCAGCGGCGAATGCCCAAGCGGCGCCCGTATCCGGGATGTTCTGACAACAATAGCCAATAGTGAAAAAGATGGCTGGAGCTATCACGAATCGTTCGCCAAGGCTTTTACGATAATCGCCAAAAACAACCCCTTTCCGGCGGTTTGCGGTAGGGTATGTCCGCACCCTTGTGAAGGTGGCTGCAACCGACAGTATAAGGAAGGAGCCCTTGCTATCAACGGGGTGGAGCGATTTATTGGTGATTATGCGATAGAGCATGATTTACCCTTGCCGGTTCAGCAACAAGAGTTCTATCCTGAGAAAATAGCTATTATCGGAGCTGGTCCCGCCGGACTTTCCGCTGCCTACCAGATGGCGGCCCTTGGTTACAAGACCACGGTATTTGAAGCCTTTCAGAAGCCAGGCGGCATGCTCAGGTATGGAATACCTGATTATCGTTTGCCGCAAGACGTTCTCGACAAAGAAATTGCCAGAATTGAGAAACTGGGTGTTGAAATTCGCTGCAACACAGTTGTTGGCAAAGATATCAGCTTGGAACAACTCCGCAAGGAATATCGGGCCATCTTTGTCGGCATTGGCGCGCATAAAGGTCGGTCCCTTGGGCTACAAAACGAAGATGCGGACAATTTCTTCACGGTCATCGAATTTCTTAATCAGATTAATTCAGGGAAACAGATCCCTGTGGGTGACAAGGTTGTCGTCATAGGGGGTGGCGATGCCGCGATTGACGCCGCCCGCATTTGCCGCCGGCTTGGCGCCGAGGTGACGATAATCTACCGCCGCACTCGAAAAGAGATGCCGGCGATTGAAAAGGAAGTGCTTGAAGCGGAAGAAGAAAAGGTTGCCTTTACCTTCCTTGCGACACCCGTTGAGCTGGTAAAAAAACAGAATCGTATTGTCAGGATAAAGTGTCAGAAGATGCAATTGGGAGCGCCGGACCGTTCCGGCAGATGCCGTCCTGCGCCAATAGCAAATGAGTTCGTCGAATTGGAAGCATCGGCTGTTATTGCTGCCATCGGCCAGATGCCGAATTTTGTCGGTATGGAAGTCATTGCTGATTATGCTTACCACGAACGGCACGGTATCGAAGAACTTGATGCGGGCAGTGGCTGGATGCGGGTGGAGAGCGGTGGAAGCACCCAGAACCCGCATTTTTTTGCTGGTGGAGATGTTCTTGGTCTGAGCCTGGTTACCATTGCGATCTATCAGGGAAGAGTTGCCGCCACCACCATGCATGCCCAATTGCGGGGAATCCCGCAAACCGAGGAGCCGAAAAAGCCGATCGCTAATAAATACGGCATTCATTTTGATTATTATCAAAAAAGCGCCAGGCATGAGGTGGAAAGCCTGCCGGTCAAAGAGAGATTACAAAGTCTTACCAAAGAATTTGTTCCAGCGCTTACGGAAGAACAGGTCATTGCTGAAGCAAAAAGATGCATGAGCTGTGGTCTGTGTTTTGACTGCGGTAATTGCCGGGCGGTATGCGGTGAAAACGTTATGCCAAAACAAGGCAAGAAGAAAGGCGACATTGCTTTGCTGGATTTGTTGTCATGCAAAGGCTGCCGGCATTGCATGGACGAATGCCCCTGCGGTTTTATTGAAATGATTGATCCAAACAACAATGAATTCATCAGGGCAAGCATGCGCAATTCCTGAACCGGCAAGTCGAATAAGGGCCGTTGTTGGGAGACGATCCAAATTGACTTCTGTTCATTCGTAAGAACCAGCCTGATAACTACTAAAGAACGAGGAGGCCATACATGGGCAAGTTAACTTTTACTCAAATGCATGACATTCTAATGGACGGCTTGCATCTTATGCATTTTCCAATCGCCGTGAAATTCTTTTTTGATGAAAAAGAGCTGCTGGAATTTAGAGACAACGTCGAATATTTCACTTCCGAGCGCCCTTTGACCTTCTGCCAATATGAAATTGGGCCCCGCATGACCGGGCAAACGCTGCTTGTCCGCAAAGAATACTTTGGTTGCTCCAATGGCATGGTTTCTTTTGGTTGGAAGCCAATTGACGCCACAGAGATTCAAAGTCATAAAAAATATACGAAAGATTTGGAGCAGGCAGAAAGGTTTGTGAAATCAAAGTCGCGATTACCGGAAGGCAAGCTGTTGGCGATCGCTGTATCACCTTTGGCGGACAGCTATTTCCCGCCTGATACGGTGCATTTTTATTGTGATAACCTGCAAGCGTATCATTTGGCGGTTGATTACATGGCGGCAATGGACATCCATCCGCTGAAAACAAACATCACCATGAATTCCTCTGCCTGTTCCGGAAATGTCTATACCTACATGGAGAAAACGGCAAACATATGCACGGCTTGCAGTGGCAGTTACAACGCAGGCAAAACAGAAACGTGGGGAGATGAACGTCTTTGTTCCTGGGGAACATTTAGAGCCGATGGTGCAGCGATTGTATAACAGGATAAAAAACCACGGAACGGCTGCCATTACTCGGCCAGGTGATAATTTTCCCGGCGCGGCCATTTGTAAGAACTGTAACATGATAGTGTACAAGAAAGGTTAGCGCGTATAAATATAGCATCCGTTTGGAAAACCGGCGGTTGTTCGTGAGAAAGGGTAGACGAACAGCTACGGTAACCGTTCAGGGGAAAAGACCGATTGGCAAAGAAAAGCAGGACGAGGCCTTCTGGTGAAAGCAGCGCCCATGAGTCTCGACAAAAACGCGACCGGATTCTTTTCCCACAATTGGTAGGTTCGTGTGACGGTGAGCATCCTCTCGGTGAATCGCTCTCCGTCCTCGGACTAGTTTTCAACCTGTATTTTGCGTATGAAGAAAGAAACCGATCCGGCTATGACGATTCTGCTGTTCTAAGTTAGCGGAATTTGGTCCATTTCCGCTCGTAAAAGAGCTGAAATCGATCATATAATCAGGATACTTGGGAAATATGAAGAAACGCCGGATACAGGGCAAAGGAAAAGGCGTCCGGAGAATCATTCCGAAGCCCCGATTTTCTGAAAGACGATTGACGAGTCACGCTTGTCTGATCCCAATGTGTCGCTTAATGGACAAATTTGGAACCGAGACAATGTTTATCTATTCAGACTCTGAATAACATCGTAGATTTGGATTGGACGTCGGTTTTCCTCCATGGGACTAAAATATCGTGTCAGGGAATTTAGGGTACATTTATCCAGAACATCTTGAACAATCCCATGCCAAGAGGCTTTCCGGATTGAACATCCGTAGCTTGGGAACCGGATAAGACGCCGGCTTAGATTCAATCGCCTTCAATTTATCAATATATTCGGCAGGCAATCGTTTTTCTTTCGCGCCGGTGATGATGAAATCCAAATACGGTTTGCTCGGTCTTTGCGGTTCACCGAGGATGTCCTTCTTGTAAAACAGGACAGTGTAAGTCCGCCCATTCACCCCGTTGACCCTGACTGGATAATGAAAATAAGGGCCGGTTCCGTCCATGCGCACGTCCTGCCATGCGTCGAGCCTTTCTTGGTCCATGTTGTTGATCTCATAAACCACGCCCCATGCATCATGCCCAGGGTCGAAAACAACTGTCTCCTGTGCGCCATCCCAGATTCTGGAATGGCCGAAAAATTCAATGCGGTAATCGGCCAGCCGAGCAATGGCGACCACTTTTGACTTGGAGCACCGCTTCTGCATTTGGAATGAATTCATGTTCGAGCCATAGGCGAAATAATACAGCTCTTTGGGCAGGTCATCAAACACGAATATGGAGTTATCGATAAGCAGATCCGTCGCACTCGGCATGTTGAAGCTCCTTCCACAACAAATGGCTCGACCGCGAGATCGTGGCCGCCTTTTAGCGCCGTTCAGGGCTCGAACGGCTAAGATTCCGCCGCTATGTTCCCAAAGATACCTCGTTTCCTGTCAACTGCGATCCAGCGCATCTTTCAAGCCCTTTTTCGCGCCTGCTTCGTTATGGCCTGAGTCGCATAGTCCCGCGATTCGACTCAGGCCGTGCCTCGCAGTTACAAAAAATGACAATGAAATCTCGCGTCATCTTATACTTGACTGGACACCAGTGATGACGCTCCGAGAAATTACCAGACGTTGAGGCTCCATTCGCGGACGCCCTTGTATTCCATGTCGGTAAAGATAGTATTGGCCATTTGCTCGGCGAGCCAAGTTGCGCCGACGTAGCCCAGAATCGGATAGCGATACATGCCGGCCCGGTCATAGGTCGGGAAGCCGACTCGCAACATCGGCACGTGATTATCGATTGAGACGAACCGGCCCTTGGAGTGGCCAAGGATCAGGTCCAGCTCGAGGCTGCCGTCCTTGAGCCGGTGGTCCAGTTCCCATAGGTCGGCGTTGGTGACGATTTCCATGTCGTAATCGACGTTTTCCTGGAGTTCCTTGATCCGGGGATCCGCGCCGTAGGTCGTGTTGTCGTCGCCGAGGAGGAGCAACACAGGCCGCATTTCCATGTCCAAACAGAACTGCGCTAAACCAATGACCAGATCCGGATTGCCGAAGATCGCGACTTTCTTATCGGCCAGAAACATGTGAGTTACGTCGGTGATTGCGTCGATGGCGATACCACGCTCGCGAACGAGCGATTCGGGGATTGGCTTGCCGGTTATTTTTTTGAGATTCGCCAGGAACGTGTCGGTGTTGCGAATGCCGATGGGCGTCGGGCCAATGATCGCCGGCACACCGAACTCGCTCTCCAAGTATTTCGCGGCCTTCATCCCTTCGTAGCGGTTGAGCGCGATCGTCCCCAAGGCGTTGGCCGTGTCGGTCAAGTCCTCGACGGATGTGTCGCCGTGCGAGACGTGGTTGCCTTCCGGCATGAGCGGTGAATCAAACGCCTCGATCTCGAACAGGACCGTCGCGTCGACTTGCATTTCGGCCAGCAGGCGCTTCATCGCAGTCACGTCGGCCGGGTTGACCCAACCTGTGATCAGGTTGATCTTGCCGTTCGGTTCGCCCTTTTTCCCGAAATACTTGACGAATTCCCGCACGGCCAAGTCGTAGCCCGTAATCATGCTGCCGACAAAGCTTGGGGTGTGGATCGGGATTAAGTGGACTTCTCGGTCGGCGTATTTTTCCTTAAGCAAGCCTTCGTTCAGCTTGTTGCAGACGCCGTCGATGTCGTCGCCAATGATCTCCGTCGAGCACGTCGAGATAATCGGCACGACCCGAACCTGAGGATACCGCATGAGCAGCACGTCCACGGCTTCCTCGACGCGCCGGGTCGCACCGAACACAGCGCCTTCCTCGTGGACCGACGACGATGCCAGCTCGAAGCTCTCTTTCAGGTGCTGGGAGATGAGCAGGCGGACGAACATGACGCAACCTTGGCCTCCATGCACGATCCCGGTCGCGTCCTTGATGCCGATGCTGGCGAACTGTGCGCCGCACGGCTGACACGTGAAGATCGGGTTGATGACGCCAACGCGCGATTTTTCTTTTAATTCACAGGGCATGATGGTTATCCTTTTGGGGCTTGCCGGGGCGGCCTAATAGTGCCGGTCGGTGAGCTCAAGGTTGAGCGAACCGTCTATCATCAGGAAGTCCATGCGCTCGTGCAGGACCTTCATGATTGCCTTGATTTCGTCCTTGCTCAGGGTGGTCATCCAGTCGAAGCGGGCCCTGTAATCGTCGGCCAGCCAGACGGCGTCCACCCAGTAACAGCGATCCGCCGGAGTCTCCAATTCCACGCGTTCGCCGCACAAGATCTGCGTGGCCTTGGTTAGGATGCCTTCGTTCTGGTTTCGGCGATCCCAGGCGCGCGAGTGGTACTGCCAAAGGCAATTCTTCATGATGACGTCCACCAGTTGCTCAACTCGTTCTCCCATTAGTGCTTTGTCCATGTCGCGCACCTCCCTATGCGGCCCCGGCCTGTCGTGGCTCGAAGACCGGGTAATCCGTCTTCTTGATCAGGTCTTTGGTACGATCCCATTTCCCCGTGTATTCAAGGAGTTCCTTGTTGTTCTTGACCTCGTCGGTTAAGTCGACGTCGGAGATCATGCGCTGGGTCTCGAAGCCCTTGTCGGTGGGGATTTCATCCTTGCTGATGTCAAGGAACGAGAGCTTGTGAATGGGCGAGAAGATGCCGTTGTAAATGTCGCGAGCGAAGCGGACCCATCCTTCCCAGCCTTTCCACGGGCCGTTGTGATAACCGTGAGCGTTCAGATAGGGGACGCGGATTTTCTTGGCCACCTCACCGGGGCGCTTGCCGGTGAAAATGATGTCCGGCTTAAGCATTTCCATCGCTTCGACGCCTTCCAGTTCGTTCGGATCGTCGATGGCCAGGGCCCCTTCCTCGCAGCGGGCAATGCCCTTTTCCATGTCGCCTTGGTGACCGAACTTGGTGTAGACCGAGACCACATTCACGCCCATTTCTTCGTGAATGACGTTCGCCCAGTGCCAAAGCTTGGAACCGCCCGGCCACAGGCAGACTTTTTTGCCCGTCAGGCGCTCCTTGTACCATTCCAGCTCAGGCTTCCAGCGGGCCGTCTCCTCGTCAATGACCTTCTGCGCACGATCCTCCAGGCCGAAAAACATCCCGACTTTCTTGAGCGAGTCGCCCAGGGGCTTGAATCCGAAACCGTCGATGTCCAGGCGCGGAATACCGTATTTGACGCGCAATTCGTTGCAGAGGTATTCCGACGAGCGCGCGCACTCCAGCACGTTCAGTTGCGCGCGGTGCATGGCTCGAAGGTCGTCGTACGAGCCGTTGCCGGTGAACGTGGAGAGAACTGTGATGCCCATGCGCTGGAAAAAATCTTCCATGATGTACTGGTCGCCTTGGATGTTGTACTCGCCGACGTAATTAATGATGTAATCGCCCTTAATCTCAGGCTCGTAGGTGCCGATCTTTTCCTTGAACCATGCGATGCAGATCGTGTGATGTCCGCCGGATTGGCTGGGGCCGCGGAAGCCGGGCGAGTTACAGACGAAGATGTCCACGTCGGGCATTTCGTCCATGACTTCCTGGGCGATGGCATGGATGTCGTCGCCGATCAGAGCCGAGGCGCAGGTTTGATAGATGGTCATGCGCTTGATGTGCGGAAACGCCTTCAACGCCTCTTTGATGTTCTGCTTGAGCATCTTCTCCGCGCCGAAGATGACGTGCTTCTCCTTCATGTCCGAGGCGAACGTGTACTTGAGTTGGAAGTTGTCGTTGTCGCTCAGGTAACGCTTGGTCTGCCACGTGTCGTAGGTGCAGCCCGTCGGTCCGTGACTGAGGTGAATGACGTCCTTCATCGGCGTGCCTATAACGTGTTTGGCGCCGCAATACGCGCAGCCGCGTTCGGAAATAGTTCCCGGAATGGTGTTCAAGTATCCAAGGGGCAGGGCGTCGGTAAGTTGCTCGCCGTGGCCCTTGATCACTGCGTGCTTCTTTCGCTCGGGGATGCACTTGCTGCACTCGAACTCATGATAGGGCATGGTAGTGTTACCTCGCTTGTGGATTGAATCTTAAATGATGGCGCTGTCACCGGTCTCATCGGTGCGAACGCGAAGCGCATTGTCGATCGGGCAGATGAAAATTCTGCCGTCACCGATTTGCGCGGTCTGGTTGATCTTGACGATCGCCTGAACCACTGATTCGACCTCATCGTCGCTAACGACGAGCGAAATCAGCCGCTTGGGGACATATTTCATTCCGCCCGATCTGCCCTGGCCCTGAAGCTCGGCAGGGAGATCGCAGGCAATCTCGCCGGCGATACCTCGTTGCTTACCGCGGCCGATCACGGCTGTCGCCGTGATGCTGGGAAAGCCCATCTTTTCCAGTGCGTCCTTGGTCGGGCCCACTTTTTTCGGTCGGATAATGGCAATGATTTCTTTCATTGGGTTGCCTCTTCTTATTCCATGGATCGATCGGCGCCGGTCGCCATGGGCGAAACGGAACCGGCGGCGGACGGGCAGCTTGCACGATCCCCGCCCGCTGGACGCCACGCCTACAGTTCTCGCGCTCCGGTACGCACGGTGACCGCGCCATCAACAGGGGAGATGAAGACCTTACCGTCGCCGAAGTTGCCCGTATAGGCCTTGTACTTTATGAGTTTCAGGACTTCGTCGACTTTGCCGTCCTCGACGACCAGCATCAGCATCACTTTCGGGAGTTCGTCGTAATGCATCGTTCCGACTGTGATGCCTTTCTGCTTGCCACGCCCGAAGACGTTGATCTTCGTCATCGAGAAGAAGCCCGCTTCAGCCAACCCGTCGGCCACGTTGGCCACGGCCTCGGGACGCAGGATCGCTCGGATCATTTTCATGGCGCCGTTCTCCTTTTTGGGTAGGAATTAATCGACAAGGCCGTATTTGGCCACCATCTGTTCAAGCTCGTCCATGTTGAGCGGCTTTGGAATGACGAACATTTGGTTCTCGATGATCTTGCGCGCCAGTTCCCCGTATTCCTTGGCCTGGTTCTCGCTATGGTCGTAATCGACAACAGTTTTCTTGTTGAACTCCGCGCGCTGGACGACGTTATCGCGGGGCACAAAGTGGATCATTTGCGTGCCGATGGCTGCCGTAAACTCATGCATCAGCTCAAGCTCTCGATCGACCTTGCGGCTATTGCAAATGACGCCGCCCAGACGCACGCCGCTCTGCTTGGCGTACTTGAGCAGGCCACGGCAGATGTTGTTGGCCGCGTAAATGGCCATCATCTCGCCGGAAGCGACAATGTAAACTTCCTGGGCCTTGCCTTCGCGAATCGGCATCGCGAAGCCGCCACAAACCACGTCGCCCAGGACGTCGAAGAAAATAAAATCCAGGTCGTCCGTGTAAGCCCCGTTGTTTTCCATCATGTCGATGGCAGTGATGATGCCCCGTCCCGCACAGCCCACTCCCGGTTCCGGGCCGCCCGACTCGACGCACTGAATGCCATGAAAGCCCTTTTTGATCACTGCGTCGTTGGTGACCTTTTCCGCGCCTTTTTCGCGTAGCATTTCCATTAGCGTTTCCTGGGGCTTACCCCCGAGGACCAGCCGCGTGCAGTCGGCCTTGGGGTCGCATCCATGGATGAAGATTTTCTTGTCGTAAAAATGCGCCATCGCCGCCGCCGTGTTTTGCTGCGTGGTGGACTTGCCAATTCCGCCCTTGCCATAAAAGGCCAGTTTCCTTGGAGGCATGGTTCGAACTCCTTGGTCTCGTGGTTAGTGATTCCGGTCGGGCTGACTTGCGACTTTCCCGCTTGCCCGACCACTACGCAAACATGGCGCCAAATCGCAGCGACGCATTTGGGGGGCGGATTTTGACCGAATCGCCGGCGATTCGACGAAATCTCGTCCGGCAAATTACTGTCCCGATTCTTACATTTCTCCGCATTTTGGGCGTTTTGGGACATCTCATCCCAACGGCCAACGCCAATTTTTGTTTGTCACTGCGATTTTGTGGCGCAGTCGCGCGGAAAATGACCTGATTTCAACGATTATCGAAAACGGCGGTTCCATTGCCAGGAGGGAAGTATCTTGGCATGACTGATGCAACAAGCTACGACGAGGAGACTAGATGATGACCGAGCAAGGAACGACAATGATGCAGGCGCCGCGTTTGGCCGTGGAGTCGCATCCATGCTTCAATCACGCGGCAAAGCTCACGCATGCGCGCGCTCATCTTCCCGTCGCGCCCAAGTGCAACATGCAATGCAAGTATTGCAACCGCAAATTCGATTGCCTGAACGAGAGCAGGCCTGGAGTGACATGCATGGTCATGTCTCCGCTCGAGGCATTGGAGTTTCTTAAAGAGATCAAAACTACAACTCCGAGCCTGAGCGTGGTCGGTATCGCCGGGCCGGGGGACCCCTTTGCAAACCCCGAGGAGACTATTGAGACGCTTTGCCTCGTCAGGGAGAAGTATCGCAACATCATGCTTTGCCTGGCTACCAACGGTTTGAACTTGCTCCCTTATGTGCCGACTCTTGCCAAGCTGAACGTCTCCCACATTACAATAACCATCAACGCAGTTGAACCGCCCATCGGAGCGCGAATCTATTCGTGGATCAGCGACGGCAGCACCCGGCTGGACGGCGTCGAAGCCGCCGGATTGCTTTGGGAACGGCAAGAACGGTCCATCATCACCCTTCGATCACGTGGCATCCTGGTCAAGATCAACTCCATCCTGATTCCTGGTGTTAACGACCATCACGTCACGGAAATAGCCGAAAAGGTGGCTGGGCTTGGAGCCAACTTGTTTAATCTCATGCCGTTATACCCGGTTTCGGGAACGCCATTCGCGGCCATTGCCGAGCCAGAGCCAGGCCAACTTGCCATTCTGCGCTCTCAGGCCGGCCGTTATTTGCCGCAAATGACGCATTGCTCGCGATGCCGGGCCGACGCTGTCGGAATGTTGGCAGAATCGGAATGCACCGAGAAACTCCAAAATTTCAAGAAGAAGTCCGATGCCGCTCGGCTCCGGCTAGAGGAGTTGGAAACCAGCCAAGGAGCGCGCGGTAGGGCCGAATCTCGACGACGCAAAGGAATTCCAATGAAGGAGCTTCACATGGCCGAAGACCTGATTCGTCACGACTTTAATCCGTCCCGCCCATACGTCGCCATCGCCTCGACAGAGGGCGAGGACATCGATCTATCCTTGGGTAAGGCGTCGTCGCTCTTGATTTACCGAGCCGACGCGGCCGAGCCGGAACTGGTGGAACGCCGGATGATCCCGCCGCCAAGCAAAGGCCTCGGCCGCTGGATGGAACTGAGCAAAATCATCTCGGATTGCGGCTGGCTGCTGGCCGCCGGCATCGGCGAAGCGCCTTTCAAGATATTGGTAAACAAGGGAATCATGGCGTATATCATAGAAGGATCGATCGCGGCGGCCCTGCAGGTGATAGCCACCGACGGCAACCTGAATTCCATGGCCCGGCCTGAAATTCTGGCCCGGCCTGCGCAGCGGAAAGAGTCTGGATCCCGTTGCACCAGCAGCGGATGCGGAGGAGGTGGCCGGGGATGTTACGAAAGCTAGCCCGCTGCGTTCCTCTGGCCTTAGCGCCGTTTGGGCCTTTCGTCCTCCGCGTCATGCCGATCCCGATAGTGAGGTAACTATTATTGAGCGTCCCACTTTCAGTTTTCCTCAACCCGACCGTGCGCGAAGTATTCGCTACCGCCGTCCAAGCCGCAGTCGCGTGCGTGTGCTACGCAGATAAGTTGGGCGTCATGAATCCGAACCGGACCGCCTTGAGCCACCTTGCCGCACGGCGAGCCTTCAACCTGGACGGCGAGCAAAACAATGCTTTTCTTTCGGGGATCGAGGCCAGGATGGACTATGACCTGGAACTCGACGTAAAAAACATCTTTAATGAATTTCTTGCCGGGAGGGGCAACCCCCGGGAGCCCGCGAAATGAATAACGCCACGATACATTCCCAAAAGCGCGAATGCGATTTCGCGATCGGCGATGTGTGCCGGGCCAAGGTGCTGCCGCCCCTTTTTCAATTGAGCAAGGTGCTCGACGGTAGCGAAAGCCTGTCCAAGGCCATGGGCATCCTTCTCCAGATCATGGAACGCGACTTGGATGTCATCCGTGGCATGGTGAACTTGTACAGTCGCAAGACGGGGAAAATATTCATTCACAAAAGCATCGGCCTGACGCCCGAGGAAGAGCAACGCGGAATTTATTCGCCCGGCGAAGGCATCACGGGCGAGGTCGTCGAGACCGGCCAGGCCGTCATCGTTCCCAAAATCGGCAATGAGCCGAAGTTCCTCAACCGCACCCAAAGCATGCCCGCCGAGGACGACCGAAACCTTTCGTTCATTTGCGTACCGATCATGCGCGGGCAAAAAGTCCTGGGCACGATCAGCGCCGAAAAAAACTACGCTTCGCAGGAATTTCTCAATCGCGACCTCGAAGTGCTGGCGATCATCGCAACGATGACGGCACACGCGGCAGAGCTCTACTTGCTTGAAAACGAGGAGCGCTCGTATTGGCTCAGCGAAAATCAGCGCCTCCAGGACGCCCTCAAGAAGAAATATCGTCCTGACAATATCATCGGGGATTCCAAGCCGATGCGTGAAGTCCACGCAATGATCGAGCGAATCGCCAAGACCAAGACGACGGTCCTGATCCTTGGCGAAAGCGGCGTGGGTAAGGAATTGGTCGCCAACGCGATCCATTACGACAGCCCGCAGGCCAGCGGCCCGTTCGTCAAGTTTAACTCTGCGGCCCTGCCCGAAAACCTGATCGAAAGCGAGTTGTTCGGGCACGAAAAGGGGGCATTCACGGGAGCGAGCAATCAACGCATCGGCCGCTTCGAGGAGTCCGACGGCGGGACGATCTTTCTGGACGAAATCGGCGAGCTTTCGCTGGCCATGCAGACAAAGCTTTTGCGGGTCCTTCAGGAGCGGACGTTCGAGCGTGTGGGCGGCAACCGGCCTATCAAGGTGGATATCCGCATCATCACCGCGACCAACAAGGACTTGGCAGCCATGTCGGCCGAAGGCAAATTCCGCGAGGATTTATTCTACCGCCTGAACGTTTTTCCGATCACAATCCCGCCGCTACGTGAGCGTGGCAGCGACATTATCACGCTGGCCGATCACTTCGTCGCCCGCTTGGCCAAGGAAACCGGCAAGGAAATCAAACGCATCACGACGTCGGCGCTGGATATGCTCATGAGTTATCACTGGCCCGGCAACGTGCGCGAGCTTGAGAACGTGATCGAGCGCGCCGCTATCTTGGCCGACGACAATGTGATTCACGGATTCAATCTCCCACCTTCCCTTCAGACCGCGACCGCCTCCGGCACGGTCTGCAAGGTTGGGCTGCAAGCCAAGTTCGACGCCGTCGGCTACGAGATGATCGTGGACGCCTTGGAAACTAACCGAGGTAACATCAGCAACGCCGCGCGGGAACTTCGCATCACCCGCCACTCGCTCCGCTTGCGGATGGACAAATTGAATATCGACTATCGAAAATTTCGTCCCGCGTTCTCACAGCAAGAGCAAAGAAGATTGCTGGAAAATTCAGGTGATGAGTAATCGCTTTTAAGCCCAGGCACAGGGAGGGTAAGGTTTGTGCGCTCTGGATGCGGCCAATATCGATTTTCGGCCGTCAGTTGCCCCAATGTGGTTTTTTAGGCTGGAGGGAATCGTTCCCCCTTTATCAGATCATTTTGGCGGCCTCTCGGAGATTGAAGCCTATCGAGCAGAGCATGAATTCCGCTTGAGTCTTCAGCTTCCCAACATAACGCGAACAAAATAGCCCATATCGACCCTTGAGGCTCCCGAATGTCTGCTCCACAACGTAACGGAATTTGCTGAGGCTTCTGTTGCGCTCTCTCTCCTCTTCCTTCAAAGGGTGCCCACGAGAGGCTTTAATCATAATACAATCGGTCAAACCCCGATCTACCAAATATCCGGAATTCTTCGCGCTCGCGTATCCTTTGTCCGCAAGATTCGCCGCATTGGAGGCCAAGACCAAGCCGTCCAAAAGGGCTGTAAATTTTGCGGTGTCGGACATGTCGGCTCGGGTAACATGACCGCCCAAAACCTAATCGACCGGGTCCGTCGCCTCATTGATCTTGTCGAGCGATTTTTCAGAAAGGTCCCGCTTGGCTAATTCATTGCGGCAACGACAGATCGTGGTCTCGTCGGGTATGCTGTTCCCCAAGGAAAACCAGGAAAAACGGAGAAAACTAATACGATCGTTTACTGCTTCTTCTAGACCCGGGTCACTTAGGTTGTACCAGCGCTGGATCAGAATCATTTTAAACAAAGGAAGCGCCGGATAAGCCAGCCTGCCGTCGGCGGAAGCTTTCTTTTTGTAATTTCGATCCAGAATCTTCACTATTGGAAGCCAATCCACCATTTCATCCACCTCATCCAAAGATGAGGCTTTGGTTTTTCTCTGGGAAACCACCAGCTCGGCAAATCCCATTTGGGCGGATAATTTGTCGCCCATGTGACCCTGCAAAACATAAGTTTGGCGGATTATATTCTGGATCTCAGCAGGTTACAACAAATTACCGTGCATAGGTCTCAGATCAGCTCTGGTTATCATCACTCCCTTGACCGCTGAGCATCAAGCGACACCAGAGCAGCTTGATGGGCGACTTCCTCTATGAATTGTGGGGTCATTTTCGTGGGTGTGAGTGGTCCTAAAGGGAAGGCTCCGGCTGAAATCTTCCTGAAATCTCTCAAGGTGGAGGCTCTTGCACAAGTATTCGTCGTGGGTCATGCATCGTCGATAGGTTCGCGTCACGGGCAAGGTTGTGATATCTTGCGTTCGGCAGAAACACGCGTCATCACAGGAGATGCCCATCAAGCTTGGCAAAGCAATATCATGGATACTGGGAAGTTTGCAACTGACCTTCCTCTAGCCAAAATTCACGATCAATTATGTCACTTGGATCGAGTTGTGTATCGGCAGTCCGGAAATGGGAATGCCCAACGGGAATTCGGACGGATGATTCGGGGACTCGGTGGACCGACCCGGAGACCGAACATCTAATAAGTTACTTTAGCGTTAGTCCGGAACTGCGACGTCATTAGTCTGGAACTGTACCGTCTTTTACAGCCGGTGCGGTTATTCTTTTGATCGCCTTGGCGCCTTGATCGAAGGAGGGCCCGGGATTTCAGCACTAAAAAAAGGTTACGGAACGAATTCCGTAACCTTTTAATTTTCTTGGTAGCGGGGAGAGGATTTGAACCTCCGACCTTTGGGTTATGAGCCCAACGAGCTACCTGGCTGCTCCACCCCGCGTCAGCAAAAGGGACTATAACAATACCCTAACCATATGTCAAGCCGTGGGGAGGCGTAAAATAGCATGTTATATTGAAGCTATAGGCTCAACTAGCTGAAGTTACAACGGTTCATTTTCGCCGTCTTCGGACAGTAGTTGGATCAAAAGGTCATGAATCAACCCGTTGGTCGCCAAAATGCTCGGTGTGTCAATGGGGGGCTCAGCGCCGTGCCTGTCTGTGACCCTGCCTCTGGCTTCGGATACCAGCAACATTCCCGCCGCCATGTCCCAGGGCTTCAGCTTCAATTCCCAAAATCCGTCAATTCTTCCGGAGGCCACGTAGGCTAAGTCCAGAGCGGCTGATCCGCCTCGCCTTATCCCTTGCACTCTGGTGACTATCCTGGAAAACTCAGCCACGTTGTTCTCAGGGGAAAACGCTCTATCATAAGGAAATCCCGTAGCCACTATGCTTCTGTCCAAGGTATTCGCCTCGGATACCCGCGTGAGGTTTCCATTGAAAAAGGCTCCGTGATTCTTGATCGCTGAAAATGTTTCGTAATGAACGGGGTCATAAACTATGCCTGCTATCGGGATCCCACCATCCGTAAGAGCTATCGAAATGCAGAAGACCGGCAGTCCGTGGGCAAAATTGACCGTTCCGTCCAGCGGATCAATTACCCACATGTATCGGGAACCCTTGAGGTTTGTGGTACGTTCTTCTGTAAGGATGTCGTGATCGGGAAATTCCCTATTTATGGCCTCAAGCAAAATCTCCTCCGAAGCCCTGTCTGCGTCGGTTACGATATCAATGCCTCCGACACGGGTATCCTTGCTGTCGATGGCGAAATCTCCTCTAAAATAGGACATGATCTTCTTGCCTGCGGCCTCGGACACTTCGTTAATGAAAGGCAACACGTCCTTGGGACTTACTCCGTATTTCATGAAAAACACCTTTCCCGGCTATTCGCCCGGCTTTGTGAGCTACCTCCCGGTGACCGTCAACTCACCTCGGCCAGAGCGAAGCCAGCCCTTATGAATATCATCGCAGCGAGTCGAATCCATGATTTCCGGGCAGGCGTAGCCCTCACTTTGACGCATAACCGTCTTCATCCGGTCTCCCGTCCGTCGTCGCATCCAAAAATACAGGTGAATTTTCCTGTCGTTCGACGCAGAGTCTCGGGATATCGATAACGCCCGCGTATGGGGTCGTAAAATACCCCGACGGAGTTCTCGGGGCGGATTAACCCGAAAATTACGATGGAGAAGGAGGCGGATACGAACCCATAGAAACATGATGTCGGCCGTAAGAATTTTGTTGAATCGGACCAGCTCTCTTGGGGCCTTCATCCGCAACCTGGTGGCCCAAGCGGAATTGCCCGTAAAGTCCGGATTCAACCCCTACCAGTATAGTTACTTCTTCTGAGCGCCTATGTTAACAGACAACGTTGAAAAAAAGAAATTCAAGCTGAGTTCGGATTTGGCCAAATTATCGTTAGACTGTTTCGGACAGAGTAACCCTCGGACATGCTCTCATCTCCGGGCGATGGAAAGACCATGAGTTAACACTGTCTTTGCTTCACCAAAACTTCCACGCTTCCGGACCGGTCGGAACGAACGAGGAAAATGCCTTTATTGGATCGGCGCCCGAGGCCTTGGGCTGCGTTCACGATTACACAAGGGAAAATCCTCTTTCGCCGGAGAAAAGAAGAAGCCGATGCCTAACCATGCTGGAAGTTCTCGATGGGAGTTCCGCAGGGAAAAGCTCTTTTGCGAAGTTTGCCTCCCGCCGCCGTTTCATATCAATCTTGCGGCTTCGAATCATCGACAACTGTTTTGCATCAAAGATTACGAGTGGAATAGCGCAGTTGCCGATGGGAATTTGGATGCCGGGAATGGCGCTTCCTGGAGCCAAGTCAATTACCGGAGCCTCCTGCTGCGCCGGTTTTTCCGTCGCGGACCACGTAGAGTCGGGCGCCCTTGTCGGTGAGCGCCCGCGAACGAAATTATCAGACGGAAGTCTAAATAATTATAGCCCTCAGAGGGGTAATTTGCTCACCGGCGCAGTGTAAATGGGAGAGGGACGCAAGAGTCAAAGGCGGTTGAGTCCATTCTTCAAAAGCGCTCTTAAACGGCTTTGTAACCTTGCTTCTCCAACGGGGGGCAACCATTACTTGTGGGAGCAAACGAAAATGAAAAACACATACGTAGTTGCAGCGATCCTTGGAGCCATCTTATTGGTGGCGGCAAACGGATCTAACGTCTACGCTCTCGGGGGCGCAGGAGCGGCAATTGGCGTGGTTCCGGGAATTACCGGCCCGACGATTGGCGGTTTGACCACACCTCAACTGATCGTAATGGGGTATTACAGCGGAGCGCGTCCCAGTGGGTTTGGAATGAACTATTATGGCGGGAACAACTCTTATACCAGTCCCTATTACTATTGGGACGGGGCGTACGGGTATTACAACGTCCCCGACCGATACGGGAGCACCAAACAGAGCTGTGTTTGGAATGGTTACAAATGGCAGTGCTACAATTTCAATAGATAACGTTAAATCCGGCGACCGAAATGAAGAAAGTCTTAGGGTAGAGCCGACGCTTCGCAAGGGTGTCGGCTCTGTTGTTATTTTGCTGGAGGAACTGAACAAACAGCGTACGTTTGCAGACTGCGGAAAAAGAGAAATTCCAGGTAATTTCGGATTTGAGCAACCTGTCGTGACAGATCTCCGGGTGTGCGGCAGGCCTGCGTATGGAACGGTTACGACTGGCGGTGTAACAACTTTAGCCGCTAACATTGGCGGTAAGAGAAGACTCGCAATTGTAAAGCCGATGCTCCGAGAGGAGGCCGGCTTTACATTTGTGGTTTCAGAAGAAACGCAAAACAGATTGCGTAATGCAGGGCGTCTGCCCGCTTTTCTACTCCCCCGATGTCGCATGCTTTTGTAGGACTTGCAAATCCCACTGCGCTTCCTGACGGAAGGTTATTGATTAGCGAATTTATCCCTTGACAATGCCTGGCCCCAATCATAGAATTAGAATTTACAAACGAGGGCCCATAGCTCAGCTGGTAGAGCTCCCGGCTCATAACCGGTTGGTCCCTGGTTCGAATCCAGGTGGGCCCACCATTTCTTGCAGAGTACTAAAATGAAACCGCTCTTACTTAGTGTAATACCGCTAAGACCATACCTTCACGGGGAGCCAAATAAGCTCCCCGTGAATTTTTTTTGCGAGAGGGGATTTTCCTCACTGGAACTCGACCAAATGAGGGACTAGCCGCGGAATTGTACAAGAAAACCGAAATCGTCAGGAACAGGTCCGATTCTCTCCGACATTGTGCAAATCGCCGACCGATTGTTCCCGTTTGAACTTGCAGAACAATGGGACAATTGCGGCATTCAGATCGGAGACCCCAGCGCCCCGATACAGTCGGTGGCTTTCAGTCTGGACGCCGGTTCAGACGCTATTAAGTTCGCCGCTGAAAACTCCTGTCAACTTCTCATAACCCACCACCCGCTAATCTTTGAGCCCCTGAAGTCCATCACTCCATTGAATTCCTCGGGAAAGGCTCTGCTGTCGGCAGCCGAGAAAAGAATAGCGATTTTAAGCCTGCACACAAATCTGGACGCCGCGCCCAGTGGCCTAAACGCCTACCTGTCCGCTTTAATCGGACTGAATGAAACCACAGTCCCTGAGGCGGCGCCTTCGGCCAGGATCGGACTCCTCCCCCGGGCGGAATCCATCGAGGATCTTGCGGCCGGCCTAATGAAGAAGCTTGATTTAGAACATATCTCCATAACAGCTCGCGACAACAGGATGGTTCGGAAGGCTTTTGTGGTTTCAGGAAGCGGCATGAGTTACTTGCCGGCCGCTGTGAAAGCCGGCGCGGATATCATGATTACTGGTGATGTGCGATATCATTCAGCCCTGGAAGCTCTAGAAATGGATATTCCCGTGATAGACGCCGGCCATTTCGGCCTGGAGAAGATATGCGTGCCCTTGATGCTTAACGCATTTAAACAAGCAGTTATTGAAAGGCATTGGAATGTTAAGTTTAACTCGTTTTACCAAACAAACCCGTTTCGGATTCTTAAGCCTTAGGAGGATAGGTTGAAAGAGCAGCTTCAACTTCTGGAAAGGCTACAAGAAATAGATGTCGAAATAGACCGGCATGAAGATGAACTGAACAGACTGCCCAGAGAGGCTCAGGAAATTGCCAAATCCGTGGTGGCCTTGCGAAGAGACTTATCTGAAGCCAACGAAAAATTGACTTCCATCGAAAAGGAACAACGCAAGCGAGAGCAAGATCTCGCAATAGAACAGGAAAAAATCAAACGATCCGAGAAGCGTCTTCTTAGCATCAAGAACCAAAAAGAGCACAGCGCCCTCACCCGAGAAATAAAACTCGGGAAAAAAATCGCCGGTGAAATTGAGGATGCGCTTTTCCACCTAATGGGCGATTACGAAGTGCTGAAGAAGTCCGTGGACAGAAAACAGGCGGAATACAACAAGCTTGAAGAGGATCTCATTTCAACAAAATCCCAGGCGGATAACGTCTGTGACTCTGCAAAAGACGCCGTGGATTCTTTGAAGGTCGAGAGGCTTCAGATAGCTGAACAAATTGAGAGAGATTTCCTCAAGCGCTATGAGATCGTAAAGAAAGCCAGGGGCCGCGCGCTTGCCGAAGTTGAAAACGGAAGCTGCAAAGGCTGCTTTATCATTTTGCCGCCCCAGTTGAACATAAGGATATTGAAGCAAGAAGAGCTGATCCTATGCCCGAATTGCAACCGCATCCTATTTGTCAAACCGGAGAATATCCCGGCTCAGAATAAGTTGTCCTAATTTCCAAATTGGGGCTGGGTCTTCAAACAATTGCCGGGGCGGGTTACAAAGCGATTTTCGGGTGACGCTATAGCCGTCTGCGCACAGCGGACAAACGAACACACTTGTCCTCTAAACGGGATTAACTCTGGAGTTGTCTGCAACAACAATTGCGTTTCGGAAGGGCTTCCAGCAAGAGGTCCTTTCCTACCAGCTTCCTCAAAGCGCTTAGTTTTACGACCGCTTCCAATAGGGTATTAAGCATGTACTCAAAAAAACTCCTGTACAGGATTGTCGGCAAGCGATGTTGAACGAGTTGTAAACTGCGAGCATTCGGATCCTCATTGTGTTCTGGGCGCTCACCCTGTCGAAGTTGACGGCAAAAAGGGAGCCATAATCAGGGCTTTTCATCCCCACGCCGTGTCAGCCGCGGTTACTTTTGACGGCAGAAAGGTGGAGATGAAAGCATCGGAGGAAACAGGACTGTTCTGGATTTTCCTCGCCGACCTTCAGCTTCCTGTAAAGTATCTGGTGACTTACAGATTTACCGACGACGTGGAGCTGAGACCGACCCCCCATACAGATTCTTGCCCACCCTGGGAGACCAGGACCTGTATTTTTTCGGGCAAGGCAAGCATTACAATCTCTATGAGATAATGGGGGCGCATCTTCGCGAAATCGATGGGGTGAAGGGAGTGTCCTTCGCCGTATGGGCTCCTAACGCCAAGAGAGTGAGTGTTATAGGCCCTTTCAACAATTGGAGCAACACGAAATTTACGAAATAAATACTACATATACAT
>CAVVHK010000059.1:0-183230 GCA_963747865.1 uncultured delta proteobacterium | reverse complement strand
ACTTAACGGTCTTGCCATCCTTTTTAGCTGACTTCCACAATTGATCAAAATAGAGTGGACTCTCCAATAAGCGGTGCCCATCGATTTCTCCTTCTACGACCACACAAGTAACGTCAGTCATGTTGCAGAATAGGTGGTGCAAGGACTCGAAAATCGATCCAAAGGGGTTGTAGCCAGTGGTATTCTTCTCTTGGTAAAAGTATTCCTCAGCGTCAGAATGCGAGATGGAATCCACAAAGAGTCGGGAAACAGCATGTAAGTAGTCAAGAACCAGTTGGGCTCGTTTGTTCTTGTTACACTGTCGCTGGTTATGCTGCAGAAATCGTTCCTGCCCCAAATCGTCTATCCAGCAGTAGCCCTCTTCATCCTTCAGATCAGTGAGCGAGAGGGCTGCAATAAGCCGACTGACAAGAGGTTCAACCTCACCGTAATCATCCAAAGAGAACCTTAATCTGACCTCTCTTGCATCAGGTCTTCCGTAGCGGCTGAACCAGTACCTGATATACTTTGCCGGTGTCTAATACGGGAAGAACGAAGTTTCCGACGAAAGACTCAAACCAGTTGTCCTTGTCGAAGGGCCTCTGGGCAGGAAGAAGTAGGTGGAGAGATTTGTGAACCATTTTACGCAGCCTCCGCAAGATATTCTTATCCAGTCAGCCTTGACCATCACTGGAGTCTCTGTCGTCTTATTCCCTTCGGGGGTTATGAAGCCCCCTTGTTGCCTGGGAACTCACGTCGAAGAGCTGCCCCTGTGCGTGTGATCCCCCGCTGTCTGGCATTTCGAACCAGCAGTAGCAGGCCATTAACGGCCTGTCGAAAACTGATTTCAAAGTGACATCAAGAAGCTTCCGCTCCAAGATGGTTTCTCAGATTCTCAATTATTTTGCATTGCTTCTGCACTAGTTCCGTGAGACTGAAGGTTGGTTCCGTCGGCCATATGTCTCTTCGGTGCTGGAACGCCAGGTCATCTAGGCCTCCTCCTCGTATATCTGCGTCTAAGGCTCGAAAGACTGTATCGATAACACTAGAGTGAAACGCGACTAATCCAAAATCCTCGTCGAGAGCGAGCACTTTCATAGCAGCGAACACCTCCTTAACGTCCAGCCGCAGTTGATCAACAATCTCTGCTTTTCTAGTATCATCGTCATCTAGAGTCCCGTGGGATTCTTCATTGCTGTTTCTCACATCAGAACCCTGTTTAGGGGCACAAATAAATGCCCCTGCAACCGACAAGATCGTCGCAGCACCAGGGGAAAGGAGACGGAAAAGCACACTTGCGACGGCATCCGATCGATCACGTAGCAGGTCGGACAGTGTGCGAACTATCGTTTCCTCTGGTGCCTTCTTTTTCATTTCGGCTTTTAACTGAAGCAGGATCTTTGATTCTGGGGATTTTGAACTAATTTCGCTCTCAATAAGCTCGATCAAGCCCTTTGCTTCAGTTCTCTTCAAGAGTCATCCTCAATCTGTCTATCTTTGCCCTCAAGTCATTGGCTTTGTCCTCCCAACCCTTGTCTCGAACGACCAAGTATTCGGCAGCAGAGTAGGCACAACATTGAAGAATAGCTGAATAGCCACTGCATATCATATCCTCGCTAACGAACCAAGGACTAAGCTGACGCATGTAACCTTCAGGACCCAGAAACGCCTGGGGGAGTTCCGGAATTCTGGCGAGATTTGAATCTTGATAGTCCGAGCCCTCGTGACTGCAATTTCGTATGGTTTCCCACAACAATTCCAGGGCCTTTGCGGTATAATCATAGAAACTCTGTGAAACCTGAGGGATCATCTCCTTCAACCGTCTTCGTTGTCGAGATCGAAAAGGCCCTTTTAGCTCGTCAATCACCCTGCCCGGACCTGACCCTAGGGTTAGCTCCTTGTCAAAGGCATCCACAGTTAAGTGATTACACATCTTCTGCTCCAGCTCACCGATTGAACGCTCCACGTCAGTCCGAAAACTCTTGAGTGCTTGCTTATCTTTCCTCAAGTTATTTGCCGTCTTCTCTAAGGCTCTCAAGATCGAGGGGGCTAATCCATCGGTACCTTCGAGCACACCATGAGGAGCCCACAATTCGTCGAATTTCCTCTTTTCCTCTGGTGTAGCGCTACCTCGCGACCTCATAGAATCCTCTAATTTGCCCATGAAATCCGTTAATCTTCTGCACTTCAGGTTGAAAGACTCCACCAAGCCTTGAAAGGCCTCTTCCTCTATCTGCAGCAACTCGGATCGCACGAACTGCCTAATGGCATGGCGAAATTCTGGAAGACCGGATGTCGGTTTTCTATCCCGATAGTAATTACCGACCTTTTCTTTGGCTGCCTCAGCCTCTTCCTGTGACATCTCGAATGCTGTTCCCTTGTCGCCCCCCTTCAGCTCAGCGTGCGGTGAGCAGAAGAAAATCCGTTTTTCTGATATTCCTCTTTGGACAAACTCGTCTTTGGCGTCGCGGTGACAATCTCTCCCGTGCTCGCCACCTTTCTTGTCGGCTTTGTTCAAGACCACGAACAGCCTATCAGCGAGTTTAATCGTTTCATCAGCCTGCTGAGCCGCTTTTATGTACATTTATCTCATCATTAACCAAGCTAGAATTGGCTTCAGCATCCTTCACCATTACTATGACATCCGCCCTTTTGTTCAGAGCATCCCAAGTAGCCAACTCGGCCCTGTTTCCGGGAGCATTCAAACCGGGCAAATCGTCGATCTGGAAACTGAGATCTTTTTCAAGCGGGATATGGACCGAGACTCTTTCTACCGCGTATGGCAATGTCTGCTTCTTACCCGAAGAATCGACTAATGAGATGTACTGGCGAAGATCAGCGAGGAGTTCTTCTGTGCTGTCATGGACTAGAGGTAAGGGCGACTGTTCATTGAATTTTTGCAAGATCATCGGCCAGGCCTCGTTCAGTCCCTGTAGTTCCGCTAAGAAATTCTTGTGCACCGAGCCTGAACCCAACTGTTCTTCAATAATTCTAGCCTGTTCTTTCGACAAGGGCAAGCCAGTTGACAGTTGCTTGCTCAGACTTTCTGGTAAACTGTTGACCAAACTCTTAATAAGGCTCTTCATGTTGGTTTCGTTGTAAAAAACGATGTCAGCCCAAGATCTCTCAGGATCATTTACTATCGTCGTGGAAGCCCATGTGCATCTCTTATTGTCAGTAGGAAGGAGATCACACTCGATCCACGAGTTAACAAATGTGCTTTTGCCCTGATTCTCGAGCCCGATCACAGCGAAATTAATATTGGACTGATCAAGCCTCCGTATGCGGTGAGTCAGTTTCTGTTCCAGATCCTGCCATCTTTCTAGATGACGTGCCTTCTCCTCCTCCATGTCCTTCCTGACTTCAAGCGCTCCAAGGCTATTGGTCACCAGACGCGTCTGTTACGCTCAGCCGAGATAAGGACTTCGCTTGCTCACTGCGGATCTCCCTCAGGTCCATTCCATACTCTCCTTTTGCCAATTTATTGGGAACTGCACACCTTCTTCGAGCGCAAAGACAGCCTTCTGTTGGACTCCACTTTATTGGTATCCGGTCGCTCTTCCGATATTCGACCGCTACACTGTCTGGCATCCTTGCCGTGGACACCTTGTTCTGGAGGGGTCTCAATCAAATTTAGAGACGAGGAGGGGGCACTTTGACGCGAGTCTTTTTCGGGCGCGACAGAAACCTTGATACGTCACGTGTGTATTGGACTGCCTTCCAGACGTGATCCACAGATAGAACGTGCTCTCGCATCTGCTCCTCCTTGAGACCAAATCGATCCTGGATAGTTCTACTAAGAATGGGATAGTCCTTAAATCTGTAGTCGAACTGCTCCTGGTGTCCTATAATCTCCTCGAGAGCTTCGAGAGTCATTGAGTCCTGGCCCAACAGTAAGCTGTTCAGAATCACGTCTTGTTTCGCTTCATCCTCCAGTTTCCATGGCCAAACGCCCTTGAGGTAAGATCTCAGCAAGTCAATTATCTCGTAACTCAGATAGCCCGACGCAATAAGAGTGAGCGTCTCAACATTGAGACGGTGATAAGCATGATAGAACTCCACTTCCGCATTTGGAAAAACTGTCTTAACTAAATCTTGAAGAAGACTCTGATCTTGAGCGGTTGATGTAGCCTTGTTATCCCCTGGGGTGCCATAAAGGACTACCACTTTTCTTGTACTACGCATAGCCAGCGGCAGCTCTCGGGATGGCTCCTCAATAAGCAGTGGAATAGCCTCTCTGAGATCTTTCTTTTGGCTAAACTTTTGAAGATCAGTTAGCTTCTTCAAGAGTTCGTCATATTGGCTCGAAGAAAAATAATGGTCGTCGGTGACATCGATGCTTATCCCCTCAAATGTCGAGTCTCGATGACTTGACGTTTCTGGCAGAAATTGCGTTCGATAGGAGAAATAGCCTTCTGTAAAAGAGTGACGATGTTGGCACCTTTGGAGCCCTCAGGGGGATCGTTCTCGAGCATGGCAAAAAAAAGCAAGATCAAAGACATTCTTTTTCAGCTCTGGAGCGTCGGGGTTGCGTGTAGATTGCGACTGGCGGGAGGATGAATTGATAATTGAGCAAATCAAGTTGGCGGCGAACGTGTTGGCCTTGATCTGTACCTGGGCCATGTCCTCCTCTATTCCGCCTATCACTTTGTTACTCAGGGTCATAAGAGCGTCGAAAGTAACCCGGATGTCGTCCTGGGTTCCACGTTCCACATATTTAGATGCCGAAATACTTCACCAAGAAACGACCAGCCGAAATATGAAGATTCTCCGCCTCATCCCCTCCCTCCGGGAGAATGCCGATTGCAGTGGTGAACAAGGTCCTCTTTTTTTGTCTTACCTCCCTATTGACCTCCCCAATCAAGACAGTTGAAGTCCCGCAACCAGTTCCACCTCCAAGACTAAAGCAACATATGTAGCAGCTCACACCTTGTTCGTCATTCTCTGGGATCGGAGTTTGCACAAGCTTTTCCCTGATATCCGAGTCAGTCGATAAAAGGTTCTGCATCACCATTTCGCCAATACTATGATACTGGCCGCAGGCGTTATGATAGTTGGAAAAGACAATTCGATTCTGGATCAATTTCTCCAGGTGTGGACCACGGTCCACACGCTTTGAGTCAGGATCATTAGCTAGGTACTGCGCCGTAACTTCATTGTAGGGATCTGAGTCTCCAATATGCAGAATGGGCACCTCGCTATCATCAACCGATAGGCTTGGGTTGTCTCTCCAACCGAAAAGAAGCTCAAGAAGTTGTACACCCCGGCCATCTTATCACTCATATCGAACCAAGCCGGTTTCGGTGGCGCTTGAACCCTCAATTCGTAAGAGTTCTTACCTTCCTTATTTAAGAGATAATTTAGGTCGAGAACCATGCGCGCTCCGCATTTACCAAACCCAGTGACCAAGACCTTCATTTTATTCCTCCCTTCCACGTACAAACATTGATTCAGATTCTCCGCTGACCTAAAACCTCTCTTGTGAGTTCGGCAGGCCTAATAATTCCATTCTTTTGGAGGTGATTCCGCTGGTGAGGAACTCGTCGTCTCGACTTGCCGACCGATAATTCGATGACCTGCAGGACCCGCAAGACGCCCGAGATGCGCCAACACTTGTCCTGTGGGCCGAGGCTCACAGCCATGGATCATAAATAACCCGTCAGCTTCTTCATCGTTTTGAACAAACTGTCCGGGCCTCCTTGGATTCGTCTTAGCCATTTTCTGCGCCTCTGGTCATACGAGGGCGAAAACTGGAGCCAGGAGAAAGGCCAGCCAGGGCCCAGTCAATTCTGAATGTGCTCTTGCGATGCTTCCCCTTGCAGAGTTCCAGGATCGATTATGCGACCCCGCATTATCCTCCTCGTCTGAGATTCCTGGTATATCATGATTTGCCCCACCCGTCAGCGGTTATCGGAGCGTTTCTGCAAAGAAATCTTTGACAGCGGTGGACCGAAGCCCTGGTCCCGAAAGATTAGGCTCAGTTCCCGCAGGAGCCCTTTGGGGGCCCTGGATTCTGCCGTAAACGAAAACAGGGAAGCCTGCTTGTTTAGGCTTCCCTGTAATATCAGGCTGTTATGTGGCGGGAGCGACGAGACTCGAACTCGCGACCTCCGGCGTGACAGGCCGGCGTTCTAACCAACTGAACTACGCCCCCGTAAAGAGGTAAGACAAAAACAATTCGTTATTTTTGGTAGGCGGAACAGGATTTGAACCTGTGACCCTCGGCTTGTAAGGCCGATGCTCTCCCGCTGAGCTACCCGCCCAGAGTTATACATACCCCATGCGCTAACGATTCAGTCATTATAACCTAACCGCTTTTGCGCTGTCAAGGAATAATAGCTCATCCGGAAACCTCTTTTTCCAATCCCGCTATACGCGGGTCCCTGGCCCTCAACGCCCGTGACCCAAGGAAACTCGATGTCGCGCAGGCTTTCCAGGCTGGGGCCAATTTGGTCGTAAAATCGGCAGGCTAGAAAGCCTGCCCCACATAGAAAATTCAAGATCTAGATCTTAAGTCACAAGCGATGGCTCAGGCTCTTCCCCAAAAATTCCAAAATGTTGATCTCCACTGATTGCGAACCCGGCGCCGGCGCGTCTCTCGACCGTGCCGCTCTCAGACTTCAAGGGCCATTTTGCGAGCCACCTGAAGGAAAGCCATGGAAACCGGCGAATCGTCGTCGCGTCGCCAGGCCATGGCCAGCTCCGTGGTCTGGGCGACCCCGATCAAAGGCTTATAGGTAACTCCCGTCATTCGTAGATTCCGCACGGAAGCGGGCGTCAGAGCGACGCCGATCCCAACTGAAACCAGGCCAAGCACCGTAGGGATTTGCATCGCTTCCTGAGCCACTTTAGGACTGAATCCAGCTTTGGCGCACGCGCTCATGATCTGGTCGTGAAAGGTCGCCCCCTGCTGTCTTGAAAACATCACAAAGGGCTCATCCGCAAGGGCTTCCAGTTCCACGCCTTCCACGTTAGCCAGATGATGATCCGACGGCATCGCCACCATGAACGGCTCTCTGAGCACGGTTTCAATGGTCAAGGCCTCATTTCGGATGGGCTGACGGAGAAACCCCACATGAATGACGCTTTCACGCAACGCGTCCAACTGCTGATCCGTGGTCATTTCCTTGAGGATAAGCTGCACGTCGGGGAATCGTTCCCTGAAGCCCCGAAGCACAGACGGAACAAATATGTACGTGCCCGAGGCCACGAATGCGACCACCAGCCGTCCTATTTCCCCACGGTCGGCCCTTTGAGCGGCTTGGACGGCCTGATCGGAAAGATCAAGAATCCTGCGAGCCTCTTCCAGGAACACCTTTCCCGCGTGTGTCAGGCGAACCCGGCGCTTCGTGCGCTCCAAAAGCTTAACCCCTATTTCAGACTCCAGGAGAAGGATTTGCTGGCTGAGAGGCGGTTGAGCAATATGCACGCGTTCCGCGGCTCTTCCAAAATGTAGCTCCTCTGCTACGGCCACGAAATATCGGATACGCCTGAGTTCCAATTAATAATACCTCATTCGTCTTAATACCATATTAATAATATATTGGACATCGAAATCTGGATATCTATATTGTGAGCATCCCTTCCAGAGCTATCTGGATCACGTGGGCGAAAGAACGCAAATGGTCCGCGAGGGATAGTAGTCTCCTCACCCCCGACCCCCTTTCCAATTTTTGAGAGGGGGTTCGGCCCTTAATAGGCCTGCCCGGAGGAGGAGCTAGTGATTGGGATTAGAAGGAAACCGGCGTAAGCCGGCTCAAACTCGTCGGAGCATGTCAGTGAAGCAAGGTAATCTCGACCGCCGCGCTTTGGCGTTTCTGGCGGTAAGCCACTCTATAAACGATGTTAATCAGGGAGCTATCCCTGCCCTTCTGCCTTTTCTCGTGGTGGAGCGCGGCCTGACTTATGTGGCGGCTTCAGGCGTGGTCTTGGCCGCTACGATCATTTCGTCGTTGATTCAGCCCTGTCTGGGTTATTACTCGGATCGTCATCCTTTGCCGTGGCTCATGCCCGCAGGAGTGCTGATCGGTGGACTGGGCATCGCCTTGGCCGGCGTGGCCCCCAGTTACTGGCTTGTCCTGGCCAGCGTCCTCGTGAGCGGCGCCGGCGTCGCTGCCTTTCATCCGGAAGGCTCCAGGTTTGCGAATTACGTGGCCGGCCCGAGAGCAAGCGGAATGGGTTACTTCACGCTGGGCGGCACAATCGGGTTTGCGCTAGGACCGGTGATGATAACCCCGCTGGTGCTCCATTTCGGGCTTCCGGGAACAATGCTGATGGTCTTGCCGGCCCTGATCGTCACCCTGGGGCTGGCCAGGGAACTCCCGCATCTTATCACATTTCGCCCGGCCCAGGCTAGAACGGCCAAGGCCGAAGCGGACGCTCCGGCGCGTTGGAGCCCCTTCATAAGAGTCACTGCGGTCATCGTGCTGCGGACTTCGGTGTATTTCGGGATGATGAGCTTTGTTCCGCTCTATTATGTCAAGGTGCGGGGATTATCCATTGCCGAGGCCAATTCGGCTCTTACTGTCATGCTGATAGCAGGGGCGCTGGGAGCTCTTTCGAGCGGCTATCTTGCGGAACGCTTCGGCCTCCGGAAGGTTCTTGTCGGATCTCTGGCTGCGATTGCTCCCCTGATCTTGGCCTTTGTCGGAACTTCCGGTTCACTGGGCGTGATATGCCTGGCTATGGTCGGCGTAGCCACGGTCGGCGGCTCCACGGTGTGCGTGCTGCTGGGGCAGCGCTATTTGATGTCACAGATCGGCGTCGCGTCGGGCATAACTCTTGGGCTGGCCATCGGCCTCGGAGGGTTGGCCGTGCCGATTCTAGGACTCATTGCGGACCATTACGGATTGACAGCCGCTCTTTACAGCTTGACGGCGCTTCCGCTCGTGGCGATTGTGTTAGCCGCGACGCTCCCCCGATAGCGCCCGAGTAGGACCTGTTGAGCGGTTCGTAAGCTTAAGATCTCTGGAACGAAGACCCTTAAGGATCGGCGACACAAAAGGAATAGGAACGCTTTAGGACTTTTGTCGAAAGACGCTCACGGAGTTACTCAGCGCATTCTATTGGAGGCCGTGCCCTAGTTTTTTGGAACGAAACAATTAGCGACGGCGAATGACGCCCAAATGGCGAGTAGAAATCGGAGATATTGGATTGAAGGCAATGCGAGTCTTGGCGCAGGTCAGTTTGGGTGAAAAAAGCCCAAAAGAGATTCCTCGCCGTGCGGAGTCCGCTCGCTGTATTATATAAGAATGTAAAGCCCTTGAGGAATAACATTATCAGGGCGGCTTTATCTTAGGACACTTGGCCAGGCGTGAAGAACAATCGTGGGACGGCCAACTGTTGGACAGTCCCCACTAACGACCATTATTGAAGCGCATTATGCTAATAAGGATGTTAATTCCCCAGGACGGCACGGTAATTGCTGTATATGATAGCAGACGGTCACTCCGGAGCTGGGTCCTCGAATCCACTATCCGGAGCTTGGTCCGGGGGGAGTCATCCAACAAATTTCCACCAGGGGCTGAGCACATTGACGTCCAAGTGGTTGAGAGATGGGGTCGTAGGGAAAAGCCTCCACGGGAAATGCGGGCGCAGTATTGCAAGCGCCACACCGCATGTCGCCGGAGAGAGAGGTCGCACAATATGGTTTTGAACGCGGCAGTTGAACCTGCGATCCGGCATTGTTTTGAAACGGCTAGGTCTTGATAGGCATAGCTGCGCCTCGCAAAGATTTGCGAGTTTGTGTTGAAGCGCCGCCGCAGACAAGGAGTTATCTACTCTAATTAGTACAGACACTCTCAATTGATTACACATTAATGGGGCGCCTGAAAGGTGTTTTAACGCCGAAACGGGGGCAAAAATTGATAAAATATTATTGATCGCTCCACTGCCCGCCCGGACGAATTATTTCAATCAGGCGCCCGAAAAATTGGTATTGAATTACTTATCCTTTGACGATGGTCAAAGGATTTTTTTTTGCCGAAGACACGCCGATCGAATGAGAGAATCCCGCCCGGAGACAACGAGCCTCTTGTGCTCCAGCCGCGATGAGTCTATCGCAAATCCCGGCTTTGTTTTATCTCAGCGTCGCATTCCGGAACGGCTTGCTTCTCGTCACCTTCCACCTTGCCGTCCCTGATGAGTATTCGACGGTCAGTCATAACGCCGACTTCCGGGTCATGTGTTACCAGAGCAAAGGTGATTTTCCGCTCCTGGTTTAGGCGCCGAAACACCTGCATGATCTCGGCGCTGGTTTTGGTGTCCAGATTTCCTGTGGGCTCATCTGCCAGGATGATTTCCGGGTTGTTTACCAAGGCTCTCGCAATAGCGACTCTTTGCTGCTGACCGCCGGACAACTGAGAAGGCAAATGGGAGGCTCTATCGCCGAGGCCCACCAGCTCCAAGGCCTCTCCGGCCAGTTCTTTCCTGGATGATGTCTTGACGTGACCGTAAATCAGCGGGAGTTCTACATTCTGGATGGCGCTTATTCTGGGAAGAAGGTTGAATCCCTGAAAGACGAAACCTATCTTGCGATTGCGCACGTCCGCGCGCTCATCCCAGCCCAACTTGGAAACATCTTCGCCGCCTAGAATATACTTTCCGGAGGTCGGGACATCCAAACAACCTATGATATTCATCAAGGTGGATTTTCCTGAACCTGACGGTCCCATTATGGAAAGAAATTCTCCGGACCCAATCGAAAGATTTATTGCTTTCAGGGCGACGACCTCGACCGAACCGGCCAGATAAACCTTGGTCAAGTCCTTCAGGCAGATGAGAGACAACTACTGCTCCAATTTGCGGGGAACTACTGACTAATGTTCCGCTGATTATTGATGCGAGTTGGAATTCGAACTAGTATAGAGAGGGGAAAGGACTGCGGAGGCGACAGGCCGCGGTATCCAAAGGCGGCCGGCCTCCGTGCCCTCCACATTCGCTCCTGCGAATCCTAACCGTCACGGCGCTTTTCGCGCGGCTTCATAATCCCAAAAATACAAAACCGGGCAATACGACCCGGTTCCGTTTCGTTATCAATGAATCTAGCTTCATTCCGGAATCCGGGTCTCCAGGGCCACTTTCAGTTTTTCTTTCAGCTCGCTTAGATCCGAGCTTTTTACTACGTAATAGTCCGCTGCGACTGCCTTCAAGTCCACCTTAAAACTGGAATAGGCCGAGTTAAGAATCACGGGGAGATCATAGTGACGCTTTCTAATTTCCTGTAACAAATCCAATCCGCTGTATTCCCTCATTTTTATATCCAGGACGATGCAGTCCGGCTTCTCGTTTTCAACCACGCTCATTAGATCTCGCCCGTCAGGCAGAGTAATTACTTGGTAACCTTCGTCTTGCAGTTCCATCGAATATAGCATCCGGATCCCTTCTTCGTCGTCCACAATCAATATCTTTGCCATGTTCAGGCTCCTTTTATCAACATTCAGGAATCTAATTAAGAAACCCAGCGTTCCAGGAGGTACGGCTTGGCTTTCTCAAACTGCATGCACTGGTCCTCTATGTATTCCTCTACTTGTTGATTATTCATATGCTGGGTTTCCAAAACAAATGACAGAGTCTTTCCGTAAAACAACGGAATCAAGGCCCCAATCACAGCGTCTCTCGGAATAGCCGATACCTTATAAGCGCAAGCGAAATCGTAAAGCAGTTTAGCCCACAGGCCCGTGGGCATCTCGAAATATTCGGGTGATAATTCCGCTACTTCCTGTAATTTATTCAGATTTTGTGGCGCAATAATGGCCGAGTAATTGTCCTGGTGCTCCCTGACCCCGTTAACAAAATGGTCCCATAGCAAATTGGTGTCAACTTCAATGGCCGGCGGCACTTCGACTTCCCCGGCTCCAAAGCCGTAAACGGCCGTAGGTCTGCTCCATCTGACATCTTTCCAAAAGGCCTCGTACCGACACATCAGTTCGAAAATCGTTGTGACGACGTTAGGAAATATGGCCTGCGCATAAGCCAACGCGTCTTTGGATTTGTGGATTTTTGATTTGCCCATGAAGGACTGCACCATCGCAACTCGATTCCTCATTGCGGTGGTCGTCATCCAGATGTCTATTCCATACTCTAAGGTCGAGTTGTTCCAGGAGTCCGATTCGAGAAATATTTTGGCCATATCCCCCGAAAAGCCGTAATCACCGCCGATAGGTTGGCGGACCCGCCTGCCGTAGAGCGCCCGCGTCATCGGATAAGCTATATTATTGGTCAAAGCGCCATCGTATTTGTGCCTGACATACAGGGGGGCCACAAATTCGTATTTCTCCAGGAGGGGCTCACCCAAATTGCGTATCCAAATTGGGGTTATGCTTTTCAAGTCCGCATCGACAATAATTATAGCTCTGGCCGACAACTCTACGGCCTTGGCAAATAAGTTCCTTAAATTGTTACCCTTCCCTGTAACGCCGGGCTCAGTGGAAACGTACATTTTGGGAGTAGTAGTTTCAGTGCTCAGAAAGGCTTGTTTAGTCGCATCCGGAGAGCTGTTGTCGCAATTGACTATGACTGCGGACAGGTTAGGAAAATATCTTTGCAACCCCTTGTCCGCCTGCTGGGTGGGAAACGCTATTGAGGAAGCCTCATTGTACGAGGGGATACCCACGACAATGTCTGCGTGAGTGACACCCTCAGGATTGTTTTCAATAGACTTCATGTGATCTTCCTTGGAAGATAGAGATAAATAATCTGACCCCGGCAGGATATCACAAATCTCGGTTCTTTTTCAATTAGCTCTTGGTGAGCGGCCTTCTTTCTTATATGTTCGTGTTATCGGATGTGCGGCGCAGTCGAACCTTGGACAAAACCCTTACTGTTTGCCGGCATTCCAACCGTAAAGGCGTCTCAGGCTCGGCAGCGACGCCTGTCTCCCAATTTTCGAGCGCCGGGCCTTCGTGCCAACCTTTTTCCCCGCATGAAGACGCATTTATATCGGCAGGTGAGTTTTGGAAGATTTGAGGCTGAAATCCATAATTGAAGGGTTGATATTCGCTCAAACGGAGCCGTTGAGCGCCGGCGCCCTCAGCGTAATAACCGGCGAGCTTCCTGAACGAATCAAGCTTGCCATTGACCAATTAGTCGAAGAATATCGGATGAGGTCCAGGGGATTCTTATTAGCCAAGGTCTCCAACGGATATCAGTTTAGAAGTCTACCGGAAATAGCGCCATGGATTCTCGAAATGAAGAAGAAACGGCCGGCGAAGCTCACTCGGGCGGCTCTGGAAGTACTTACCATCGTAGCCTACAATCAACCGGTCACAAGAAGCGGAATTGAACAAATCAGGGGTGTGGAGAGTTCGACAATCCTCAAGGGACTACAGGAAAGAGACCTTGTTACGGTAGTCGGGAAGAAGGAAATTCCGGGAAGACCGTTGCTATATGGCACCACAAAGAGATTTCTTGAAGTCTTCAGCCTCAACGACCTAGCTTCCCTTCCGCCGCTGCCGGAAATGGAAGATCTTCCGCTGAGCCTAGATGAACAGGAACAAGAGGAGACTTCCCCGTGACTATCAGCCGCTACGAGCTTCAGACCCATGGAGCGCCGCAGCGAAACCAATTATCTTTAAGCCTCCACAGTGACGAAACTTTTGCGCAAAAAAGGGAGTCCCGTTGAACTATTACGGCCGCTCAATACAATGCGTACATATACCCGTCATCGCTGCCGAAAAATACGCTCTCATCGTAGATCGCGGGCGCTGAATTAATTGCCCCGTCGGTCTTGTATTTCCATTTCAATTTGCCGGTGTTCACATCCAGAACGTAAACGTTTCGGTCCGAGCAACCCAGGTAAAGGTTAAAAAAAGCCAGGGTAGGCGCCGATGAAACCGACCCGTCCACCAGGTCCCGCCAGGCCTCTTGTCCGGTTTTTGCGTCCACACCGAATACTTTACCGTCCGCGTTTCCGAAGAAAACCCTTCCGTATGCGACTCCAGGGGAACATTGAACTTTCGCTCCCGTGTTAAGCTGCCACCGGATCGCGCCGTCTTCCAGATTGGCGGCAAATATGGAACCATCCCAGCTACCTACGTAGACTGCGTCGTCCCAGATAGCCGGACTCCCGGAAATGGGCCCGGAGGATTTTATTGACCACTTCTTGTTTCCCGTGGCTGAGTCCAAGCAGTATAAGTAGCCGTCATAGCTGCCGAAGCATAGATATTCAGTGGACAGCGCCGCTGATGAGGCCATCCCGCCGGATTTGAATTTCCATTTCAACGAGCCGCTCTTCAGTTCGACAGCGTAAGTGGACCCGTCGGCAGCCCCGAAATACATTATTTCGTCCGTGATTGCCGGTGAAGTTGGGACCGGACCGTCTACTACGAAGCTCCAAATCTCTTTTCCGCTCTTCGCATTGAGCACCACAATTTTGCCGTCCGAGGTTCCGAAAAAGACGTTTCCGTAGCACACCGCAGCGGAAGATGTTACCGGACCCTGGGTCTCATAAGACCATTTTTCCGCGCCGGATTCAATGTCCACCGCATATATACGACCGTCCCAACTCCCGAAAAATACGGCGTCATGGGCTACAGCGGGTGAGGAAGACACCCATCCGTTGGTCTTAAATTTCCATTTGACTCCGCCAAGGCGGCGAACCCCTTTCACATCGTAGAAGCCGGTCCTTTGAAGATCTGCTCTATACGGCGCCGAACTTTTGGTCAGGCTCGCGTCCAAGGCTTCGGTAACGTTCGCCTTGGCGGCTCTTGCGGCGGCCTCCCCAGGTCCTGCGAACGCCGAAGCGATTTCTTCGGCGACTTCCGCAACCACGGCGCCGCAGCTTGGACATTCGTCCAAATCCCGGGAATCTCTGGTTCCGCATTCCGGGCATTCAAATCCCATCTTTGAATTGGTGAGCGACTGGTATTTCTCAAATTCAAGCTGAGTTATCGCTCTGACCTCAAGAAGCTTCTTTAGCAGGAAGCCAAGTTCTCCGGGGGACACCTGATATTTACTCTTGAGGATGTCGGAGGCGAGATTGGACCTTATGTCTTTCACCAGATCTTTTGCGTTAATCGTCTTCACGGACATTGGAGCTCCTGACAGGTCCACATGAATGACTCATGTTATATTGGATCAGTCGTCATAACCTATCTGCCGATACTGTAGTATTTGAATCCAAGTTCCTCCATCCGGCTCGGGTTGTATATGTTTCGTCCATCAAAAATTACAGGTTCCACGAGCATTTTCTTAATCTTTTCGAAGTCCGGATGTCTGAATTCGTTCCATTCGGTGATTACGATCAAAGCGTCCGCGCCATCAAGGCATTCGTAATTTCCAACGGCGAACTCTACGGAATGCCCTAAAACCTTGCCGGCATTCTCCATCGCCACGGGATCGAAAGCCCTTACCTTCGCGCCTTTGTCCACCAAGGCTTTCACTACGTCAAGCGCAGGAGCGTCTCTTATATCATCAGTCCTGGGCTTGAAGCTCAATCCCCAAACGGCGAAGCGCTTGCCCTGAATACGATCCCCGTAATATGATGTGATTTTTTCAATAAAGTGGCGCCGTTGATCAACATTGGCTTGCTGAACCGATTCCAATATTTTGAGGCTCACGCTATTTAGTTGGGCGGTCCTCGTCAAGGCTTGCACATCCTTGGGAAAGCAGGACCCTCCGTAGCCTATCCCAGCAAATAGAAAATCCGCCCCGATGCGCGGGTCCGAGCCTATCCCGCTGCGAACCTTTTCTATATCAGCGCCGACCTTCTCACATAACCGGGAAAGCTCGTTCATGAAGGATATCTTAGTCGCCAGGAGGCCGTTGGCGGCGTATTTCGTCATTTCGGAAGAACATATATCCATAACGAACGTAGGCTTGCCGGTCCTGACAAACGGGCTGTATAGTTCCTTGAGGACCTCGGCCACCGAGGCCTTTTCCACGCCCAGCACTATCCTGTCCGGCTTCATGCAATCGGCGATTGCGTTTCCTTCCTTGAGGAATTCGGGGTTGGAGGCCACGTCGAATTCCTGCTTAGTTTGCTCAGCAATAATCTCTTTTATTCTGTGAGTCGTCCCCACCGGAACTGTGCTCTTGGTTACGATAATTCTGTATGTGTTGATGGCCGTTCCGATGTCTTTCGCAGCGGCAAAAACTTGGCTGAGATCGGCGCTGCCTTCTTCGGTTGGAGGAGTGCCGACGGCTATGAAGATTATGAAGGACTTTTCCACGGTTTCTTTGAGATCAGTTGTAAAATGAATTCTCCGCTCGGCCACGTTGCGCACCAACATCTGTTCCAGGCCGGGCTCGTATATGGGAATTTTGCCGTCCAGAAGGCCGGTTATCTTCTCCTCGTCAATATCCATCAAGATCACATCGTTGCCCATTTCGGCAAAACAGACTCCGGTAACAAGACCGACATAGCCTGTTCCGATAACGCCTACGTGCATATAAATTACCTCTTCGATTTTTCACAAGGCAAACAAAAAAACGGACGCACAATTATGTCAGGATTTCACTTCATTATCCAGAGAAATGTGTTTGAGGGGATAACCGTTTACTCATGAGCGGCAAATGAGGAGATTGCTTGGTCGTTGAGTCCCGCGCGCCCATGTTTTCAGTCGCATTGTCTTGCCAAGCGCGGCAAACTCTTCCGGCAGGATTGGTTTCCGCACATCCGGCGCGCACGGATCCCAACGGGCTTGCTGCGCCATCGTCGAAAGAATTAGGGCAAAAAAAAAGCAATCCGGATTGGGAGGATTGCTAAGAGGGTATGATTAGGAGTTGTTGTTTGTTTCTAAGAAATGCAACTATGATACCAAGTCCCAATATGGTTCAATATTACTAAGAAATTCCGAAAAGGAACTCACCTTGCGCAACGCTGAAGTGGTTAAACGCTTCGCAGTTTTGAGTCCATCTTTCGGAATATGCGAAAAATTGACGCTACATCGGACAAGGAAGGAGCAATAACTATTCCACCAGCTGCCTAATCCAATGTCTAGCCAACTGCCTCGTGATGGGATCCCATAATTCCGGCGTAGCAAGGTCATGGATAGCTCGCTTCAGCAGGCCCTCGTGACCGGGTTCATAGCCTATGTCCTCGCAGCATTCAATGGCGTTTGCCCAATCCTCCACATCTTCAGCGGAGAAAATCCCGTCAATATACCAACGTAGAATTCGCACGATAACTCTCCGGATCAAAATCACAACCTCTTCTGAATCCCAGGCAAAGCGATCAAGATCTGAAATCGCCTCACTGATGGGATGTTCGCCCTGAGTCAGCGTTCGAAGGATGCCGGCGCGTTTGTCAATGTCGTTCATCTTCTTGGCCCCCCGGTATGCGTCCTCCAAGCTATACAATGGTTTTTCTCCTTTCGTGCGTTCTTTTTCAACTCTATCCTTGAATAAAAACCCTCTTATCCTGGAATATATTCTTATGATTATGAGGGGATATGACTGCTTAGGTAGAGGCTACGGTATTTTTCTGAAACGTCCGCGATCTCCTGCAACATTTATTCAAGGGTAAGCTAGAGCAATAATCGCTCGCAGGAGCTGAAACTCGCAAATCACGAGATGCGAAAGCGGTTTACGACCGCCCCTCTTATTCTTTCTCTCGAAGAATGGTAGAAAGACCCTCGCTTTTAGGCGAAGACTTTAGTAGGATTGCGGTATCATGGAGTATTATTGCAAGAGATCTCATACCGTTTACGATATCAAGCTCCATATCGTGTGGAACAGGAAATACCGTAAGCCGGTCCTGTCCGGGGACGCAGCAATCAGATATAGAGATCCCATTGTAGAAGTATGCAAGTCATGGATGTGGAGATCATCGGGAAGCAAACCTCAAGGGACTATCGTGATGTTCTGATTTCCGTGTCTCAGCATTTCCCCGAATCGAAGGTCGTCCGGCGTCCAAATAGTAACACTTCTTACGGCTTCTAAGTAAGTCTGGGAAACTAACTAGGACGTTTCTGGGGCTATGATCTGTGGGCCCGAGAATAGTTCGTGGCCAATGGTGGTAACGGAACGGATGACCTCGTCGTCCGGCGCAGCGCAGAATGAAAGGGAGCGGGCCGGAGATGACGACTTGCGGATAGGCGACCAAGCCTGAAGTCCACTTACAGTCGACTCGCCAAAGCTACCGGCTTTAGTCGGTGAAGGCTTCACTCCTGATTCCATTTCATCTGCCCGGTGGAAAGAGAGGATACCCTGGAGAACCTGATCCGTAGGAACCGGAACGCCGCAATTCCTGCGCAGTCGAATGATGGTCGGTCCCTGGTAACTGTGTTCGTGCCGGTATTCAACGGAATGCCACTTCTGGAACAGACTCTTGTGGCGCTTCGCGAACAAACTTATCGGCGGTTTCAGGTGATCGTCCTAGACGACGCGTCAACCGACGGTTCATGGGAGTTCCTATCCACTCTTGCCGATCCACGGTTCATTACGCTTCGAAACAAGACGAATCTCGGCTTGGTGGCCAATTGGAACCGCTCTGTCGACTTGGCGCAGACACCCTATATTGCCTTCGTGTTCCAGGATGATCCTCCGAAGCCTGCGTATTTGGAGGAAATGCTGCGCCTTGCCCTGGCCCATCCGGAAGCGGGCATGGTTTTCTGCAAGCGTGACGTGGTGTCTCTGGATCCAAGAATAGATGCCCGGTTGGTTCGCACCGTAACGGACGTGCACCTGAATTGGACCTCTCTGGCCTCGATCAATACCACCGCCATGATGCTGGATGCCTTCTTCCAACCGAGCGCAAAATATCCGGAAACCAGTTGGGGACACAACAAATCTGAATATCGCCTCATCCAGAACCGGATCGGAGAACCGAGTTGCGTGCTGATGAAAACTGCATGTTTCAGATCCGTAGGAGCTTTTGACTGCTCATTTGGCCAACTTGCCGACTGGGAATTGTGGTTGCGGATCCTTCAGCGATTCCCGGTAGCTTTCTGCGACCAGGCTTTAGCCATGTTTTCCCTTCATACAAACAGCGCCACTGTTCGCAACCTGAGCGACGAACGTAGCCGCTGGCGGAGCGTGGGTCTGGACGGAGTGCGACTGGTGGGGAAAGCTTTGTCTCATCCGTTGTACAGGCCTCTTAGGAACAGATTCGGCAGGAAACTTGAAAGAAGCTTGCGCCGCTTGGTGCAGCGGGAAATCGTGGGACGGCCGTTTGAGCTAGCCCAGACTGCGGCCCCCCATGTTGCCGAGCTATCCGGCTATGACTTTCGCTACGAATTGCAGATGTTTCTGAAATCAGTCCCCGCTCCGGTACTCCGGGTCCTGAAGCAACAGGGATCGTTGTCGCCGGACATGCTGTCGTAATCGCTTGCCTGTCCTGCCGCCCTTTAGAATCTATCCCATTTTAGGTTCATGCCCATTCGGTGCGCTATCGGCAGATGTTATCCTGCTCACTATAGAGTAGTGGAGTCCGACATGCGATGCGTCTCACGCTTTGAATAACCATGCTCCAGATGAGCTTTGGCGATTGCCCGGTCTCGTTTCGACGCCGATAGAATTGATTTGAACCGTCCCTGAAAGACATGCCCGACTCGCCCGTGTCTGCGGTTGTTTTTTTGGGGTCCTTTATATTCCTCGGGCCTGCAGATGATGAATCGCTACCGGAAACTCGATTCTCAGTGGTCCGGTCCGTCAACTGTCCTCGCCATCAATAGCAAGAAGCAAGACCTGACCTCGTTTCTCGTGTGAGTATTATGGCACAACTCAGCCGCGCTGACAGAGTTGGTCCATCAAACGCGATAGCATATTTGTGTGTTATCACAACAGAATAATAACAAGTGGCGGCGCACAAATCATCCCCTTGATCTATTGAGAATCGCCCTCTACAATATGGAAGAGAAAGTTTGGGAGTCTTGGGGAAGTGCATAGGTTTTCGTAGTCCGGTTCATAGATCAACCGGGAGGACTTAGGAGGGGAAAAATGAGATTATTCAGGAAGTTGGTTTACCCGCTTGCCATTGTCATTCTAGCAACCTTTTGTTTACCGGGATGGGTAGCTGCTGATCCGCCAAAAGAAGCTATGAAAGCCGGCGCCTTTGCTGTGGCAGGAGCGGGGGCTGGTTATGGCGTAGTATACGTTACGGGTACGGCTGCTGTCGGTGCGGTGGGAACCGGGGCTGGCTACGGGGCAGCCGCTGGCCCGGTAGGTATCGTGATTGGCGCGGGAATCGGTCTTGCAGCCTACGGCATTTATAGAATTTTTTATTGAAGTATTACTGCCGTCTTACATAAGCCCGAATGTCAGATCTCGGACTGCGCAGGGTAGTTTTTCCATTACCCCATAATGTGCTGTAACCCGGCAGAATTATGGGCTCTCGATGACTTCATTCAGCCGAGACATTATTTACGGCTGAAGAAGATTTCGGATCTGGAGCGCTCCCCGCTCGAATGGCGCATTTTCTTGGGACGTCCTATTAGGAATTTCTAAGGGGCGTCCCGACTTTTACAGAGTTGGTTTTTTCTATGCAGGAGAGACCTTTTCCTCACGTGCTAATGGACGGCTCAGCAGAATTTACCCCCTTTTCGTTTCAGAAAAACGCGGTCGAAAAGGCGATCAAAAAACCCCAATTACTCCTGATCCATCCGACAGGTTCCGGGAAGACCGTAACAGTCTTGGTTCTCGCCTCCCGTCTCGTAGATTTGAATCAAAGAGGTATTCTTATCGTCGCTCCCGCCAATATTCTTAACCACTACATGACCGTTCGGAATGAGTACTTCAAACAGTTGGACATTATTACACAAAGAGGCCCATTCATTCACGGACATGATGTGTCTTTAATATCTTACGATATGTTGAAGAAGCACAAGAGTTCGTTACCTCACGCGTTCGAATTGGTAGTTTTCGACGAAGTTCACCACTGCAAGAACACTGAAACCCAAAACAGCGCAATAGCCTGGGAATTTCGCGGCAGGGCGAGACGATTCATCGGAATGACCGGCACACCATACCAAAACTCCTTCGGGGAGTTTTCAGAGATCATAAATCTTACCGCAAATGATCGAAATTATATTACTCCAGAGGATTTTCTAGAACACAAATGGGACTACAGAAAGGTTGGTTTTCTTCAACGTTGGTGGCACGTGTATTTGAAGCGTCGCCCTGTACATGGCCCAGTGATAGGTTTTAGGAACAAGGATGAGCTTCGTAAGAAACTTTGCGCCGTTGCTGATATTGTCCCTGAAGACAGCATAATCCAAGAAACCGCCAGACCTATAGCAGCAACTCAGATTGAACACGTCCGGCTTAACCCCCATGAGTGGAAAATATACAGAAAAGTTGCCAAGGGAGGCCGAGCTAAAGAGTTGGACCGCCTTGATCTGGAGCTATACAATGATGAAGATATCGAGCGATCTTTTAATGGGCTCAGCCGTGCGAGACAAGCTCTATTAATTCCTAATTATTGTATTAGAGACGCCAGGAAAATGGCTTCATCAAAGATATTGAAGATTTCAGATACAATCTGGCTCAGTAAAAGAAAATCACTCGTCTTTTGTAATTTCGTAGCCAATGGGGCAGAGTATATTGCAAGGGAGCTTGAGAATAATGGAATTCGGGCTAAGCCCTATACCGGCAAACTCACAAAACGATCCAGAATGGACATTTTACAAGAATATCGGGATGGTGTAACGCAAGTTCTATGTATGTCCCCTGTTGGCGGTGAAGGCTTGGATATACCTGAGGCTGAACAGATTTACATTGCGGATTTGCACTTCAATCCAGAAGTCGTTAGGCAAATGATCGGGAGAGCGCTTAGAGCAGGCAGCAACCTGAAAGAGATCGAGGTTAAGATCTATCTTGCCCACGGACCGAGTGGTGAGCGAACCGTAGATGATAGGATTTTTGACATCTTCCAACGAAAAGAACGACTGATATCTGAACTTAAGGCTTTAATCGAAAATTGAGTGAAAGGCTATTATCAACGGTACAAAGAGACGACCGGACAAATTGAGGTGGACTCCTTGGTTTGGAGACAGGCCTATAGTGGCTAAAAGAACGGTTCTTAGAAGAGGTTTCAAAATTCCAGCTATTTGATATCGCGTGACTATACAATAAGCTCTTTCACTCTTGATCCATTTGTATATTAAGCTCATCGGAGGTGATCCGATGGGGCGAACCAAACCGATGTTGATGAATAAGCAATGGTATTGGGGTCAGGTCCAGCTTCCAGCTTTCTCCCTTTCCCGCCGGACTATCCTGCTCACTGTTGAGTAGTGGAGTCCTACATGCGTTGCGATCTCCCGCTGTGAATAACCATGCTCGATATGAGCCTTGGCGAATGCCCGGTCTCGTTTCGACGCCGATAGAATTGATTTGAACCGTCCCTGAAATACATGCCCGACTCGCCCGTGTCGGCGGTTGAGTTTTTGGGTGTAGACTCCGTTTCGTTCGCGCAGCCCTGCGGCTCGGGCCCTCGTGGGACAGGTAGGACGCATATTCAGCGTAACCTTTCACTTATGAGCGGCCAAGCTGAGATTGCTTTCCCGCGGAACGCGGGATTTCACTCCTCGCAAAGACACTTTGGCCTGTCATTGCGAGCGTAGCGAAGCAATCTTCCCCGCGTAAGTGAATGCTTACTATTCAGCTTACCAAGCCTCATTTTTTATCGGAGATGACGTTCCCTATACAAAGGAGTTCCTTCACTTTCCCGGTTTTGTCCGTAATGGGTAGATTGACCCAACTTATCCAAACCTTTTCGCCGTTCCGACGAACATTCTCATTTTGGTTTGTTACGTGGCTGCCAGGATTGCGAAACAAATCTTCGAGCATCGGGTGAAGGTCCTTTCCAGAGGAATCAATATTGGGGATAAACGTACCGAGCGCGTTCTTCCCCAGAATTTCCTTCTCCTTGTATCCAAAATATTTCTGGGCGAAATCATTGAAGAATGTGACTTCTCCCTTCGGGTTCATCTTGAAGACGATGCTGTCAGACCGCTCTACGATTGACTCGTCTATCGAGCCGATACATCTCTTCGCCTGCTTGTATGTAAAAGCAGGAGTTGTCCAAGCGGCGACTATCAGGAAGACAGCCGCCGTCACCATCGCTGGTAGTATAGATGCTGATCGTACACGCATAGCGATCCCCTTTCTTGTGAATTCTATCCGGTATTGATGCTCGTCTGGTTCCCTTTGATTCGTGCAATCGTAGGGTTCTGTTGGGCAGGCAGGTTATGCGGCGGCGCATCCGCCTGAAGTTCGGTCGTTGGGTTTTCCGTTTTCTTTCGTTACGAGCGCCAAGGATATGAATGGGCAGGTATGCTGTGATGGCAGATGGGGAATCACGAGGTACTCGCACAACCCAACTTGGGGTGGTTTTACTGTCGATAACGTGTCTTTCCGCGCCGAATCAACGTCCAGCGTCTCTTCAACAGGCGCCTGATATGGTCTCTGTATGCTTTCCAATCCTGGATCTGAATTGACTTCTCTACCCGATAGGGTATCATAAAATCAGCGATGCTGTATCCGTCGTCGTGTCGGAAACAGCCCGAAGCGGTTTCAATGCATTAGAAGCCGGCGAAGAGAACGCTGGGTAATCTATTTTCCTCTCTCTCCCAGCCCCCTTCAAAACCTCCTAACCATTTGTGAGCGCTTCCCTGAATCCCAACCGTCACTCATCGGCTCAAACAACCCACAGGAGGGGAGACAATGAAAAAACCAGAGTCGTACGACAGGGAGAAATTCGTGGAAACCGCACGGGCGCTTGAAGCAGAGAGGCTGGACCAACAGAAGAAATGGAATGAGATAAACAGCGATTGGATCAAAGAACACGGTCCCATTCCTTTCCAAGTGCCGGAATTGCATTTTGGCGATCGGTAAAGCTCTCCGAACCTTTCTTGTGGAAAGCCGAGGATGAAGAATCAGGGTCCTGGGCTTTCCGATCTCACCCACTCCGGCGGGATGTCTCCACCTCGTCATCACCCCTCAGCTCCCACCGTATGATTGGGGTCAGATCCAGCTTCTTGCCTTTTCTCGCCGGGCTCTCCTGCTCACTGTTGAGTAGTGGAGTCCGACATGCGCTGCGATCTCCCGTTGTGAATAGCCATGCTCCAGATGAGCCTTGGCAATTGCCCGGTCACGTTTCGACGCCGATAGAATTGACTTGAACCGTCCCTGAAAGAAATGCTCGACTCGCCCGCGTCTGCAGTTGAGTTTTTGGGTGTAGACCCCGTTTAGTTCGCACATCCCTTTGGAAAGATTGGCGGCGGGAGTTTCGATGAGGATGTGGTAATGATTGCTCATGAGACAATAGGCATGACAAATCCAATTGTACCGTTCCACAACATCCGCGAGCACGGCAAGAAATACCTCCCGGTCAAAGTCATCAAGGAATATATCAGCCCGGCCGTTTCCTCAGACCGTCGGATGATAAATGGCTCCAGAAAACTCTCTTCTCAGTGCCCTGCTCATCCCGTTTGAGAGCGTCCACGACCCCAATTGACGCCTTCTATCAAGGCGGTGCCTGTGGAGGGCATTTCGGACAGGAAAAACAACGAAAAAAGGGGGGCAGCATGATAGTTGGTTCGAATAGGCAATGGCAGCCAAGAGGCAGTTTCGCTTGAGCGAAACTTCATTTGCTTGACGGCCCGGGGGTGATATGATAACTTATTATTAGCACCCCGGGGAGTATATTGGACAGAAATGCGTTTCTTTGGAGGATTTCCAATGCCGACCTCAACCAAGCGTGATACTCACTGCATCTGGTTCAGCCACTTGCCAGCCTCTATGGCCACCAGACTAGCAAGCCTTCGCCCCGATGAAGGAATCACTCTCGTTATCAATAGAACAGAGACCCGTTGGTTTCGGATGCGCGATGGCGCTGACGGTCGTAAGACCAAGGGCATAAGAGTCGCACCTGGGATATCCAGAGATGTCTGGGAAAGGATACCTTTAAGGTCTTCGTTCGAGATGACTTTTGGAGACGACAACGGACCTGATGAGCCTGAGGAAAGGAAGGTCACCCAGGTAAAAGGGATGGAAGTCGTTAAGCAAAGCAAAGGAGTCAACGGCCCAACAGGTGTCAGGCCAAGCCCCTTGGATCGGAAACCCTGTGGATCTCTCGGTGACGAATACGAATTTGCGGATTACTCCGGGGCACTTGACAGCGTTCAGCAGCGAAGAGCCATCAAGGTTGCTCGCATCGAAGGATCGAATGAGACGGAGGTCTTGAGGAAGCCATTCACCCGGGAAGGCCTACTGTTGGAATTCCTCGAACGTCTCCGATCCTGTACGAAGAATGGAAGACGGTTGATGTTTGGACAGGATCATCAATATTCAATTCCGTACGGACTCGCCCAGCAGATCGGCCTCGATTTGGATTGGAGAAAAGGCTTGAAAATGCTGGCGAAAGGAACCTACGCTTCTGATGCGCCACCACTTGATCACCCCAAGACGTTCGCCAGGCTTTTCAATGAATGGTTAGTGTCTCATGGTATGCTACCCTATTTCTATTCGGCCACCAAAGCGGGAATATATGGAATTCCGGATCGAGATCCAAGAGAAAAAGGAGATCCGACAGTCTATCGTCTATGTGAACGCTATCCAAGCCTCTTCGGAACCGGGAACCCTAAGCCCTTCAATAGAGTCGGCGACAACGGGTCTGTTGGAGGGCAGACTTTGGTAGGTCTTATCAAGATATTGGAATTGATAGAAGTATGCGACCAAGAGGGCATTCCTGTTAAATGTTGGCCGTTTGACGGAATGGATATCACTTCCCCTGATTACGACGGCTACCATGTGCTAATAGAACCTTACCCGAGTGCTGCCGCCATACGAAGTCAATGTCGCTCCGACGCAGGAGACGCCATAGCTGCGACTCAAATGATCTGGGAAGCGGATCGTAAAGGAACCCTAACAAGACTACTGGACTTGAGCGCTCTTTCGTCTCGGGAACTGGAGATTGTAAGGTTCGAGGGGTGGATTGCGGGTCATCTGCCTCTATTCATCACGAGGTGATGTCGTGTAAAGGCATAGTGGGCCACCTCACATTTCCGAATGAATGGACCACGCACTCAACCGGACCGCTTGAGCAAAACATTATCAGCCGCTCCCCGGTGGATCTTTCCAAAGCCCCCAGGTTTTGCGGCGACCTCTACGCCTTTATGGCCCTCATCAGCAGCTTTATCATTTGCTCGGTGTGGTGGACGGTGACCTTACTTTTGTGGAGCATCATTCGGGCCAAGGCTTCGTGCTCGAAGGCGCCCTGGATCAAATGTAAGTAGAATTCAGTTCTAAAATCCTTTCTGAAGTAGCCTTCCTCTCTGCCTTCTTCCACTATTCCCCGTATCAGTCGCCAGAACCTGTGAGTGTTCTTATACGCCTGCGAATTGTAGAACGCAGGATTGCGGTAAAGCTCCAGAATCAATACGCTTGTGTCCCATTCTCTTGTCTGGAAATCTATGGCCCACCGGCGCAGCAAATATAACAGACGTTCGTATGGGTTCATGTTGCCGGAGAATACCTCTTCAATTTCCTCGGAAAGCTCGTCGAACCAATTGCCCGGCACGGAAAGAAGCAGTTCTTCCTTGCTCTTGAAATACTGGTAAATGGAGGCCTCGGCGATCCCCGATTTGGCCGCAATCTCCGCTATGGTCGCCCCGCCGTAACCCTTGCTTCCAAAAATCTCAGCAGCGGCGCGCAATATGGTCCTTCGCCTCATCTCCCCCCGACTGGAATCGTCGATCTTTTGCGCTTCGTGATTCCACAGAGCCGCTTGGATCAAAGAAAAGAGTTCGTCCGCCACTTCCCCCGGATCATAGGGGTGATTGAAGAACAGCCATCTCAGCACCACGCTGTCTATTGCCCCGAAAATCATTTCAAGAGCCAGAATGAGCTCAAGGTCCGGGATTATCTCTCCGTCGCGTATCCCCTCCCGAACCGCCTCTGCGGCGTAAGCGCTGTATTGTCGGATCATCTCGTAGGCCGGGGATTCGTAAAACGCCGGCAAGGTGCGCAAATCCCTGAGCAAAATGGAAGTGTAATCCTTGTTCAGGGACAAATCCCGCAACTGGTGCCAGATGAGCTTCCTGAGCTTAGGCTCGGCGCCCTTCATTCCTTGGAGGTGCTCGGATATTCCCTGTAACGTCAGCTTCAAGTGACGCTCGGGTATGGATACGAGCAAATTTTCTTTGGTTTTAAAATATTGAAATATCGACGCTTCGTGAACGCCCGAAACCTCGGATATGTCGGCTATAGTGGTCTGATGAAAACCTTTATCCGCAAATAGTCTTTCAGCCGCTTCGATTATCTGCTTTCTCTTTTCTGAAGCAGAGGAAGAGTTTTTCCTGATTTGGGGCGATCTTACGCTGGATTGAGACATCGATTTGTCACTCGCCTTGTCGTTTGAGCGGGACTTATACTAATGCGCTTTCACACGAGTAAGCAACGGGCCCGGGGACCCGTCGCCGCTGATTAGCGCCGAGGGCGTCTTCACCGGCTCTCATCCGTGTTCATAACTTTGGATGCGAACCAGTGTCACCGTTTACCAACTCGAATAACACTTATAGCCGTTTTTTGTCAAGGGCTTTTAAGTTTCCGTCATTACAATGACTGAGATAAGGTCAAAACGGCCTATTAGTTTACACTACGAGTATTTTCCGGGTTCTTTTGATTCGAGGCAACCCGCTATTTCCCAACTGACTTGACATCGAGCCTGTATAAGCCCTGCTCAGGTTCAGCGAGTAACCAAGTATAAGTCGGCATAGAATATGCCGACTTATACATAGGTCGGAAAAACATAACTCAGCCAATTACCGGCGGGATCGCCACACACAGGCGGCCTCCGCTGGATGGGTAGCGCTTGGGCGCACGACGCTGTTCCCGCGGGTTTGGGCAGAGATGTAAAATGCTTGACCGGGGAACCCTATGGCGCCACCTGCGCATTCGACAAACCTCTTTCCCAGGAATTCCTCACCGCGGCGGAAAACTACGGTTTTGCCCGAGATCTCTGCGCTTACATGCGCAATTATTGGGGTTCCATTCTGGTAAATAAATACGCTTACGGCGGAGCGTTCCCCAAGGCCGATGCCCGAAGAGAAGCCCAAGACAAGAGAAGAAGCCTGCTGGATGCTTGCCGACTGGCACTTGAGCAAGCCGGAATACCAGCACTTTTATTCTCCGGAATATAAGACCAAAATGATGGCGGCGATCGCCAAGCTCTGGAAAGTGGACGGAATCATCCTCCATTACAATCGGGGATGCGAAGGCTTGACCATGGGTACAGCGGAAAACCGCCTGGGCTTGCTCGATCGCGGCATGAAGGTGATGACCTACGAAGGAAATATGGGGGACGAGCGGGAATTCGACGAAAAGGCCGCAGAAACCCGTATAGATATCTTCCTGGAGAGCCTGGGATTGAAAAAGAAGCCTTGAGCTATAACCAGGGCCTAATGAGCCGGCTCTCTAAACCGGCCCACGACCAAAAGGAGGTTTTTGTTATGATCACTGCAGGAATCGACTGCGGCGCCAAGAATACAAAAACGGTCATACTTAAAGACGGACGGATCATAGGCCGCGGTTCGGCGCTTACCGGATTTGAACAATCCCTGGCCGTTAAAGTGTCATTGGAAGAGGCGCTGAAATCAGCCGGAGTGTCCCGGGATGAGGTCCAACGCATAGGCGGAACCGGGTCAGGCGCCAAGTCTATCCAAGAAGCCGACCTGAAGGTTAACGATATTAAAGCAATATCCGCCGCTGCCCACTATTTCTTCCCGAAAGCTAGAACGGTGGCGGATGTCGGGGCCGAAGAAGGCCGGGCCGCCAAATGCGACGAAAAAGGGGCCGTCGTGGACTTTGCCATCAACGAGAAATGCGCGGCCGGGGCCGGAGCGTTTATCGAAGCAATGGGCCGAGCCCTAGAGACTCCTCTGGATCAGATGGGTCCACTGGCTCTTTCATCGGACAACCCAATACCCATGAACGCTCAGTGCACAATCTTCGCGGAGTCCGAAGTGGTCGGGTTAATTCACGCCAAGACTCGGAAGAAAGACATCAGTAAAGCCATTCATGACGCCATGGCCAGCCGCATTGTGTCCATGATCAGGCGTATCGGCGTAAATCCGGACATTGTCATGCTCGGTGGCGTCGCTTATAACCCGGGTTTTGTGACGGCTTTGAAAAGGGAGCTGGGCGTCGAAGAAGTCTACATTCCCGATATCCCCGAATTCGGCGCGGCGGTCGGAGCCGCTGTTGTCGCGGCCAACGAGGACTAAATCATTCGAAAGCTCGACCTGACCGGAGGAAACACACATGGCTGAGGAAAAGAAACGAGAATTCTGGCGATGGGAAGAAACCAACTGGGTAAATCCCGATATAGGATGGCAAGACGCTAAATATATAACAATGGGCATCGATGTAGGTTCCGTAAGTTCACAAGCGGTTATCATGGCTGATGGCGTTTTCTTCGCGTACGGAAACATGAGAACCGGTTCCGATAGCCCGAATAGCGCCACGAACGCCTTAAATTTCGCTCTGGAAAAAACCGACCTAACGCAGGACAGAGTTGACTACCTCATCGGCACAGGCTACGGCAGAGTCAACGTTCCATTTGCGGACCGAACTGTGACGGAAATCGCGTGTCACGCCAGAGGCGCGAACTTTATATACGGCAATGAAGTCCGAACCGTGCTTGACGCCGGCGGCCAGGACATCAAAGCCATCCGCTGCGACGACAAGGGCAAGGTCACCAACTTCTTGATGAATGACAAGTGCGCCGCGGGCACAGGCCGAGGCATGGAAGTTTTCTCGGACCTCCTTTCGGTACCCATAGGCGAGGTTGGCGAGCGATCCTTCGAGATCGACAAGGAACCGATCCCGGTTTCCAGCACTTGCGTTGTTTACGCCAAGTCTGAAGCCACCGGCCTCCTGCGCAAGGGTCTGAACACTAACGAAGTGCTTGCGGCCTATTGCTCGGCCATGGCCGACAGAATCTATTCTCTCCTGGAGAGAGTCGGTGTCGAGCCCCAATTTGCCATCACAGGTGGAATGGCCAAGAACAGGGGCGTCATAGACCGGTTGAAGAAAAAAATGGGCGTCGAGCCTTTGAAGACAAAATGGGACACACAGTTGGCCGGGGCCGCCGGGGCGGCGCTTTTTGCATACGCCCTCTGTCAAAAGGGCAAAGGTCGCATTAAGTAAACAGTCCGCCGGGAACCTTCTTTTTGCATAAAGAGGTTTCCCGGCGACGCTTGCGAAAAGGATAACCAAATGCTTGCAAATTACGGTTACAGCGACGGGTCCGGCGCCTTCTTTATCACCATAGACACGGACAAATGTAACGGTTGTGGCGATTGCGTGACAGCATGCCCGGCGGCCGTTCTTCAGGTAGTTGACGAAGATCCCAACGATCCGATGAGTGAGGAGCCTGTCGCCATTGTGGCGCCCGACAAGAAAAAGAAGGTGAAGTATGAATGCGCCGCCTGTAAACCTGCGACCAACAGGCCGCCCTTGCCCTGCGGCCAGGCTTGCTGGACCGGAGCGATTTCCCATTCCTGGTAACGTCAGCTCATCAGGCATGCTTTCGCTCACGCGTGAGATTCCTTCACCGGGCCGCGATTTGCGATTGTGCGGTAGGCGTTCAGCGAGTAGGATGCGTGTCGCTTCACTTGGAGCCTAATGCTTAAGAAGCCTCTCGGCCGTTCACAACTGAATACATACCGGAGATTACAAGATGTTTGATTTTCTCTTGACGGAGGAGCAACTCAAGATACGAGAAGAAGTCAAGGATCTCGTGAAATGGACCCCCAGACGGATGATCCTGGACATGGACGCGGACAAGATCAAGTTTCCGAAGGAATTCCTTCAAGAGGCAGCCCGAAGAAACCTCTTCGGATGCCGTTATCCCAAAGAACTGGGCGGCCGCGCTATGGATTGGGTCACGACCTGCATGATCATGGACGAAGTGGGGACCCTGGGTTACATCTTTGCCTGCGTTTTTGGAGTAGGCTCTGAATTAGTATGCGACGCCATAGTGTTGCACGGAACCGAACGCCAAAAGCAAAAATATGTGAAGCCATTGTTGAAAGGCGGTCTTTTTGCCGCAGAGTGCCTAACGGAGCCCAGAGGCGGTTCGGATTTCTTCGGAGCGACCACTACCGCGACAAAACAAAACGGCTACTACATATTGAACGGTCAGAAGCGCTTCATCGTCGGGGCCGAAGGAGCGGACTTCTTCCTGGTTTACGCCAGGACGGATCCCGACGCCGAACCTCACAAAGCTCTCACTTGCTTCATAGTGGATCGAGGACCCGGAGTAGACACCAAGTATCTCTATGGGCTAATGGGATGCCGAGGCGGAGGAGCCGGGCGACTGGTTTTCAAAGACGTCAAAGTGCCCGAGGAAAATATTGTCGGGCGATTGAATGGGGCCTATTCTGTCTTCAATACCATGATGGTGCCGGAACGCTTGGGCACAGCGGCCATGACCATAGGCGCGGCCAGACCCGCCCTGGATGTGGCTACCGGGTACACCTCCAAGAGAAAGGCGTTTGGTCAGGTCATAAACCAATTCCAGGGCGTCAGTTTTCAAGTCGCCGAAGCGGCCATGCTTCTCGACGCGGCCCGGTCCATGGTTTACACGACCGCCCGCGGCAGTGGACGCGGGCGCGCCACAGGCGCTAGTCAGGCGCATGGTTTCGGAAACGAAGAAGTTCGTCACTGAATCATGTCAAAAATCCGCTCACAACGCTATGCAGGTGATGGGAGGAATCGGCTACACCAATGTATATCCTGTGGAAAGAACGGTTAGAGACCTCCGCCTTGCTTCCATATGGACCGGGGCCAACGAAGTGATGTCCGCCATTATTGCCAACGAGTGGTACAAAGAATTCCATAAGGATCGCAAAGCGGCCACGCCTCGGGACTTTGAGCATGATTCACTTGAAGCCGACGCCGACGACGAAAAGATCTATGAATAGAGGATGTAAGCGTTCACCGGGAGGGAACTTTTTTGTGCAAAAAGGTTCCCTCCCGGACCCTCCTTCAAAAAACTCTAACAATTGCGGGAACATTAGAGCCTCCTACCGACGGTCCATGGCGAAGCTTTATGAGCCCACTGCGTTGCAAATTATGCCGACGGAAAGGTTGTGACCATTTAACAAACCAATGTATTAGGAGTTTTTGGGGAAGGGTCCGGGAAACTCTCGGGTCCGGCGCCATATTAGTATGTGAAGAGAAGTTCCAGGGGAAATCTCCCTGCAAAATTTATACAAAGAATCCGGGCAGTTTCAATGCTGGTAGTAGTCGAAAGTATAGTTCCTATATTCGCTGTCATATTTCTCGGATATGCGCTCAAGCGTTTGCATATGATTGACGATCACTTCACGGAATTGTCCGATTCCCTGCTGTATTTTATCTTCATGCCGGGCTTACTTTTCTGGAAGATCGCCGAGCAATCTCCGGACAAGCCCATAGATTGGGCGGTGGTTGCCCCGTCCATGGCGGTGATATTCATCGTTTTCCTCGGAAGCCTGATTTGCGCTCGACTCGTGAAGCTGCCCCATGTGAAAATCGGCTCATTCTCCCAGAGCTGTTACAGATTCAGCACTTACTTGGGGCTTGCAGTGGTCTCCGCCACTTACGGCGAAAAAGGAGTCCGGGAATTCGGAATCCTGATAGCTTTTCTGATCCCTTTTATCAACTTATTGGCAGTTCCCTCACTGATATGGTATTCGGGCGAGCGTCCCGCCCTATCCAAAGAGGCTTGGATTCTAGTCAAAGTGGTGGCTTTGAATCCGTTGATCTTGGCCTGCTGCGCGGGCCTTGCCTATTCTAGACTCCGGATACCGATGCCTCATGTCCTTGCCGGCACGTTATCCATGACTTCGGCCTTGGCCCTACCACTGGCCCTGTTGTCAATAGGCGGCTCGTTGACTATGGAAAAACTGAGATTTCAACTCGGGGAGTCAGTTGTGGCGGCCGGCTTCAAATTGATCCTCATGCCGATGTTGGGGTATCTGGTCTTGAAATGGCTCAATACTCCGAGCTTTTCCTTAAGCATAGCAATGATCTATTTCGGACTGCCCACGTCCCCGAATAATCATATCCTGTCCGCGCAACTCGGCAGTGACGTGGAGCTTGCCAAGGCGGCGATGGTCCTCTCCACTCTGATCTCCGCTGTTTCTCTCTCAGTAATTCTCATTCTCTTCGTGTAGGCTCACGACGACGACGTGTCGAGCGCTGCGCCCCAGGCTCTTACCACCACTGTGCGCTTCATGACACTTGCACATGAATGAACCTTGACTGCGAACTCATAAGGGGTATATTGCTCCTGCTAAACTGGGACTCAACACCCTTAGCGCAGACAAAGGTCTCCACAATTTTGTCGGCATCGGCTCAGGAGTAGACTTAGTGAAAACCGCAGTCTTGATAGTCTTAAACCTCGCCCTGACGGGGATTTTTGTTCTTATAATACGGAAACCCGGACTACTGACCAATTATCATAACGGCCGCTTCTGGCTGACTTGGTTGGGGATCGGCGTTATCACTTTAATGGATGAGCTGACGTCGGTCTTTTACGCTCCAGCCGAAGCTTATCGCTTCATCGGCCCGGCAGCCATATTCTTTATTGCGCTAACGTCACTCATCATCCGTTATTTCTGTTCCCGCTTGGTGGAAATCTCGGAAATTCTTGAACATCATAAATTGTTCGGCGGCGGAGTCTACTCGTTTTCGTATTTGGTTTTGGGACCAGTGGTATCCTTTGTTGCCGTTTCCTCCATCATGGTGGATTACATCCTCACAGCCTGTATCTCAGCGATAAGCGCCATAGAAAACGCCTCTTCGTTTTTCGTAATGTCCCAATCCTCTAAAATGCTCGCCGGAGTGGTGATTATTTGGGCCATAGCCGGCTTAAACATTTTGGGGATTCGAGAGAACGTGCGTTTCACGTTTGGAATCTTTGTGCTGGCAGCCTTCGTTTTTCTAAACTTGATTGTTTCAGGTGTCTTGGATCTGGATCAGGGCTCGATCTCGCGGTTACAGAACGCCATAGGCGACGGCGTAACTCGATTGCACACCGGCTCTATGTTTCAGGATTATGGTATGTTTGTGGCTTCGATTGCCAGTTGCGTGCTCGCATACTCGGGGGTGGAGTCTGTGCTCCAGACTGCCGGATTTGTGCGTAGCTGGCGAGAAATCTCAAAGGCCTATATTTTCCTGGCGTTGACCGTCGGCATCGTGACACCTGTTGTAGCGGCTCTGGCCTTGTCGGCCCCCATAGAATTCGCGCAACATGAAGGTGACCTGATTACCCATTACGCAACCTTGATAAGCGGTATTCCCTTTGGAATAGGCGTGGCGGCTCTGGCAAGCATCACGCTCATTATGGCGGTAAACACGGCTTTCGTCGCCTCAAGCGAACTAATGGAAAGAGTGGCCGAGCGATATGGATTCGGGTGGCTGATCGCTACGAATCGCAGGCATTCACTGTACCGGATTCACATCATCAGCGCGATTTTCTTCTCGATAATCGTCGTCATCACCGGGGGTAGCCAGATGATCCTGGCGGACATGTACGCCCTGGGTATACTTGCCTGCTTTACCATCAACACCGGTTCCCTCATCATTTATCGTTACCTCAAGGGCACCAAAGAGGTAATCCACTATTACACCGGCAGGATCGGGACGGTAGCGCTGTTCCTGCTTTTCTTGAGCTGCTTCTTCTTCCTCGCCTGGATGAAACCACACGGCACAGAGATGTGGGCGATTGTCACAGGTATGGTTTTGTTCGGGGGGCTTGTAATAGCTCGAACAAGGGCGCCTGAGATCAAAGCCGTATCTGAAACCGACTCCCATATGGACATGATCCTGTACCTTGCCGAATCTCCTGACGAAGATGTCCACGTCATCTTTAGAAGGCCCAGAGAGGAAGGCTTGAGCAAGATTAAGGAGAATGAAGCCTATATCAGTTTTTATAGCCCCAGAGAGGGGGCTCCGGCGAAACTCGCGCCCAACCATTTCCGATTTGTCTCTTCGAAGAGATCTATCTACCACCAGATGGTCGGGCTGTTGAAAGTTGTCGAATACGAACTGGCTGACCGAAGAGTGGTGGTCCACTTCGGGTGGCCTCTGTCCTCATGGTTGGATCGTATGGCCATAGGCGTGATGGTGTTTAATATCATGCGGATGCCGAAGAAGTTCCCGGGATTGGATTTTCACATTGACTATTCGGGCAGGCCTCAGGGAAACCAATGAGCCGGCAAGAGCAGCGCAAAGAAAAGTAACGCAACAAGAGGCCATATCCCTGTGAATTCTACTGATGATACCAGCCAAACGCCTGATTCCGGACAACCCCGAAGACCTAAAGTCAGCGTGCTGATGATTACGTACAATCATGCGAAATTCATCCGGCAGGCTATAGAAAGCGCATTGATGCAAGTAGCCGATTTCGACTACGAAATCGTTATAGGAGATGACTGTTCCACCGATGGGACCACGCAGATTCTTCAGGAATATCAACAAGGGAGTCCGGGAAGACTTCGAGTCCTGGTCAGGGGGCAAAATCTGGGCTTGGCCGGAAAAAACAATTTCATTCATACCTTGAATGAGTGTGCGGGGGAATACGTCGCCCTGTTGGAGGGTGACGACTTTTGGACATCTCCGGACAAACTTCAGATGCAGGCTAATTTTCTTGATGAGCACCCGGAATTCTCGTTTTGCTTCCACCCCGTCCGGGTAGTGGATGAAAAAGGGATGCCGGCGGATGCGGTGTTAGACTCGCCGGCGACTAAGACCGTTGTCGCTCTGGCGGATATCGCCGAGGAGTACTTTATTCCAACCGGCTCTTCGATGTTCAGAGCCACGATTCTGCAACGCGGGGTCCCTGACTGGTACTACAGACAAAAAGGCGCCGACTGGACAATCCACATCCTACTCGCGGAGCATGGCCCAGGGGGCAGGATCGAGGGTATCATGTCGGCTTATCGAGTGCACGCTGATGGACTGTGGTCCAAAACGCCATCGGACGAGCGGGGCTTGGCCTACATTCAGACTTACGAGGCTATCAATAGGCACCTTGGCTTTGCCTATAACCGTTCCATCAAGCGTAGAATATCACGAGAGTGGTTCATTCTCGCAGGTGTCTACTGGCTGAAAAGCGACTGGGCAAAAGCCGCACAGGCTCTTGCTCGCAGCCTGATATTGAGCCCCTTCAACCCTTTAGTGCCCAGGTGGCGGTTATTCTTGCGACTTTGGAGAAGAGTGTGGAAACTGACGGGATGAATTGGGCGAGCGCCTGTGCCTCTCATTGACACGTTTGCCTAAGAAGATCAATGATCAACACCTTCCTGAACAGCCGGAAACGGCGCACCTTTACGGTCCTTGCGCATCTCCTGCACCCGAGACGGCCAAGCCCCGGTGGGACGAACTGAGAAAACTGCATTTTTCCGGAAAGCCGGCTGCGGCGACTACGCCATCGCCGGACCCCAGGTCGCGGAAAACTAAGAGCTACCCAGAGCCTTTCTTACGGCGTCTGGATTGTCGAGAGCAGTTGTGACGATATCGCAAACCACAGCCACATTTTCCTCGCTCACTACTTGCCCGGTGGGTAAGGCCAGGACCCTCTGCGAAAGTCTCTCCGTAACAGGCAGCAAAGACTTCCAATAGGGGAAGTACGAACGGTATGGTTCCATTCTGTGGCATCCGGGATAGAAGGTACCGTCGGGCCAACACATTCTCGGCTTGAAGCGCTGCGACAAGGCAGTCACGGTCGAGGTTCGTTTCAGCTTGATCTACTTCCAGGATTACATATTGATAATTGTGCTTTTCAGAGGAATCGTAAGGCAACAGTCTGATCCCAGGAAGACCGCTAAGGCCGCGTTTATAGGCCTCATAGTTTCTCCGGTTTGCAGCTATGAAATCGTCCATGGAATCAAGAGATGTGAGCCCCATCGCCGCCGAGACTTCACTCATCTTGCCGTTTGTTCCAATGTAAATCACATTATCGTAACCGGAAAACCCGAAGTTTTTCATGAGGCGAATCTTGGAAGCGAGTTCGTCGTCATTCGTGACTACAGCTCCTCCCTCGAAAGTGTTGATGAACTTTGTGGCATGAAAACTGAAAATTTCGCAATCGCCAAAACCTCCCACCATACGCCCTCCATGAGAGCAACCAAAGCTGTGCGCAGCGTCAAAGACCAATTTGAGCTTTCGGCGCTCGGCAATCTCGGTAAGGGCTTCAATGGCGCATGGGCGGCCCCAGAGGTGAACTCCTATGATACCGGTAGTTCGAGGCGTAATGAGCTCCTCTACTTTGTCGGGATCTATACAATATTGTTCCGGTTCGATGTCACAGAATATGGGGGTGATTCCTTGCCATTGCAGAGCATGGGCGGTGGCCACAAAAGTGAATGACGGGACAATTACCTCACTGTTGAGGTTCAGGCCCCTAGTTGCAATCTCCAGCGCAATAGTGCCGTTGCACATTGCTATGCAGTGCTTCACCCCTGCAAGCTCCGCAACCGCTTGCTCGAACGCCCTCACGTAACGTCCCTGGTTGGTAAACCATCTTCTGTCTAGAATATCATTTACTTGGGACAGAAATTTCTCTCTATTCCCGATGTTGGGGCGGCCCACGTGCAATGGTTCGGCGAACGCGGGAGGCCCGCCTAAGATAGCCAAATCCTTTTCAGATTGTTTGAGGGCGTCCAAGTTCGTCTCCAGTTTTTACTCGGGTTTTCGGGCCACGATTGTGTAGTGAATGGGCATCAACCACCTATCCGGGGTTTCTAAGCAGTCGAGTTCGAGTATGTCGAAACGCTTTAGCAATTCTCTGAGACCGTGTTCGGTAAAACGCCAGCAGTCAGGCAGCGGACCGTGAATCCTGAAATTGAAAGGTGTGGTCAGGAAGAGCATTCCGCCGGTTCTCAGTATCCTCCAAATCTCTTCAATGGCGCTGAAGGGGTGAAGCGTATGCTCGAGAACTTCCGTGCAAACGACGAAATCAAAGAGGCCATCTTGGAGAAAATCGTTGTGAGCGCAAATATCCCCGGTGTAGACGCAGCGGGACTCAGGATCGATATCAAACGTCTCAACAACAATGGTATCCGGAAAAAAAGGCCTGGCGCCGGAATGGACCTGTGGGGCGATATCCAAAAGACGCCCTTTGCCCTCCTGAGCATAGGTCGCAGCGACGTGCCGCATGAAATCGGTTACGTTGTTTCGGATTATCCTTAGATGCTCCAAATCCATTTCACTTACAGTTTTTTCCATAACATGCGAATCCCGTCATACAGCGTCGATTTCAACCGTCTTCCATTGAAGCTGAAAAGCCCCCCGACTTCTGCGGAACCTGCCCCGGGTCACTGAAACCGGCGTCACACACTCGCAGCGACACTCCTCTAAACGCCATCCGACGCTTGCAAAGGCATCAGTTCCGTCGTCCACTTCAAGTCAGGACGAACAACGCCAACCCACTTCCCGTACCATCGACCTCGCCTGTCCGGATCATCCAACACATCGAATTCCAGGATATCATCGAGCTGATAAATAATCATGGTCTCTCCCTTGACCACCAGCAGAGAAATCCTGTATGTGCCGTCGTTCAGCAGGTCTCCTGGAAAAAAGCACACACTCCTGAACAGTCCCACCGGAAAAGACTTCCCATGCCACAGGGGCTCGGCCACGGGGGCGGTGACAAGCACGACAACCCCTTGTTCGTTGTATAAGACGACGCTCAAGTTCAAATAGCTATCCGGCTCAAGATTCCAGTAATCAAATTCCAGGGTGAAGGGAGTGCGTATCGTAATTGAATCCCCGCCGTTTTCCGTCTGCGGACGGACCGCAGCGCGGCGCAAGCGAACGTGTTCGTTTCCCGGGGCTTTAGATCCGTCAGGCCAGGTCTTCTCTCTGGAGGTCGAGGACGACGTTTTCAAGTAACCCGTTATGACTTGACCGGCCGCTCCATCCGCCGCCAGAACACCGTCATTCAGCCAAATCACTCTCTGACAGAGCGCCTGGACCGCAGTCATGTTGTGACTAACAAATAGAACCGTGCGCCCTCGATCAGCAAACCGGCCCATTGTCCCAATACATTTCTTCTGAAACGGAGCGTCACCCACCGCCAGGACTTCGTCGATCAGAAGGATTTCGGCGTCAAGGTGAGCGGCTACAGAGAACGCGAGCCGAACATACATTCCACTGGAATAGCGTTTCACAGGAGTGTCCAGAAACCGTTCTACGCCTGAAAAATCCACAATTTCGTCAAATTTCCTGTCAATCTCGGCCTTTCTCATGCCAAGGATAGCGCCGTTCAAATATACATTTTCGCGACCTGTCAGTTCCGGATGAAAACCTGTTCCCACTTCCAACAAGCTGCCCATTTTGCCGTATAGCTGGGCCTCCCCTGTAGTTGGAGCCGTGACCATGGAAAGGATTTTCAGAAGAGTGCTCTTGCCGGCCCCGTTGCGCCCGATGATTCCAAGTATCTCCCCCTGCCTGACTTCCAGATCCAAATCCTTAAGCGCCCAAAATACACTCCGGGCATTTGCTGTGGCCGCTCCTAGTCCATGAATGCGAGCGATCTGCCTCTTGGCAAGTTGAGCAAGCGTTTCTCGCAAGCTGTAATATCTCTCCCGCTGAACCCCGACATGGTATTGCTTGCCAAGTTTTCGAGTGAGAATCGCTAAATTTGCCATAGGGGCTTCTTTCCTTGTGGGACAAACCTCAATCGAAAAAGCATTCTGCGGTCCATTCCATTGGATATTATTTCAAATTACGTCTGCGAAAAATCGTTCAGTGCGCCGAAAATAGCCCACGCTTAAGAACAGAATGATTGACGCCGACAGCGCGCTGACGAGCAACATGGGAAACATGTCCACGCCGGTCCCGAGCATGGCCCATCGAAACCCCTCGATAGCTCCCACCATGGGGTTCAACGCATAGAGCAAACGCCACTTTTCAGGGATTGCGCTAGCTGGATAGACCACCGGAGAAGCAAAGAACCATAATTGAGTCAAAAAAGAGAGCACGTATCGAAAATCCCTGTACTTGACGTTCAGAGCGGATAACCCGATGCCGACACCCAGAGCGCTCACAAAGGCCAAGATCAGCATTATTGGCAAGGCCCAGATATGGCTGGAAAACCACAGCCCGTTGTACAACATGAGTATCACCAACAGACTGGCCGAGATACCCAAATCCAGTAGAGATGAGACCACCGGGGCGGTAGGCAGAAGAAGTCTCGGAAGATACACTTTGGTAACAAGATTTACGTTGCCTACAAGGCTGTTGGATGATTCGTTGGCAGCTTGCGCAAAAAAAGTCCACAGAACCAGGCCTGCGTATGAGAATAGCGAATATGGCAAACCATCTGAAGGGATCTTGGCAATCCTCCCAAAAACAACAGTGAGAACCAGCATGCCGGCAAGAGGCTGAAGTATGGCCCAAGCAGCCCCAAGCGTAGTCTGCTTATAACGAACCAGGATCTCTTTCCTGACCAGGAAATACAGTAAATCCCGGTACGACCAGAACTCCGAAAAGTCTATGCTTATCAAACTCCCCGGCGGCTTTATTACAAAGAGTGGTCGCGTGTCTCTATTGGTTTTTTTCATTCTAAGGTGTATCAAACATCCTGAGTAAATCTTTCCAACTATTTCGCGGCTACTGCATAAAATGAATATTCGAGACGAAGTGGAAAATGTAGGTTGAGGTCCTCCTGGTAAGTTTTCTCGGACACGTAATGAACGCTCAGACACCGGCTAAGAGGACATCAGGCTTTTCGACGCCGTAGAACCGTTGGTGGGCGACTTTTCATAAACTCCCCGCCTGACCTCATCAAGGTCGGGTTTCAACCTTTCCGAATCTACACCTCCTACTCCGCACCTGGTTCCAGCGAGAGCCTCTAAGACGCGTTGGCCGCCCCATCCCACTCCCGCAACCCCCATGGCCCTAATCTGTTTCCTCCAAATCGTTCACAAAATTATGTTTAGAGTAACTTCCAGTACACTCGCTCAGGGGAAAAGGCTAACGAAACCGGCAAGAATAGTTTAGCGCTGTTCACTGCACTATAAGATAACTTCGTAACACCAAAACACGCAAAATCCCGAATGACAATTCTAGCCAATTCTTAACTAGCAAATCAAGATAATTTATATTCGTATTGGGGTCAAGGGGCAGGTGTCTGAAAGGGCTTGCACACGACAACGGTCGATTGAAAAGGGCAGTCACGGACTTGACGTTGGGCAAGCTTATTTTGCGAGTGGCTCTTGAGGGAAATTACCAATCCCTGAGCGACGTAGAATGTGCGTTTCCCACTTGACGGGCGAGTTCTAAGTGTCAGAGAAGGACACGATGAGGTAGCGCATCGGCCCAGGTGAACTCAGAGGTCGGCGACCAAGATTTGTCCCGCCCACGACCATTCAACTTGAAATCGTCCATTGCATGCAGGGTTCAGACATTCCGTTTGACTGAGTGTCCATCAGCGAGGTATGCTCGAAAAAACAGGAGTTGCTTTCCATTGACGTGACTCCTGTTTCGCTTCAGTCAGGTGACGTGGGTCTCCATACGCGGACCCTTTCGAGGTCGGCGCAAACCTCGCTAATCCGCTCATCGGCCCCAAACTGCGCAAAATGGAAGTCCGTGCATGATTCCGAGGAGAAACCAGTGAATACATTCTCTGAATTCTGTACTGAGCTCATAAAGACTCTAATGGAACATGTCACCCAATTTTATGGAACCGATAATTGGGACGCGGCCCGTTTCGGCAGTACGCGGGTTGGCCGAATGCAGGCGCTTGGCGAGAAACTTTTCATTCGCCTCAACCCTGTCCTGCGGCGTCACGGGATTTGTATCACTGCTGCGGATAATTTAGCCGCTAGGTTTGAAAGTACGGTGGGGGAGCATATTGAAGGACTTTCAAATACTTACAGTATACTAGCCGACGAATATTCAAGACGTGCGTTGGTAGAGATCGTCGCATACCGAATTCTTGGGTATCGCCACATGAAGCTTTGGACTAATACGCCTGAGTATTGGAGAGTCCGCTCTATCGCAGAATGGTTGCCGAGGCAGGGTCCGGAAATTGACACCGGAATTGAAAGCCTGCATCTTTCAAAAACCGATCTGAGCCCTATTGGCTATCCAATAACCATGTACACATGTCCACTTGTCGTCACGCATCAGTTCCTCATGAGCCATTATGCGTATGAACAGGCCAAGAAGCCAATTTGGTTATGCAAAGGGGACTACGTCATTGACGCGGGAGCTGCGTGGGGGGACACTGCATTACGATTTGCCCATGAAGTGGGCGAACAGGGGAGAATCTACTGCTTTGAATTCGATACAAAGAATGTCGAAATCCTTATGAAGAACTTGCAGTTGAATACTGAACTTGCATCGCGAGTGAGCGTTGTGAGGAATGCTCTCTGGAGTGACTCCCATACCACACTCCGTTACGCCTCCCAAGGACCTGGAACCAAGGTTCTTGAAAGTGGCGGCGGTTCGGGGGAAAACAAAGTTTCGTCCATCTCCATCGATGATTTCGCAGAGTCTTTGCCAAGAGTCGATTTCATAAAAATGGATATCGAAGGTTCCGAGCTTCCGGCTCTCCGTGGCGCGGAGGAGACCATACGCAAATATAGGCCCAAGCTGGCTATATCCATTTACCACAGCCTTTCCGATTTCATTGATGTGCCAGCAAATCTGGTTTCGCTTGGACTCGACTACGAATACTATCTGGACCATTGCTCTATTCATTCGGAAGAAACGGTGTTATTTGCAGCTCCAAAGGCTCTGATGGATTGTCGACCAGGGAAGAAGTGACACATGTCGGCTTGCGCCTTAGGTAGACCCCTTTGTCAAAATAAGTAGTTGGGTATGCGTGGGTAATGGCGCCTCGTTTTGAACCGACTGACTTCGGCATAGAAAGCGGATCAGTCAATTCGCGATCGGTGAAAATTTCATACAGGTTTATCGATGTCCAGGACCTTCAATGTTTCCAGTCTTTCCGGGCGGAACTGAAATCGGGCTCGAAATAAGGGCTGCTTTGGCTTACCTTAAGGAAGTCAATCTGTTCTCCGCTGGTCTCGATACGTCCAATCATGCGCCTTACGCTTTCAAGAAGCACTTCGTTTTGCCGAGCGTTTTCGAGGCCGGATGGATTGATAAATTGAATGAAATAGTCAAGGCGCAAGGCATTGACTACATATTCCCCGCCTACGATGACGTTCTCCTCGCCCTGGCCGAGAACGCGGGCCGAATCGACGCAAAAATAGTAACGTCGCCGCTTTATACGTGCCGCATAACTCGATTTAAGTCCGAGACTTATCAGCATTTCAAAGGAGTCGTGCCCCTTCCAGCCGTATTCAACTCGCCCGAAGAAGTGAATCATTACCCGGTGTTTCTCAAGCCGGACAGGGGGCAGGGATCTCAGGGCACACACACCGTTCAGGATTCCCAAACATTACGATCTCTGGTTACTAAGGGAAATGATTTGCTGATCCTTGAATACCTGCCCGGAAACGAGTTCACAATAGATTGTTTCAGCGACAGAGAAGAAGGATTGTTATTTTGCGGTGGACGAGAAAGAGTGAGAACTCGAAGTGGCATATCCATGGCTAGCGCACCGGTCACGGATGGGCAATTCGTGGAATATGCTTTAGCCATTTCGGAGAACCTTGAATTTCATGGCGCGTGGTTCTTCCAGCTCAAAAGAGATGCCAACGGTACATACAGGTTGCTGGAAATCGCTCCCCGCATAGCCGGAGCCATGGCATTTCATCGCGTCCTGGGGGTCAACTTCCCACTCCTTAGCATTTACGAGCAGGAGAGGATTCCTATCGAAATAATGAAAAACCATTGTGACCTAGCTATGGACCGAGCCTTGGTAAACCGATACAAACATGACATTGTCTACTCAACCGTTTATGTTGATCTGGACGACACATTGATTCTGAAAAAACAAGTGAATATACTTGTAATTCGATTTCTGTTCCAGTGCGTCAATAAAGGGGTGCGGCTTGTGCTTATGACCAGACACGACGGAGACCCGGCTGAGACCCTCCGCAAACACAGATTAAGCGGGTTGTTTAACGAAATTGTGCATCTCGACCGATCAGCGCCCAAATCGGCATTTATTTCAGACCCGAACGCCATCCTACTCGATGACAGTTTCAGTGAGCGGCGAGAAGTCTACCAAAACCTTGGCATTGCGACTTTCGATGCCGGCATGGTCGAGATGCTGCTGGACGATACTGTTTAAAGTGTCATTATGACGATTTATTGGCTAACTTGATGAAGTAATCCGGCATTTCAGACAGGAACAGCACGCACCCACGACGTCCAGAGGAAAAAGAGGCAAAATGATACGCTTTGCTCTGGTTGACGATGATGACAAATCTGCAGATCGCGCCGATTTCCTGCTCCGCGCTCAAAAGGAGCCCAGACTGGTATCGCTACATATTGAACCGGCTTCCGTCTGCAATTTGACCTGCAAATTCTGCGATTTCCATGCGCAACAATCCGGGACCCGTTTCAAGAAAGGTTATGGCATAATGCCGCTGGACCTGTTCAGGTTGGTCGTCAAACAGATCGGGCAACTCTCTCATAGAGTGGTACGATTCACTTGTATCTTCATGGTGAATCGTTAATGAATGGCCGGCTGCCGGAAATGGTTTCGCTTATTAAGGATCAAGACGTTGCCGAAGCTATTAAGCTCGTCACAAAGTCACAAACGGCACACTGCTCACACCGTTACTGTTTGACCGGCTTTTATGCAGCGGCCTAGATTCTATTACTGTGAGCCTCGACACTATCACCCGCGAGAGTTTCAAGACATTCAAAGGTAAGGACTTGCTTCATTTGGTGATGGCTAACCTGGAAAATGCCATCAAGAGGGTTTGCGAACATGCCGAGGTTGAGCTTGTGATAAAGCGCACGGCCACGAAAGGAGTTCATGAGTTGGGAGAATGCGAAGCGGAAAGGGTTGTAGAATACTTCCGGCCAGTGGCCGCTTCATCCGACCGGACACACGTTGAGATTCGGAAAGAATTTAGTTGGGGTGTGGCACATTCCAATAGGAAAGCTTATTGCCGCTCCTTCTGTGATTTGTCTTTCTATCAACTTGCCGTTTCTTGGGATGGCGTAGTGTCCTGTTGCTGTAACGACATCACCTACGACCTTGCCATTGGCCGCATTGGACCTGGCGGAGACACACTTCACGATATACTTGATGGGCAACGGAGAAATGCGGTTCTGAAGGCTTTCCTGGGAAGGGAGTCGAAATCGTTTCCTCAAGCTTGATTCGGATCTAGTCATGTATGCCGGACAGCTGGCGAATCTCTTAAGGCTAAAGATATGAGTTCCAACAATTAGGGATTGTCCTTATATAACCATCGCAAACTCCTGGACCTTTGCGCGTGGTTTCAGCGTGTTGTGCGGGCCAGATGCGACGCTTATACTCGGACGAACACTTAGAGGCGCTGAAATCGCTCCGATCAATCAGTCTGTAATATCTTACAGCAACATAAGTTCTTGGGAGGTGAGAGAGAACAAAAAGCTATTAGCGCTTGGGAGAGCATCCTGACTGCTCCTTCGACTACGAACCATATCAATAATAGTAGACTGACAAAAGAAAGGGGACAACATGAAAAGAGCTATTGCAGCCGTAATTTGTATTAGCGCGCTCGTCATGGTGGGAGTGTACACGAACGCGAGGAAAAAACGCGACAGGAACTTGCGGAAGAATTGATGAATCTGTCGAACGCGAAGGAAAACATTGAGAAGTCATTTGCCATGATCAAACAAATGATGACCTCGCAAATACAGAAAATAACGCCCCCGCCCGGGGAAGGGGCTATGAAAGAAATGTTCTCCTCCAAGATGGATCAAATGATGGACGTTATCAGTAAGGAATTCACTTGGGACAAACTGAAAGACGACTATATCAAACTTTATGCCGACGTTTATACCGAACAGGAATTAAAGGACATAATCACCTTTTACAAAACTCCCTCCGGTCAGGCCCTTGTGAAAAAGCAGCCTGAAATAATGCAGCGATCCATGGAGGTGAGTCAAAAGGTGATGGGTCAAGTGATGCCGAAGATACAAGCCATAGCCAAGGAGATGGAAGAATCGGCCAAAGCTGCGGCGTCTCAGAAAGAAGGGACGCCCCCCAAGGAAGAAAAGAAATAGAACCGACTGCGGAGCGATGAGAGGGGCATGCGTCGATTGCTTTGCAAGCTGCCCCCCCATCTTCTTGCCCAGCTTGGACGAGCGCTCCCTCGTCAGATTAGTTCCGAGAACCGTGGAGGAGGAGCACAATATGCCTTTTGCTGAAATCAATGGGATCAATCTTCACTATGAAATCCAGGGTCTCGGGGACCCTCTCTTGCTCCTGCATCACGGTTTCGGATGCGTCAGAATGTGGGACAAGGTGGTCCCTATGTTGATAGACCAAGGTTATAAAACCATTTGTTATGACCGAAGAGGTTTCGGACAGTCGGAAGAAGGCGAATCTTTCAAGGACTTTTATGTTAGCGACCGGTTAAGGAATGAGAGCGTTCTTGAGTTGGAATCATTGAGAGATTGGCTTGGATTCGATTCATTCCATGTCGTAGGCCAGTGTGAAGGTGGGGTAGTAGCCGTAGACTACGCCGCACAATATCCGCACAGAGTCAGACATATCGTCACATCCAGCACTATGTGTTACAGCGCCGTGGAAATGCCGGAGTTCAACGCGTCAAAATTCTCGAAGACCTTCAAAGAATTGGACCCGGATCTGCAAAGAAACTGATTGGGTGGCATGGGGAGCGAACCGAAGCCTTCTTTAATCAATTTCGGCAGTGCGGCGGCGCTTACGGGACATCATTCTTTGACTTAAGAGATACTCTTTCCCGGGTTCAATGCCCCACGTTGGTCTTGTACCCTGACAGAAGCTTCCTTTTTGAAGTGGAACAGGGCGTGGCCTTTTTTCGGAGCCTCCCCCAAGGAGCCCTCGCCGTGTTGCCAAACTGTGGCCACAACACCTATGAAGAGCAGCCTGAAGAATACGTCTCTCAAATAGTCAGCTTCTTGGCGCGTCACAGATTCGGGCAAGCGGGCCGAGGCCTCGGGAACAAGTTGGGGCCGTCGACCTGCGCAGGCTAGAAGCGGTCGTAAGTCCTAAGAGCATTGTGGAAAGGAGCCGGAAAGAGACTTTTGCAAAAAGTCAGCTCCCACCCATTACTCCGAAGCCATGATTACACTCCTGAATTCTGGAGCCTAGTGTTCCCTCTGTGTATGTACACTGTATGCACACTGCACTTATCCACAATTTTGAATTTGAGCATGCTCAAGAGTATTTCAAGTGTTTCGTCTACTTTGCGTTGATATCGTGGCTTATGACCTTTTGTGGCTTCGTTAAGTCTCTGATTGTCGCGATCACATCAGCAAATGAGTGACTTGCCGATTACGGTTCGCCGGCTTCACCCGGTTTGGGCAAGAAATGTGTCAATAAGCCGGTCCATTCACGGATTACCTTTTCCACAATGATCGATATGGACAAGCCGTTCAGTCCGTGACGCTGTAGCCTTCCCTCGACCGTGAGTATTTCACCGGTCAAAATGTCGCGAGCGAAAGCCGACTGCGCATTCTGGAACACGACCAGGTCTATAAGACCGGTTTCATCTTCCATTGTCACAAAAATAACCCGCTTCCGCGAACGTGTGGGCGGCATGTGAATTATCACAAGCATACCTGTGACTCTCACTCTAGTCCCGCGCTTCATACGACGCATATCCGCTGCGGTAACGATTCCCCGGGATTTAAGAAGAGGGCGCAGAGACGCAAGAGGATGCTCATGACAAAATACGCTCATGGATCGGGCTTCATTGCCTGCCCGTCCGGGAAAATCATTAATTATGTCGGCGTTGGCGTTTTCAGACATTGCTTACTTCTCGTATCGGCTCCAATTTACCGTCCAGTTTCTCAAAGGCTCCTGCCATCGACAGAGTAGCCATGATGTTTGCCGGAGGCGACAAACGAGCCAAAAAGTCTTCCCGGCTGATAAATGGGCCTCTTCTCTCCCTATCGGCCACGATACGGCGTGACATAGCCGGTCCAACTCCGTTTACCACAGCAAAAGGCGCCCGGATGCCCTCCCCTTCAGCCTTGTAGTCCAGGCCGCTCTCGTTTACATCCGGCTGGTAAACCGGTATTCCCCGTCTACGCGCTTCGTTTAGTATGACGCGGGGCGGATAAGAACCTACCTGACCTGCGTTAAGGAGCCCCAAATAGAAGGCCTGCGGATGGTGAGCTTTCAAAAATGCGCTTTGATAGGTAATATGGGCAAAGCTTGCCGCATGAGCCTTGCAAAACCCGAACGAGGCAAAAGCCGCTACCATACGAAACACCCGCTCTGCTAACTCTCTTGTGTACCCTTTCTCAATTGCTCCCTGGATAAACTGTTGCTTGAGGGATTGCATTTTGTCGGATTTGCGATCCTTTGTCATGGCGCGACGGAAGGCGTCGGCTTCGGCATAGGGCAATCCCGCAAATTGATTTACAATTCTAAGAGCTTGTTCTTGAAATACTATAACGCCGTAAGTCTCGGCTAAAACGGACTCAAGGTCACGATGAGGGATGCTGACTTTCTCCCTGTTATTTCTCCTGCGCACATAAGGATCCACGATGTTTCCTTCGACCGGCCCCGGCCTGAATAACGATATCTCCGCAATCAAATCGCTGAAGCGGGTAGGTTGAAGGCTCCCCAAAAGGCCTCTCTGACCTGGTGACTCCAATTGAAACACACCCACACTATCCGCATTACACAAAAGCCTATACGTGTCCCTGTCATCCAACGGCATGCGGTCAAGATCCAGTGAAACGCCTTTTCTCCAAAGGATTTCCAAGGCCTTGCGTATGGCCGTGTGCGTTCGTAATCCTAAAAGGTCCAACTTCATCAGTCCCAGAGCGCCCACGTCATCCTTATCGAGTTGGCCGACAGGCATTCCCTTTGGAGAAACTCCCACGGGGGTCCAATCTTTGATGTTGTCGGGGGCTATGATGACACCCCCAAGATGCACGGAACTTTGATGTGGAAGACCTACTATTTTCGAGGCGATACCGGCGAGGAGCGGCTCTTTTTTTATGGGGGAATCCTTAAGTTCGGGCAATTTTTCCAATGCGCTTTGCAAGTCCCCGCCTCTGAGCGACCATGGGAGACAATCCGAAAGACGGTCAATCTCTTCCAAAGGATATCCCATGGCTCTGGCTATCAATCTTACTGCGCTGCGCGCCTTAAAAGATTGGACCGTGCATACCATGGCTGTTTGATGGGGAAACATTTCCATCAGATGATTAATAACTTCGTCCCGACGATCCGAATCGAAGTCTATGTCTATATCGGGCATATCGCCCCTGCCCTCATTGATAAAGCGCTCAAAGAGTAAATTGTGAGCCAAAGGGTCTACCCCTCCCAATAAAAGGTAAACCACCAGACTGCCTGCCGCAGACCCTCGGATGCTGTGACGAATCCCTCTCTTGTGAGCGAATTCCACGATCCGCCTAACCAATAAAAAAAAGTCGGCGAGCTTCATCTGTCGAATGGCTTCCAGCTCATGATCTAACTGTTGGATGTACGCCGCTGAGACCGGCTTTTGAATCAGCGCCAGTTCCCTGTAACCAAGTTTGGTGAGATTTGCGAACGCTTCTTCCGCGTCTTGAAATGATGGAGGATGGAGTCTCCCCACAGGTAAAGAAAAAGATTGGCATAACGTGGCGATACGAACGGTGTTTTCGATAGCCTCGGGATACGGTATCCGGTGGATCATCTCATCATCGGAAGCAAGATGAAAACTGCTGTTAGGAAGATGTTGAACCGACCGGTGATGATGACGCCTTTGGACAGCCACGAAAGCCCTGTGGATCAAGTAATCCTCAGGCCTTATAAAAGTGACCGCATTGGTGGCAACCGTAGGAATCCCGATCTCTTGAGCCGTTTCCGTGGTCAGACGCATCACTTCGCGGGCTTCCCGTTCCTCTTCTTCCGATCGGCTGTGGTTCTGGAGGACGACAAATAACAATTCAGGATTGCGCAGGGAGTCTCGAAGCTCAAGGAGAGCGACTTTTGCGGATTCCGCTCGTCCGTTTCTAAGATTGTCATGAGCGAGAGAGTCCCATCCCCCGGCGAGGCATATAAGCCCTTCCGTATAATGGGATATGTCCTGTTTACTGAGGAGGTTCTTAGGTGTAACGCTTTCTCCCAAAGCTATGGAGAGCAGCCGGCAAAGGTTTCCATATCCTTGAAGATTCCGGGCCAACAGGGTTATTTGTGAACCGTCCCAAATCGAGACCTTAGCTCCTATGATCGGCTGTAATCCGGCGTTTAGGGCCGCCTTATAGAATCTCACCGTTCCGTGAAAACCGTAGTCGGTGAGGGCCACAGCTTTCTGCCCCAACGAGACGGTCGCCTGAACCAATTCTTCAGGTGTAAAAGTCCCCCAAAGAAATGAATAGGCTGACTGAACTTCAAGATGCGCAAAAGTATCCATCCGGGATAAACCTTAGTGGTTGCTTTCATAAATTCGGTGTCGGATTTACGGTCAAACGTTCCCATGGCTTGGTGGGACAGGCGTATCGCCTACCCATGAATGACGGGCAAGATGCCCGTGGCGCCACTTCCTGCAATGCGTGACCGTATTTACGAAATAGATCGCTTAGTATTGTTTGGCGTAAATGCGGCGCCAAACGGGAACCGCTCGTTCGAGGCCTTTTTTCGACAGATGCGGTTCGCTTCGCTCACCACATCCTATAAGAATACGTAACCGAAATTGGGCCATAGATCGCTTAGTCACGGCCTGGGTCGGATAATTCCCGCCAATTTGCCCAGTATTTTCACACGACCCCGCTCTTCGCCTCGAAATATCTGGACTTTGTAAGCTTCGTTTGCGGGGTGGAGTTCGATATCCTCGTTTTTTATGCGGAAAATCTTCAGTGTAGCCTCCGGCTCGATGCCTTCAATCATCACGGCGACAATCTCACCGTTCTCCGCTTGACTCTGAGGCCTAATGATGGCCAGATCCCCACTGCGAATCTGGGCGTCGATCATAGAATCCCCTTTGACCAGTAAAGCGAACGCCTCATCCGATCCAAAGAGTTTAGGGTCCACCGGCAAATCATCGTCTTTGTTTTCGTCCGCCAAGATGGGAGTCCCCGCGGCAATTCGCCCTATAAGAGGAATATAATTTCTCGACGAGCGGTTCGTGAGCTTCCAGGCTCTCTTCTTACCCGGAACACCGGCAATGAACCCTTTGGCTTCCAATGACCTAAGATGTTTGATAAGGCTTCCCGGAGACGATAGCCCGACGGCCTGACAGATTTCCCGTATGGAGGGCGGAAACCCTTCCCGGTCCTGGTATGCCGCCATGAATTCCAAAATTTCTTTTTGTCTTACGGTTATTTCCATACCCTCAATATAGAGAACAAGTGTTTTCTTTGCAAGAGAAATTTGATAGGCGGGCGTCTATTTAATTATGCGGGGGAAAAGCATTCGTCGCGAAATGTAATGTGAAAGGCGGAGTAAGTATGGTATGACTGGCGCTGTGATGTTTGTCCAATATCGCGCGACAGGGCGCGGCGTTCGCTGCGCTGGAAACGCCTGCCGCGTCATTTCACGGATAGCGATCTATTAGGAGAATCACAATCTTGTGAGGCTCCTCTAAAGGAGCCGACATGAGAGTACTTCTTTTGAATCCAGGGTTTTCTCAGACGTTCTATTCAATGGAGCGGGTTCTGCGAATTGTCGGAAAAAAAGCCGTCCATCCCCCTCTTGGCCTCCTTACGGTCGCCGCGCTGCTACCCCAAGACTGGGATTTCAAACTCGTGGATTTAACCTTCCAGAAGATTACGCAAGACGATTGGGACAATTGCGACCTGGCGTTGGTTTCCGGGATGAATGTGCAGCGACAAGGGTTCGTAGCGGCCGTCCGTGAGGCCAAGCGACAGGGAAAGAAAGTCGCCGCAGGTGGACCGGCAGTGTTTCATGCGCCGCAGGAAGCATTGGCGGACGGTGCGGACATCGTCGTCCTTGGAGAGTTCAAATCCTGCGCCCAGGACTTTTTGGACGCCTTGGCCCGCAACGAATCCGGGGTCGTCATCGGAAGCGAGGCTAGACCGGACCTGAAGTCCTCTCCCAACCCCCGCTTCGACCTGTGCGATATGAGCGGTTATCTGACGATGGGTGTGCAGTTCTCTAGAGGCTGTCCTTTTCACTGCGAGTTCTGTGACGTCACCCATATGTTGGGGCGTAAGGTCAGGACGAAATCACCTGCGCAGATCATCAGAGAGCTGGAAAATCTCCGAAAATTGGGATGGAAGGAAAACGTCTTCTTTGTTGACGACAACTTCATCGGCAAAGCCCCGGAAGCCAAGGTTCTGTTGAAGGAACTGATCGCCTGGCGCAAATCGGTGGGACGTGGGTTCGCCATGAACACCCAGGTTTCCGTGAACGTGGCCGAAGACCGAGAAACTTCTGGACCTCATGGTTGAAGCGGGCTTTTACAAGGTCTTCCTCGGGATCGAAACCGATGACCGCGATAGTCTGGAACAAACGAAGAAGCTCCAGAATTCCAGAACCGACCTGGACATGGCCTGCCGGAAGATCATGCAGGCGGGATTACAGATTGAAGCCGGCCTGATCGTAGGTTTCGACAATGAGAAACCCGGAGCGGATCTCCGTATTATCGACTTCGCGAACCGTAACCACATTCCGCAAGTCTTAGTAAATCTCCTTGAGGCGCCACCGGGAACGGACCTGTGGAAACGGCTCGAAAAGGAAGGGCGGGATCCCCACTTACCTTCTGACGATGCTACAAGCCTTATCGGTCTCAGTAATTACCGGACGGTTCGCCCAGTGCCGGAGCTGACCGAAGAAGTCGTCAATATCTACGAAAGTCTTTATGATCCGCAGTCTTACTATAGGAGAGTATTCGAGGAGTTCTCCCTCATGGAGCCGCCGCGGTTCAAAGAATCTCCCCAACTGCCGTCCTTGGCTCAGTTACGGACATTATTGATCACCCTCTTTCGTCAGGGCGTCCTATACCCGTCGGGGAGAAGTTTCTGGAAGTACCTCTTGAAAGGCTTATGGTTGTGGGGCGACAGGTTCGAGCAATACGTACACATGTTTGTCCTATTCGAGCACCACTATGAGTTTCGAAAGACCGTCGTCGACAAGATCGCAACGGAACTCCAATTGGTGGTTCCCAAGCCTCAGAATGCGACGCCGATTCCGGCAGCTTCAGTATTGGTAGCCGCCGGCCATGGGCAGGAAACCCTCGGTTAAGGGTAGAGCAATCGTTTACAGCAAAGCCTGCGCACATGGAGCGGCGGATAGTCCGGCGACGGTATACGGTTGTGGACTGGACCAAGACCGGAATGTGTCCCTTCCTTGGATGAAAAGAGGCTTCCCGGGACGGGAAGCCCAAGGCTTTCCTATCCCCTGCGCCATATGGAAGCGTCTCAGGCTCCCAGGATACCGCGTGTTTTTTTAAGCCGCGAGACTTCACGCAAGCCTACTCCTAGATCGGACAAAGGCTTGCGTCATCCTCCAACGGTTATCAGGCGCACCAGTCTTCTCAACTCCTTGAGATCTTTGTCGGAAATCTTGGTTATACCAAAGCCTGTAACGCAGGTTCCGCTGTCTTCCTCGGCAAAAGCCCACCGGCAATATCCTTCGAACTCAAAGGTGGAGAATTCCCCGAACTCGTCCCCAAGAATGACCATGGTCTTGATATCTCCCGCCTTAGCCTCGATTCCGGCTATGCCTACCCCTTCTTCGGACACGTCCCGCACCACTCCCAGGATCTCAGGCCGGCTTGCTTCGTAGGCCGGGAGTTCGAAATCGACATGGTGCCTCACAAATTCATCGGTAGTGAGAAAACTACCGGGCTCTTCGATAACAGTGTTAGGCCCATCCTTGGCAGATCTTTTCCCTCGGACATCCAGCAGTTTTTTACTCACCTCTCGAACCATTTGTTCCGAAAGGTTGTATTTGGCCATCAGATCGCTCTTGCTCACCCCTGCGCTGATGTCCCTGAGTATGTCCGAAATGTTAACTTTTCGAGGCGTCGGCTTGAGGTCATCCCCCAAAAAACCGGCCTGAACCAGCTTTTCGTATAGATCTTTGAGACCTTTCGGTGAGAGATTATATTTTTGCCGGATCGCCGTCTCGTCCATACCCGATCGGATATCCTGAAGGACTTCCTTTGAAGACACCTTACGTGTAGTCATGGCGTTTCCCGAAAAAAGTAGTTTCTCCCGCGATCTTACGCGATAACATCCAAGTATGGAACAGAAAAAACGCTTGATCTGCTAACCATTCACCCGTAAGCGGTAAAATCGGACATTGCGTCGTCGTTTTGGCCCTTGCAAGGACACGCCCCGACCTGTTTGACAGCGCAGCATGGCAATCTCCCGCGTGTAAGCGCGGGGACGCCTGGATCTGAAAAGCACGGCTCAGGAGTGGGACACTGTCAGGACCCCGGTTGTGTAGACCTGGAAGACGCTCAGGGAACACCATGCTTCATTATTCATAACCAGTTGCAATAACTAAGCGTTTAGGGAGAGAATGAACAAGGAAGTCCTTTGTGCGGAAGGCTCCCACGAAAATTATCCCTGCAGTTCTTAAGCTTGCGTAGGATTCTACAACTTCTTCATCAGCCATTCCCTGCCGGCGCCTATTACCGCAATTTTCCCCTCTTTCACCAATTCGTTGACCGCCTTTTCAACGGCCCGACCTTCCGACTGGTCCAAAGCAATCTTGTTCCTGTGTCCGGCCCAATCCTGCTTCACATGGTCCACTGAATAAACCCCTTTCGCTGTGACGCGCGCCAGAATGTAGGATTTAGGCAGCGTGACCGGCGGTTCCCCGACGATGCCCAACAGTTCGATTGCCTTTCGGACAACCGGGAGATCTTCGACTGTCTTGGATTCCGTCAAATACCTGTGACACTCCGCTGCGGTGATTTGGTGAGCGTCATAATCTCTGGTGGGCTTAGTCACAAGATCCGGCACAGAAATGCGCAAACCGTCCAGCGCCTCCATGGCGCGCATATCCGTCTTCAAATCCGCCAAGTAGAATCTTTCCGGGTCGAGCCGTGAGATTATCTCTCGGCTCGCTTTCCAGGTTTCTATGGATTTCGCCCCAAAATGACGCATGAGAAGAATCCTATGTTTCTCATCTTCGTCAAGAAAGCCTTGCGCACGCGTAAGACAGGCCTTCAGAGATCCTGGATGCCCCTTATTGTTCGACAACAGCCCGAGAATTCCCGAGCCGCCTTCTTTGGGCTTGATTCCGAAACCGGCTGGACACGCTTTCTTTAAGTCAGGCGACGGCAAATCGACAACCAAGAACGGCAAATCGGCCTCGCAGCTTCGCAAGATCCGACTCAGCATCTCGCATAGGGTGTCCTCATCCATCAACCTGCCCGAGGCGTTGCTAAGTCTGAACTGAAATTCGACGTTCAAGAAATCCGAAATCATTTCCCACGGCGGGGTTTTGGTCCGATGCTCAACGGGAGGCGGCCAGTTTGAAAGCCATTCCAAATCGATCTCGTCATAGGCCCCACGCATAGCTGAAATGAGCATCCTTGGCGTGGGCATGACCGGCCCCCCGGTCTTGCCGGCCACATATTCAGAGGTAAATGGGAACGAGGGACCTGCGCTCGGGGGAAACAGTAATCTGTCATCCGGACCGAATCGGGGCTGTGACTCGTTGTTCCACAATTTTTAGGGATTGCTCCGGCTTAAGCGCGGGAAGCTCCAGGCGGGTCTTGAAGAGCACATCAGCCACAGCCTGGGTAATAATTTTGTTATCGATAAAATCGTTAATCTGCTGATCCACGCCGGCGATGATAATGAAGAAATTGGGAGCGACCGCGTCGCTGCCCACAAGCGTCAGCAGTTGATTTCCGAGGCTGTTGACCGTTTCGGGCTCCATTGTGTCCAATTGATCGAAAACAAGAATCATGGGCGCCCTGCCTTTGGTCAACGCGCCGAATACTCTCAAAGCTGTATGAAAATTGGTCTGTCCACTTTCAGGGTCTGAAGCGAAATTACGCTTGGCCCCGATCAAACTGAGTTCGTCATCTTCAATCATCATACCTTTGAGCCACTGGTAAGCCAGGTATCTGAAACGTTCCTTCTTGCTCTGCGATAGGCGGAGAGCCCTTCCAAAAGGAGCTTCCATTCTCCAGAAGATACGTAGCACGTTCAGAATGTCGGCCACGATGGGATCCGGGATCATGAACACCAGTTGACGGCGATTTTCTTCCAGCGCCCACATGAGTTCTTTCAGGGTCGGTTTCCGGCCTGCCTGGAGCGTCAGATTTGATCGCGCTGCTCCGATGAAGTGCTCCACGAGCAGATTGAGCTGAGGCGACGGGTCTTTGTGGCTTACGGGCTGTTCCAAATCGCTGACCACGCATTGCGCTATATGGCGGAACCAGTGCGTTCCCCCCGGAAGGGCCTGGATTTGAAAAAACAGCACGCCCTCTGGTCTGTCCCGGTACAGGCGCGCTATGAGGTGGCTCTTACCGCTTCCGGCCACGCCCGTAACAAGTACGGAACGGCTTGCGCCGGTGGCGCGCGCCTTCGCCAGCTCTTCAGTGAGCTTTCGGTACGCTTCTTTGTGCACGTCAGGGGCGTCGCAAATGGAGTCGCGGGCCCTCAACACCTTATCCGTATCGAAGGGATTCGCCTCCCTTTTAATGATTTGGTAAATCTTGTCGGCGTTGAGCATTCCGGCGCCTCATTCTTCACTGAGTGCGGCAGAGGCGATCAACCTCCCATCGGACAACGGCAGTAAGCCCTGCCTCAGTTTTGGATTCAGCCTTGTCCCGTCCTGAAGGAGATGCAGTTCTATTCTTAGGTCGTTTCCCAGTGCTTCTAAAGCCGCCTCGAAGGTCTTGGAATCCAAATCCTTCAGTTCTGATCGCAAATCGCAGATTAGGACAGTGCGACGTTTCTTTTTCTTCGATATTTTTCGTATGGCTTGGAGAATACGTTCGACCATACCGTCAGGAATCGGCTCCGCATGGCGTTCCACAGCTGTCTTCTCAGGGACGGTCATTTTCATTTTCTCAGCAAACTCTGTGGGAAGCAGCTCAATCCGGCAACGCAGATTCCGTATTTCTTCCAGTAGCTCGAATTTAAGTTGTTCGGTGGCCTTTAGGGCGTATCTGGAGTCATCAGCGGCAAAGAGATATTTTGTGACCCGACCGGATTTATGTGTTTGCAGCGCTTCTCCCTCCACCAGGCCGGCCAGCAACGATGTGAACAGCGAGTTGAACTCGTATCCCGCCGACTCTGCAATCTCTCTGGGAGCAGCCGGATATTTCAAATCTTTCTTAAGTTTATCGATTGACTCAATAATTCTGTCGGCGCCGGATTCTACTGCTTGCAAAACCTCCGGCGTTACTTTAGACGGCAAATGGGATAGCTCGCTGGAATCTTGCCGCAGTGCGTAGGTAGATCCCTTCAGGAGGACTTTTTGTTCGGCGACGAGTTTTTTGAGCGTATGCTTGAGCGGTTCTGTCCTTGGGCCTCTGACCGGCTGCTGGAGACGCCTTGCAATTTCCGTAAAAGTCCCCTTTCCGCCTAATTGTGCCAAAGCCTCTTTCGCGGATTCCTCGCTGATGACGCTCATGTAGCTTCCTCCCATTATGCGGCGCGTGGGTCAAGACCAGATGAATTTGAGTAGCGCAGTATCATAGCCTGCCGGGGCATAGCGCCAAACGCCGATCCCGGCCGCTTGTGACCAGCGCTGGAAGACTCTCCTCATCTCTCATAGGTGCTAACCTAAGGATTCGTTATGACCCAAGCCGTCATTCCCGCGCAAGCGGGAATCCAGTGTTTTCAATACCTTCTGGCCCCCCGCTTTCGCGGGGGCTACGTAATTCTGCCGGTGTTAACTATGAGATCACGTCCGACAAGGTCAAGAGTCAGCGCCTATGCCCTCATTCCTCATCCGAAATATTGCAGCAGCTTCTTAACCGATGGCAGCTTATTTCCATATGGAGCGTATCGCAACTTCAAATCGAATAGGAACGATCGCTTAAGCACACTCTTTCTGTTGGAAAAAATGTCGAAGCTTGCTTGCCCGTGGTACTTGCCCATCCCACTTTCACCTACCCCTCCAAAGGGCAAAGTTGATGTGGAAAGATGAACTATTGTGTCGTTGACGGAGCACCCTCCAGAAGTGGTTTCCGCTAAAATCCGCTCTTGAGCTTCCTTGTCGGTTGAGAAAAAATATAAGGATAGTGGTTTGGGGCGCGCATTTATCATGTCTATGGCGTCGATTAAATTGTCGGTACTCGACGACCGGCAACAGTGGGCCGAATATCTCCTCCTGCATAATCTTGTGGTCCCAAGAAATATTGTCTATGACAGTGGGGGCTATGTATTTGTCTTCTGCGTTTGTCTGTCCCCCTGTGACGATGGAGCCTTCTCCCAACAAGCCGGAAAGCCGCTCAAAATGCTTATCATTGATGATTCTCGCATAGTCCGGACTCTTATCCGGATCCTTTCCGTAAAACTCCTTTATGTGGCGACATAAGCCTTCAAGGATTTCCTTTTTTCTACTAGCGTGTACCAGCAGATAATCCGGGGCTACGCAGGTTTGACCGGCGTTGAAGAACTTTCCCCACGCTATTCTCCGCGTCCGTGTACTCAACGTGTATTTCTTTATCAAGAAGACATGGGGTCTTTCCGCCCAATTCCAGGGTCACAGGCGTAAGGTGCTTGGCGGCTGCCTGAGCCACTATCCGGCCGACCGACGCGCCTCCGGTAAAGAAAATATGATCGAACGGCCGTTCAAGCAGCTCGGTGACAACTTCTGCTCCTCCTTGAACGGTCGCAACCAATCCAGGGTCGAAATTCTCCGTTATGAGTTCACCGATAAGCCTGGCGGAGTGCGGCGCCAGTTCGGAGGGCTTGAGTATCGAACAGTCGCCCGCCGCCATAGCCCCTATCAGGGGAGCCAGCACGAGCTGAATCGGATAGTTCCACGGCCCTATGATTAGGACAATTCCAAGGGGTTCGGAATATATGCGGCTCTCGGCTGGAAAGTGAACTAGCGGTGTGCTCACCCTGCGCGGCTTGGCCCATGACTTAAGATGTCGGATAGCGTAGTCAATTTCGTTGGCCAGCATTGCTATTTCTCCGACGTAAGCTTCAAACGTCGGCTTGTTCATGTCGAGTTTGAGCGCCGTGCAGATTGCGTCTTCATTGTCCGCGATAACTTTTCGCAAAAGCTTCAATTGCGCGACCCTGAAAGAGAGATCTTTCGTTTTTCCCTGACGGAAAAAGGCCCGCTGAGCCATGACAATATCCGCTATTTTTGCTCGATCCACGGGAACTCCTTTCAAGCCGGCTTAAGGCGATGAAGCACTGGGAATGTTCCGGTCAAGATACTTCTGCGCCGGTCCAAGAGACGTCCGATCTCGTTCGGTAATTTGGACAGGGCCGTCGACCACGCATCGGTCAGCACATATGCCCTCAACTATACTGCGCAATCCTGCCGCGCACAAAGTCAAGCTGTCGTCATTATAGCAGTCAACGGATTCTCTGTATAAGCGCTCCACTTTTGACGGAGCGTTATAGAAGTCTTTTGGCTGCAGGGTATCCTTCTGCCTCTTAGGGTACAGCCGCTCAGAAGTCCCGTCGTCAAATTGATCAGGCCCATAATACTCTTGTGCCTCGAAGGACCAATTCACATGTCGGAAGGAGATTGCATCACAGCTACTGCACCGGATAATTTGGTAATGACTGGACCAGGAAATTGTTTCCGGATTCTCTCCAATATATCCTATAATCTCATACGCTCATGTGTCAGTTGATTGCAGGATCGTATGATTCGTGCCGTTCCTGCAATTGTTGCAATAGACTTTGATTTTGTAATTCTTTGTCTTATCGCGCCCGGTTTTCATCGTTACTTTGCCCATAATCGTTCCTTAATGAGGCATAACGTCTGCTTAAATAATTGCCGGATAAATCAGCTTCCCACTCTTGTTTCCAGATTCCGACATTATGAGGCAAATCTTCGCTCAAACCTCGGTTCGTCATCAACCTATGGCGCATTATCGCCTCAAACTACGGTCCTATATAGTTCCCATCTAAATTGCGGACAGTATTGTCGCACAAGTCGGTCTTGCATGTCCGCGATTACGCGGACACTATACGTAAATTACTTGGATCTTCGATATGTAGTAAATCAGACGGGGACTCTTGATACAATCATGTTCACCCAAAATCGACGGAAACCATGGTCTGAGGTCTGGCCGGGCAGCAAAGGAGCCACAGTGAAAAACCCCACAATCCCTCCTAGTTTCCAGGCTATAGCCCAGGGACGACCTCGAAAACTTCGCTCATCTTGCGTAATTGGCATAAGACCTCTTTCTTTTCCAGACATAAACCTTGTAAGCCGGCGCTCCGACGGAGAAAAGACCGCTGATTACGGCCACCGCCACAATCGCATAGACCGGAAGTATGGCGACAAGGCTCAGCAAGGCCGACTGTAACCGGCCCCTATAAATGGAACGGGTCGCCCTTGTGGCGTATTTTGTGTACGCTAAATACTTCATGAACTTCGCCGGGCCTGCTTTCTCCAATAGTCTCGGTCCGTCGGTTCCATATTTTATGGCTTCGTCCATGGCCTGCGCAAGGCGCTTGTCTCCGGCGAATCTCTTTCCGACGGTTACCGCCGATTCCCCGCCTACATCCAGGAATTTGGCCGTTTTTCGGCCATAGCCGGCGGCCACTTTTTCCATAACCTTCAAATCCTCAACCGAATGCGCTTTGCCTAGAATTGCTACCAAGTCACGCATTTTCAGGCCCGGAATTTCGGAGACTCTATAGATCGAATTCACCAACGGGCCCATCTTCTTGATATCGCGGGATTTTGCAGCCTCGTCGAACATTATTGCAAGTGACTTCTTCATGGGAGAGCTAAGTTTACCGAGTTTGTTTGCGATTTTCAGTCCGGAAACCGACACCTTCACCGGCGCGGCTCCTCCCAGGGTGACGATCTCCGGGAATGTGAGCAGAATGCCGGCCCCGGCCAGCGTCATGGTTAAGGAGTCTATTTCACCGCCGGGGATGAAGAATTTCATTGACTCCGTAACAAAATCCCTGATGTCTCCGACAACCAGGAAGTCTGAAATGCTCGCCGCCAACATGGATTCCAGGCACGGCCCTTTCCCGAACAGAGCGCCTCTCCCCAGGTTTTCACCGATAAAGGCCACGGATTCGCGACGATTCTTGAGCTCGCCATAAAAAGCCATCCACTGAGCGTTATCTTTCACATAAGGGTAATCGAGGAAATATCCCATATAATCGATTGCTTGACAAAGCTCCCCTTTCTCGGCCAGTTCCTTTGCCTTAACTGTGGGATCAACCAGGGCCAAGGATTGGAATTGCGCCATTAAGCGCAGTTCTTCGATATTATAGAGTGTGACCACGCACGAAACGAAGATAGTTAAACACAAAAGATATGCCGTTATTTTTGTTGTGCGAAGCCACATCGTCGGTTCTCTTTTCGGGTTCAGCCTTGTTCTTCATTATATTGATGAAGCAGGAACTTGCGTATTTTCCCCAAAGGCGTCCTTGGAAACGTCTTGCAGAATGTTACGATCTTGGGGATCTTGTATTTAGCCAAGCGTTCTGTACAAAAAATAGTCAGTTCCTCGCCGCTAACGCACATGTCCTGCCGACAAATCACAAACGCATGACCGGTTTCGCCCCAAAATTCATCTGGCGCCCCAACTACTGCGACATCTTCAACACCGGGATGTTCGCGCAAAACTCGCTCTATCTCAGCGGGGTAGACATTTTCCCCGCCCGAGATGAACATATCTCTGGCTCGATCCACCAGATAGTAGAAACCGTCTTCGTCGATGCGGGCCAAATCCCCTGTCCTGAGCCATCCGCCACGCATTATGTGGGCGGTCTGAGCCGGGTCCTGCCAGTATTCCTTCATCACTATGGAGCCCCGTACGGCAATCTCCCCCACTTGGCCGGGCTTAACGGATTTGCCGTCCCGATCTACCAGATTGACCTCAGCATGGAAAACGGGCCTTCCTACGGTTCCGGGACGCATCAATGATTCTTCTTCCGATGCCCAGAGCAAGATCGATGTTTCAGTTTGCCCCATGATTTGTCGCAGCGGAAATCCATTTTGCCGGCAATCCGCAAGTAATTCGTGGGTAACCTTCTCTCCGCCAATTGCGCACACCTTCAGAGATGAGAGGTCTCCACGCTCGTCCGCCGCGACATTAAGCATCGATCTGAAGACTGTCGGCACCCCGAGGAGTTTGGTCACTTGATGACGTTGTATATCCCGGAAAGCCTTCTGCGCATCGAACTTGCGATGAAGAATCAGGGTCGCTCCCTTGTACAGACAAGGAGAAGCCTGGATAAACAGACCGCCGGAATGAAACAGAGGCAAAAGGACCAACATTTTGTCATCAAAGGACAATTGGAAAAATATCTCGGCGTTCAGGCAATTGAAAAAGGTCTTTCTGTGACTCAGGACCGCTCCTTTTGGTCTCCCGGTAGTTCCGGAGGTGTACATGATCACATGTGGCTCTTCGGGGTCCACGGGTCCCAGCGAAGGAGTAACAAACGGGACCTTCCCCTCGAACGCGGCGGATTCGGTTTCATAAGCCACGGTTGCGGCGCGGCAAGGAATTCCCCCGGCGATCGCCGTAAGCAAAGGAGGTCTATATGTGTCGAAATCCAGGTCCGACACAGTGTCTTCAAACCGTTTGCTGTGGACAAACAGGCGCGGCCTGCAATGCTTAATAAGATAGTCCACTTCCGTCGCTGCAAGTCTAAAATTGAACGGGACAAAGATTGCCCCTAATCTGGCGCAAGCAAGATACAGCTCAATGAATTCCGGGCAGTTCTCCAGTAATACCGCTATGCGGTCCCCTTTTTCTATGCCGAGAGATTGAAGCCAGCAGGCGGCCCCATTGGCCCTTCGATTGAGATCGCGATAGGTGATGGAACGATCTTCAAACGTAATCGCTATTTTGTTGGGATTCAACTCGCTCCAACGTTGAACCCACCATGCGCAGTTTACGGATTTGACCATAATTTCCTCAAAACGAGTGAAGGAGTAAGATGCCTCCGGAGGGCAACTTCTTGAAAGAAGTGTAAGCGTTCACCGGGAGGAAACTCTTTTGTGCAAAAAAGTTTCCTCCCGGACCCTCCTTCAAAAAAATCTAATTATGACACCAGCATGCAAGCACGTGCCAATGCGCCGGGACGTCATTCTCGAACATACTGGGGCGACGATCTAATCAAGGCGTCTCCACAGTTCGATATGAGACGTTAAGTCATGGGAGTTTTGACGAAAAGGCAAACGGCCTGTCAAACCGCTGTTACGCTTCTGTCTTACCTAGCCTTTCCAAAGCAGCGGCCTTTCGTGCCTCCACCCGGGAGATAGTATCCCACTCCGCGAGAGTGCGTTTTGCACGCTTGTAAATTGGTGTGTCCACCATCTTTCCATCCAGGCTGGTGGACGCGCGACCCTGCTTCAACGCTTCTTCAAATATCTCGATGATTCTGGTAGCTTGATCGACATCCTGCTTTCGCGGCGAGAAGACTTCGTTCAAGACAAGCACTTGGTCAGGGTGAATACAGAAGGCCCCGACAGCTCCCAGGTTACGGCCCCGCTCAGCGGCGTTGCGAAATGTTTCCAGATCTCGGTAGCTTGCCACGCTGCCCAAGATGCCCATGGGATTGACGCCGTACGCTTTGCAGACGTTGACCATCATGGAAAACGGAAGGAACAGCTCTTGACCCGTTGAGCTTGGCTCTACCCCGAGCTGGAGGCAATAATCGTCCGTGCCGATGCTCATGGATTCAATCCTGGGGCTTGCGACGGCGATTTCTTTTAGCTCCAACATCCCGAGAGGGCTTTCTATATGGATGGAAAGCCGCACCCTGCCGGCTTCAATTCCCCTTTCACGCTCCAATTCGCCTATTCGGTGATCCAAAGCCGCAATTTGGGCGGGATCTTCCACTTTCGGCACGAATACGGCATGCAGGCCCGGTAGCACACACACGTTGACATCTTCATCGATCATATCGTGCTCATTGTTCACGCGTACGAAAACATCAGCCCCGCCCTTGCCGGCGACCTTAACGGAATCCTTCAGAAGTCCTCGGGCGCTCTCTTTTTCAGACGGGGGAACAGCGTCTTCCAGATCCAACATTACAGCGTCGGCGTTTCTGAGGTAGGCCTTTTCAACAAATTTCGGCACATTTGCAGGCAGGATCAGCAGTGAACGATGGATATTTCCCTTCATTGGGGCCTCCCTGAATCTTGTTTGATCCGCGAGTATACCAATAATTCTTGAAGATAAAGTAATTGAATCGTGATAAAATGAAGTGTGTTGGGAAATGATCGAATCGGACAGGCTGTAACGAAATGTGGTATGCGACTTTCTTGATTGTCTTCTTCTGGTTTGCGCCCTTATGTTATGCGCTGGATTGCTATCAGCATCGTCCTGAACAATCAGCCGTTGTGGGGCCTGACTCCGAGTTTGCTTTGCCCGTGGGTCCTGAAAGGATGTGCGGCAAAGTAGTGGGTCCGGAAGCAATCTACGCCCTTCCCTATGGGCCACAACGCGTATGCGCTCGACCCGTTGGGCCGTTTCCGGAATTCGCTCTCCCTGTTCCCACTGAACGAATCTGCCAGCTACCGGTGCGCGCCCCATTGCGACTTCGCGCTTCCCGTTATGCCCGATAGGACTTTTGTCGTGTGGAAAGCCGGCAAGAGAACGATAAAATGCCATCCGGGCTCTCCCCTTTCCCCATGCAGGGAAAAAACGCCGTGATTGCTACCGATCTCGAAATACTTTCGTTTGATCAGGCCATAATTTGACCATACTGCGCCACAGCTCTAGGAGCATCCGCTAGATCGGCCATTTTAATCGAATACAATGCTGGTCCGAGCTCGGATTACAACTGCCACTCGACCACATATTCCTCGCTGCGGTAAAGCCAATCGTACTCGACCACAATGTGCGCCTCAACGTCGAAGCGCTCCCCACACCGGGTACAAATCACCTGGTCTCCCGGAGCTGGGCGGTCTTCCAACATAAGGACCGTATAACACTGCGGACATTCGGTTCTCATCTTTGCCTCCAGGCGCCGTACACGGAATTTTCTTGCCCATGTGCCCACAAACCTTCCTCTTTCCTGAAGACAAGCCAGCCCCTCGGACTCCTTCCCTTAATATTTAAGACAACGGCTCTAAGTCTATGTTCCCCTCCCATTCACATTGAAGAAACTTTCTGCTAGATTCACTCACAAAAAGGCGTTGAAGTGTCGTCCCTTCAGTTACGCGAGAGAGATTGCTTTGCCGTTCATAACGGAATGGGCGCCCGACGTTAGAAGATAGCTTCACTGACCCTGCAAAGAGCTACCGTTCCGTCGTTGCAAGGAAAAAAGCCACTAAGCGACCTCCCGATTTACTTCTAATAAGCGAATGGTTTCGTGGCCAACCGTGTGAATGGGGTGAAGGTTTGAACAAGTTGATCCGAGCGCTCTCGCTTCTCAGCGAAGAGTTTATATTCGAAGAAAAGTGGCTCATTGCTCCATCGTTACGCGTGGGAAGACAATGGTTGGATAGTCTGACGCTTTGCGGGCATTCAGCTCTTAACTTCCGCACAAAAACAATGAAAGCCTTGGCCATCGAACTCGCAGGCCCGGAAAAATCCACTTCGGATTGCAAGTTGATCACCGGCCCAGGCCAAACGGTCCTGATTCATACAATTCTCAAAGACATTTCATCCAAGGATAACGCGTACTTTAAAATACTGCCGGCGGGCGTAGGTTTGCCGAACATCGTTTCGTCTTCAATCCAATCACTCAGAATGGCAGGAGTTACTCCTGACCAGATCCAGGACTCTTTCTTTGACTCGTCGGCGAAAGCCTCGGATCTTCGCGATATCCTGGAGCGCTATACCCGTGAGCTTCAGGAAAAAGGCCTAATCGACTACTCGGATGTTCTTGCGATGGCTGCGACTAGAATTGCGGGCGATCCCGACGTATTACCACAGCACGTCCTAATTATCGCCCCTGACAATCTTGATCTTTTGTCAGGTGAGAGCGCATTGCTGGACGCTATTCCCCGGGAACGCCTGAGAATCTTGGAAACGGACGAGAGAAGCCGGGATTCAGAGCCTGAAACCGATTTGAGGCTTCTGAAATTCGTCACGGACCCGACAAAAGCGCCCAGTGCGATTGGGGACCGCACGGCCAGGATTTTTCGCGCGGTCGGCGAAGCTAATGAGGTTCGGCATGTGCTCGGCCAATGCCTTGCCGCAGGCGTCCCTTTTGATCAAGTGGAGCTGTTGCATACCGATTATGAAACTTACGCTCCGATAATATATGAGACTCTTTCCAAGCTAACGTCGGGAGCCTCGCGAGAATCTGAGGCTCCTCCAGTGACCTTCGCCGAGGGCGTGCCGGCGAGATACTCACGGCCGGCCCGTGCGTTGATGGCATTTTTGTCATGGATTGAAAGCGGATACGGCCAGAAAACCCTAGTCCGGATGATTCAAGAGGGGCTTTTGGAAATACCTGGATTCGATTCCGAGGACACCGGTTATCTGGAGCTGGCCGGTCTCTTACGAGACGTATATATTGCCTTTGATATCAACAGATACGTTCCGAGAATTAAAGAAAAGTTCGATCAATTGTTGGCGGAGACGGCGTCCGCTGCTGCTAAAGGCGAGGAGGACAATCTAGAGCGGTCACGCTCAATACGCAATTATGAAATGCTTCTGCGTCTAGCTGAGCAGTTGGTCGCTATATCTCCGGAAGACCATAGCTTTGTTTCTCTCCTGCGGTCGTCGGCCGCCTTCTTGAAAGACTATGCTAGATCTGAAACGGAGCTGGACAATTACGTTCTCGTGAAATTCTTGGAAGACATCGACCGTTTGCTTCATTCGATAAATGAGTTTGCTCCAGACCACGAACTGAATTGGTCGGATTGGCTGCTCAATCTGGCTTTGGATTCGAAGGTGGCCGGTAGCGGACCCAGACCCGGCCGGCTTCACGTGGACCATGTGTTAAAGGGAGGAGGTTCGGGAAGGAAACACACCTTCATTATCGGTCTGGACGATAGCCGTTTTCCCGGAGCAGGGTCCAAAGACCCGCTTCTATTGGACCCGGAGCGGGAGAAAGTGTCGCATCGCCTTAAGAGCTCGGCCCAGGATTTGAAACTCAAGCTGGAACGCTTCACGGCCTTGACGTTGACGCTCAGAGGAACGTTGTCGCTTGGCTTTTCTTGCCATAATGTCAAAGATGATCGAGAAATGTTCCCAAGCCCGGTCCTGTTCGCCGCTTACAGAATTTTGTCCAACAACAGGACCGGCGACCAACGCCAAATGTTGGAATTCAGCGGTGACGCGGCCTCTTTCGCCCCGTACAAAGAGGAAGAGTGCCTGGACGAATCCCGTTGGTGGCTCTGGCGCATCTGCGAACCCGTGAAAGTAGAAAATTTTCGCGAGATTGTGTGGGACAGCTTCCCGCACCTGCAACGAGGAGCTCAAGCCACCCTTTTCAAAGACTCGCCGGATTTCACGGAATACGATGGGAACATCGGCCCGGTAGAATCCGCATTTGACCCCTATTCCGGGCTAGGCCCGAGTATGTCCGCCTCAAAACTGGAGACTATGGGCAGGTGCCCGAAAAGCTACTTCTATAAATACGTGCTCCGGATCGCTCCGCCCCGTGATCTCACCGTTGATTTTACGAAATGGCTGGAAGCTCCCCAACTGGGCGAGTTGCTCCACGAAGTCTTTCACCAATTCATGAGAGAATTGATGAAAAAGCGACAGAAGCCGCGACGCCAGGACAAGGGAAGACTCCTGGCCGTCTTGAACACACATATTGAAACCTTCAAGGCCTTGTATCCGCCTCCCAATGAAAGCGCTTTCCGACGACAGGTTCTGCAACTCGAACGTATTGCCAATATATTCCTGACTGAAGAGGAGGAGCTTTGCAGGTCCAGCAGACCGATCCACCTGGAAACGCCCATAGGGATGTCCGTAGAAGGCGCTCAGGAAGATATAGGCCCAAGAAAGCCTGTACGAATAGCGCTTGGGAGCAAATCGATTAGAGCTTTAGGAGTGATTGACCGAATCGATCAAAGTGAAGAAGGGAGCGAAGGTGACGTTCATTGGATCTGGGACTACAAGAGCGGCAGTTCACGCAAGTACCGAAGGAGACGATCCCTTCAACAACGGACGCATAATCCAACACGCGTTGTATTTGAAACTGGCTCAGTTCGGTCTAAAATTGAAGACTTGTCATTTCGGATATTTTTTTCCCGGCGAGGGCGCCCGGGGAATTAGAATCCGACGTTACAGAGAAGACTTGGCGCAAGCCGACTTCATCATAGAAAACCTATGCGAACTGATTTCCGAAGGCTGCTTTCTACCCAGTAATATAAAAGACGACTGCAGGTACTGCGATTATCAGACGATTTGCGGAGATGTTGACCGCCTTGCCTTATCCTCGAAGCTGAAGCTTTCCAATTCGGCGAATCATCGGCTTAAGCCTTTTAAGGAACTGAGAAAAATTGGGAATCCTGATAGAAGATCAAGATCAAAGAAATAAGATTCTGTACGACCTTAAGACCACTCTAATGGTGGAGGCCGCTGCGGGCACGGGAAAGACCACCAGCCTCACGGGGCGGATGGTCAACTTACTCGCGGAGGGCGAGTGCAGAATCGATACCTTAGCAGCAGTTACGTTCACGAGAAAAGCCGCGGCCGAATTACGCGGCCGCTTCCAGATAGAGTTGGAAAAGGCCCATCTGAATTCGGGTTCCGAGAAAGCCCGACGGACTGGCGACGCATTGGCCAACATCGAGAAGTGTTTCATCGGAACCATACACTCCTTTTGCGCCCGATTGCTCAGGGAAAGGCCGGTGGAAGCCGGAGTGGAAATCGGTTTCAAGGAAATCGACGAGGAAGAGGACAGCGAGCTCAAGAGTATCGCTTGGCGCAATTACACGTCGCGTCTTTACCGAACCGGGGACTGCGCATTGACCGAATTGGAGGACCTCGGGATCGAATTGGGACGCCTCCACGGCCCTTTTCTCAGGTACGCCGATTTCCCTGACGTCGAAGACTGGCCGTCGCGTCAACTACCTCTTCCGGACACCGAAAAAGTTTTGACGGCCATCCCCGCTTTCGTGTCGCATCTGCAGGATATCGGCCCGTTGCTTCCGGAGAACCCGAAGAAAGACAAGCTCATTTCCAAGCTCAAGGAAGCGCCGAGGATTTGGGGCCATGTCCGGCCGGACTCCACAGTTGACCTCATGGACTTCCTTTCCCATTGCGCTTCTCTGCGGCCGGACGCTGTATCCGCCGCTGAATGGGCCGGCATTGACCTGGACCCGAAGAAACAGCTCGAAATATGGAACCACTTTGCCGAAAAGTGGGCGGAACCTTTGTGCGCTGCGTGGCAGGAACACAGATACCATCCGCTGCTCGGAGCCGTCAAAGCTGCTGTAGCGGATTATGAGTCGCTGAAGCGGAAAAACGCCAAATTGAATTATCAGGACCTGCTGCTAAAGGCTTCGCTTTTGCTAAGAGGCAATCCGGGTGTCAGGGAATACTTCTGGAAGAAGCACTCTCATATCCTAGTGGATGAATTTCAGGACACTGATCCCATACAAGCTGAAGTCCTGTTGTTTCTTGACCGCTGAAGACGCTTATCAGCAGGACTGGCGCAAGTGCTTACCAAGGACCGGCTCCGTGTTCATAGTGGGGGACCCCAAACAATCCATTTACAGATTCAGGAGAGCCGATATCGTCACCTATGACCAAGTGAAAGAGGTTGTCCTGCGCAGCGGCGGAGAAGTTCTAAACCTGTCCGTGAATTTTCGCACAGTGGAGCCATTGGTCTCCTGGGTAAACGGAGTGTTCGAAAGCGCTTTCCGTGAGCATCCCAAAGAAATGTCACCGGATTACGTGCGCCTGATTCCGATCCGTACTCTTGCCCAACACAACGGGCTCTCGGGGATAAAGCGTCTGCCGATTCCTACGGCCAGGAGCTACGCCACGATATCGGAACAGGAAGCGGACATCCAATCCAGGTCGATAAGAGATTCCCTTGCTGCGAAAGTCACTATACCCAGGTCTACGAAAGAAATTGACTCCGGGGAAACCTCCGAGATCAGGCCGGGTGATGTTCTGATTGTCACCAAGAAGAAACAACGACTTGGAGTTTACGCAAGCAAGCTTCAGGAAATGGCGATTCCTCACCAAGTGACCGGAGGAGACGCGTTAAACCAATCCGAAGAGCTGAATTTGCTAGCAATTTGCATGAACGCGGCAACACAGCCCGATAATCCGGTTGCTCTGGTCGCGGCGCTTCAAAGTGAGTTATTCGGATTAGGTGATGTGGACTTGTATGAGTTTCGTCGAGGCAACGGTAGATTCACGTTCAATGCCGAGGTTCCCCAGGAACTGCCGGAAGAAATCCGGAGCGCTTTCGAAGACGCGTTCTCACGGTTAAGGAATTACGCTTCGTGGCTGCGGAAATTACCCGCCGTCGCGGCAATGGAGAAGGTGATCGAAGACCTTGGTCTGATCCCTCGAGCAGGCATTGGCGCAGCGGGCGAAGTCCGCTCGGGTAGTATGCTCAAAGCTGTGGAACTCGTGCGAAACGCATTGGCGGATTCATGGTCGATCTCGGATTTGACCAATTATCTGGAAAGATTGATCTCCGGCAAAGAACCCCACGACGCGTCGCCTGCCCGGCCCTATGCGGATTCGATGGTTCGCGTGATGAACCTGCACAAGGTCAAGGGCCTCGAAGCTCCCATCGTGTTTCTGGCGGACCCCAGCGGCAATAGCGAACACTCTCCGGAAATCCATGTGGACAGATCCTCGGAGGATGTCAAAGGCTACATGTTGATTTCCGAAGGCTCCGAGACATTGGCTCGACCGGAAAACTGGGAACGGTGCGCCGAAAGAGAAACTCTTTTTTCAAGGGCCGAAGAAACACGCCTCCTATATGTTGCGGCAACCAGGGCCGGGTCAGGTCTGGTTGTATCTCAAAGAATTCCCAGCCCAACAGCCCGGAAAAGCAAGAAGGATCAAACCGATATCGAGCTGGAAGCCAACAAGCTGAATCCGTGGGGAGCTTTCTGCCCTCACCTTCCACGAGACGATCTTGCCGATCCCGGACCTCAGGAGCCACAGCCGCGCCCGACAGTCAATTTGACCCCGGACGACGTCCGGACCGCGAAGGAACGAATTGCCCGGCGCTGGGAAAGGAGCCTGGAGAAGACTTATGACACAGTGGCGGCAAAAGCCGCAGTAGTCCAAATGGAACGAGTCCGCTTTTCCGCTGACAGCCACGGCGCCGAATGGGGCTCTGTGATTCACTATCTTCTGGAAGCGGCGATGCTGAATCCTTCGGCGGATCTCAACAGCTTAGCTATGGCGACGTTGGAGGAATACGGATTGGACGCAGGATTAACGGATTTGGCTGTGGAAACAGCCCGGGCCGTGGGAACTTCAGAGATCTGGCGTAGAGCCCTTGCCTCGGAGAAGAGATTCGTGGAGATTCCGTTCCAATATCTCTCGGAAACCGAAGGCGCCCTCAAGACTATAGTGCGAGGTGTAATAGATCTTGTATTTAAGGATGAGTTAGGGTGGACATTGGTGGATTATAAGACCGATAGAATCTCTGAATTCACGCTGGAGGAGTCCAAAACCATTTACGCCCCACAGTTGCAGGAGTACTGTAACGTGTGGGAAAAAATCACCGGCGAAAAGGTGAACGAAGCGGGTCTTTATTTCACACGCATGAGGCGGTACGTGAGGTTATAGGTGACAGTTCACCGGGAAACCCCTTTTTGCGAAAAAGGGGTTTCCCGGACCCTTCCCCAAAAACTCCTAGCATATTGGTTGGTTAAATGGTCTTAACCTTTTTGCCGGCAGAATTTTCAACGCCGTGGGCTCATAAAGCCTCGCCATGGACCATCGGCGGGAGGCTCGAATGTCGCCGCAATTGTTAGAGTTTTTTGAAGGAGGGTCCGGGAGGGAACTTTTTTGCACAAAAAAGTTCCCTCCCGGTGAACGCTTACCTAAAAAGAATCTCAAATCCCAAGGGGTTTCTGCCAGGCAGCCTTAAGCTCACGGATATCCGCGTCAACAACAGCCTTGCCGTTTAGTCCCGTTATTTTGAGCCTTTCCCCTTCGATTACTTCCCCGATCTTGGCAAGCGTAAAATCGCCGAGGGTGTTGCGCAATTGCGCTTCGTTTTCAAGGGACACGCTTATCAACATACGACATGGGGTCTCGGAAAACAGGGCCACGTCATCGCTTAAAACGTTTTCCAACGTCATATCCTTAAGTGACACGTCAGCCCCGAAACCTCCGGAGAAGCAGCTTTCGGCAAGGGCGACTCCAAGACCGCCGTCGGACAGGTCATGACACGAGGACACCAATCCCTTTTGCATAGCCGAATGCAGAGCCCGGTACATCTCGATGGACTTTTGGGGGGCGCCGACTCTGGGAACTTTGTTCCCTTTGTAGCCCATTTCAGAGAAATACTCGGACCCTCCGGTCTCGTCCCTCGTAACACCCAGTAAGTAAATCAAATCGCCGCTTTTCTTAAAATCAGGGGTCACCGCTTTCCGTATGTCAGGAACAATCCCTACTGCGGTGAACAGCACAGTCGGCGGTATGGAGATTTTCGTGTCTCCAATGCTGTAATCGTTCTTCATACTGTCCTTGCCGGAAATGCAAGGGATTCGGTACGCTGTCGTGATATCGTACAACGCCTGATTGGCTCTGACCAATTGAGCCAGCTTGTATTCGCCATCCGGCGTCTTTTCCGATTGAACAGGATCGCACCAGCAGAAGTTGTCCAGGCCCGCCATATAATCAGGGTCGGCTCCTGCCGCAACAATGTTTCGTACGGCTTCGTCTATCACTGCAGCCATCATCCAATAAGTGTCTATATCGGAGTACTTAGGAGCTATGCCGCAGCCTACCGCCACGCCGCGAAAAGTGTCACGGTCCGGACGCAAAACCGCCGAATCTCCTGGGCCGTCGTTATTCACGCCTATGAGCGGCTTGATAACGGTTGCGGCTTGGACTTCATGATCATATTGGCGTATGAGCCGCTCTTTGGAACATACGTTGTATCTGGACATCAGCCGGAACAGAACTCTAGTCAAATCTTCAGGCGCCTCGAACTCCGGCTCTACCCGTGCCGGGGCTTTCCATACGGCTTTCAAACGCATTCCGGGCAATCCGTCATGTAGGAAATCTAGAGGAACCAGAACCGCCGCCTTCTCTTTCCAGAGGACGCTCAACAAGCCGTCGTCCGTGAACTCGCCCAAATCCGTGGACTCCACGTCCATATCCGCGGACAGCCTGAGAAATTCTTCGATTTTTTCCGGAGGAACCGCTACGGTCATTCTCTCTTGGGCTTCCGACAAGAGGACTTCCCAGGGCTGCAAGCCTGGGTACTTCAGCGGAGCGCGATCCAGATTGAGCCTGGCTCCTCCCGACTCGTTCGCCATCTCACCCACGGAAGATGACAGGCCGCCGGCCCCGTTATCGGTGATCGAGTTGTAAAGGCCTTTGTCTCTGGCCATGAGCAAGAAGTCGGTCATCCTCTTTTGGGTTATAGGATTGCCGATTTGCACAGCGCTAACCGGAGACCCTTCATGAAGCTCTTCCGAAGAGAACGTGGCGCCGTGGATGCCGTCTTTTCCTATTCTACCGCCTACCATGACGATTCGGTCACCCGGCTTGGCCTTTTTGAGATGGGCCGGTCTGCCGTTTATTTCCTTCGGCATAAGACCTCCGGTGCCGCAATACACCAGCGGCTTGCCGAGGAAGCGTTCGTCAAACACTACGGCGCCGTTGACCGTGGGTATTCCGCTCTTGTTTCCTCCGTGCTCAACGCCTTCACGAACCCCCTCGAAGACTCTCTTGGGATGCAAAAGTCTTGGTGGAATCGTTCCACTGAAATCAGGAGGAGCAAAACAGAACACATCGGTATTGAATATCAGCCTGGCGCCCAAACCTGTGCCGAATGGATCTCGATTGACGCCCACGATGCCCGTCAACGCTCCACCGTAAGGGTCCAAGGCGGAAGGCGAGTTGTGGGTTTCCACCTTGACCACAAGATTCCATTCGTCATTGAAACGGATTACACCGGCATTATCTTTGAAAACAGATAGGCAATAATCGTCCGCTCCTCTTTCCGCTCTGATCCGCTCCGTCGAACCTTGAACGTAAGTCTTGAACAAACTCTTAATTTCGTGGCCGGCGCCGTCTTCGTCGACATATTCTATGGTGGAGTTGAAAATTTTGTGCTTACAGTGTTCGGACCATGTTTGCGCCAACACTTCAAGCTCACAGTCGGTTATTTGCGTTCCAAGGCCGTAATCGGACCGGAGCTTCAAGAAGCTCTCATCCCTATAAAAGTCCCGAATGGTTTGCATTTCCTCCAGGCTTAGAGCCAGGATGCCTTCCCGACTTATCCGCATCAGCTCCTCATCGCTAACATTCAGATCCAGAGCGCTGATTCCAGCTTCACAGGCTGAAGTGACCTTGGGAATGACTATCGCCTGTCTGTCCTGCCCCGGGGCGTAAACGGTCCTAGTCTGAATAAGGTCGTTCGCAAGAAGGTCTCCGGCAATCCTATCCACCTGGCCTCTACCGAGCTTACCCTTGATGAAGTAGAGCTTCCTGGTGTAGACGCCTTCCCCGGATTCAAATTTCTTTCGTAGAGTTCTTTCTATGGCTTCACGCGTGGTCCGCCCGACGTTGTCCGTGACTCCCGGCCGAAAGCCGACCTCTATCAACCAATCACACGGTATATCCAGCGGCTCGTCAATGCCCGCCATATTGATGATGGGGTCCAGAAACACCTCTCGGGAGATCAGCTCGAGGTCCATACGATCTATCTGTCGGTCTATGATGAAACCATCACCTACTCGCACATCATCCACTTCCAGTTGCAGGTCGTTAAATATTCTAGCTCTAATCTTGCGACCGGCCGGGTCCGGCAATGAAAGTTTTTGTGCGAGTTCAATTCTATGGGACATGGACTATTCCTTCTAGCGGCCTTGTGTTTGGTCGATATTCTAGCGGTTTGATTCATTCAAGAAAAGCCTTGTGTCCAAGGCCACTGCGCCCGACGCTGAAACGAGAATCGGGTTTATATCAATCGAGCTGATCTCCGGATGCTCCACCATCAAGTGGCCCACACGGTTGATAGCGTCAACCAACGCTTCCCTGTCAGCCGGGGGAAGGCCTCGAACTCCTTTCAGGAGTTCCGACCCCGGCAGCTCATCGATCATCAGTTCTATTTCGGCCAATGGCAATGGAGCGATTCGCAAAGAGGTTTTCCCGATCACCTCCACAAAAATCCCTCCGTGACCCAGCATCACCACCGGACCGAATTGAGGATCTCTTTTCGCTCCGATGATCATTTCGAAAGAACCTGGAGGTTTCGGTACCATTTGCTGGAGAATTATACCTTGAAACCCCTTGTCCTGCCCGAATTTCCGCTGAATGTCTTCAACGGCTCTTGTGCAGGCGGCGCCGTCGCTTAGCCCAAGGATAACGCCACCCACATCCGACTTATGAGATATGTCTTCAGCCACAACCTTGGCCGCATAAGGCGCGGGGATTTTAGACGCGGCTTCCTGCGCCTGGTCCGGTCCGGAAATCATTTGTACGCCGGGGATTGGATTCCAAGCGCTTTCAGTATGTCTAACGCCTCGTTGAGCAGCGGCTGTCTCCCGTCATCCGCTATCCGTTTCAGAAGACCCGTTATTGACGCGTCGTCCGGCGCCGGGCTCGGCGGACGTATGTCGGGGTTGCTCGTAATGAACCTGCGGCGCTCTTGGAACTTCAGGCTGCCGTCCAAAGCGGAGATCGCCCGTTCCGGGCTCATGAAAATCGGAAAATCGAATTCCTTGTGAAGCCGCGAAAGCTCGAATTGCTCGGTGGAAATGCACATCGCCACGGGCTTCGAGTACTCGTGTGACAGCGCCGCAATACGCTGGAGAAGCCGTCTGGAAGACGCTCCTTCTATGGCGGAAAAATAGGTGTGCAGGAACAGAATGCCGTCCACGCCGGATTCTTGCAGAGTGTGTTCGACGATCCTGACGTAAACGTCAAAATCAAACAGATCGCCCAGATCCAGCGGGTTAGCCAGCCTGATCACATCCGCCCTTAGATGCTTCTTGATCTCCGCCAGAATGTCCTCGCCGAATGGCGGGAGCGTGAAATTGTGAACGAAAGCAGCGTCTGCCGCTATGACCGCGTGGCCTCCGGACCTCGACACTATGGCGAGGCGACGCCCACCCATCAGAGGAAGCTGGAATATCTTGACGAAATCCAAGTAGCTTTGCATGTCCCGGAATCGCGCTATTCCGGCCTGCCTGAGCGCCGCGCCCACCACCTGATCATCATTGGCCAGCGCTTGAGTGTGAGATTGCGCAATCGTTTGAGCCAATGACCCTATATTGGCCTTGTGGATCACAATCGGCTTTGGGGATCGATTGCCGAGCTCCATCAAGCGCCTGCCGTCCTGGATGGATTCGAGATACATACAAATTGTGGAGGTTTCGGAATCCCTAATATAATATTCCAGAATGTCGTTTTCATCGACATTGAGTTTATTGCCGATGGCCGCGAACTTGCTGAACCCGATCTGTTCGCTGTCAAACATATTGAGAAAGGATAGCGCAACCCCGCCGCTTTGCGCAATTATGCCCACTTCTCCGCTCTTGAAGACGTTTTGCATTGCGGTAAAGGGGGTCGTCAACCCATTGGTGGAATTCATTAACCCGATGCAATTCGGGCCGATAAAGCGAATCCCATATTTTTCGGCGATGGAGACTATTTGTTGGCCTAATTCGCCGCCTTTGTCATCCAATTCTCCGAAACCGCCGCTCTCGATTACTGCGCGTCGAATCCCCTTTTTGCCGCAAAGCTCAAGCATGTCCGGAACCGTCTTCGCAGGCGTCAAAATAATCGCCATGTCAATCGGGTCCGTTATCTCTTCCAGGGATTTGTTGATGCGTCTGCCGAATAATACGCCCCCATGGGGTCCAACAAAATGAATCTCTCCATTGAATCTGAACTCAAATAAGTTCTTGGCAATTTCCTTGCCCAGATTTGCCGGCCTGTTCGATACACCGATGACAACCACAGAAGATGGGTAAAACAAAAATTCCACGGCATCCGACCTTTCAGGATTACTGTGAATCCTAGGGCTGTGTGTAAACCTTCAGTTCGGGCTTTGAGCGCAAAGAGAAACTCTCTAAAGATACTTTGGCTCAGGCCAATTGCAAGTGTTTTCTATTCCGATATGTAACCATTCGCTCTTGAACGGCAGATTGGAGATCGGTTCGTCGATTCACCGCTCGCAGTGGCATTTACGCTTGTCTCTGCAAACCCGCTTCCAGCGCGAGAATCGATTTACTCCGCGTAAGTGGAAGCTTGAGCCGATAATTATGCGTTTCGTTGCGGAGGAAGACCATGTTCAAGGCTAATTCGGAAGTTTACGGGCAGGTTTCAGTTGCATGGGTGGTTCTGCCTGCTTAAGCTCACCAGATCCCTGAGGGTTTCAAGCAGTTTGGGCACCATTATTGGTTTTGCCAGTACTTTGTCCACGCCGGATTGTGCGACCTGTTCGTCTTCCGTAATTTGGGATCCCCAGCCACTGAGCAGAATGAATGGAGTCTTGGGAATGTTTCGCTTAGCGCAGATTTGCGATATGGCCTGGCTCACCTCCCAACCGTTCATTCCTTCCATCCCAAGGTCGCAAACCACGACATCAACCGGCAATTCCTCAAATATCTTCAGGGCGTCTCTGCCGCAGGTAGCGCTGTAAACGGTCTGCCCATATTCGGTAAGCCCCGATTCCAGCATGCTTACCACAGGCTCCATGTCGTCTACTAGAAGAATAGTAAGGCACGAAGCCAAATGATCCTCAAGAGAAGATTCCTGCTCGATCAGGATTTTGGCCACCCTGGGTAGTTCAATCGTGAAGACGGCGCCGCTGCCGGCTTTGCTGTCAACCGATATGGATCCTCCATGGCGGGTGACTATTCCGTAGCAGCTTGAAAGCCCCATACCGGTGCCCTGGATGCCCTTGGTGGTCCAAAATGGCTGAAAGACCTTATTTAGGCTTGACTCCGGGATCCCGATCCCGTCATCCATTACCTGAACGAATACCGACGAATCTTGGACCCTTGAACTGACCTTAATCTCGCCACCATTCGGGAGAGCTTCCGCTGCGTTTTTCATCAGGTTTATGGCAACTTCAAAAAACTCGTTCTCTTTGCCGCGCACGATGCAATCAGGTTCAAGTTGTAGCGCCAGGGAGATGGTGATTCCCTTCAGCTCCGGATTTGTTTTCCACAGAGGCCTGCTCATCTCGGCAGCCTGCCTGAGAGTGTTGGACAAATCAAAGACCTGCCAGTCGAGATGAGATTCGTGAGATCTAACTCGGGCAAATTCCTGAAGCCGCCTTATAGTCTGGGCTCCCAGCCGCGAGCTTTCGACGATTTGGTCTAGCCGCGGTTTGATCTGATGATAATTGCCCAATTCCAGATGCACATGCGCAAGTTGAGCGCCGCTCAAAACAATTTGCAGTAGGTTATTGAAATTATGCGCAACCGCTCCGGCCATTTCCCCTACAGCTTTGATTCGCTCGGTCTGCAGGAGAAGTTCATTGGTTTTTTTCCTGTCGGTGACGTCTTCACCGATACTCGCTACTCCCACTATGTTCTTGTGGTGGTCCCTCAGGATGGTGTTATTCCACGCTATACTTCTTCGCTCACCAAACTTGGTGAATATCTCACTTTCCTGATGCAAAGTGAGAGTTCCGTTCATAAGTTTTTGATACCAGACGCGCCTGGCCCTGCGGTTTTCGGAAGGTACGAAGACATCGAACCAGTTCCTGCCCAGGACTCGCTCCCTGCGCATGCCGGTGAGTTCCAGCAAGAAGTCGTTGCAGAAAGTGATATTTGCCCTGATATCCAGGCCCACGGCCACCAGCCTCACATTCTCGAGTATTTCCCGGTAACGGCTCTCAGATTGCAATATCGCTTCTTCGGCTTCCTTCATCCAGGACATGTCCGTGAATGTGGCAATTGTCCCTTTTCTCAAGTCGCTCGGATCAGGCGCGCTGATTCTTATGTGTCCGTCAAAGATCGATCCGTCTTTTCGCTTGAGTTTGGCTGCGGCCTCCGACTCGGTCCCTTTCTGAAGATTCCGATACAACAGATCTCCCACCCGGTGATATTCTTCCTCGGTAGCGTACACGGTCCCCGTGCTCGTGCCGACAAATTCGTCTTTCGAGGAAGCGCCGAAGATTTCGAGCATTGCGTCGTTTACCCAGACGAACTCCCTATGTTGAACGCGACAAATTCCCACTGGCGACGCTGCGAGAATATTTCTAAGCATGCTCTCGTTTTCTTTGAGAATATTCTCAGACTCGATTCTGGCGGTGAGATCAAGAACGGAAACGACTGTGGCGCCGAAAATGTCCGTGGGATCGGATACGGATATCTTGACGTTTCCCACAAACACGCTGCCGTCTTTTCGTCTTAGTCTTGCATCCGTTTCCGCTTGTTGACCCAGATCTAGTCGAGACCTAAGAAGCTCGATCTTGCTTTCGGATTCCGTTTCAGACTCAAAGAAAGCGCCGGGTCCGTTACCTAGGTAATCGTCCGGGGCGGAATAGCGGAACATCTCCATCAGAGCCGCATTAACCCACTTGATAGCGCCTGCTTCAAAATAAGCGAGCCCAACCGGAGCCATTTTCAGAATACTGCGGAGCGCGTCGGGATCCTCGTGCAAGCGGGTTGCGTCGGTCATTTCTTCGGCCTCGAGAATGTCCACTTTACAAACGTAACCGGCTCCCCTCAATCGTTCGAGAACAGCGTTCAACTCCTGTATCAGCGGATGATCCGCTCTTTTGTTATGGTCCATTTCTATCCCCGCATGAACGGGTTGGCCCGTTGCTTCGCAATCGTATAGCGTTCTGTCACGGTCTGGATAGTATATGAGGGGCTGGATTCAGGCATGCGTCACCACTGACAGCGGAAGCGCTCTGCAAGGGTCTCAGGCTCAACGGGCCGAAGACATACGCTTCAGCGATAAGAGGCTGAACAATGGTAAGGTAAGACAACCGAGAATTCACGTACCCAATTCCATTAGCTTACACTTATTTGCTGCAAAATGCATCTAGATTATGGTTAGGTTAGTATCCATGCGCTTACACGAAGGGGATTGCTTCGCTGCGCTCGCAAAGACAAGCTCAAATGTCATTGCGAGGAGCGAAATCCCGCGTTCCGCGGGAAAGCAGTCTCGAAATTTCGCTCATTAATGAAGAGTCACTTAGGTTAGAATCCTATACAATCGTAGCTTTCCCGCTATGGTTAATAGTTCACCGGGGAACCGCTTTCCGCAAAAAAGGGGTTGCCTGTCCCCTCAATCATTTTGACTTAAGTGCTCTATTTCGCATTTGTTATGTAGGTGACGCTTTCCAGTCTTTAGATTTCTCAACCAAATCGACCGCGGTCTGGAAAACCGGCGCCACATCAAATTACCTTACGGCGCCGCCGGTGTCCCGGCCCTTTCCCCCTGCAATTCATTTCAAGTTGGGCCGCATATGCTGAGCTGCGCACACAGCCGCTCCCATCAACGCTATTTTGTCGCTGAGGATGACATTGACGGGCATTCCGGAAAGGATGTTCTTGAATCTGCCCTTATCCGTAAAGGCCTCCATGAACAGGCCGGTAACAAGCTTTGGAATGATTTTCGGAGGTATTCCGCCTCCCAGGTAGAATCCGCCGGTGGTCATTGCTGTAAGCGCCAAATTTCCGCATGCCGCGCCTAATATGGAAACGAACATTTCCAGCGCCTCGACGCAAATCGGCAATCCCTCGAGAAGAGCTGTCTCGGTGACCACGGCGGAAGGGTCGCCGGATTTCATCCGCTCTGATAACCAGGCTGGTTCTTCGAACGCTGGGGACTCTTTGAGCCACAAATATATCGTGTGAATGCCGGGGCCGGAAACCAGACGCTCGACGCTCACGTGATCTTCATCTTTCGTTAAGTGACGCCAAAGTTTCACTTCCTTGTCATCTCTCGGGGCAAAATCCACGTGGCCGCCCTCTGAAGGCCACGGTTCCAAACGACCTTGCCGCGGGATCAAGATTGCCATTCCCAAACCCGTTCCGGGGGCAACCAATCCAACGGCCCCATTAGGATCGGACTTTCCTTCATTCAGCAGAAGTGTTTCATCGGCTTCCAATACCGTGACACCGTGTCCCGTGGCGGTGAGGTCATTGATGATCTTTACTCGTTCAAATCGGAACTTCTCGCTAATCTCGTCTTCCGAAACCTCCCATGTGAGGTTCGTGATTTTGCAGCGTCTGTTAACCACGGGTCCCGCCACCCCGAAACACGCAGCCGCAATTGGCCGTTCATTCCCTCCATGGAGGAATGCGCCAAGCATTTCCGTGAGACCGCTTGCTTCAGGGCTGGGAAATGAGCTCATCCTGATCAACTCCGGACGGCGCCCTCCGGTTAAATAAAGGCCGAGATTCGTCTTTGTTCCACCGATATCTCCGGCTAACACTACGGCTTGCTGGTTCACGTTCATATAGGCTCCTTCTCAATCAAAACAGCATGCTTTCATAACCGTTCACTCGTGAGCGGCAATTTGGAGATTGCTTTCCCGCGGAACGCGGGATTTCACTCCAAGCAATGACATTTGAGCTTGTCTTTGCGAGCGCAGCGAAGCAATCTCCCTCTCGTATGTGAACGGATACCATGCTTTCATCTGTTCCATGAGAACCAATAACCGAAAATCTTCTTCAAAAAGGGCGTCAGCCGGGTACGATTGTAAGCGTCCGCAATCTTCTTTATGATCTCCCCGTGGGTCGGATAAGGATGAATGACCTGTGACAGGGTTTTCAAACCCAGGTTCCCCACCATGGCCGTAGTAATTTCCCCTATCAGATCACCCGCATGGGGTCCCACTATTGTGGCGCCCATGATCTTGTCCGTCCCTTTCTTGACATGCGCCTTAATGAAACCTTCGTCATCACCGTCGGTGACGGCCCTGTCCACTTCTTTAAGATCACATCGATAAGTGTCAATGGGAACTCCATCCTTCTCAGAGCCGTTTTCATACACGCCCACGTGAGCTATTTCAGGGTCCGTGTAGGTGCACCAGGGCACTGCAAGAGCGCTAAGCTTTTTCGAACCTCGAAACAGGGCGTTTTGGATGACAATCCTGGCTGCGGCGTCAGCGGCATGGGTGAACTTGTATTTCATGCACACGTCTCCTGCCGCGTAAACGTTAGGATTAGTGGTTTGAAGTCGGTCGTTCACGACCACCCCTGGCCGTCCGTAGGCGATTCCGGCTTCCTCCAGGTTCAGTCCCTCGACGTTGGGCGCTCGGCCCACTCCCACGACAACCTCTTCGACGGTAACAGAGCTTTCGGAGCCGTCCACTAACAGGTGAACGGTTTTCTCCCGTCCCCGGCTTTCCACAGATTTCACTTCGCTATTCAGGAACAGGCGTATTCCTTCTCTCACAAATCTTTCCTGGACAATCATCCCCGCTTCTTCGTCCTCGCGGTCCATGATTCTCCGATTCTTATGAATGAGAAACACCTCGCTGCCCAATCTCTGAAAGGCCTGGGCCATTTCACAGCCTATCGGTCCTGCTCCCAGCATTGCCAGACGCTTCGGACGCTCGGTTATGGTAAACAAGGTTTCATTTGTCAGAAAACCTGCGTCCTTCAGCCCGGGAATGTTTGGCTCAACAGGTCTCGCTCCGGTGGCTATCACGGCTTTCTTGAATTTCAAGGTCGCTTGGCTCACGGTTACCGTATTGGGGCCTGCGAAAGAAGCATGCCCCAGGAACACGTCCACGCCGAGATCGCTAAACCGCTTAACTGAGTCGTGCAGGCTGATGGAAGCTCTCACGCGTCTCATGCGCTCCATTACCGCGGCGAAGTCTATTTCCGCATTTCCGCCGGGGTTTACCCCGTAGCGATGAGCGTCTCTAAGCTTGGCGGCGACTTTGGCGGAGGCAATGATGCTCTTTGAGGGCACGCAACCGAAATTCAGACAGTCTCCGCCCATCAGATTGGTTTCAATCAGGGCTACTACAGCGCCAAGAGCTCTTGCGCCCGCTGCCGTGACCAAGCCTGCCGTACCCGCCCCAATTACCACCAGATTGTACATGTCGGCAGGTTCTGGATTAACCCAGTCGGCAGGATGCGTATTTTCAAGTAAAATCTTATTATTGTCGTCCTGAGGGACCATGGGCGCCTCCTTTGCTTGCGGGACCGTTTGTTCCCGTCGCATTTTGGCATCGGTTCTTTTTGAGGAGATCTGCGCTGCGTTGAGTTTTCTTGTAGCTAACATGGCGGAAACAGCCGTAGCGGCTATGGTGGCCGCAAGTCCCACCCAAAACAAGACTCGGGAGCCGGCCACTCCGTCGACTTTCCCGGCCGAGACTTCCGTGAGAGACCTTGCCGCCGACCCCAAATAAATGTACATCAACGACGGCGGAATCGTTCCGATGCATGTGGCCAAAATATATTTCTTGAAAGGAATCTTGGTAAGACCAAGGGCATAATTGAGGAAAACATAGGGGATACCGGGGCTGAGTCGCAACAGCAGCACGATCTTGAAGCCTTCACGCCCTACAGATTCGTCTATAGCCGCGAACCTGCGATTGGCGGCAATCTTTCTGGATATCCAAGAACGCGCGAGCATTCTTGCGGCAAGGAACGCCGAGCATGCCCCAAGAGTTTCGCCCACGCAAGTAGCCAACAGTCCCAGGGGGACACCGAAAACATATCCGGAACCGAGGGTCAGCAAAACCGCGGGAAAGAGAAAAACTGCTCCCACGGCATAAAACAATATGTAAATAACCGGCCCCCATATGCCCAATCGCTGAATCCAAATGAAGAATGACTCTACGTACCTGCCGACCGGCAGGAAAACCAGAGCGCATGCGATTACCACCAACACGAGCGCAATCGCTATCCTGGAAAAAAAGCGGCTTGATTGATTATCCGCTTCGTTGGGCATAGACTCAGGCATCAAGACAAGCTCCTCGGCTAAAAGAGATGTCTGCGCATGGATTACAGGCGACCACGACGTTATGGTCACTTATTCATACATTATATCTTTATCTGATTGAATCGAGGTGGAATTAGATTTGGTTAGATTCCACCTATCGGAAGAGATAGATATGACGCCACGAGGAAAAGCATAGACAAGCTCCCTTGGCGGGAGCTTGTCTTCGAATATCAGAGGATATCGATTTTGGATTAACCGGTCTATTCCGGACTTCAGGTGGCTGGTTAGCGGAAGAGGCGAAGCCTACGGACGGGTGTTCCCAGGGTACGCCGGGATCAACAAAACCGGAACTGCTTCGCCTCTAGTTCTCAGGTTGTCCCAAGACCACTTCGCACAGTCCGCTGGAACATGATGATTGCTCGCTCACGCCGTCCCATTCAGCACAAATCTCGGTGGGTTTGGCGGGTCTGGCCTCGACTATCTCAAGGTCATACTGGAGCTGTGCGCCGGAAAGCGGATGATTGCCGTCAATCACGATAGTTTCATCTTTGATCTCGGTAATGATAACCGTGTCGGGTCCCCAACCTTCCGTGACCATGGGCAATTCCATCCCTACAAATGGGGCGTAAGGAGGAGGAAAATGGAAATCCTTCTTACTCTTCTCGATCACCAGTTCAGGATGTCGCTCGCCGAAGGCTTCCTCGGGAGGGACGGTGAATTGCAATTTTTCGCCAAGGACATGTCCGGTCAATCGTTTTTCGAGACCCGGAACAACCTGTGCGTAGCCGGTGATGAAGTCCATCAACTCCGGCTCTGCCGCCCCTTTCAATATCCGTCCGTTGGGTATGCGAACTCTATATTTGATCTTTACATAAGAACCTTTTGCTTCGATTTTATCGGGAGCCGCCATTTCAGGCATTCTCTCATCCTCCAGTGGTTATTATTGTTATTTCGCCAGGTCCCGGGGAGACCCTTTCTATGAAAATGTCCCCGGAGGGGAACTTCTTGGAGGAATTTCCCCTCCAGACCTCCCTTCAAGAACCTTCAATATGGCGAAAAGACGGGTTGTCATTTCCAAACCTAAGGGCGCAACGAACAAATCAAGGCGTTTTCATTGATCGTTGTGGCCGCACCGCGGACAGACAACAGCGGTTGTCCCCGAAATCGGATGATCCCTGGAATTGGCTGCAATAATTAGAGTTTTTGGGGAGAGGCTCGGGGAGGGCCTTTTTGCAAAAAGCCACTCCCCGAAACCACTTCCGAAGACTCTTGGGTTTTGCAACCGGTTCTAGTCTCTCATCCAACAACGCGCCAAGTGGCCTGATGATTTCTTCTCCAAAGCAGGGTACTGCACGCATATTTTTTGAACTTCAGGGCATCTATCCCGGAAAGCGCATCCTTCCGGAAGATGTCTGAGATCTGGAACCATTCCTTGAATAACGTGCAACCTGCCTAATTTCGACGTGGCCGCCTTGTCTATTCTCGGAATTGACTTCAAAAGGCCTATGGTATACGGGTGCTGAGGCGATTCAAACAGGCCGTCCGCAGGGGCTTCTTCGACAATTTTTCCGGCGTACATCACAGCGACCCTGTCGGCCATTTCGGCGACAACCCCCAGATCATGGGTGATGAGTATAATTCCGGTCCCTCTATTCTTCTTGATTTCATTCATCAATTCCAGGATTTGGGCCTGAATCGTCACATCCAGGGCCGTCGTTGGCTCATCGGCAAGCATCAGCTTGGGATCGCAGGCCAAAGCCATTGCGATCACGACCCGCTGGCGCATCCCTCCGCTCATCTGATGGGGGTACCCTTTGGCTCTTTTCTCAGGGGAAGGCATGCCGACTTTGCGCAGCATTTCGATTGAGGCGTCCGCAGCTTCCCTCTTGTTCATATCTCGATGTACTCGAAAGACCTCCCCAATCTGGTCTTGAATTCGAAAGACAGGATTCAGAGAAGTCATCGGCTCCTGAAAAATCATCGAAATATCATCGCCTCTGATCTTCCGCATTTCAGCTTCGGAAAGCTTCAGTAGATCCACTCCGTCAAAGAGCACTTCCCCGGCCACAATTTCCCCCGGTGGAGAAGGCACAAGGCGCATAATCGACAGTGCCGTGACACTCTTCCCGGACCCTGATTCGCCGACTATGCCTAACGTCTCCCCTTTTCGCAGATTCAGGTCCACATCGTTGACTGCAGCGGCTATTCCACCTTCCGACCTAAAGATCGTCTTGAGACCCCTGATTCTTAGAAGTTCATCCATTATTGCTATCTAGCTCTTTTACCGATTAGACATCCAGGTGAGGGAGAATGAAGAAAGCCCCAAAGAAGCCGCTGCCGAAAAAAAATAAGGATACCAGCAAAGCCATGATCAAGAATGAGCTCTTGTAAAGGAAAGCGTCCAAGGCCGAGCATATCCATATTCCGATGGCAATGAGCAATGACGGGGTTTGTACATCATATTCTATATTGTGGGTTACAAACAGTGGAATGCCGTAAAGAACCACATTCATAAAGAACAGTAAACCTGCTATGATCCGCCCGCGCATCATCTGGCCAAGGCCGGGTATGATTAACGACAACACCGCTGTGGAGACTCTGGAACGCCCCTTTTTTTCAGACCCGCTATCTTTGCCTTCTCTCATGTCTCCGCTCCACAAATCAGTTTATTCATTTGATATAATTTAACAGTCAACTTAAGTCAACGAACCGCTACCGACTATGCGCAAAAACCGGAGGTCGGTGGTAGCGCATATACCGGAAAGCGCTACCCGCGGAAGCATAAGCATGCGCCGCACTCGACTAAATGGTTTTCCGGTTTCTACGGTTTCAGTTGAAAGATTTCTTCCGCGCCCTTTGTCATATGGATCTTTCCGTCCCCATCCACCAGCAGGGCGGAAAGATGTAGCTTGGACTCAATGAATTGCAGACCTCTTTCGATACCCATCACAAAGGTAGCCGTGCCAAACGGCTGAAGAGTTACCCCGGGTTTGCCGACCACAGTGACGGATCGCGCTCCTTCGGCAGGGTACCCTGTCTTCGGATCCAGAATGTGGTGATAACGTTTGCCGGCCACCTCTATGTAACGCTCGTAATCCCCTGATGTGAATATCATCTGGTCGCTGAGTTCGGTCACCGCCACCATGCTGTTCTTGTCGCGGGGGTCTTCGACGCCTATGCGCCAAGGCTTGTCAGGCTCTTTCCCGCCGACTGCCAGAATGTCCCCTCCGATATTGATCAATGCGGACGAAATTCCCAATTCCTTCAGTATTATTCGACAACGGTTCAGAGCGTATCCCTTGGTAATTCCCCCGAGGTCGAGGGCCATTCCTGACTCTGTCAGTTCTATAGTCGAATTTGCCAAATCAAGTCTGACCTTGGAGTAACCTACCTTGGTCAAAGCATCTTTGATCTCTTCCGGAGCGGGAACTCTCGTTTCTTCCTGGCCACTGAATCGCCACAACCGAGAGACCGCACCAATAGTAGGGTCGAATGCCCCTCCGGTTTGTTCGGCAATCTTGAGCGCGTCCGAGATGATTCCCAAGACCTCGGCGTTGGGTTTACATGGCCCTTGCCCAGCGCGGTCATTTATGGCGGTCAACTCTGAGGGCTTATGAAATGAGGTTAAGTCCTCGATCCTCTTCATTTCGTCGAACGCGGCATTAGTCGCGTCTCTTGCTCGCTCGGCGTCCCCGAAGACGGAGACATCTACATACGTTCCCATTAGTAATCGAGTCGATTTACGCATCGTGGGCTTGTCGGGACTGCATGAACAGGCGATGGTCATTACCGCGAAAAGCGCCAACAGAGGTCTCAGTCGAATCATGGTCCTTCCTGCATCAGAGATTACACGCACATTACACCAGAAATGGGTATTTTGCATCGGCTTGGACGCATTGGCGACTCCTGAGAGCCTTCCAAAATGGACCCGGCGAGGACGTCTTATGAAAATGCCTTTAGCGGATCGGCGGCGGCGACTAAGGGCTGCGCCCACGGCTACTCAAGGGAACTTCCACAGTCGGGGGAGAGAACTGGGAGCCGATAGTCAGCCGTATTGGAAGTTTTTGAAAGGGAGATCCGGAGGGAAACTTCTTTCAAGAAGGCGCCCTCCGGAGGCGTGTTTCGTAGGAAGGTGAAGGCTCGCCCGGAAGACCCGGAGTCAATGGGGTTTAGTCTATAGCGCTTCTAATGCTGTCGAGTAATTGCTCTATCTTATATGGTTTGGACAAATAGCCCTTAATTGCCCTTTTTTCATCTTCAGTGAAAAAGTGTGAATCCATAAATCCGCTTGCAATGAGCACTCTAACATTTGGATTCACTTTTAGGAGCTGTTCGAGGCACTGCTTGCCCCCCATTTCGGGCATCATCAGGTCAAGTATAATGAGCGAAATCTTGTCGCCTTCTTTCTTGAATAGATCGAGCGCTTCGACTCCGTTTGAGGCCGGCAAGACTTGATACCCCGCTCTGCGCAATATCCGCTCGCCAAATTCTCTAATGTAGATTTCGTCGTCGACAAGCAGTATTAGATCCGAATGCTCGGGTTCCGTGGCGGTTGCGGTGGAGTGTTTAGACATGCTTAGGCGTCCTAGCATATAGAATAATTATATCTAGCACATAGATATAGCCTGTTAACCTTGAAGAAACAACAAAAAAGAGAAACCTGCGTTCATAGCAGCTAATTATTTTGATGTCTAACATCGCTGACTTATTTGTGTACGTCGGTGTGGGCGAAACGACCCGCATCGATCGCAAAAAATCCTCGACCGATGTTGGCGCCTTTGGCGCGGCATTTACTACCACGAGACACGGGGAGAAAGGCTTCGGGTTCCGCGTACCAACAACAGTTCTCTACATTAATGTTACGGTAATGACAACAAATGAGCGTAGTACTTCTCCCGAAGCTTCGAATAGATTCTGCGGTATTTGATGCGCTCCACAGAGAATGCTGTTTCGGCGGCGCCGTTTCCACATATGTGCGCATTGGTCGCCAACATTCCATAGATGTTTTCAAGACTCTCCAAGACTGCAGCGTAACCCGGCGCGTCGATCCGTATTGCGGAAAGACGACCCGCCTCATCCAAAAGATATCGCTCAGTCGCCGCTTTCAAGCGTCCCGGGCCGTTCTCCATGGCCGACACGATGTATACGTAAAGATTCGGGCGGGGATTTGCCCGAGCGACCTTTCTCAGGCCCTCCTCTAAACCCGCCTCAACTCTTCCATGAAAGAAATACGAATACACAGCGCGGGTGAGAATTGCGGAGGACTCGTCCGGAAAGACGAGACCCTCGAATCCTTTGGCGATCCGTTCTCCGTACGGGCCATCGACCCTGACCAAGACAAATGAGGACAAATCGGAATACAGACAGACCCATTTCTTCCCATTCATCAACCTGACGGCTGCGTCAAATTCGATTTCGTCGGAGGTGAATACGATAGCGGAGACGGCGTATCTGTCTAGAATTGAGCCCGCATCCGTGCCTGGTCGGTTCAACAAGCCCAAGACAGTGAAGTAATCCTCAATGACGGAAGCTGGATAGAACGATTGATCCCTACAATCCATGAACACCTTAATTTCCGGTATGTTGCTCATAAGGAATGGGGAGATTTCCCACCCTGGAAAAACTCTCTCCCAGACTCGATTCGTTTTCAAAAAAGTTATGAGAGGCGGCGAAAAAGTATCAAAACTCATTAGCTCGCGAACCACGGGACGTTGGGTCCGGAAAGGATTGCCGGGAAAATAGGGCAGAGCCGAGCGAAACGTGATAAAGGCGAGCCCCAAAACGAATGCCACGCAAGCTGCTATTTTAAGCTTGGTTAGGATGGCGGTACACGTTTCACTCCTTGCCGGATAAATGACTCCGGGCCGCTTTGAAAGCATAACGGACAGAAACGTGGCAAGCGGAAGAGCGGCAAAAAGAACGAGTCTTCTGAACCGTATGGACATGAGAACGAGCAAGACGGCAATGGCTCCCTGAAGCAAACGGTCACAATTCTTGTCCGGAGGGGCGCCGTGCCGACAACCGTTACCTCTAAGGATCATAAACCCGCGGATGGCCGCCGAGCACAACAACAGAAAGAGCAGGACCAAATACGGATAGACACTCGCAGCCCCGAATAGATATTCCGTCAGAGCCCTGCTATCGAACAGACCCAGCCAGTCGGCTGAATGGGCCGTCACCGCTTCTGTCCCGAGCTGAGTAAAAGGCATGGTAAGATTGGAAGTCCCGTAAGGATTAACCAAAGCCACAATCAAGACGCAACCCAAAGTAATGAGCGATACCGCTCCGGCTTCAAGTCCCGAGGTTTCCGAACCCTTACCCAATCTCGCTTTTGCAACCCATCGGAGAATGGTCAAAAGAGCGTACGCCAGGAGTATCGTTAGGCCCAGCATGAAAGATCCGTGGGAATTGCTCCAAAAGAGAAAGGTCAGGGGGACACCGATTGCCTTTATCCATCCCGGAGATCCGTCCTCGCTCAACAACCATAGAAAAACACACAAGTAGAATAAACCGAAGTTTTCCGGCCGTATGCCGAGGAATGGATCTGCGGCCAAAAGACCTAAGCATGTGGAAAATAAGGCTGGATTGAGAGAGGCCCCGACATTCAGGCAAGCGCGAAGAGTTAGTCCTACGCAAAACGTGAGCAAAATCACTTTTATCAGCACAGGTCCCAGCGGTCCTAGTTTCTCAAACGCCTTGAAAAGTATAAAATGGCTTAGCCAAGCCTGGTTGACCCAAATCTTGCCCGGAGCGGTGAAAGACCAGTGGTCGGGAGTCGCTAGAAGCCCGTTTTCGATGTCTCGGCCTGCGGCGAAAGACAAGTACAAGTCTTCATTAACGTAAATCGTCAATATTCCGATAATGGTCGCCAACGCCAAACACAGCGCCAACGAGCAGGAAATAATCTCGGAGGAAAATCCGGTAGATCGTTTCATGGGTTGCGTTACATTCACTTAGCGCTCTGATTCGTAAATTCGGCGCCATTTTTTCCGGCTACTATGGGCGCCGCCCGTCGCTCCCAAGGGAATTGCGCCTTTCGGGGGAAAAGAGAAGCCTCCGCATCGTTCGAGGCCGTTTCTCGACAGATGCGGTTCGTGGAGAGCGCCGCATCCTATAAAAATACGTGACCAAGATCGTGCCATAGAGCGCTAAGGCGCTAAGTCCGAGTCAAACACGCTGGAATAGAAGTCTACGCCGTAGAGAAGCGCTACAGACGCGTCCAGAAGAGTCCACAACGATTCTTGACGATGTCCGTTATTCGCTCCTGGGTTTGTCAGGGTTTCCACTGTCCTACATATTAGGCTGCCGAGAAGTCTCTGGTTAGCTTCCGGTCCGAGATCCCGTCTCAATTGTTGAACGCTATGCGAGATCGACTCATAACCTACGTGGGCTAATTTGTCGAACAGCCGCTCAGAGTGCGAGTCCGGCTCATTGAAACATTCTATTCTCGGTATCGGCAAAGCCTCCACTTCCGCCGCTGAAATGTAATTGTTGGTGCTGGTCAGCTTGAGCCTATGATTGAGGACCCGTGAATTGAGCAGTCCCAGCAAATAATTCTCAGGTAGTGCGTTCGACGCGAAGTAATTGGTCATATCGCCCAGGAACCAACCCGCCGGAGCCGGCGCCGCCTTCAGCCGCCTACGTGTGTTCATGTTCACTACCCGGGCTAACACGATCCTGCTATGTTCCCAAGGATGCTCCAGCAATGAGGCGCCGGCCCCGGTTTTCGACCGGCGTTCCGCGTAAGTCGGAGAAACCCAATCCAATCTTGACGTTCCCGCTGGATGTTTCACTGACAGAGGGGCCACGTGCTCCCCTCTAACGAGAGGATACGCCGTGGGGTCTGTGGTTATGAACCGGCGGCATGTGGTCAGATTTATCTCCCCCTGGTGAACAGTCGCTACACGTTCAACATCGCCGGCGCCTCTGAAGGGCGGAATTCGCGTCATCATCTCCAGAAAACGTTTGTCTTCTTCGGATCTTATGATCGGAATCCTAAGGTCGCAGCGGTCGATAAGCTCACGTGTAATCTCAACCGGTTCCAAGTCGGAAATCAGTCCGTCGGCGGCGGCGAACCGTGGAATAATGGTGTCTGTTGCGCCGCCTTTCGTGATTACAAGTATCGCTAGGGCCTGAGTGACGTTTTCAAAGACTTTGGCCTTTTCCGATATCAACGTAAGGTGTCGGACGCCGGCATTATCAAGGATTAGTTTTCGCAGTTCCGTCGCTGAAGTATCGGCCAGGAACGTCATCGGGACTATGAAGCCGAGCGCTCCCCCATCGCGAAGCAGACTAAACGAACGCTCCAGCATCAGTCTGTAGGTGTTCAGCTTTCCGGAACAGGTCTTGTAGTGACTCCGGAAATACTTCTGTTCCCACTTTCTTTCGTGTATCCCGCTTTCTTTGACGCTAAGAATTTCGTATGGGGGATTGCCTACGATCAGGTCAAAGCCGCCCTGGGCCATCGCCTTGGGAAAATGTTCAAACCAGTTGAAGCGCGTTAGGTTGTCTTCAGCCGACAGCTCAGGCCACAAGGGAAGCGCCTCTTCCGTCTCTTTGGGACGAACGCTCCCGATCAGAGAATTTCCGCGCTTTATGAGCATTTTGAGGGCGAATGATTGGCTGGAAGCGCCGAAGACCTCTCTGCGCAAAGCCGCCTTCGTAATTTCAACCGCTATGGGGTCAATGTCTACGCCGTAAAGGCAGTTCTCCACGAGATGGATCTTGATGAGCGTCTCCACGTCAAATTGCCCCGGACAATCGGGTACAGATTGAGGCGGGATCAACATTTCCGCAAGTTCTTCTTCGGAGGCGTCCAACCCCTTGACAAGATCTACAATGATATTCAAAGCGCAGACCAGGAAGCGTCCGGCCCCCACGGAAGGGTCCAAAACCTTGAATTTGAGATAATCTTCCAGCCGAGTCTTCCCGAAAGCTTCGAGACTCCGCTTAATTATGTGTCCGACAATGGCGTCGGGAGTATAAAATAAACCTTGATTCCGTCTTCCACTAATGTTGGGGACCAAGATTGCCCCGGCGGCGGCGCGTTGTTTGAAATGGAATGAGCGAAGATACTCGTACAGGGCCCCAACTTGCTCGGGAACGAGGAATTGATGATTCGGCGTGGAACCGCCCGGTCGGTTCTCGTCTTCTCTCGGGAGTGGGGCGAGTAGCCCGCTGATGAACTCGTTTAGGGCGGAGTCATACGACGCTCTGCCATTGTCGGAAGCGCAAACGTCCGTTGAGGATACTAACCGTTCCGTGAAAGCGGCGAGTCCTTTTGCAAACAATTCTGAATTGGAGGGGTCAGGCATTCGAGGTTTTCCAAGACGCCGAGATGGATTCAAGGGATCGACTTTTCCAGCGCGTCTGGAGCGAACATCGTTCAACGGCGGGCCGAAAAGCCCAGCCGGAGAAAGCGTCGGCAACTTTTCCGACTGTCAGACGAACCCTCACGAGCTGTCGGGAGCCCCGTACAATTAAAGCGTATTCACTGGATGGCCCCGAGCATGTATGTGCTTGAGTCGCGATATTCAGACGCCATATTAAGAGTTCTCCAAATGAGGTCCTGACAGGAACTTCTTGCAGGAAATCGCCATCAGGGAACACTTTCACGCAAATGCCTACAGGAACATCCATTTTTTTCTTCCGCGCTTCCGCAGCTCTTTTATAATATGAATTTTAGCTCTATTCTAGAGGCATGCGAGTGATTCTCCTCCTGACAGTCATTTTGTCCTTTCAGGCTCTTCAGGTTCCGGCGCAAACATCGAGCCCGGTTGTTAACGAGTTGGGCTCTCCGCTCTTGCCGGCCTGCCCGGGAGCGGGCCAGGAATCATTTCCCCTGCCTCCTGTCATCCTGGTTGACCCTACGTCGCCCAAGGAAACTGTTCCGGCGAGTGACCCTAAGGTAATGACCGAAGGCGCGGGAAGATTTCAGGATATGGCGCTAATTCCTGCAGGTGAGTTTGAAATGGGAAGCTCCGAGACCGAGGGACGGCCGGATGAAAGGCCTCGGAAAAAGGTGTTTCTTAAGGAATTCTACGTTGCGGCTCGCGATGTAACCGTCGCCGAATATTGTGAATTTCTCAACATGGAAGGGCTCAATGCGCGCGAAGGGGGACAGCGTGCGGCGATAAACAACCCTGATTGTCCATTAATGAGAACCGGCAAAAAGTTCCAACCAAAGCGCGGCATGGCGGACAAACCCATGGTCTGCGTGTCGTGGTTCGGCGCGGCTGAATACGCGGAATGGGCTCACGGCCGATTGCCGACTTCCGCCGAGTGGGAGAAAGCGGCCTTGTTGGTGACACCGAACCCGCCGGAGGACCGCTTATCCTTGGAATGGCACGGGTCATCCGGAGAAACCGGCGGAGCCGGTCCTTCCAATCTCCGGATGGTCGGCGACGTATGGCAATGGTGTTCGGATTGGTATGAAAAAGACTATTACACTTCCTGCCCGAACGCCAACCCGCCGGGACCGGCCCTGGGGGCAGAGAAGAATCTGCGAGGCGGTTCCTTTGCCGCGGCGGAATGTTCAACCAGAATACGCAACAGACATAAGGCTGCTCCGCGGGGTTGTTTCCGCACCGTTGGATTCAGAATAGTAAAGGACTTGAGCTAGGAATTTGTTCGTGCAGAAAGACACCCCCACACCATGTGAATTTGAACAATCAAGGATCAACACCGCCCAAACTCTGATAAAAGAAGAAATTGCCGCGGGCGCTATCACGTTGGCCTTGGCATGCTTCGTGGCGGCAGTTCTTGACGCTCCACTCAATGCCCCGATCAGCCCCGAAGGTGTGACCCCCGAAAACGTGAGAGCCCCTTGGATATTTCTTGGCATTCAACAATTGCTGAGGAATTTTCCCCCACTATTTGCGGGAATATTAGTTCCCCTTCTTTTTCTGGTCTCCGCTCTGGCGATACCTTTCTTTCCAAAAACCGCGAAAGGTTCGGCAAAGGCTTGTGCTTGGCGCTGTTGGCCGGTTACGCGATTCTGACACTATGGGGATTCTTGGTGTGACTCGCGAGCGCAGGCGGGCAATCGCATTCTGGCTGTGCGGGTCAGTGATGCTTTTCGTCATCGGGTATGTATGGCTCAGATCTGAACGACCCGATTGGAAACAACATCAGCGGAAAGCCATTGCATTGGCGATCGAAAGGTTGCGGTCGGAAGCGGCGCTGAAGACGTCGCCCGAGGAAAAGGCCGGCCTAGAGCAGAAGATCCTGTATTGGTCGAAGAAAGACCTTGAAATAATCGAAGTGAGGCCTTTCGGAGGAAATTTGCCCCCGGAACGGTGCCTGACCTGCCATTTAGGTATCGAAGATATTTCCGCTTCCCACCCCAATGACGTTTTCGGATGCGTTATCTGCCACGGAGGCGCCGGGCTGGATTTGAGTGTCCGCGGGGCCCATCGAGGACTCAGAGGCGCCAAGAACCCTGCTTCGTTGGATTTTGCGGCGGCAAGCTGCGGAACACCCAAGATCGGAGTCGGCCGGTGTCACACCGGAAACGATGATCCTCTTCTAAATCGGGCCGACAGCGTTCCCCGATCTTTGATGGCCTCAAACGCCGGGATTATCGGAATATTGCGTTTTCAGTGGGGAATTGAGGCTTCAAGCCATTCCAAGTATGCAATAAAGGCCATATCCGATGGGATCGCGTCTCTTGCTCCGATTCCCGAGGAAATTAGCCCACATGGAAAAGTGAGGTTGGCTGAAAGCCACTTCCGGAAGTTTTGCGCTACCTGTCACCTCTGGACTTCGCGACCGCAAGGCAAGCTCGCCAGATTGGACGGTTGCCCCGCCTGCCATGCGTCATACAACGAAGCCGGCGCCTATGTCGGAGGAGACGCGACAATCAAGAGAAACGAACCAGGACATACGGCTCTGCATACGCTATCCAGCCGCATACATACCGACCGCTGCAGAGCCTGCCACAACCGCAGCGCTCGCATAGGATTGAACTATCAAGGCGAAATGGAGAGCTCTCAATATGGAACACCTTTCGTAAACGGTGGTTTGAACGATCAAGAGGTGGACGGTCGCTTCTTTTGGAACCTTGTTCCAGACATACACCATGAAAAGGGAATGGCTTGTATAGATTGTCACACCGGTCAGGACACCATGGGAGATGGAAAAATCCATTTATTCATGAAAGATCAAGTCGAAATCCGTTGCGAGGATTGTCATGGGACCTTCACGAAACCTCCGGCCTCCATGGTTGTGAACAAAGATGACACCCTATCCCAAACCCTTATCATGACCGGATCACTAAAGACCAAAGAAGGGGACATAGTGATTCTGACGTCCAAAGGATTGCCGCTGCCGCACGTCAGGCTGACCGAGAAAGGGTACGCGCTGACGGATAAGCTTACCGGCAAGGAGCATCCGATCTCGATATTGACGACCAAGAAAGGGCCTCATTCGATCAGAGGTCACGAACGCCTTGAATGCGACGCATGTCATAGCGCCTGGAGCCCTCAATGCTATGGCTGTCACCAGGTCCTTGATTTATCGGCCAAAGGACGGGATCATCTGGGCAAGAGTGTGACCAAAGGACGATGGGCTGAAGGACGAACATATTTCAGGTACGAACGTAACATTTTAGGGATCAATTCCAGGGGCAAGGTGGGTGTCCTGGTTACCCGGCTGCCAGGTGTGGAATTCCGTCACGGACGATACGCAGGAGAACGTCCCGGCCTACAACTCCACAATCATGGCCCTCAAGAACGGGATGAGTTCCATCGCCGTAGGTTCGACGCATCCACACACGATCAGGAAAGAAGTTCCAAGGTGCGTGGATTGTCACCTCGATCCCAAATCCATCGGACTCGGGGAAGGAACTTTGCAGCCCGGCGGCCAATCTGAATTCCAGCCGATTTACGACTCGAAAGAATCGGGGCTTAAGCTGGAGTTTCCCATTGATGGAGTTATTTCGAAAGATGGGCGACCTCTGCAGGGAACCTCCCACGAGGAGGCCAGGGGGTTCAACCCAGCCGAGGTTCAGCGCATACTCGGGATAAGCCAATGTTTGCCTTGTCACGACAGGTATGACGATCCGGCGTGGCAAAAGCCGGGGCCCTACGTGATCACTCCGAAATGCGAAAAAGCGCTGGAAGCCGGCTCACAGACTACGCGGTAAACGCCCCCCCACTCTATCAGTGATCACACAGTGAGCATTCGAGCAAGAGAACCGGACCGTTGCACGAAAGGGTCTCCTGATGAACGCTTACGAATCCTGATACGCGTCAAACTTCTTTGTCATGGTCCAATAATCTCCTGACCGCAACCAGCATATCGTTACCCTGGTAAGGTTTCGCTATGTACCCGACCGGATGATCCGCGAACGTATCGATACGCAGAGTCTCCTGCGCGTACCCCGTTGCCACAAGGACCTTCACGTTCGGATCGATCTTGATCAGTTCCCGGTAGCATTCTTCCCCGCCCATTTGAGGCATCGCCATGTCCAACACTACTGCGGCTATTTTATGGCCTTCTCTCCCGTAGATTTCCAAAGCCTCTCTTCCGTCGCCGGCCGTGATCACTTGGTAACCCGCAAGACCCAGAATTCGGCTCCCCAATTCTCGAATATATAGTTCGTCATCGACCAGAAGGATCGTCTCGGCTCCTCCCAGAGGCGGCAAATCTGGAGCGGGCTTCTCCTTTGGTTCGTAACAGGTTATGGCCGGAAAATAGATGTCGAACCTTGCCCCCTGCCCGGGTTCGCTCTCGCAGCAGATGAGCGCGTTATGCTGTTTCACTACCCCGTATACGATTGAGAGCCCCAGGCCGGTGCCCTTATCCGTACCTAAGGACTTGGTGGTGAAGAAAGGATCAAAGATGCGTTCGAGGGTATTTTTATCCATTCCGAAGCCTGTATCCGACACCGATAGCAGGGCATAATCACCGGGGACTGCGTCTGGAAACGCTTTGCAGTCTTTGGGAGTCAGAGAGACATTTCTGGTCGAGATAACGAACACGCCCCCGTCAGGCATGGCATTTTTGGAATTAACCGCCAGATTCATGAGCACGCGTTCGATCTGAACAGGATCGCCATTGACCTCGGTCAAGTTTGGTTCCAAAGAGGTCTCAATCCGAATCATTTTCGGGATCGTTCGGGAAAGAAGTTTGACGACCTGACCCACTTCGGAATTGAGGTCCACGGCCTGAAAGTTTGATTCAACTTTACGTCCGAAGGCGAGGAGTCTTTGGACCAATTCTCCGCCGCTTCTAGCGGATTTCACTATGACTTCCAGTTCGGCGTGATCGGGAGCGTCTATAGGCTTATCCATTAGAAGCAGATCGGCATATCCCAAGATTACTTGAAGGATGTTGTTAAAATCATGAGCGATACCGCTAACCAGAGTGCCTAGGGCATCCATTTTCTGAGATTGAATCAGTTGCTTCTCGATCACCACTTGTTGTGTCACATCACGCTTAACGGCCACATAATTAATGATCCGGCCGGCGGCGTCACGAACGGGAGAGATTTTTTGGTCTTCATAGTACAGGCTCCCATCTTTTCTTTTGTTCACCAGTCTCCCGGCCCAATCTTCGCCGCGGTTGATAGTGTTCCACAAATTGGCGTAGAATGCTGAATCTTGCTTTCCGCTCTTGAGGAAACCAATTGCTCTGCCGAGGACTTCATCGACACGATACCCTGTGATTCTCTCGAAAGAGGGGTTGACGTACTCTATCACTCCGTCAGTGTCCGTAATCACTATCGCGTCGGCCGATTGAGATACGGCGGTGGCGAGCCGGATCTGGATCTGTTCCGAACGCTTATGCTCGGTAACGTTGCGGACCACAGATAGACTGCACCTGCCCCAGATAGGATCGTCAATTGCCACGGAGTCCAGCAGAACATCGATGACTGAGCCGTCCTTGGTGACATACCGATAGGGCAGATCAGCCACTTTTCGAGAGGTCCAGAATTCCCTAAGCACACGCGACAATATCAAAGCGGATTCCGGGGTCATGAATTCCCTGATCGCTTTACCGATCACCTCCTGCCTGGAATAGCCCATTTCCTGAAGCCACTTTCTATTCACGTTGCATATGATTTGATCCGTGTTGATTGAATGCATCATTACCGGAGCGTTATCGTAGATCTCGCGAAACCGCAATTCGCCATCCCTGAGCGCTTTTTCCAGATTCTTGCGTCCGGTGATGATCTCCGAGTAAGCGACTACGCCGCCAATGCTGTTAGAGGCGTCCAACCATGGTCTGCACTCCCATTTGACGAAATCAACCGTGCCGTTGCCCCTGACAATTCTGTCTTCTTCTTTGGCGTCTACGAGCCCGTTGAGGCTATTTAAATAGGCTGCGCCCCAGGATTCCGGTAAATCGGCAGCCCCTTCGTCAAAGCGTCTCCCGATTACGGTCTTTCCAGTGAGCCCGTAGTCGAACATATACTTATCGCTAACAATCAAGTACCTGAGATTCTTATCGAACACTGCCAAGGCCGTAGGATTATGCTTGATTATATATTTTAGCCGTTCTTCACTTGCGCGCAGAGCGTTTTCCGCCCCTCTCCGTTGAGTAATATCATTAAGAACAATTATGACGCCGGCGAATTTGCGGCTGACATCCAGCATGACTGAAAAATGGACCTCAAAGAATTTATCGTCATGACTGATTTCGACAATTCTATCCGCGCAATTAGCGGCGTGAAATTCGGCCAAGTAGCGCTTAAGCCAAGGCATGACTCGGTCAAAGGGCACTGAACTCAAAGCGTCGGTATCTGTAATCCCGTCCTGACCGAATTGTCGAACGGCCCCATGTCCATACGCCGACGGCGAATAATAGTCGGTTCCCGGCGAGCGGTTTTTCCCCAGGAAGACAGCCCCCGCTTGATTCATATTGTCAATGCGATCTCGTTCATCCAACAAGAATACTGGAAAACGCATGCTCTCAAACAGGGTCAGGTATTTGTTTTTCACGTTCACCAGAATTCGGTTTGCGTTCTGCAATTCTTCCATCGCGCCGCCGGGCCTTTCGCCGGCCCATTCACTACAAAACGCCAACTCGAATCGGTCGAAACATCTTCGGGTAAATAGGGTTAGGCGCCGCCTCTCGTCCCGGTCCAAGACGGATTCCTCGATGAGGTCCATATAACTCTGACGGTAATATTTGAACAACCCCAGGAACATCTGAAGCGACACACCTCTTTCCCTATGCCTCTTGGCCTCCAGTATGGCAAAAGAGGTCATGGGCTGAGAGCCGTAATCACCGTCAGGATCCAGTTCAGGAATACCAGGGGATGCTTCTAATGCGGCCAAGAGCGCGCTGGAGATGCCTACTATCGATATTCGCCATGCTTCCTCCAGGGTGGAGGTATATTTGGTGTAGCGATGGGCTTGGGCATAAGAAAGGATTCTCTTCATGAGCCAGTCTTCATTGGCCGAGAGAAGATCGTGCAACCTATCCATAATAGGCTCCTTTTGCTGCGGGCTACCCGGACGCGACTCGGGTAATTTGCCCGTCAGAACAGGATCGTCGTTTACAGGTTTCCGGAGTGAAGCGGTAACCTGATCGTGGGTTAAATAGCTGGGTTCCAGGTCGCCATTGCAGCCTAGTGGGAAATCTGCTTGTTTCTTTGGCCCCTGCGTCAACGGGGACGGGTGAAGAGTAAGATGAATACGCAGTGGTTCATCGCCGCATATCGATTGGCTCCCTGAAGTCCGTTAATCTTGAAGCGCCGGATCTTCGGTCCCGGACGGGAGCCCCTATCACTGCAGATGGGTTCGGTCTACTTTAATTGCCCGGAATTCAAGACGAACACAATCTCTAAAGCTGTAGCCCAATTCCTATAATAACACAAAATATACGGCGAGTCAGGTTTGCGTCGGATATTTCGCCGTTCCGATATCGGTTGTTCATACCTTTAACTACGCCGCGCAGATCTTTGTTGAATCGCCGCGCCTAAAGGCGGCAAGCATCCATTAATTTACGCGAGTGAGATTGCTTCGCTGCGCTCGCAAAGACAAGCTCAAATGTCCTTGTGAGGAGTGAAACGACGAGGCAATCTCCAAATTGCCGCTCATGAGTGAAGGGCTACGGCGGCAAAGGTTTTCGACTTCCAGGAAGCGTGCTATATTTTATACTGGGGTAATGAATTTGGGGGTATCCCAAGGAACCAATGGCAATAGTCAAGAATCGTCGCGACCCCTGATTCGCCACCTACTTGAAATCAATTGGCGGCGCGGGGGAGAGGTTCTCATGATCGATGACCAGTTGGACGTCGTTGAAGACAACGGGGTCAAATACAATCGCAAGTACTTGGAGTTCATTAAGGCTTTTGCGGGCATAGGGAAGGATTCGCGAATATTTCCCAAGAAATGTCGAACCTGCGGCAGAGAATTCTTGAGTTTCCCGGAATACATACATGGGACGAATCCCAGGGCCCATTGCCTGGAGCGATATTCGGTCCCGCTGGACGCGAACCAGACCCTTCAGGTACAGGAATTGTTCTTGCGGAAGCACCCTGGTAATAACATTTAGAAAAGAGACTCTACCCGTCTTGGACAGGTTCTGGGAAATGCTGGGCAAAGAATCGAAACGGAGAAATAGACCGCTGCGAGAAGTGGTATTGGAATTCCGGGAACAGTGTAATCGTTATGTGGTGGCTCATCCGGAGCTTGCCGAGCATTGAGGGGCGGCATCCCAAACGGTGGTCGTTAGGCCCGGTTCAGCCGACGTCAAAGGCCGGCGCCGGGAATCGGCAGGCCCCCGGCTTTAGATCGTTAGCTTCAGGCGCAAACGTTCACAGGTTCATTATAAATTCCGCCATCAGGTAATCCGGAATGACTTTCTCCACGGAGCCTTTTTCAAGCGCAGCCAACGGCATTGAGGGGTCCATACAATTGTTGATGTCCTGAACTACCGCCCTGCCGCCTCGTTTTCTGATTTCAGCCAATCCCTGAGCCCCGTCGCCGCCTGCCCCGGTCATTATAATCCCCACCGCCTGGGACCCGGCCACTTCAGCCAAAGACCCCAACATCATGTTTATCGGACCGGGGAAACCTGTCTTGGCCTCGTCGATGAAGCCAAATTTTAGGTAACCGTCTCCGTTGACACATACATGCATACAGTCATCGCCCGAACTGATGTAACACGCGCCTCTGCGCAATTGACCCACATCTTTGGCGTTCCTTACCGGTACTGCGCTGTGGGCGTCAAGATAGGCTACAAACGGGTCAGTGTATCGAGAAGCGACTAAAATTGTGGCTATAATGATGTCGCTGAAATCCTTATTCAACGTGGGAATTATTCTAAGCAAGCCGTAATATCCGCCCGTTCCGGCCCCAACGCCTATGAACCGGGTGCTGGAGTCCGGGTCTCCTTTGCTGGTCTTCTCGGTCACCTGCGTCGCGGTCATACGAATGTACTTTGACCGGCCCGACCTAATGGCCGCTGCTCGCCGCACCTTTGCTACAATGTCGGCCTTCTGCGCATCGAGATTTTCGTCCTCTCGCCTGGAGGGTTTGGCTATTACATCGATCGCTCCATACCTCAGTGCGTCGAAGGTCGTCCTAGCTCCTTCTTTGGTAAGCGCGCTAATCATAAGCGTAGGCGTAGCATGCTTGACCATGATATGTTTGAGGGCCGTGATGCCGTTCATCCTGGGCATTTCGACATCCAGGGTGACCACATCAGGATTAAGTTCCGTCACCATGGCCAACGCCTCAATTCCGTCCTTTGCCCGGCCCACCACCTCTATTGAGGGATCCTCTTGCAAAATGCTGGTAATTTGGCGGCTCATCAACGCAGAATCATCAACGACGAGTACCCGAATTTTTTCTGGATCTCCGTCACTCATCTTTAACCGACCTTATTGTGTGAATCATTATTCAATACTTCTCTTGCTAATTGAATGTATGCCCTGGCCCCTGGAGAATTGATATCGTAGGCTATAATGGGTTCCTGACGATAGGGGACTTCAGCCAGCCGGGGATCCCTGGGAATAATTGTTTCTGAAAACGCGGTCTTTCAAATATTGTCTTACTTCCTGAACGACCTTCACAGTAAATCCTGCTCTCTTGTCAGCCATTGTAATGAGGAATCCGAATATGCCCAGTTTCGTGTTATGCAAACGTTTGATTTCCAGAGCGGCTCGAAGCACTCTTCCCACCGTCCCCATCGAAGCGTACTCGCACTGAATAGGCACCAGATAGGCGTCGGAAGCCACCAGCGCTGCGAACGTAGGATTATCCAGCCTCGGTGGGCAATCAAAAAAGATGAAATCGTATTCCTGTCTTATCAGATCAACTATCCTCGATAAAACCGAATTGTCCCTCGCAAGTATCTCGAAGAACTCGGCTTCGTCTCGGGCGGATTTTATATTGGACGGAATGTAGGACAAGCGGGGCAATCTGGGATTCGCCGCAAATATCCCGTCCTCCACCGCTAGTTCGCCTCTAACCAAATTCAGCAGACCAGCGCCGGGTTCCGACGGTTCCAGTCCGAAGCATTTTGCCAGGCCGCATTGAGGGTCCAATTCAATCAATAGAACCCGGCGCTTTATAGCCGAAAGGCACGCTCCAAGATTGACGGCCGTCGATGTTTTGCCTACTCCGCCTTTTTGGCTGACAATGGCTATGACTTGCCCCATACTAACGATGCCTTTCAGATGTCTAGACTACTCTCAAGCCCACTCTCCAGTTCAGGTACAAAATATCTGGCGCTTGGTTGGGTCGACTGTCTTTGATAAGCTATCACGTCCTCGATGACCTCCATCACGTCGAGCACCAGAGCTATGGTGCCATCGCCAAGAATGGTGGAACCCGCCAATCCACGGCTTTCACAAACATGCTCCGCCAAAGGCTTGATCACGACGTCCTGTTCTCCAATCAGTTCCTCCACCAAGAAGCCGACGGACTTGAGCCCCGCGGACGCCAAGACGAGAAATCTGGGCTGTTTCGTCGGATGGTGGCTCTTTAGTTTGAATACTTCACTGATCCTCAGCACGGGAATGGTTTCTTCTCTAAACTTGATCACCTCGAAGCCCTCTATTGTCGTGAGTTCGTGAGGCGACACTTGAATTATCTCTCGAACCGATGTCAGCGGGACAGCGAAAACATGCTTTGCGGAGCGTATAAGGAGCGTCTGAATTATAGCCAGGGTAAGCGGAATCTTGATTGAAATCTTAGTGCCCCTTTGTTCCCAGGATTCAATTTCAATGTGGCCGTTGATTTTCTCCACGTCCTTCTTGACGACGTCCATTCCAACACCGCGTCCGGACGTCCGGGTCACTCTCTTGCTCGTAGAAAATCCCGGCAAAAACAGCATGTTATAGATTTCCTGCGCGCCGACATTCTTGATATCCTGTTGATCCACAATCTTGCTTGCGAGAGCCTTTTCGATCACCGCCGCAGAGTCAATCCCGCCACCGTCATCTTCCACATCGATAACCACCTGATTACCTTGAGAGTACGCGCTCAGGGTAATCAATCCTTCCTCGGCCTTTCCGCGTTTTTGTCGCAGCTCCTTATCCTCGATCCCGTGGTCCACAGCATTCCTGATCAAATGCACCAGCGGATTATAGATTTGTTCAATAACTCTCTTGTCCACTTCAGTGTCGCCACCGTGCACCTCAAGCGCTACCGACTTGCCGATACGCCTGGATAAATCTCTGATCAGTCGTGGCATTCTATTGAATAACTGACCTACAGGCAACATTCGGAGCTTCATTACTCCTTCTTGCAGGTCGTTGGCGACACGCCCCAGAGACAGGCTTGCTTCACTGACTTTCAGGGTGAGCTCCTTGAGCGATAGAAGTTCTTTCTTCCCTACATCGCGGCCGCCCAATAGGGCTCTATGAAAGTTCTTCAATTGAAGCGCCAATTGCTCCACATATCCTCTGTTGACCACCAACTGACCGACTTGATTCAAAAGGATGTCAACCTTTGCCGAATCCACCCGCATAGTTCTTACTACGGCGCTGTCACGGCCATCTCCGCCGGACGCGTCCTGAGCAGACTCCGGCTTGTCGCTAGCGTCCGCTACATCCTGTACTTCCAGTCCCATAGTAGCGGTAATTGGCGGCTCACTTACAGTCGCTTGGCGCAATTCAGTTTGCTCGACTATATCCGCAACGGCTTCGGTAGGTATCCGATCTTTGGTAGCGGTTACCGGCTCCTGAGGTTGGCGTTTAACTGCCTTGGGCGCGGCCGCGACCGGTGGAACTTTTCCTAATGGTAACGGCTTGGGAGGATCCGCGGCAGGAGCAGGAATCGACTCTTTGGTCGGAGCCGGCGCCGGCTGAGGCCGCTGGGCCGAGCCATTCATGGCCTCCATCAATTGCGGATTAATAGCCACTTCCAATCCGCGCAAGAAATCCTGAAAACGTAGGAAGGACTCTCCCATGAAAATAAAGTCTTTGGAGGAAAGGGTTTCGATATTCTGGGAGCACCACACGGTTTTCTCGTACCAATCATCCAGGAACGACGCCAGGCTCTGATAATCCATATAAGTTGATGAAGAGCGAATGGATTTTATGTGTTCCGCGCACGCGTTCAGGTCCTCATTATCGGGCGCGGCGTCTTTAATCTTGTCAACATAAGGCCTTATTTTGTCCAAGATTTCCCAACCGTAGGCCAGGAAGATCTCCATTATCTCACGATCGGCGTCTTCAGTGATAGAGTCCAGTTCATTCAGGAGGTTATCCGATCCGTTGCCGCCGGCTTCCAAAACCGGATTAGACGAGGCGGCGAAGACTTCCTTTTCGAACCGCTCTTCAAACTCTCGAAGCAACCCCTCGTCGACATCGTCCAACAGGGATCGCTTGGCGGTCTTGGGAGCAGCAGGCGGCTTCTTCGCCTCCGGCTGGACTGGTGTGACCCCCAGGAAATTCAGAATCAATTCTGCGGACTCTCTGGAAACGCCGGGCACATCCGTCAAACGCTTAAGATTAGTACGCGCAAGTTGTTCCAGCGAAGTATAGCCGGCGGCTTCGAGGGACAATATGATCGAATCGTCAAGTCCGGGTATCTTCTCCATCTCCTCGTAAAAATGCGACACCCCGGCCGCAAGTTCCGGAAGGTCCTGCTCCTGATAATCGGTTTCCGCTCTTCCAAGATCGGCTTCCGGTTCGGCTGGAAGGTCCTCTGCCCACGGAAAAAGATTCTCCGGATAATATGGCCTTAGCTTTAGAATGGCCTCTCTGAATTCATGAAGTTCCGACGCCGATACGGCGTCCTTATTCAAGTCAACTGCGTCGAATTGGCTCCTCAAGTCTTCGGCGACTATGACAGCGTCTTTCGCCTCCAGTGATTTCAGGGAGCCTATCAACTGGTTCACCGCGTCATTAATGGAACCGATTACGTCTTTAGGGGGCAGGCCGTCCTGAAGATCATCCAAGTATAAGGAAATATTCAACAATAACGGAACCGTCTCGGCAAATGTCGACGCGGGAATTCCCGCCGCGGGCGCGTATTGATCTTCGGTAATCGTCTCCGCAGGCTCCGATTCCCCGACATCAGTAAATTCCGGCAAATCGGAGCCAAGCATGGGTTCAACATCTTCCGGGGATACACTCTCCGACGCCACATCTAGGCCTGCGCCCTCGTAAGGTTCCAGATTCGCCGGCAACTCGGCGTCTGGAAATTCAGAAATAGCTTGAGATTCGGCGGCGTACAAATCTTCGGGAAGCTGTTCCGAGGATTCCTCGGCGACTAACTCAGGTATGCGGTCTTCCGGGAGCTCTTCATCTGCCGACACGGAGGCCTCAAAGGCGGCAGTGAGCTCGGGTTCGGCTGCCTTAAATTCTTCTCGGGGCGGTTCCGCTTCGACAAGTTCTTCCTTGGATCTAGCAGGTCTGTTAAGGAAGGTCTCCAGCTCACTCATCATATCCGAAATTGGGGCATGCTCTTCATGCTCCCTGGAAACCTCGTCGATCAAATTTTGAATCAGGTCTTTGGCTCGAAACAGGAAATCCATGATGCCGGAGTCGAGCCCTAAAATGCCTTCACGAAGTCGATCCAATAGATTTTCAACTCCGTGAGTAAGAGTGCTGGAACGCTCCAAACCTATATATTCCGCCGAGCCTTTGATGCAGTGGACCGCACGGAAGATGTTGTTAAGCAATTCCGCTGTTCCGCCTTCTTTCTCAAGACGGATGAGACTGTGATCCATCTCATCGAGAAGTTCTCGCGCTTCGCTAGCATAATCCTGCAGGATTTCTGTATCGATCATTGTAATACCTTTTGATCAGCCGCAGTGATAAGCAGATAGGCGTGGTCGCATTCTATAACTTGCTCGCTTTTCTGCCATGGCTGTTCGCAACAACTTTTCGGCCGTCGAAATGCGTATGATAGAACTCAAATCCTTTGAGTATTCCGCCAAGCGCATCGAGGTCTCTATTCAAGACTCTAATTTGTTCGTGCAGGTCCTCGGACAAAGGCTGTCCTTGGACACCGTTGAGAATACTCTCCATCCTGTCAACAGCGACCTTTGCATTCCCCACGGTCGTTCCTATGAAAAGCAACACTTCCTGGAAATTAGTGGAAACCTCATTTGCGGACGCCGCCAATTCCCTGAGCGACCGGTCTTCATGGGAAAAAGCTGAAACGTTCAAATTTCCTTTGGACATTTCTTCAAGCATGCGCCGCACTTTGTCAATCGGTAGAAGGATCTTTTTCACCAGCAGGTAGATAATAATGGAGAAGCTCAGGACGCCCATTGCCAGTAGAGCAACAAACCTCAATTTCATGGATTCCAGGAATTGAGTGATGCCCGTTTTGCCATCCGTAATCTTCTCACACAATTCAGCAGCGACGATTCCACCGGGGATGGAGACATCAAGATCTAGAATGAACTTGATGTTGATCAGAATCATTATCAGAGCCATGACACAAACGCTGAATACAATCTTGTGTCTCAAAGCGCCCAGGCGGACCTGCCACACGTATTTCTCCTGAGGAGCCAGGTTGACTCTACTCTCAGAAGCAGCCGGATTTCTTAATGATTCTGGTGCCATAAAATTAGTGCTTTCGTCCCATTTCCTCAAAAAACTTGGCTATCTGGCTGGAGTCAGCCTTGTTCAAGAAGCCTTTAGCCCCCAGTTTTGCGGCCTCAGCTCTGAATTTTTCGTCCTTGAGAATGGTCAAGAACACGATCTTGGCTTCAGGATCCTCGGCGACTATTTCCCTCGCCGCTGTGATACCGTCTTTGTCTCGCATGGTGATGTCCATGGTGACCAAATCCGGCTTAAGAGAGCGATATAACTCTACGGCCTCGTCTCCCCCTTTAGCCTCGCCCACAACGGAATGACCCATAGCCTTGATTTCCGCCGCTATCCTTTTCCTCATAAAGCCCGAGTCATCCACCACCAGGACCCTCATGCCCATCACGCACCTCGCCTGCAAATTATACAAGTATCGAAACGAGACTTTGTCTCGGTAAGTTGTTCATATAGGGATCAACCCTCAGTGCTGATTGTAAATTGCTCGACCAACTGGCCCAACTCGTCGGCAATCTTTGCCAATTCGTCAGTGGTTTCAGAGGCTCCGGCAGCGCCCTGGGCATTAAGGGTCGCGACATCGGACATTTCACCGATGATTTGCCGCAACACCGCAGAACGTTCCGTCTGCAAGCTGGTCAATCTCGTAATACTTTCAGCGCTGGCTGTAACGACTTCCATAGCCTTTGTAACCTGGCCGGAAGTTTGCACCTCGGTGGCAGCTCTATCCAAAATGTTACGGCTAAGGCCGCGGAGCTCACCCATAACGCTTGCAGCTCTTTCTCTACGTTTACCCTGTTCAGAGGTGAGACCCATAATGTCCTGAGCAAGGGTCGTCAGCTTATCCATAGCTTTCTGGATGTTCGCGGCGTCCTGGGTCTGCCTGACCGCGCCTGAAGAGATACCGCCGATGAGCGCGTTTGTTCGGGCAACGGCTTCCTGGATTTGGCTCAGAGCGTCACGACTTGTAGCCGACAAACGTTCTCCGTCCTCAACTCTCTTGTTACTTTCCTTGATGAGGTCTGCGATTTCGTTTGTAGACTCTGCAGTTCGTTCAGCAAGCTTCCGGACTTCATCTGCGACGACCGCAAAACCCTTGCCGTGTTCGCCGGCGCGGGCAGCTTCGATTGCGGCGTTGAGAGCCAGCAAGTTCGTTTGTTCCGCAATTGAGCTAATAACAACCATGATGTCGTTGATCTGTTCGGAAGACTCGGCGATGCCTCTCATACCTTGGACGACCTTCTCGACGGCGAGGCCTCCTTCCCGGGCGAATTTGTCGGTAAGCTCAGACTGCTTCGCAGCTTCAGAGGCGCTCTGGGCCATATCTTCAATCGTCCTGGCCATACGGTTAACGGCTTCGGCTGTTTCCTGGGCCGCAGCGAACTGTTCACCGGCTTTACCGGCAACCTCACGGGCCGTGGCGCCCATCGCGTCTACAAGGGATTCACCTTCACGGCTCTGATTGTCCTGGTCTCCTGCGCTTTTGGCCATGTTTTCGATATCGGAGGCCATTACTTGAAGCTGTTCTGTGTCTGGGTGGACGATCTCAGCGTTTCACCGGCGTTCTTGGAAACTTCTTGGGCCGTTTCCCCCATAGCGCTGACTCGATCAAGCACCGTGCGGGCGCGTTCCGCCTGTGCGGTAGCGTTGACAACGATGTTCTGGGTAACGTCACTCACCGTTGAAGAAGACTGGCGGACTCGGGAAACGGCTTCCAAAACCGCGGAGAACGATTCCTGGAGCCGGGCGAGAAGTTTGTTGAATGTATCAGCGGCCTGACCCGTTTCATCACCTGTTTTCACCGGCACACGCAGGGTGAGGTTGAGGTTCTGGCCCACTTTGGTCATGGTGTCGGCCAATTCTCGAATCGGCTTGGCAATACCGGCTGCGACAAATATTGCCAAGATAACGACCAGCACCAGAATTGCAGCGCCGAAAGCAAAAAGGGTGTAAATCAACCGGGTAATATCTGCGACCTCGGCCTTCGGGGCTCTTGCCGCAACCGCCCATCCTAGGCCCGGAAAGTTCAGGTAATCTCGGGGATAGTAAATACCGGCGATGGTATCTTCGTTCCTCCAGGTGTACACGGCGCTCGCTTCCTTTGCCTGGATGGCCTTGTCCAGGGCGACCAAATTAATCTTCTCCCCTGCGATCGGCAACCCGTAAACGACGGATCTTTCTTTATGCAGTATCGCCTGGCGTTTCTGGTTTGTGACAAACACGTAACCGGTATGAGCTATGGTAATCCCCGCTATCATCTGCTCCAAAGGCGCCCACTTCAAATTGGTCATAACTACGCCTGTTACGTTTCCACCGACCTTAACCGGAGCGGAGATGGTCAGGGTCCATCCTTTTGACGCGGAGTCGATTTCCTCGACACGAGGGTCTTGATGAAAATCAGCAATATAAATCTTACCTGCCTTCGCTCCCTTGAAGCTCTCACTAGAGGAAAAATCCATGCCCACTGCTTTGGGCCAGCTCGAAGCCACGCAGTTGCCTTTCGAGTCAAGGAGGGCAATATCTTCAAAAGAGCCGTACAGCTTAACCATCTCTCGCATGGTTTCTGAGGCGTCCTCCCGGACCTCGGCCACTTCCAAAGCTTCTTTAATAAGCCGCAAGTCCGCCCAGACCATAACGTCACTCACGCGTTCGTTCATGAACTCGTTAATGGTCTGTGAAACCGACTCGGCGATGGTTCTCAACTCCCGCTTAGCCGTGTTCTCCGCCTCGGTTTTCATCGTAGCGTATCCGATGGCTGCGGAGGCGACGAGAGGCAATATCGCGATCAATAAAAACCAACCCAACAACTTGTTACGAAGACTTCCTTTGAGAGGGAACCTCTTGAACACCTTGGCCATAGCCTTGTCCTCCTGGAACCGTTATGTGGATAGCATTCTTTTTTGCAATCTCAAAAAAATAAGCCGGCGGCTAAAGCCGGACGTTTACCTTGAAGCTCCTTCAATGCCGGCAGGCATCATGTGGGATACCGAATCCAGAGCGTCCTTTTCTTCCATAGACAGGATCTTGCGGAAGTCCAGAATCACCAAGATGCCTTCATCCAAATGCACTACGCCGCTGATATAGGCGCTCTGGACACCCGCTACTATAATGTCCGGTGGAGGGGCTATTCTTACTGCTGGAACGGTTATGACCTTAGCCACAGAATCCACTATGAACCCGGTCACGTTTCCTTCAATTTCCACCACCAGGATACGTGTTCCGGGTTTGGAAAGGCCACCCTTGCCGTACCCGCGCAGCCGCAGCCTTTTCCTCAGATCCAAAACGGGAATGATATTTCCCCTGAGGTTGATGACTCCCTCGACGAAATCCGGCGAGTTAGGAATTTCGGTAATCGTGGACATCATAATTATTTCTTGAACGACCAAGATTTCTACGCCGAACCGCTCGGACCCCACCGTGAAACTGATCATTTGGACGAACTTTTCGGGTTCCGCAATAGGCTTTCTCATTTGGTCCCTACGATTCATCGGTGCGCTCCCATCAATAGCCTAAGAGATTTTTTGCTTGAATAACGCCTGCAGTTTTTCCAAGACGTTGTCCGGAAGGCATGTCGTATCCACGATGCCTTCTTTCAATGCCGCCTCAGACAGTCTCGGATCTACGCTTGCCTCGGGATCCTGAACAATGGTGGTCCCGCCGAGATCTTTGACGAATTTCATTCCCGTGACGCCTCGATCCGCTCCACCCGAAAGCAGCACGGCAATCAGGTTGGGGCCCAATACGTGCGAAGCTGAAATAAGAAAATGATCCAGTCCCTTTGAACTTTGGATGTATGGAGCCAATTGAGTCGTTAGCCTATCATCCATGCATGAAAGTTCAATAGGCGCTGTCGCCGGATGAACGTAAACCGTCCCGTTGAGCAGAGGGACTTCCGGTTCCAAAGGTTGGACCCGTATACGGCTTCGTCTATCCAGATAGTCAATAAACGCTCCGATAGCTTCTTGTTGCATATCGTGTAGCACCAGGACCGCCGAGGGTAAGTCCTCCGGAAGTCCCGGAATGATCCTGATCAGATCAATGCTTCCTCCCGTGGCGGAACCGATCACAACGAGAGAACCCGCTTCTTTCGGGATTCCTGCGCCGGATCCGTTTTTCTTGACCGGCTGAGGGATCTTGACCCTACGGATACGATCATGCTTAATTCTCGAAGCCTCCTTAACTCTGAACACCAAATCATCGGCTCTGCCGTCCATACGCCAATTATTCTGAGGCTTCCGCAAGAAATCTACGCCGCCCAGGCATAGAAGGTCGAAGGGATTCGCGCCTACGCCGCCCACGAAGCCACTGAGGATCACCACGGGACAAGGGCTTCGTATCATTATGTGCATTAGAGTGGTGCTGCCTTTCATTACAGGCATGTCCCAATCAAGCAAAATCAAATCGGGCTTGAGCTCGTCTATCTTCGCTAGGGCTTCTTGTCCGTTCGTGGCATAGCCGGCAACGGAAATGCCGGGATCGGATTGCAGAATCTCAAAGACGATCTTTCTTATAAATCTGGAGTCGTCCACAATCATGATCCGTCGGACTGACTCGTCATCCGCGGTGATGTTGGGTCCTGGGGCGGCAGTCAGCCCCGCGCTTGCAGAAGCCTCCCCGACAGGTTCCAAGGCATGGCGAATTTCATCCTTCTGGCGCACGCCTTCCATGAGCAGGCTCTGCCAATCCATGAATACCGTTTGCGGAGGCACGGTCAAAACAATCTGCGAACGAAACTCACCTTTGTCCCACCCCAGAATTTCGTAAAAAGCTTCTATGCCGGTGATATCTTCGCACTCCGCGTGAATAATGCCTCCATTATGAACGTACACGGATCCCCAAATTGCGCCGTTGAATACGGAGACTAAAGTGCTTTCCTTCCTGTAACAGAACATTTGGATCACGTCTTCGAGTCTTATTTTGACGACGCGTCCAGTGAAACCCTGGGAAGATTGGAGCATATTGCGGATCATTTCGCAAAGTTGGTCATAGGGGAAAGGTTTCAAAAGGAAATTGGCGCATCCCAAACTCAGCGCCGTCGTGCGGTCCTGCTCGAATCTTTTGTCGGTGTGGAGTATCACATGAACAACGATATCCAGCTTGTGGATCGTCCGCAACAACTCCAAGCCGTTGAGATCACCGGGCCCCTTGTGGTCGCAGACAATAAGGTCGATGGGGGCTCTACGGGTCACATCAGCTGCCGCCGCAACCGACTTTGCGTAAAGGATTATGAAGTTGGGGTCCGAGCGCGCGAAATAACCCTCAATCATTTCAGCAAGGATCTTTTCGTTTTCTATGACGAGGATCCTTCTTTCGGTCAAGCGAGGCTCCTTACGAACAAGCTTGCTTGGTCAAGGCGACACAAGACTTCAACGCCTCATTCTTTCGAATGGAATCTACTATTTCGGGCGAGCCGCTTACGCGCCGCTTTTCAACAAATCCAGGAATACCGCTGTTGGAATCTTCACGTTGGGTTCGGGGGCCTTGGGCTGCTTGGAATCGGAATGGGTCGCATTCTTCCAGGAGAGTATTGCAAAAAAGGCCTCGTCTCCTTGCTCACCGAAGGTTTCCGCCCTGTAAATCTCCCCCTCTTTGATGTAAATCGAGCCGTTCATACTGCCTTTGTTCACGTCTATGCGTCTGGATTCCCCGCTCAAGACGATCAACCTAATGGTGGTCTTGAGGTCATAGTCGGAGAAATCCATCACCTCCGACAGGTCTTCAGGTTCGTCACTAAATCCGCCTTGCGAAGCCGTTGACATTGTAGACAGATTAACTCCCTATAATATTTCGCTCCAGGCTCGGCGGTCCATGGAACCCAAGCGTTATTATCGACAGGCGCCGACCGCTTTGGCGGAAACGCCCTGAAGCGCAATCGCGCCCACCGCCGTATCGTGCCTTTGAATCGTGACCTTTACTTACGGAGAATGCATCCTAGGTTGCTCGGTAGTCCCATTCCTCGCAACGACACGTTAACGTGTCTTTCCCAGCCAAGCGATCTCCCGCGCGTAAGCGAATGAATACCCTGAATCAGACTTTTCCCACGGCACCCTCAACTTCCACATACCTTAGATTTGTGCCGGGTTAAAGGCAAATTTTCTCTTCTCGCCGGAATCTGGAGAAAAGAATATTTGTGATCCTTAAGGAGTTGAGAATCCGTGGTGTTGGACCGGATTATAGCACATACGACTTGATCGAATCAACAACAATAGCGATTTTTTTGGCTTTTTCAGGCGCTACCTTAAGACGTGATTATCAGGATTGTCGGGGAGTTTCCTTCTGTTTCGGCTGGGAAAGGGAGTGCGTACTCCAGCCGTACGGCAAAAGACCTGAGCCGCGTTCACCGGAATGGTTTCCCGGTGAACTATTACACAAACTTAGAATGAAATCGCTCTCGTTAAATCCCTGAACCCAAAACTGCAGGCAGGGCAAGGCGTTACATTGTCATGACGTAAGTTCCTGACCGGAGGTCCGGAAAGAACTTCTTTCAAGAAGTTCTTTCCGGCGGTGATTTCCTAAGCGGCGTGGTATTCATTCAGTTACGCGAGGGAGATTGCTTCGCTCCGCTCGCAAAGAAAAGTCCAAATGTCATTGCGAGGACTGAAATCCCGCGTTCCGCGGGAAAGCAATCTCGGTATTCGCCGCTCATTACTGAATGGTTACGCGACGTGCTATTTGCCCGCAGCCATGGGGTTGTACTTTTGCGGGTCATCGGTAACTATGTAGATCACCCTAAGCTCGTCTGGCTTGATCGCAGCCGCTTTCGGGTAACTCTTCTTAAGATCCGCTACTCGCTTTTGGACCATTTCGAGAATTTTATCCCTCTCTCCAAAGGCCATGGCCCCAGTCGGGCACGATTTCACGCAAGCCGGCGGAAGATCATTTGTAATCCGGTCGAAGCACATTGTGCATTTGGCAAGGACCTTGGTCTTTGCGTCTTGCCTGGGAATATTGAACGGACAACCTTCAAGGGTCGCCTTAAAGTCAAGATTCTTTGTCTTTTCAGTGTAGAGCACGGCTCCGGTTTTATCGTCCTGAATTATTTCATCATTTTCAGCCACTGCCATGCATCCCGGGCTTAGGCAATGCCTGCACTGGTTGCTGAAGAAATACCAGTAGGCTTTGCCGTCCTCCATTTTTCCTTCCGAAAAATTCACCACCTTGTACGTGTCAAAAGACAGGTCAGGCGGATTTTGATGGCTTCCGGTATTCTTGGTCTGAGTTCCGGGTAGCTGATTCCATTGTTTGCAGGCTATTTGACAACCACGGCAAGCCGTGCATTTGGAGGTGTCCACCAATACTGAATATCCTGACATATGACGCCTCCTATACCTTTACTACGTTAACCATGAAAGCCTTGGATTCCGGGATCATGGTGTTGGGGTCGCCCACGTTTGGCGTGAGCAAGTTTACGTTGTCGCCACCATCTTTGGGTGTGATCCATCCGAAGCACCAGGGCATGCCCACTTCGTGGACCGTGACTTGACCGATCTTAAAAGGTCTGAAACGCGTGGTGACCATTGCCACGCATCCCACTTCCCCACGAGGAGAGCTTACCTTCACTTTGTCGCCGTTTTTGATTCCACGGAGCTGAGCCAGTTCCTCACTCATTTCCACGAACATTTGAGGCTCAGCTTCAATCAACCATGTCTGCCATCTCGTCATAATGCCCGTTTGCCAGTGCTCGGTTACCCTGTAAGTTGTAGCCACAAAGGGGAACCTAGGGTCGCAGGTCATATGCTTGTCCATCTCTCCCTTGAAGATCTTGACTGTCGGGTTGATGTATTGTCCCGACATCGGGTTGCTGGGGATAGGACATTCCAGCGGCTCATAGTGCTCCGGGAAGGGACCGTCGGAGAGCCCCGGGCCGAAGATACGGCCAAAACCTTCAGGGGTCATAATGAACGGGTATTTGCCTTTTTCCTTGTCGGCCATTGGCGGGAATGGGCCGTCAGGAATGTCGCCGACCCACTTGCCGTCTTTCCAGGTTATAACGGCTTTGTTCGGGCTCCATGGTTGGCCGTTCAGGTCCACGGAGGCCCGGTTATACAATATCCTGCGGTTTACGGGCCATGCCCAGGACCATCCGGAATAGAGCCCCAAACCGGTGGGATCGTCCTTCTTCCTGCGGGCCATGTTGTTGCCGTCCGCATTGTAGCTCTGGCAGTAGATCCAGGCTCCGCAGGATGTGCTCCCGTCGGCCTGAAGGGCGCCGAAAAGGGGGACAAGGTCGCCTTTCTTGAACTGTTTTCCCAGGAACTCGGTGTCCTTGAGAAAATAGCCGTTGATTTGCTTTGCCACGGCATGGGAATCAAATTGCCCCTTGTCGTCTACATAATCCCACTTAAGGTTGAGGATAGGCTCAGGGAACTTTCCACCCTTCTTGTACAACTCTTTGATCTTCGCCATAAGCTCGACCATGATGTCGCCATCAGGTTTCGAATTCCCGGGAGCATTGACCGCCTTGTATCGCCATTGAGTCCAACGGCCGCTGTTGGCTATGCTCCCCTCTTTCTCTACGGAAGCCGCGCAGGGAAGCATGAAGACTTCGGTCTTTATCTTCTTGAAATTCATACCGGGACCCTTCCAGAAGGACCCTGTTTCATTGTCGAAAATATTGACGTTCACGAGCCAATCGAGTTTCGCCAAGGCTTGGCGGATTTTGTTGGCGTTGGCGCCGCTGCATGCCGGATTCTGACCCCATGCGAAGAAGCCTTTTATTGAACCGTTGTACATGGCGTCGAACAGGTTGAGCCACGAACAATCTTGCCCGGCGTCAAGCTTGGGCAACCACGAGTATCCGAAATCGTTTTCTTTGGTAGCTGAGTCCCCCCAAAATGCCTTCAATAGGCTGACGCTGTACTTGGGATAGTTTGACCACCAGTTTGCCGACATCGGATCAGACGAAGCTGGAGTGGATTCCTTGTTGTAGACCTCCAGGCTCTGCTGATTGGCCCTGGGGACTTTGAGATATCCCGGCAGGATATGGAACAGCAGGCCGTGGTCCGTGGAGCCTTGAACATTGGATTCGCCGCGTAGAGCGTTTACACCTCCTCCGGGAAGCCCGATATTACCGAGGAGCAACTGCACAATGGACATTGCGCGGATATTTTGGACTCCAACCGTGTGCTGCGTCCAACCCATCGCATACATGATCGTGCCGGACTTGTCTTTGGCCCCGGTCTCGGAATACATCTCGTAGACCTTGAGGAGGTCAGGGATGGGGGTGCCGGTGATTTCGGCCACTTTCTCAGGCGTGTATCTTGAATAATGCTTCTTGAGGAGTTGCAGGACGCATTGCGGGTCCTGAAACCCAGGATCTTTTTCTATGGCGCCTTTTTCGTCTTTTTTGAAAGCCCAGAACCCCTTATCGTATTTCTTACCCTCCTTATCGTAGCCGGCGAACAAGCCGTCGCTAAAATTGAACTTTTCGGTCACGATAAAGGAAGCGTTGGTGTAATTGCCCACGTAGTCTTTGAAGTACTTCTCGTTGTCTAGAATGTATTTGATCATACCGCCCAGAAAGGCGACATCCGTCCCTGACCTCAAGGCCGTATAAAAGTCCGCCTTTGCTGAAGTCTGTGTGAAACGGGGATCCACTGAAATTAACTTTGCCCCGCTGTCCTTCGCCTTTTGCACCCATTTCATCGAAATAGGGTGGTTGGCGGCGGCATTACTGCCCATTATCAGAATGCAATCACTGTTCTTGAGATCGATCCAGTGGTTGGTCATTGCGCCACGTCCGAACGACTCTCCCAGAGCCGCAACAGTAGCGCTGTGTCATATCCTCGCCTGGTGCTCGATGTACACCAGGCCCAGGGCTCTCATCATCGCCTGGAGAGGCCAGAGTTCTTCATTGTCCAGGGCTGCGCTGCCGACGTGAGCAATCGTTTCCACCCTGTTGACAACATCTCCTTTGGCGTTCTTCTCCATGAACGACGCGTCTCTTGTAGCTTTTACCTTTTCGGCAATGCGGGTTAAGGCCCAATCCCAGGACTTTTCCTCCCATTTATCACCGTTGGGGGCCCTGTACAACACCTTTTCCAGGCGATTGGGATTGTTGGCGGTTGTCTGGAAGAGCGCAGCGCCCTTGGCGCACAGAGCGCCCTCGTTAATCGGGTGATCCGGGTCGCCCTCAGTATTGATTACTCTGTTGGCGGCAACGTCGCTGCTGACGATAATTCCACATCCTACGGCGCAATAAGGGCAGATGGTCGTCGTTTGTTTGGCGGTCTTGACTTTTTCGATCTTCTTCAGCTCATCCGCGTAAGCCCTCACAGGCCCCAGATCAACCCCAAGAGACGACAGAGTCAATCCCGCTCCGACCACACCCGAGATAGCGATAAATTCCCGGCGTGTCACTTTCATGAGACTCTCCTTTCCGAAAGAAAACACCTGTGGAAATGAAAACAACCGAACTCCATATTTTGAGGTGAGATTGGGAGACGCCTGACAGGCGCAACAATCAAGCCCTTCTCAGCGCGCCGGCGAGGAACCGATCTAAGGAGCAATAAGCGAGCGCTGGAGCTAGAAGATCGCTTAGAGTAGCGCCCTCACTGCGACAACCCACGACATGCTTCCGGCACGAAACGCGGCGCAGTTCAACGCGGAGCGCCAAAGAAAACGATGCAATGGAGCTACCTTCTTCACGACTCAGGTGTTGTTGGTCTATGTTTTTTTTACCGGGAAAAGATGACCTAGTCAACGGTCATGATGGATTTTCATCTGGAAATATCATTAAATTACGCTTAGATAGTAATGTCGCTCTTGACATAACCCAATAAGGATCGTGAGACCATTATGCTTTATTAGACACAGCCCATGAGGAGACGCTGTCTTAACTAACTCATTGCGCTATGACAATTGTGGATCGGATTATGTCTTTAGGTCCGCACCAGAACAAGACACTGACCCTGCTTCGCCGGGTCGGCGCCCCCCAAATATTTGCGATAGACCTGAAGCCGGTGTCCACACTGATTTGGGTGGCGGCGCTAAGGTAATAATCCATTTTGGATTTTGGGGTGAGGATGAAGACGGATCGTAGGTCTTACGTCGCTTAACGCAAAAAACGGGAGGTTTTGATCTCGTTTCCACGCCCCAGTCAGGGAAACGGAAATCAAGAGTTACATTGAACAGAGCGAGATGGTCTTACCACCTCCCTGAGCGCCTCTTCCATTCGGGCTGCCTGTATATCCCAATCCAGGTTCTTGATGACCCAATCCCTTGCCGCCTCGCCCATCTCATTACGGACGCTTCCGGCGCCGAGAAGTTCAACCACCTTGGCAGGTATTTGATCTCTGGAACAGACGAGGCAATGAACTCCGGGCGTGATATCCAATCCGCTGAAGGCCTCGAGCGTTCCTATTATCGGCAAGCCGCAACTCATCGCGTCCAGCACCTTGTTTTTCACGCCTGCGCCCATTGCGATGGGAGCTACGTAAATGCTACCGGACGCCAATTCCTCGTGCAAATCTTCAACATATCCGTACAACTTGAGCCACCTGTGGACAGCCGCAAAACCTTGGACTTTCTTGCCGACCCCTGAGCCGAAGACGCGGATTTGAAATCCATCGGCCCCGAATTCGGATTCCATTTTTTTGCCTACGGAATAAATCAAGAAATCAAGGGCTTCTGCGTTTGGCTCAAAGCCGAAATAACCGTGAAAAACTAAGACATTGCGGTCTTTGACCCGTTGTCTTGACTGAACGGCTATGGAGGTGTCCACTCCATTGGCTATGATCGATACGGGCAAGGAAGCCGGCGGCTCGGCATGTTCCGCGTCTCTGCGGGAGATAAAAATCGCATGATCATATTGCGGAATAACGGTCCGTTCAAACCGGCGGCAGCGCTTTGCCATTAGCGCATGATACGACCACCTTACGGGGTTACGCGTCTGCCGCATCGAGTTGAGGTTTGCCAGACTGAGGCTGTCGCAAGCGTAAAGGACTTTGGGAACGCCGGTTATCCGGGCCAGTACAGCGGCGTAAGCCCACCACCACACGATCATAGTGTCGGGTCGCCATTCCTCAACAATCTCTCTTGTGGTTTTTCTCAGGGAGTCTCCGACGCATCTTTCCCAGAAGGACAGAAAGGGGGTAAAATCGCCTCCCAAAAGTCCGTAAACGCGATCCGACACTGAAATATCCCTGTGTTTGACCAAAGAGACCCCTTGATTCGGGATACCCAGAGCCGTAAGCGCTTCCCGGGACATATCCTCAGGGGAATTCACACCGGCAACGATAACAAACCGTGAGGGAAACTTAGGCGCAAGTCGCTTCATGAAATTGTAACAGTTGATATTCAGGCCGGAAAACGGCGGCCCCGGCCAAACCGTCACGTGAAGAATGCGCATGTGGAGCTATTGTCCTTATATGCTGCGGTAACGATCCGGTTGGAATGCATGGCGCGAAGATTCTTGCGCCGGTCACGTCAGTCTATCTTGGAATAAGCCACGGCCCCTAATTCGGTTTCACTGGGCATTCTCCACATCAGAGGCCAATCATACGGAGGTCTATTGCCCAGATCCTTATGGAAGCGCGTAATGCTTTCTCAGGGGATGCTCTTCCCATGTTGCCAAGAACTGACTGGGCTTCCGTCGCGATATTGGACCCAGCCGGCCTTAAGGCTTCGGTAGTTCAAGATTGCGCCTGTCCCACAGGTGCTTCAGGCCGGGTTTTAAAAGAAGAGCCAAAAGCCGTCAGCGAAAAACACTCCGCCTGCTATCGCCAGGACTGCCCCCACGCCCCAAAGCGCAGGTTTCTTCATCAGCGTGGCCAAAGAGGAAAGCAATATCGCCAATTGGAATAGGATTACCGAAATACTGAATGGCTCCGAATGCTTGAGCATCCGGTCGCGTCCGGCCTCCAGCTTTTTGGCTTCGGCTTGGATGGATTTCTTTTCCACTTCGTAAGTATCAATTTTTTTCTGGTAGGCCTCAATCATTGCCTGCAGTTGCTCAACCGTCTCTTTCGGCGCGTTTGCCCCCAACAAATGCAAGTCCAGCTCGATCTTTTCTTTCTGAAGCTCATAGAGATAGCTCTTTACGCTTTTGGCCTGGTAATATGCCCATTGGTTGGAGGCCTGCGTCTGCATGAGTATGGATTTACTGGTGAAGCCGGCTCCTTTAACGGTGGACAGGGTAGCGCCAAGGGCGATCAAAACGGTAGTCACGGCAAGATAATTCAGCCACTGATCTTTCTTCTCTTCCACGCTTTCTCTCCAGTAGCGACAGTCAACGCGTTAATGACGCGGTAGAGCCCTCTACTCAGCTCTCAACGCATAAATGTTCCCGTCTCCGCCGCCAAAATACAGCACGCCGTTTTCAAAGATGGGGCACGAGACGATCCAACTCTTGGTTTCGTATCTCCATTTTTCTTTACCTGAAGCGAGGTCCACAGCAAAAAGCGCCCCATCTCCGTTACCGAAATACACCATCTTGTCTGTGACGGCAGGAGTGCAAACAATCCAGTTTCTGGTGCGAAACTTCCATTTTTCCCGATGAGTTTTTGAGTCAATCGCGTAGGCAACGTGATTCGTCGAACCGAATACTATCAAATCGTCGATTATTGACGGCGGGGCAACTACTGGGTGAGAAGTCCACCAATCCCCGGTTTCGTATCTCCATAGCTCGTTTCCGCTACGAACATCGATAGCATACAAGTTGCCGTCCCTGCTACCGCAGTAAATCACATCGTGCGCCGAGCAAGCGGCAGTTACGTCTCCGCCGGTTCGAAACTGCCACTTTTCGACGCCGGTGGTAAGGTCTACAGCGTGGAGCCTAGCGTCACCACATCCGAAAATAATCAAATTACGGTGAAAAACGGGCTTCGAGATCGACCAGCTTCCGAAATGGTATTTCCAGCGCATTTTACCGGTTGAAAGATCGAGACCATAAACATGTTTGTCCGCACAACCGAAATAAACCGTGCCATCATAAATAGCGGGCGACGACAAGACGCTATCCCTGGTGTCGAATTTCCAGGACATCCATCCCCGTTTTCTGTCAATAGCGTAGAAACAATTGTCTTCACTTCCCACAAAGACAAGATCGTCTTCGGCTATCGCTGCGCCTTCGATACTTCCGAAAGTCTGGTACTTCCAGTTGAGTCTACCGGTTTCAGAATCTACGGAATACAGGTAACCATCCCGGCTCCCGCAAAAGAGCGAACCCATATGCAAACAGGGAGCGGACACCACTGGGCCGTCCGTTCTGAAGATCCATTTCTGCCTGTCCGCTAAAGATGGGAACAAGAGATCCCTGTAGTAGGGCGGTAAATCGTCGCCTTTTTCAATTAGCTCGATTGCGTGTCTCCGTTCCGCGTCGGTCAGCTTTCTCATGGCCCTACCCTATTCATCAAATACAGGCGTTAATGACGAACCGATGAGCTCGGCATTCGAGTAGCCCCGGTCTTCCAGGGAGACAAGAACGAGGTTAACCGCCTGTAATGACGACGTATCATTCGTTATCTTAAGACGTGCGCCCTTATCACTTTGCCCCGTGTTCGCGCAGCAGATCGACCGCCAACGGACGCCCCATTGATGAAGCCCACATAAGCGCTGTCCAACCGTTCCCGTCCTCCGCGTTGACGTTGGCCCCATGTTCGACAAGCGTCCGGATAACTTCAACGTGGTACTCTGAAGACGCCATTATGAGGGCAGTAGCTCCGGACCTGGTCCCTGGCTTCGGTGTCGGCGCCGTGATCCAGCAATATGTTCACTACGTCGACATGACCCCTTCTGCACGCCCTCATAAGTGGAGTCCAGCCATACTCGTCTTTGACGTTCGCGTCTGCGCCTTTCTCCAGAAGCTGTCCGGCGACCTCGGTGTGGCCCCTCCGGCAAGCCTTCATCAGGGGAGTGGCTCCGTACCGATCTTTCACTTCCAAATCCGCTCCTTTTTCGATCAGGAGCTTTACAACATCAGCATACCCCATAGACGCCGCCCATAGCAGAGCGGACCAGTTGGACTCGCTTCTCGCATTGACATCGGCCCCTTTGTTGAGCAATAGACGGACCATTTCAGTTTCTCCCTTCTGAAGCGGCCAGTATTAGAGGGGTATAACCATATTCGTCTTTCACATTCGGATCGGCGTCTTTGGCCATAAGGGACTGGACCTTTCCAAGGTCACCGGTTCCGACCGTGTTCAAGAGCTTATCTTCCATGTGGCCCCTCCTTCATGTTCGAGAAAAACTGACTGAAGGGATAGATTGCGCCATAATCGATACAAACCGACTACTTTTCGCCTAAAGGCTCGCCCGCATGGGCGTTACGTTAACGGGTCATTCTTCAATTACGGTGTAGGATTCGCGATCAAGCTCCCACTGGGCCGCTGGACGCCAAAGTAGCAATCCGACGGCGATGAGGGCTGAAGAATCCGCGACCGGATTTACGTAACCTAGTAGCAAAGCTCTTTCGACCCTTGAAGTTCGCCTTCTCCCGTATTATCTCGCCAGTGTAGATGGTAACAAAGCCTTCTTCCACAGAGCGATCGGCATACGGAGAGGGGTAATCACGAAACACCGGGAACCGTGTGAACGCCTCGGATGCGTCCCGAGGATCGAGACTACGTCTTCAAAAGCGCTTGAAGCTTTCCTTCGGACCTGCATTGGAGAACTTCCTGATTGGCTACTTCAAGTGTCGAGCCTGCCCCAAGTAGGGGCTGATCGACCCGTAGTCATTATCTTCAGCTTTTGGCCTTGTCAACGGCTCTTGCGCGCTCGTGCTCTTTCAGCAAACCCACCACATCAAGGCGCCTCATGGATTGCGCCCACATAAAGGCGGTCCAGCTATTCCTGTCCCTAGCGCCTATGTTGGCTCCTCGATTGAGCAATTCCTGCGCAACATCAAAATGTCCTTCGGAAGCGGCCATAATCAAGGGAGTTGCTCCGTATTGGTCGCCCGCCTCCATATTTGCTCCATAATCCAACAGGAGCTTGACGGCTTCCAGGTATCCGCGTCTGGCGGCTCTCATAAGGGCAGTCCAACCGAATTCATCTTCGGCGTTAACCTCGGCTCCGGCGTCCAGAAGTATTTTGACCACATCGGCAAATCCCCTTCTGGAAGCCTTCATCAAGGCGGTCGCGTTATACTGATCCCGAGCGTCCGCCTGAGCTCCGTGTTCGAGAAGAAGCTTTACCGCTTCGGCATACCCCATGGAAGCGGCCCACATCAAAGCGGTCCAGCCGAAGGCGTCTTTTGCGTCTGCGGCGCCTCCCTCCGCAAGTAGCGCCTTCAATTCCACTATGTTACCGGAAGTGGCGGCAGCCAGCACTTTTTCTTCCATAGCCAGTCTCCCATAAACAATCATAACAAATGATATTAATTGATCTTTTTCTCAACTTGCGAATTAGTCAGCAATTCCACCAAATCACCGGCGCCCATGGAGTTTGCCCACATTGCGCCGGTCCAACCATTGTTGTCTTTTGCTCCTATATCGGCTCCGGCGCCCACCAACAGCTCGACTATTCGTTTGTTATTCTCGGAAACGGCTATGATCAGGGCCGTAGCTCCATACTGATCGCGAGCGTCGGTATCCGCGCCTTTGTTCAACAGAAGACTGGCAATCTCTACCGACCCCTTTCTGCAAGCTCGCATGAGCGGAGTCCATTGAAATTCGTCCCTTGCGTTTACGTTCGCCCCATGGTCCAGCAACAGCCTGATGACCTCGGTGTGTTCCCTTCTGCAGGCCTTCATCAGCGCTGTCGCTCCGTAAGGGTCTCTGACTTCCAAATCAGCTCCATTACTCAGTAGGATTTGAACAAGTTCCGGGTAGTTCATCGAGCTCGCCCATAATAGACCGGTCCACCCCGCTTCGCTCTTCGCATTGATGTCAGCGCCCCGGGAAATCAACTGTTTTAGAGTGTACTTGTGATTTTCACGACACGCCCAGATCAGGGCCGAGTACCCCTCGTTGCAGCGCGCCTCGATGCTTGCCGCGCTGTCAAGAAGCATCGTGACTATTTCGGCTCGACCGGATCTCGCGGCGCTTATGAGGGCCGTGGCTCCCGAATTGTCAGCGAGCTCAGTGTTTGCTCCAGCGGCTAAGAGAGCCTTGACGGTTTCCTTACGACCCAGCCGTGACGCGATGATTAGCGGGGTCAAACCGTCATTTGAAGCGATGTTCACCTGAGCTCCCGCGGTCAGGAGCAATCTCGTTGTCTCAGGATGCGCCAACGATGCGGCATTTATGAGGGCTGTCCGGCCTTTTTTGTCGAAGACGTTTAATTCGGCGCCCTGATCCAGTAGGTACTCTACTACATTGACGTGACCATGACGCGCCGCCTCCGTAAGCGGTGTGACTCCGTAATCGGTTTGCGAGTTTACGTCTATTCCAGAGTGAACCAGTTTGTCGACCTGGCTTAAATCACCAGTTCCTACAGCTATAATGAGGTCATCCAATGCGTTGGACATTGTCTTCTCCGGAGTGGCCCAGTTTAACGGTCCCTGCAGGACAGCCCGTTGCTCCAGCCGCTGGATCCATAACCGACGGCACATAGAGGGGGCAATATCCGTGCCAAACTTGGCTTAGACGCGCTAACGCAACGGGCTGGTTTTACAGTCATTATCTTGAATGATTAAGTCCGGTAGAGTATTCCCTGTTCCGGGATTTTACACAATGTAAAAGAACCGCCGCATTCCGGCAAGGAATATTAGCTTGGGCGTGGACCCATGGCTAAAAACAGGCTAATTATCTATTTGCGTTGATCCGAGCCCATCACCTCGGGCTGCCGTTCACTATCCGGCGGCGAATCTTGAGCTTGTTTCATCATTGAGGGCCTCGCATTAGGTGGATGGAATGTCGCTGGGAGAGCGACGGAGCAATTAGCGCGAGGAAGCGCAGACCTGCTCTCTCAGCATATTTTATCTTTACTTTTTAATTATTTGATGCAAATATCTAATAATTGTGTTAATTGAGACTCGGAAAGGGTTCTGGAATGAGATTACGAAGGGTCTTCTTTCTTTGGATTCTGATGTTGTGTTCATTGACCACGGTCGCTCTGGCTTCCGCTACAAAGGCCGAGGAAACAGCGCCGCAGGACGTCAGCAAAGACGTCCGGTTGCCGGAAGATAATACGTTAGAGGCTTCTTCAACGTGGATCGTGGTAAACCTGTTCACCGGCAGGACATCCAAACAGGCTGAGTTGATCAGGACGAATCTTGCCAAATTGGGAGCCGAAGGCCAGGGGATAGTCTTGCCTTACCGCGAAATTACCGTGGAAAACATTCGGAAGCTGAAGCCGGCTTTTTTGGCGCTGAGCCCCAATGGAATCCCCTGGTGCCAATACAAAGGCCACAACGGCGAAGATCTCCGAAATTTCTTCAAAGCATTGCGCGTGATTATTGAAGAAATGGGCGTGCCTACCATCGGAATCTGCGGAGGGCATCAGGCTATGGCCATTGCTTTCGGCGGAAAAGTGGGGCCCATTAGCGGAGGCGAAGACGATTGCTTCCGTTACGGAGGTCATGCCAAGGAGCACGGCAGAAAGGACCTCTCTGTCACAGCCGACGATCCCATTTTTAAAGGTATGGGCAGCACACTTAACCTCGTGCAGGATCATTATGACGAAGTTAAGAAAATCCCCCCCGGGTTTGTATGTCTGGCCGACAATAAGCTCTGCAAATACCAAATCATAAGACACCCGACACAGCCGGCCTACGGAGTGCAGGCGCATACCGAATACTCCATGAAGTCCAGACCTGACGGCGGACTGTTGCTGAAGAATTTCTTGAACATCGCAAAGACTCACAATCAGCTTACCAGAAATGCCGGCTCCAAATCGAAAGATAAGCAGGTAACCTCGGAAAAGAAAAGTCAATCCAACCCGACAACTCCATGGTGACAGATGATTGACAGGAAGGCCGATCCGATACGTTTTGCAAGGGAAGTCGTTGGCGGCGACCCTTTTGCGACTTTTTTGGGCATAGTCGTAGAGGAAGTGAGGGACTCTTACGCGAGGCTAAGGCTCAAAGTGAGAGAGGAAGTCTGTAACGCCGACGGTCGTCGCGCACGGTGGAGCCGTCTCGGCGCTTGCGGACGAAACCTTTGCCGTGGCCGCAAATTCCAGAGGGTACCTTGCATTCAGTTTGGAAATGAAGATCAACTATTTTCAGGCCACTAGACCGGGAGACACTATTATTGCGGAAGCCACCCCCTTTGATATTCGCAAACGGGTAAGTCTTTGGAACATTGACCTCAAGAATGAACAAGGCGAACGTATAGCCGTCGCCCAGGGATTGGCTTATCATCTCGTAGATTAAGAGGCAGTCATGAGTTCATTACAAGCAAGCCGAGTCCTAATAGTTGAAGACGACCTGTACAATGGGCCGTTTACTAGGGAACTTTTGCAGGCTGAAGGTTTTGAGGCGGAACTGGTTGAGTCGGCTGAAGATGGACTTGAGTTGTTGGAACGCCATGACCCGAACGAACCCGACATGATCCTTCTGGACTTGAATCTGCCCGGCATGGACGGCTTCGAATTCGTGCAGAAGATTAAGGCGCATCAGACCTACCAATATATTCCCGTAATGATGTGTTCGGTTCATGACACACTTGAATTCAAAATCGAGGGACTGAACAAAGGGGCCGATGATTACATCACAAAACCTTACGAGCCCGACGAACTCATTGCTCGCGTAAACTCGATGTTGAGGACCCGCCGCCTTTACCAAAAACTGCGTGACGAAAGACAGGTCAATAAAAAGCTCACTCGAACGCTTGACCGTGGCGAACGTTTGGCGAACCTGCTTGGAAGATCCAGGCAAATGCGTCGGATTGAGGAAATGATAATTGACGTCTCCGGCAGTGATTCCAACGTCCTTATTCAGGGCGAATCCGGCACGGGCAAAGAAGTGTTGGCGAGGACTATTCACGAAGAAAGCAACAGGGGTCAGGGCCCGTTCATAGTTGTCAATTGCGCAGCATATGCGGAGACGCTGTTGCATTCGGAACTCTTCGGCCACGAAAAAGGGGCTTTCACAGGGGCGATCCGCAGAAAACCCGGCAGATTCGAACAGGCTGACGGAGGCACGATCTTCTTGGACGAAATCGGCGAAATCAGCCTACCCACTCAGGTAGTTTTACTCCGGGTAATCCAGGAGAAAAAATTCGAGAGAGTAGGCGGAGAGGAAACTCTGAGCGCCGACGCCCGGATTATCGCAGCCACAAACAGGGACCTTAAGCAGGCCATGCGTCAGGGAATTTTTAGGGAAGACCTCTTTTGGCGGCTGAACGTGATTTCAATCAATTTGCCGCCTCTTAGAGAAAGAAAGGACGACATTCCTCAACTTGTCGCAAATTTTGTTGAAAGATACAACGAAAGGCTCGACAAGCGAGTGCGACGTTTCTCGCCCGAGGCCATGGATCTCATCTTCAGTCATCATTGGCCGGGAAATGTCAGAGAGCTGGAGAACATGGTTGAAAGGGCCATGGTACTTGCCAAAGAGGATGTTGTCGGTCCTCAGGACTTGCCTTCGGAATTACGACAGGGATTTTCCCGTCACGTGATTGATCCTCTTACCAATTTGGAGCGCATCGAAAGGGATCATGTGAGGTCCGTCCTGGAACAATGCCAATGGAACAAGTTTAAGGCCGCGAAAATTATGGGTATCAGTCGCAGCACTCTGTACAGCAAAATCAAGAAACATGGTCTAAGCCACCCCGGAATGGGGATTAATCAGCAGCTCTAGTTTACTCAATGGAAACCTAACCTAATGGAATGAAGATCGAATTCTATAGAGCGTCAGGAACTGATGACGACCCAAACAACGCTTCTACTTGGGCTGAAACCGAATTCGGCAGCCTGACGCCGGGCGCGGAAGAAGGGACGGTATTATATATTCAGCCGCACCCGGACAAGGAACTCCTCTTGACGTTCGAGGCGCCGGAAATTCCCAAGGAATCGCTGGAATCCATTGCGGAAAACATATTAAGGAAGGGCTTCCCTGTGGGCGCCATGCCGCCCGATTACGGGGAAGCCCTTTTTTTCACGGTGGTCAATGATGCGCTTACTAAGCTCAAGGAAATGCAGAAAGCGATTACCGAAAAGGATCTTTCGGCTCATGATGAGGTTTCCCGGTGAACGATTGCGAAATGCCGGCGGGAGACCTCAAACATCCGTCCTCCGGCCCCACTCTTCAGCATAACCTCAAAGAAATAACGCACGCTCCTTTTCTGGAATCGCAATCCGGAAAAATCGAAAGCCTCCCTTCAGGTAAAGGAGGCTTGAAATAGCTGAAGCAATAGGCGAGAGTCTTTATCCACTCTCGCCGCCGACTCTATATTTCTTGAACGCTTATGGCCTCCTCGGGGCACACTGAAATACAGGACTCGCAACCGAGGCAGTCAGCAGGATTTGCTACCTTGGTTTCGTTGCCGTCGGCGGCCAGCACGTCCGCTGGGCAAACATCTATGCATTCTCCGCATTGTTTACATTTTGAATCGTCAATCTTGGGCAAAAACATTTAGCACCTCGTTAGATGAAACTGTTACCTTGTAAGCGCAAGGGATTTCCGCGCCCCGGTGGTCCGCCGCCGCAATGGGGCTTCGTAGGCCGCCAAGGAATGCTGCGGTATTCTACAACCTGAGTCCGGAAAAAGTCAATTCAGGGGGAGATGGGTCTCATCATTTCGCTACGGCTACGAACGCAGAGATTGCTTCGTCCTCTTCGCTCTCCCTTTGGTGATCTGTGCGTGGTCGCTAGGCGCCGCAACTCTGTCCCACGAACGCGTGAATAGGAGAGATTGACCTACAGCTCACCGGGATTGACTGAGAGCGCAAGCATTGACAACATAAGGGGGCAGGTGTTAACGTTTCTTTAATAAGATTTGCTTATTAGGCCGGTCTTCTCAGGCTTCAAAAGGATAGGTAATGAAAACCGAAAAAAAATTCAAAGAGATGTCGATTGTGGGAATCGCCTCCGATACCAGGAATATGCAACCGGTGGTGATACTCAAGGAAAAGAGCGGAGACAGAGAGCTATACATTTGGATTGGGCCTGTAGAAGCCATGGCCTTGCAGAGAGCTATACAGAAAGAAGTGTTCCAGAGACCGCTTACTCACGAGCTTCTCAGAAACATTATCGAAAAGGCCGGTGTTGTCATCGAACACATTGAAATAGACGATTTGAGGGACCACACGTATTACGCGACCATTTACCTCAAGGGGGCCGATACCAACCTCATTACTGTGGACGCAAGGCCTTCCGATTCTCTGGTCCTCGCGACTTGGACCGGCGTTCCCATATTTGTCAGCGAACAGGTTATTGAAGGCATGGCCCAGGGTGAACAGGAACCTTCAAAGCAAAAGGTTATTTTTACGCAGGAAGATATTGAGCAAACGGACGAAGAACTTACCAAAATCCTCGAGCGGATGAATCCTGACGACTTAGGAAACGCCTGATCCGATTAACTGTCACGCCCCAGCCGAACGATAGGTATTCTGATATATTTCCAAATCCCTATTGGAAAAAACGACGAAGAAAACTTTCCCAATTTGCGGAAAACGTTTGAGTTGTTGCAGCGTAGTGGATATCGCAATCTTGCAGGCGTCCGCAATAGGATATCCATAAGCGCCGGCGCTTATTGAGGGAAACGCTAATGTCGTTAATCCGTTCTCGTTGGCAACCTCCAAACATCTCCTGTAGCAACTTTCCAGAAGTCTTGGCTCCCCTGAGACCCCATTTCGGTAAACAGGTCCCACTGTATGAATCACATACCTCGCCTTCAGATTGTATCCCTTGGTGATTTTTGCGTCGCCGGTGTCGCAACCTCCCAAGGTCTTGCACTCCTGAAGGAGCTGTGGTCCTGCCGCTCTATGTATAGCCCCGTCCACGCCTCCGCCGCCCAGGAGCGACCGATTTGCGGCGTTCACGATTGCGTCGACATCCATGGCGGTGATGTCGCATTTGACGATCTCAACCTTTTCTTTCATGATTCTTACCTACAGGCGGATAGTTTTGGAGACGGCCTCGATCAAATCAACGGCTCATACGGATTCGCTCGATTTCAAATACCGTGTCGGCAATTGCGCCGCAAGTTACGAGATTATCGCTGACCGCCATCGGAGCCCCTACCCCAGCCCCCAGCCCTTTTGGCCTAATAATTCGACCTTGAATTCCATTTGTGGGGCAAGCTTTGCGAGACTGTCTCAAAACTCCCGAATTTTCGCGAATCGTGGCACGATGATCGTAGGGGCGGGGTTTATCTCCGCCCAACCAACTGGTTTTGAATAGCGGGCGGGGATAAACCCCGCCCCTACAAACGTTTTGCGAGATTATAGCGAAGACCGGCGCAATAATCCTCATGCAGTGTATCATGTTTCAGATAAGGAGCGTGCTACGAATTACGAGGCGCCGGTATATTGAGACAATTTCTTCCAGCCTACCTCTAATTCGGTCGTGAAATCGGCAGGCTAGAAAGCCTGTGCCACATCAAATTCTCTTGAATCACCGACGTTGTCCCTTTGACCTGGGAGTGAGCCGTAATCCGCATTCATCGAGAGGTAACTCTTCACTCATCACCGGCAATTTGGAGATTGCTTTCCCGCGGAACGCGGGATTTCACTTCTCGCAATGACATTTGAGCTTGTCTTTGCGAGCGCAGCGAAGCAACCTCTCTCGCCTAAGTCAATGGATCCATCTAGGGACAAAGAGGCCGCTTCATTGGCGTCGCCAAATATATTTCCAACTTGCCCGATTGTCCTCTTGACATAGAAAACCCTGCCAAGTATCATGGCCGTCGCTGCTGGGGGATCGTCTAGCGGCAGGACGACGGGTTTCTGGCCCCGTTAACCGAGGTTCGAATCCTCGTCCCCCAGCCAGCCCGAACCATTGCCAAGTCCAATCACTCGATTATTCCATTTTCACAATCTATTATCCCTTTGGCTGACAGTCGATTGCTTGGGAAGCGGCTTGGACTCAACCTCCTGTTCGTAACAGGCCTTGACCGCACAAGCCACTGACCCCACTGATAGAGCTTAAAGTGAACGATAGGTCAGTCGTCAACACTCTCGACCGCCCTTCCCTAGCCGCCAATGAATAGGGATGAGGGTTTCCGCGGCCCAGATTCCAATATCCCGATTCGATCTGTGCCCTGCTCACGGGAGCCGACTGCGCCAAAACCGCACAATTATCGATCCAGGCCCGGCTTCCAGTCCGGAAAACGCAGCCCCCTGAATTCCCCGCCGGCCAACCTGAAACAAAGGCTTCTAGGGCGGCTTTTCTTGGCCTGAAACTCCTTCAACTGAGCGTCTATCCACTGCCATGCGGATTTCATATTATCAAGCACTCCACCGGGAGCGGGCACGGTCACTATTTCTCCGTCGTCCCAAGCAAAAGTCACAGCTCCATTTTCCATTCTATCCAAGATCTTCTGGTTCCAAGATGGTTTGCCGTTTTCCATGATGTGTCACTCCAAAATTCAATTATGCAACGAAACGAAAAGTAACAAAGGCATAGTAGCACAGCGAACGAACAATAATCCATCGCTCCGAAGCGGGCATTGTGATAAGCGATGCGGGATTTTCCGGGAACAAACCCTCTGGCGGCCATGGCGGTCGCCAGGACATCGCTCCTGCGCAATGCGCTCAGAAAGGCGGGCATAAGGACCGCCGGCAGATTGCCTACCCTTGATATCAGGTTTCCTTCCTGAAAGTCTATTCCTCGGGACCGCTGGGCCTCCACTATTGTACGCAATTCCATCTGGAGAATCGGCACAAATCTTATAGCCATCAACATTACAGTGGCGATTTCACCAACCGGGACCCCAAGCGGCTTAAGAGGGGCTGCGATCCTCTCGCACGCTCGGGCGATTTCGACTGGTTTTGTCGTAAATGTCAACAGCATGGAAGTCAGAATTCCACCGCCTATTTGTCCCATGAATATCAAACTTCGCACGACGCCTTCATCGGTGAAGGGGCTCTCCCACCCATTTATGTACAGCGGCTTTCCCGTTTGGTAAAAAAAGATGTTAAAGCCGCCCGCTATTAGCAGCATCAGGGCGAATCGTCGGACGCCCCACAGCCAAGTGGCTATCCCGATATCAGTCAGCAAGATCGCTGTGATTAATACTGCGAAGCATGCCGTCACGAACAGCGCATTGCTTCCTGAAAAGACGAGAATCATGAACAGGGATGTGAAGATCAGCTTTGTGCGGGGATCAAGTTTGTGAATGACGGATCTTCCCGGAATGAATCCGCCAATGGTAATATCTTGAATTATTGCTTTCACTTAATCTGGGACCCTAGTTTCGTCGCTGAAAGGGAGACTCCCGTGAAACGGCTTTTGATTATCCACGCACGAAATTATAGAGTAGGGAAGAAGTAGGCGAGCGATATTGACCAACACGTTGACTGTGTTTGGTGTGGCGGAGAGAGAGGGATTCGAACCCTCGGTAAGGCTCTACACCCTACACTCGCTTAGCAGGCGAGCACCTTCGGCCTCTCGGTCATCTCTCCGCTGTGGACGAAACGTAAGCCATTCTTGTATGTTATGTCCGCCTAGCTCGTACGTCGTTGGGGCTCCGAACCGGCTAATCGTCGATCAGCGAATGGCTAAAGACCAAAATATTGAGTTTCGTGCCGAATGTCAAGGGGCTTTTCAAAACTCCCGTAACCCTTCAGGCGTGAACTGCGCTTTACGGACTGGGAAACACTCATTCGCGTATTCATTCAGTTACGCGTGGAAGATTGCTTCGCTCCGCTCGCAAAGACAAGACCAAATGTCATTGCGAGGAGTGAAATCCCGCGTTCCGTGGGAAAGCAATCTCGGTATTCGCCGCTCATGGCTGAATGGCTACTGATTCGGGTGTCATTGCGTCAAAGCAAAGCGTTGCGGAATCTGCACGAAAAACGGTCGGCGACCTAAGACGGCGGCTATCGCCGCCCAATCGAGCCCCTCCTATCGAGGGAGCGAGGGCGAAACTGTGGCGCCGTCATTTCAGAGGCTCGTGAATGTGAGTCTTTAGGGAAACTTCTTTCAGGAAATTTCCCTAAAGACGTATGAAATCATTCCCTGTGCTCCCGAAAGTAATCCATCGGCACGTCCATGAGAAACCGAGAAAACCTCACCGGCACATATCCTTTCTGGCGGTCCAAAAAAGTCGTAGGGGCCACGATCACTAGATTGTGTTTTGCTCTGGTCGCAGCCACGTAAAGCAACCGCCTCTCCTCTTCCAGATCCTCCGGGGAATTCAAGGCCATGGCCGAGGGCAGCCGTCCTTCAGCCATCCATATCAGGATTACGGTATGCCATTCCAGTCCCTTGGCTGAGTGAATAGTAGAGAGAACCAAGCTGTCGCCGTCGGCAAACGAATCTTCCGATGCGCCTTCCGGGGGTTCCAGAGCCATTTCATTCAGGAAGCGACTTAGGCTGCTATAGGGGGCGGTAAGGTCCGCCAAATGATCTAGGTCTCGCATCCGCTTAGGATAATTGTCATAATTTTCCTTTAAGTACGGAAAATAATACTGGTTTATCTTCTCAACTTTCTCGGAGATAGGGCCGGTGTGCGTTTTCAAGTCCTGTAACGTGCGCAGGAGGGCTGCGAGATTGTCGCCGAACTTCTTATAACTTGGGCCTATTTCGGCCAGATCCTGTGGGACGCCTTGCTCGGAAAAGCGGCCGGCCAGCTTGATCGCCGTCTTGGGTCCTACTCCTGGTAGGATTCTCAGAATTCTGCCCCAACTAAGCCGGTCTTTAGGATTGTTCAGGACCTTAAGATGGGCCAGGACATCTTTAATATGCAAGCTTTCCAATAGCTTGAACCCGCCATATTTGACAAAAGGAACTCTATTTCGCGCCAATTCGCCTTCCAGATCGAATGAGTGAAAACCTGCCCGGAACAATATCGCAATGTCGCGTAGAGGTATGCCGTGCTGGTGCAATTCCGCAATGCACCGGATGACGAATTTGCTCTGTTCACGTTCGGTGGACGTCTTCGCGGACAGCGGTAACGGGCCTCCCGTCTTCTCGGTGAATAGCCTTTTGGGATACCCGACCTGAGCGCCTTCGATTATGCTGTTGGTGACTCTCAGAATAGGAGCGGTGCTCCGGTAGTTCTGCTCCAGCCTTATAATGTCCGTTCCCGGAAAAAGCTTAGGGAATTCCATTATATTTGTGAAATTGGCGCCCCTGAATGAATAAATGCTCTGTGAATCGTCACCTACCACCATCACATTGTCGTGGGTGTGAGCCACAAGCCTCACTATCCTAGCCTGAAGAGCGTTTGTGTCCTGATACTCGTCCACCAGGATATGCGTCCATTGCTCGGAAACTCGAACTCGGACTTCTTCATGTTCTTCCAGAAGCTTTATCGTGTTTACGAGCAGATCGTCATAGTCCATCAGGTTATTGGCTCGCTTATGTTCTTGGTACAGCTTCCGGACCTGCTCGATAAAATCCGCGCATTCGAGAAAATGCGGGTAATCGTTCTCGATGATTGTTCTCGTATCAGCCCCAGTGCTTACCGCCTTACTGATCATGTCGGATATTGTTCGTGATTTCGGCAGCTTTTTCCGATCGTCGCAGGGCGCGGGCACCATTGATTTCACATGGTCTATCGCCTCAATAGAATCGCCCTGGTCCATGATGGAAAACGATGAACTGAACCCCAAGAGGTGCGCATACCTTCGCAAGAGCAAATTGGCCGTGGAATGGAAGGTGCCGCCGGAAACACCGGAAACTCTTGTATCCAACAGAGCCGCTGCGCGCTCAAGCATCTGTTCGGCGGCCTTTCGCGTGAAGGTGAGCAGCAGTATGGACTCCGCAGCGCGACCATGTTCCACTAACCAGGCTACCCTGTAGACTATGGTGCGGGTTTTCCCGGACCCCGCGCCCGCGATGATCAACACAGGACCGTCAGCGTGAGACACCGCAGCGAATTGCTCCGGATTGAGATCGCTTTCGTAATTGGGATGATTAATAGAGGCATTCACAACGAGATGTAACTCCTGGAAATTACGGTGAATGAGGCCGGGAGACCAGTTTTATCGTCGGTGGAGGGACCGACGCCGGGCCGCCTCAAGACCGGGTTCAACAGATACTATTTCAGTAGGTCGGTTTTCATTTTTTGTGGCCATTCAATTAATCATTCTAATTCCTTTTTTGCAAGACAGGAAGTGGTTTTGAAGAAAACCCTGGTCAAAAGCCGATATTTATGATAAGTTATGACCGTCGCGGGTATTAGGGGAGGTACAATTCAGGTGATAATTTTTCCAAGGAGGATTGCGTGAACAGTTCAACTATGGTTATAGCTTGCCCTCTCTGCTTTAATCATTTTTCGCATTCGAGGAGCAATGATTGCAAGAGTGCCACAATATACGGATATGGTTTGGATTTTCGTGTCGTTCCTAGGGACTGCAATCGATCCTCCGATATAGCCACCTGCCCAGAGTGTTTATTCACCTTCCGACTCCAAGACCTCAACCGGCGCGTCCCGGGTCAAATAAAAGACATGGTTAGATCCCCGGAACACAAGAGGCTTTTCGATAAATACCCTAATGAGGCGTTCTCAGCGCGGAGCTGGATGGCTCTAATTACCATTCTAGAAGCGCGCGGCCTGAACCCGCGGGATCTAGGGGTCTTGAGCCTCCGTGGAGCATGGGCGGCAAGGGAACTTGGCGGATTGGTGACGGAAATGGAGCTCCTGAAAAGCGCGGATAGCTACTTTGACGACGCTCTCCGGCGCGGCCTGACCAAGGGAGATCCAGGCATGGTTATGTACCTGTTGGGAGAAATAAATCGCCGCCGCGGCGAATTCCTGCGCGGTCGCGAAATGCTGACATTCCTCGGCAATAATCCTCGCTACCGTTATCCGGCCTTGCTTTTGACCGTTCTGATCGAAGAGGAGGACAGCACGCCCTACTGGTCACATCATTCCCCTGACCAGATGGAACAGCACTCGACCCGTTTTAGAGGACTATTTCCTCCCTTGCGAAGCATTCCCCCAAAAAAGACAGAATTTTCCCCTGATGAACTTTCGGAAAACGCCGAGAAATCCGATGGAGACGATCGTAGAATATTTTAGCATACTTACCTGTCTCTGCCGTCAGTTTGGCGGCAGAGACATTATTCCCCACTGAATTCTTTATACTCTCCGATTGAAAAGCGACCCACAACTTGGTATCCTTCTGTGTCTTCACATGGCTGCTCAAATGAGACCCAGGGAGGAAATGGGATGAGACCTTACTTCGAAAAAATGGCGGAGCTCGGGAAACCACTCAGCCAGTCCAAGATCCGAGATACTCAAGAGAACGTTGAAAAGATTAAGGAAATAGAGAAAGAGCTTGCCGAAGCAGTAGGAAAAGTTCAGGCTGCCGGCTTGCCGACTTCCAAGGTCAACCAGCGCGGTCAGATGACCGTTTGGCAACGATTGGAGTACCTCATTGATCCCGGCACATGGAGCCCCTTACATTCGATTTTTGATCCGAAATCAAATGAAGAAGGCACAACCAACGTTGTAAACGGTTTGGGCAAGATCAGAGGAAAATGGGCTGTTGTCATCGGTTTTGACAACAAGGTCATGGCCGGCGCCTGGATCCCGGGTCAATCCGACAACATTCTCAGAGCAACGGATCTGGCCAAACGGCTTAGGGTTCCTGTTGTTTGGATGGTAAACTGCTCGGGAGTCAAGCTCACCCAGCAGGAAGAAGTTTACCCGGACAGGCGCGGAGGCGGCGCTACGTTTTTCAGACACGCGGAGCTGGCGAAGCTGGGTATTCCCGTCTTGGCCGGCATTTACGGCACCAACCCGGCCGGCGGAGGTTACCACGGCATCAGTCCCGCTATCCTGCTTGCTCACAAGGATTGCAACATTGCGGTCGGCGGTGGCGGAATAGTCAGTGGAATGAGCCCCAAAGGGTCTTTCGACGAAGAAGGAGCCGAGTTGCTCATCGACGCGACGCGTCACTTCAAGGAAGTCCCCCCTGGAAGCGTAAACATACACTATAATGAAACCGGGTTCTTCAAAGCGGTATTCGAGACTGAAGAAGGGGTCTTGGACGCTTTGAAAGACTACATGGACATGCTCCCCGCATATAACCCCAAGTTCTTCAGAGTGGCGGAACCGGCCGAACCCAAATTCAGCGCTGAGGATTTGAACCACATAATCCCAATGAACCAGAAGGCGATTTATTCCTTTGAAGATGTGCTGGCCAGACTTACCGACAGCAGCGAGCATTTGGAATACAAGCCCAAGTTCGGTCCGGAAGTTTACACAGGCCTGGTAAAGATAGACGGTTTGTTGATCGGCGTAATCGGCAATAAGCAAGGTTTCCTTGGGGCCGGATATCCGGATTACGCTCCCTACCCCGGCATAGGCGGGAAGCTTTACAGACAGGGCCTTATAAAGATGAACGAATTCGTGACCTTGTGTGGCCGCGACAGGGTCCCCATAGTTTGGTTCCAAGACACTTCCGGAATCGACGTCGGCGATATCGCTGAAAAGGCCGAGATGTTGGGCCTTGGACAGTCACTGATCTATTCCATCGAGCAGACCAATGTTCCCATGATGCTCGTGGTCCTTCGCAAAGGGACCGCTGCGGCTCACTACATCATGGGTGGCCCGACCGCGAACAATCATTGCGCATTCACCCTTGGGACTCCCGCTACCGAGATCTACGTCATGCATGGAGAAACCGCCTCTGCCGCGTCCTTTGCCAGAAGATTGGTGAAGGAAAAAGACGCAAACCGGCCTCTCCAGCCCATCATCGACAAGATGAACGCGCTAGCGCAACAGTACTACGATCAATCGCGGCCGCTCTACTGTGCGAAACGCGGCTTTGTGGATGAAGTGGTTTCCTTCACGCAGATGCGCAAGTACATGCAGGCGTTCGCCGGAAGCGCATACCAGAACCCCGAGTCAATATGTCCTCACCATCAGATGATGATCCCCAGGATGATTAAAGGATAAGTTTTAACGCACGGTTTCACACACCTGTTGGAGCGAAACGGATACAATGGTTTCGCTTCAACGGATAATCCTTATCAGAATGGTCGGTAGCGACCTTGCAGCATCGAGTTTGTTGAGCGACGGCCGACGTTCGCGCAGACGGCTTGGCCGCAATTCCGAGACGCCGGCCGACGTTGTCGCAGGCTGGTCGCATGGCGTGTATCCCGATTCAGCGCCGATGGTCGTGGATCGTTTATCGATGAACCTACTTGTCGTCAGTTTCTGGCTGCCCCCATTTCTGGAGCCGCAATCCATTCAAATCGGTCGGTTGCTTGCGCATCTGCCCTCGGATCTCCGTCAATACGTTTTCACCGCCGATCATTCCACCGCAACACCTGATAAATCCCTCTACCCCGGAATTGAGCGAAACTTTGCAGGATTCTTGCGCCGACCTTATGAGGCCGGATTGCCTCGACGAGCGTTGCGACGCCTATTCCGCTTCTTCAACCTAATGCCGGATCCATATTTGTGCTGGCACTTCGTCAACGCTCGTCACATTTGGAAGGCTTGGCCTGACGTCAAATTCGACCGGATCGTGACCTTTCCGTGTCCTATGAGTTCGGCGGTCTTCGGATATTGGCTCAAGCGCCGGCTGAATATTCCGTGGATTACGTTCATGTCCGATCCTTGGGCCGACAATCCGTATTTTGGCTACAGCGGCTTATTGCGAATCATTAACAACCGACTTGAGGAACTGGTAGTCCACAATGCCGACCGAATTGTTGTCCCTTCAGCGCAGATGCGGACGCGCCTGGCTGAACGCCGCCCTTCCTGCGCCGACAAACTCAGTGTTTTGGAACATTCGTTCGATCCGTCGTTGTATCCCCCGTGCTCGCCTGCAGAGGCCGGACCGCTCGTCATACGATATCTGGGTTCCTACGGAGGGTTGCGTTCCGCTGAACCGATTTTCAAAGCGCTGGGAATGCTGAAAGCGCATGGTCAACTAGGTGATGGAGAGGTTAAGTTTCAGCTTGTTGGTACTCTTTGGCGTGGCGACCGCTGTAAGTATCGACAACTCGTCAGGTCGTTAGGATTGCAGGAAGAGGTTGAACTGAAGGCCGGTGTGGGTTATCTGGAAAGCCTAAAGCTCATGTGTGAAGCGCACGTCCTAATGATCATCGACGGCGAGATTGAGGGAAGTGTTTATTTCCCATCCAAACTTGTAGATTACCTCGGCGCAGGGAGGCCCATTCTTGCCGTAACCCCGATAGACGGGGCTTCCGCAGGAGTCGTCATTGAAGCAGGTGGAAGAGTAGCGAATCCCGGGGACATCGGGTCCATAGCGAACGAAATTTTGAAGCTGGTTGAAGATCGTCGAAGCGGTCGCCTAGAAGACCTCATTCCCCGCGTGGAAATCCGCGAACGCTTTAGCATTGGGCGCCAAATCTCGAACGTGGTAGAATTGTTTAAGTTTTGATCCGGCTTCTTTCGAAAAGTATATTCGATTGATCACTTGTCCCCTGCCTCATGAACGCATAGCCGTCCAGTGGGGAGCTTAGCCGGCGCGACCATTGCTCGAAGCTCGTAATTGGATTCGATCCGGAGATAAGAATACTGCATTTCAGTATCGCCATACCGACTGATGCGAGAGCTCGCGGGCCGAAGGCCTTGTCGTTGTTCCAGATTCGGATAGGAAATCTTGGCCGAAAGTAGTATCGTAAGGGGCGCGATTTCAGGTCTCCGCAACGCGTAGGGCGTCCGAAAAAGGGGCTTAACGTAGCTTGTTTAGAAGAGGGTTCCTCAACTTACCGTTTCCTCAGACTCAACAGACACTGTTCTGTTTCCGCAATTTCCGAAAATGAGGAATGAATCGCGAAGCCCTTTTTATCAGGCTTTAATATCGGTCCTGACCGCTTCTGTCGCTGTCCAAGCCGTTGGGGTAGTGCGCCAGATTCTCATTGCCGGATATTTCGGTATTTCCAGAGACCTCGATATATTTTACGTGACTTTGGCTTTGGCTACCACCATCGCCTTCTCGCTAGGCAACACATTCGACGCCGTCGTCGTGCAGCATCTCGTGGAAACCCGCAATGAGCGTGGTGAAAGCGCTTTTCGGCAATTGGCCGGCTCCTGTGTTACTTCTGCCCTGGCCGCATCATCTGTTGTCGCAATCTTTTTCGTAGCCATCGTCCCGGCGCTGGCCCGTCTCGTGACTACAGGCTTCGATCACGCGGCGCAAAAGCAAGTCGCCAATATGAGCTTATATTTTGTTCCGTGGATTATAATTTCGTTACCTTATAACGCCATAGGAGCGTCGCTGAAAAGCCTCAGGTTGTTTCGATTGGTCTTTGGGTGCGAAATCATAGTATCCGTTGTTACGACGCTGTTTCTGATCCTGGTTCACAACAGCCCAAAATGCCTTCCGATTGCCTTTTTCGTTGGCTATTCATCGGGACTGCTCATACTGGCTATATTTTCCCGCAAACACTTCTCCCTTGTAGGCTCTCCCGCAGCCGGCGAGATGAGAGGCATTTATCGCACTTTCCTTGAACTCGTCGGCGCCAACCAGATTGGCACGCTCTCTTCGCTGATAGATCGCTTCCTCCAATCGTATTTGGCCGTCGGAGGCATTTCCGCTTTATCATACTCGAATCAACTAACCACCAGTCTCTCTTCCCTCCTGGGATTCAGGGAAATATTCATAGTGCCTTTGTCGGAACCTGCCGGCAGAGCCCTAAAGTTCGAGCGCATAATTATCGGGCTGTCGATCATTTCCGTTCCTATAATGATCTTCGTGCATTGTCACGCGGAGACGATTCTTACGCTCTTGTTTCATCGAGGCCGCTTCGATGAAAACGCCGTTCATTTGACGGGCCTTGCCCTATCTATCTATATACTCGCCCTATTTCCGCTTACCACGCTAACCCCTATATTCCGCATGTTTCAAGTAATCGGCGGCATACGAATGACTGCGTACGTTTATGCGGTATCTGCTGTCACATTTCTTGCTCTCGGGGCTCTTTTGGTTTTGCATTTAGGGCTCGGTGTGACGGGATTGGCGGCAGCCTATGTTATCAACGGCTACATATGCGTCGTCGTGTCTATAATTTTGCTTCATAAATGCGGGATAGCGTTCAATTACGTTAGGATAGCAAGGTACTTTGCGTATATTATGACAGTGGCCTTATCGGCCGTGTGGGTATTGGAGCGATTCCCCTACTTATCGCAGGCGGCGTGGACGCAGTTCATTCTTGCCGGCTGCCTCTATTGCCTGTTGATCGGCATATCCTGCTTGCCGATTTCTCGGCGCATAATAGCTATTGTGCGCCAATAAATCGTCTCATATTCGCGCACGCGCTTCCGCTATTGCAACCTCGGTCAATTGAGATCCGAGGACTATCGTCTTCAGACAATGGATGCCAATACCTGATTCAGTGATCAGATCTGAGGGAGATTCTTGATGGAGTTTGACCACAACAGGGACTTCTATGAAATAGAATATGAACGGGACTTGAAGATCGCTGTGATTCCTCAGCAGGATGATTTTATGTACGGCCAAGTGTTACGACAAATCACTCCGTACTTGAGACCAAACGCCCATGTTTTGGACTTGGGATGCAACACGGGAAACCTAAGTTTGTATATGGCAAGACAAGGATGCAAAGTATATGGGATCGACATCGCTAGAAATGCGGTCGAGTCCGCAAAAATAAGCGGGAAATTTTATAAAATTGATAATGTCTGTTTCGAATCAACTGACTTTGGCGCTTGGGATAAGCCCGAGGTATTTGACTTTATATTATGTAATCACGTTATCGAACATATCGAATCGGATCGATTATGGTTACAAAAGATTTTTATGTCATTAAAGCGGGGCGGAAAGCTAGTATTGATAACCCCGTCAGTTTATTCATCTTTTTTTCTTATCAATAAGCTTTTTCTAGGACGGTGCAAATTTGACAAGGAAGTAGGACACTTACGCCGTTATTCGCTAAGAGAAATTACAAACTTGGTTACAGAAACGGGATTTACTATAACAAGAACGGTGTTTCTTGACGGTATCCTACGGGATTGGTTCGTAGTATGCAAACCGCTCAGAGTTTTTAACAGAATCTGGAGTTGGCGGTATATTCGAAACATCTTCAATCGAATAGACAGTGTCTTGGCTAATTTTCTCTTTCCCGCGTCAATATGTCTGCATTGCGGTCGGACAAGTAAAATGACGCCATAGAATATTCTGTGACCCTGGGGACTTAGCGGGACATGATATCCATCCAAGACGAAAACAAGCCATGGAAACATTTTGTGACACAAGACATCACCATAATATGGCGACATCATTGAACATACTTATCGATGGAGAGGTTTTTCAACAGCAGGCGACCGGAATCGCCAAAGCGACGGTAGGTTTGTATAAAGCTTGTCACAAGCTTAGCCCAACGCTTCAGGTAACGGCCTTGGGCCGCAGCCCTTTTCAGGTTGAGCTTCCGGAGGGATTTAGATCTATCCGGTTTGGCGGCGTCATTCCAGCGTCTTGCTGGCGGCATACGATACTTCCAATATTCTCAATACCATACCCGATCATACATTTTCCCTGGAACGGAAATATTCCGCGTACGCTGCCGTTGAACAAGAAGAAGATTGTGACAGTGCATGATGCGCTACCATTAATTATCCCAAATTATTTCTCAGATGAACGCTCGAAGAGTCGGTATTGCGAAAGATTGCAACGTGACTTGAATCGAGCCGACTTGGTTATTACAGTTTCTCAGTGCTCCAAGAGACAAATTGAACGGCACTTTCGTCTAAGAGCAGAACCCGTGGTCATTTACTCCGGGCCGACTTTGTCGCCCCAAAATTCTACGGCCAATAGCGAGGATTCGAATTCCAATGGGCCATACTTTTTGTATGTAGGCGGATACGACAAACGTAAGGGGCTCGAACTGCTGCTGAAGACGTTTGTTTCATTATTTCAAACAAGAAAAATTGGCGGTAGGTTAGTGCTTACAGGCAGCCAATACTACTTTTCCGAGAATTTTCGACAATCCGTCATTAGGGGAACCGCCTTGGGCGCCGTTGAAGAAAAGGGATATGTGCCGGATGATCGGTTGATCGATTTAATTCAAGGAGCTACTGCTTTAGTATATCCCTCCAAATACGAGGGTTTCGGCTTACCCCCTCTGGAAGCGATGGCGCTGGGATGCCCTGTAATTACAACCAGGTTCACGGCCATACCGGAAGTGTGCGGCGACGCGGTTTATTATATCGACCCGGAAAATGAAACCGACATTGCTGAAAGTTTGATGATCATGGAAAAAAATTCCGAACTGAGAGAGCATTTAAGGGCGATGGGAAGGCGGCGCGCTTCAATTTTCTCGTGGACCGAATCGGCCAACAAATTCTTGCTGGAAGTCTCTTCCCTGATTATAAAATCATGACCTTGGACCGGATCCAGTCGTCCTGCTTGAGCTTCGCCGGGGACTTAAAGTAATGCTTCGAAGGAAAAAAACTAACGATGTCATTGCGAGAAGCGAAGCGACGAAGCAATCCCTGTTATTTGCGATTAGAGATTGCTTCGCTGCGCTCGCTATGACACTTTAGCGCCCGGCGCATGCGAAGAACCCCGCAATTTTCAACTCGGAGCGCTGTAGGGCGCCCCTGAAATAGCGATGGGGAACTGTCACATAGAAGCATAACATGTTAATTTTAGTTGAATATCAATGTATAGGCTTTGAACATGTCGAGTTTAACGCCGCCTTGATTGCTACAGTCCGGTATGCTTATCCCGGAGAAAAGATACTATTCCAAGCGGAGCCGGAACATTTGCGCTATGTCAGACGCAGGCTGGAACATGAAGGAGTTGAAGACATCAAGTACGGAACCATCGATATTCCATCCAGACATGCCGCCAACCACAGGAGATTCTTTGCAGATCTATGCCTAACCAAAAGTATTTTGGAAACAGCAAGCCAAAATGGAGCGACACAAGTTATTTTTTGTTCTGTTACCAGCCCCGGCCTCATCGCTCTTAAGTTCTTACTGAGAATATATAGGCGATTGTGTTGCGTTGCTATTTTGCACAGCACATTAGAGCTGATCAAGAATAGACCGTCAAATCCTTTGGCAAGAATCTTTTGGATGAAGACCGCTTTATCATGCGTCAACTTGACGAGATTACGGTACTTGGTTCTCGGACCTCCGATTCAAAACGAATTGCGGAGTGCGCTTCCCCGAATAACACAATTGGTCCTTGTGATGGATCATCCCTATTTTTTTCAAACTTCTAAACCCGAAGACAATCGCCTCGGTTGTGAGTCAGTGCGGATAGGATCTTTCGGAGTGGGCCACAGCTCAAAAGGAACGGATCTATTATTCAAACTAGCCAAAGACATTGAATATTGTCGGACTAAGAATCCCGTCGAATTCGTGATCGTGGGGCCTATAACCGATCCGTCCCTAAAACCTTGGCTATCCGGCGCCGGCGCCGTTCATCTTCCTGCAATTGATAAACCGTTGACCCGGGATGATTTTGACCGACTGGCGAATGGTGTCCGATATTCGATATACTTATACCCAAGTGATTCATATACGTTACGCGCAAGTGGCGCATTTTTTGACGCGCTTTCTTTTTGCAAGCCGATAATTGCATTAAGAACACCCTATTTCGAACATTATTTTAATCTTCTCGGCAATATCGGCTACTTATGTGATACCTACGAGGAGCTCAAAGAACTGGTGATTGATTTGGCCAATAAAGATTACGACGAGACATATATCATACAAAAAGAAACAATATTGCGGACGCGAAAGAGGTTCGACCCCATGAGCTTGAGCGAACATTTAAAGTCAGTTTTGCTATAGAAGACCACAACTGTTTTGCGGACGGGAACTGTCTCGGTTCTTAGAAGCAACCAATGCGGAGACCGCTATTCTGGTCCGGTACCCTCCAAAGCCCAACGCCTGATTCACCGCGCCTGCCCGATTGCATGTTGACAAACTGAGTGGATCCGACATATTCTGTGCATATACATGCAAACGCTTTCGAAGAGTATTTCATGAATCTGCCCGATATGCAGCGCTGTGCTTGTGGGAATTTGCGAAAAACTACACGCGCGGTTACTCAGTTTTATGACCGGCATCTGAGATCAACGGGTTTACGCAGTACACAATGTGCGTTACTACGCAAGATTTCACTGCAGAGCAAAATTTCGGTTTGCGAACTAGGCGCCCTGTTGCTCATGGGCCAAAGCACGGTCACGAGAAATGTAGACGTATTGAGAAAGCCTGGGTTCATCACTATTACTCCGGAGAATCATGACGCTCGGAAAAGATCGATCTCAAGCACTCAGACGGGCAGAAAAAAGCTCGCAGACGCTATACGACTATGGCAAGAGGCGCAAGCAAAGATCGAGCAGGACCTTGGGGAGCGATTTGATGGTTGCCTGAAAACCCTTCAAGACATAAATCGACTGATCAAGGAGAAGTGACAAAAATTTTGAGTAGCTGTATGTATATACATATAGCCAGGCTAATTTGACAAATCCCCAAAGCAAGTAAAAGACCAGCGCTAAATAAGCGGTTCATGCGCCCTTGGGGCGCCATGTCGGCGGGAAAATCAAGGAATCACGCCAAGCTGAAGCGCATTGAAAGACGGTCAGTATCAATAGTGGTCCAGCGCAAATCGGCGGAAGGTCATAAAAGTACGGATTATTGCCGGAAAACTCTTTTTGTAAATAGGCGGGTTGATTTGGGCATTTTCAATGACGTTCCGTATCGTTCAACCAGGCGTCAAAAAAGCGCCTTTTTTGATGAGCATTGGAGGAAAAACCCATGGCCGGCAATTATAAGACTTATGAAATAGGCCGGTTCACCGTCACTCGGGTGTTTGAGAAGTCAAGCGCCACCGGCTCTCCCCAATTCTTATTGCCGGATTGGGATTCTGCGGTTGTTGAGGAACATGACAATTGGCTCGTTCCCGGATGCATGGATGAGATGTATGATCATTTGATCAGGAGTATCCATACTTGGGTTATAAGGACTAGACATCACACGATCCTTATCGACACCGCTGTCGGTAACGATAAGGACCGTCCGCACGTTCCATCTTTTCACCGCCTTCAATTGCCTTACCTACGGCGGCTTGAGGCTGTAGGCGTAACCCCGGAAACCGTTGACTACGTCTTCTTGACGCACTTGCATGCCGATCATGTCGGTTGGAATACTAGGTTTGTAGATAATCGGTGGGTTCCGACTTTCCCTAATGCGATATATATCCTTCCAGAGGCTGATCAGCAGTTTTTCTCCAGTCCCGAAAGCCACAACGAGCACAACAAGGCCAACCTTGGAGTATACGAAGACAGCGTATTACCGGTAATTGAAGCCGGTCAAGCCAAAATGATCGACCCTAACGGCACAGAGTTTCTCGAGGGCATATTCTTCCACCCAACACCCGGACATTGCATCGGGCATATGGCGGTCCGTCTCACATCATCGGGAATGAGCGCCCTTTTTGGCGGTGACGTTATGCATCATCCAATCCAGGTCTACCGTCCGGAATGGAACTCACGTTTCTGCGAATTTGCTGATCAAGCACGTACTTCACGAATTTGGGCTCTCGAATATGCTGCTGAACACCGTTCCACTTTCTTCAGTGGCCATTTTGCCGAGAGTTCCGCTGGATCCGTGACACGCAAAGGCGAGCGCTTCCAATGGCGATTCGCTTAAGGTGATTTCGAAATCAGCATCGTCGGATGCTCCTTTTGAAGGCGTTAAGTATTTAGTCCCTTTGGTTGACGGCGCTAACAGGTACACGATATTTGAGAAGAGGTGTAAGAATGTCGAGTCTGGAAAGAGTAACTTCTCTTTATCAACATTTACATGAAATACCGGAAATAGGTTTCGCAGAGTTCAAGACGTCTGATTTCTTGGCTCACAGCCTTCTTGAAGTAGGCTATGTTGTGCAGACGCATGTCGGCGGAACAGGGGTGATTGGCATTCTGCGAGGGGAAAGACCAGGTCCGGTCCTGGCGATTCGCGCAGACATGGATGCCCTCAGTCATATAGTTAATGGCAAGGAATGCGCTATTCATTCATGCGGACATGATGCTCATTGTGCAATGCTCTTGACTGTCGCAGAAAAAGTGGCTGAGCGAGGAATCAATTCGGGAACTCTGAAGATTCTCTTTCAGCCGGCAGAAGAGACCCTTTTGGGCGCGATAAAAACGATTGAGGGGGGAGCTATAGATGATGTTGATTTCTTGTTGGGCATGCACTTGCGTCCGGCGCAAGAGGCAGCGCGGGGACAAGCGACGCCCGCTCTCTGCCACTCAGCCTGCCATATAATGGAAGTTGCTATTGAGGGGCGGCCGGCGCATGGAGCACGTCCACACCTGGGCATAAACCCCATATACGCTGCAACAGCCATCGTTAATGCGGTAAATGCAATCCATCTGAATCCCGAGGCGCCGGCCAACATCAAAGTAACTAAATTGCTTGCGGGAGGAGCGGCTCCTAATGCGATTCCCGGTGAAGCGGAGATGACCTTGGATCTTCGCGCGCAAAAGAACTTTATGATGAATGAGATGATCGAAAAAGCCACGAAGGCCATCGAAGCCGGAGCCGCTTCTATGGGAGCCACAGCCATGATAACCTCTAAGAGAGGCGTGCCGGCCGCTGAATATGCTCCTGGTGTTGTTGACATTGCAAGAGAGGCTATCCTCACTGTTTTGGGAAAGGACGGATTACTTCCGCCAATCATTACACCCGGTGGCGAAGATTTTCATTTCTTCATTAAACATAAACCTGCCATCCAAGCCGGCTATATAGGGTTAGGATGCGATCTATTGCCGGGATTGCATCATCCGGAAATGACCTTTGATACTAACGCGTTACTAGATGGAGTCAATATCCTCTGTTACATGGTGGACAAACTTGTAGGGATTAGAAAGTAGTATTCGCATTGTGGTTGCAAATGTGTAATGGATTAATCATGCCCCATCCGGAAAACTTAGCCGAATCGGATTATTCGAGCGCACGCTCCTTCCATACCACGCGTGATCTTCCCAGGTTGCTGGCCATCCACCCAAGCATTCATCTCAACGGCGCCGGAAAATGCTGGGTACTCATGATCCGAGCGCTCCGTAGCGCATTTGTTATCCACACGTCTACCCCCGGCAAATACGACAGTCCGCACATAGATCGAGACCGGGACCACGTCGTTTATTTACCTCAAATCAGCCGACGCACATTGGGCAACTTCTGGTACATGCTAAGTTTCATATGGTATGTCGCTGTTTTCGCGTGGATCATCGTGAGGAACCGAATCGATGTCGTCCATTGCAACGCGCTGTATATGTTGCAACCGATGCTTGCGGCCAGACTCACCGGCTGTCGGTTGGTGGCGCATGTGCACGAGGCCATCGAAAAATATCCGCCGGCGCTATATCGTTTTTGGGCGCATTACGCCTCACTCTTCGCGGACTGCATAATCTGCGTTTCACGGCGGGACGCTACGCATTTTTCAGCCCCTAAGACGCACTGGCTGCCAAATTGGGTAGATCCGGAAGAATTCGATGTCCAACTGGCAGAGCCTACGGACATCCAGAGTCGGTTTGTCTCCAACGGCCATCAAGATTGTCTTAAGTTGCTGGCAGTTTCCCAAATTGTCCGCGGCAAAGGACAGAATTACGCCATAGAGATATTGGACGCTATTCGCAGTCAAGGCCGGGCCGCGTGTTTGTATTTAGCGGGAGGGACGAATGACAATGCCAACAACGAGGATTATTTGGCCGAACTGAAGGAAATGGTCCGGCGCTTGAATCTCAACGAGAGCGTGGTGTTCCTCGGCGAGATCAAAAATGTGCTGCCCTTGATGCCACAGTTCGACGCCGTGTTGATGCCTTCGCGCTCGGAATCCTTTTCTCGTGTGCATTTGGAAGCCATGTACACCAGCTCTCTTCTGGTCGCCACCGACGTCGGGTCAACCGAGGATCTGGTGACGGACGGAGTAGACGGACTGATCATCCACCTTGACGACGCTTCAACAGCGGCTCGACGAATCATAGAAACGTGCGACAATAAGGAATTGGTTTCCATGATTAGGGAGCGTGCCCGTCGAACAATAATGAAAGGCTACACCAAAAGCGCATTAGAACCACGCCTACTGGAGCTGGTGACAGGCGCGCCGCAAGCGTTCGCAGTTGAGAAAACGGATGCAGAAATCCGATAAGCTCAAGGAAGGCCCTCTCTCTGTTTTATTCCTCACGCGCTACTCTCGCATGGGCGCCAGCAGCCGTTATCGATTTATGCAATATCTGCCTGCCTTGCGGAACCTCGGCATCGAAGGCCACATTTCACCGCTTTTCGATGACAAGTATCTCCGCAAACTGTATGTCCACGACCGCAGCAGGGCGATTCATGTAGGCGCCGCTCTGATGCGTCGTTTAAGAGCGCTGCCGGCGGCGCGGAGTTACGATGCGCTTGTGATCGAAGGCGAGCTGCTGCCGTACGCGCCGGCCGTCCTTGAATGGTTGCTCCATGTGACGGGTCTCCCGTATGTGGTTGACTACGACGACGCGATCTTCCATCGCTATGGCCTTCATCGTAATCCCCTGGTCCGTCTGCTGTTAGGAGGCAAGATAGCTTCCGTAATGCGAAATGCCCGCCTCGTAGTGGCCGGAAACACATATATTGCCGATTATGCCCGGAGCGTGGGAGCACACGAAGTAGCCACGCTGCCGACCGTCGTTGACCTGAAACGGTCCTCGGCGATTCCCCCGCCCCGCAGCGTTGGACTGGTAGCAGGCTGGATAGGGTCTCCCACCACAACCCCTTATCTTGAGACCATAGCCCCTGCCCTTCGGATGGCGGCGGAAACGGGCGATGTTCGTCTGCGACTTATCGGAGCGGCTCCAGTGAATCTCCCTGGGGTTCAGGTAGAGCACCTGCCCTGGTCCGAAGCCGATGAGGTGGACCAGATGCGGAACTTCGCCGCGGGCATAATGCCGCTTCCCGATACTCCATGGGAACGCGGCAAGTGCGGATTCAAGCTAATTCAATATATGGCCTGCGGATTACCCGTGCTCGCTTCTCCTGTGGGTGTTAACATCGAGATCGTTGAAGAAGGCGTGAACGGTTTCCTTCCCGCGCAGTCAAGAGGAATGGACGAAGCGTCTCATCCAGCTCAAAGAAAATCCGGAGGAACGTATCACGCTGGGGAAAGCCGGTCGGAAGAAGGTGGAATCCAGCTATTGTTTGCAGGTGACTGCGCCGGTGTTGGCTAAATTGCTCAGAAAGGCCGCAACTACCTGACGCAAAACTTGAAATTCTTGAGAAAATGAAGCGCTGAAGCGCGTTCGTATAGCCTCATGATCGCGGAACAGCCACAAAGAATGATAGAAATGCGTTCGTAAAATTTGCGTCCACACGCACGCGCTGAAAATTGCAGAGACCGTCGAACCGCACGAACCCAAAATCTGTCATTGCGAGGACGCCGACGCTTCGCGTGTCTCCGCCTCTATAGCTTCTCGCACGGAGCTTGCTGTTTATCCCGGTCTGTACTATGCTTGAGGTCCCACCGGCTCAATGGCGTGGGGACCAATATCCGTCTGAGACTGCGGAAGCACGAGTGCCGGCCGACCCTAATTTGGGGAGTTTCCGGCGGTCTCCCCATGGAACGGATTAGGCGATGTGCGGAATAGCAGGCTATATAGACTTTTCTAAACGACTAACAAACTCAGCGCTTGAAGCGCAGGAGCGCTCCATGGCGGAGACGCTCAATCACAGCGGCTTTGCTGATCGCGGGTGTTGGACAGATGAAGCTGCCGGGATAGCGCTTGCTCACTCACGGCTGCCGATTCTGGATATGATCCCCCAAGGGCGCCGTGCCCGGCGGCAAGAGGCCCTGTTACAAGCGCCGGTAGATGCGACATGAAGGCGCTGCTGTTTGCCAACACTGACTGGTATCTTTACAATTTCCGGCTGCCGCTGGCGAGGCGACTGCGTGACGCGGGTTTTGACGTCGTCTTGATGTCCCCGCGTGGCCCCTACAGCATTTTGTTGGAAGCCGAGCGATTTGAGTGGGTGCAGTTCGACGTGTCGCGGCGCGGCGCCAGCCCGCTGTATGAACTCGGCGCCTTGGCTCGACTGGTGGCCACCTACTACGGAATCAAGCCCGATGTTGTTCACCATTTCACCATCAAGTGCGTGCTCTACGGATCCCTTGCGGCGCGTGTAACCGGTGTAAAGCAAGTAATTAACGCAGTGACCGGCCTTGGGCACCTCTTCATAGACGATGGAGCGGCTACACGCTTGCTGCGCCCATTCGTCGAACGTTTCTACCGCATCGCCTTGACCGGGGGCCACACCGTCTTCCAGAACTCTGACGACGCCGCGTTTTTCGTTGATCGAGGCATGGTTTCCAAGGAGGCTTCTCATTTGATCCGCGGGTCCGGCGTTGACCCGGCGAGGTTCACCCCCAGGCCGGGCCTCAGAGCTCCAGGACCGCCGCGAGTTCTTTTCGCAGGCCGTCTGCTGCGGTCGAAAGGCATAGCGGAGCTAATGGAGGCGGCGCGAATCCTTCACGCCAAAGGAAATGACATCGTCATCAGAGTAGCCGGGGACGTGGACCCAGGCAATCCGGCTTCGGTTACGGATGACGATCTCCGTAGATGGAAAGAGCTACCAAACGTGGAATGGTTGGGGCATCGCGATGACATGGAGCGCCTATACCAAGAAGCCGACGTTGTGGCGTTGCCCAGCTATCGCGAGGGGACGCCAAAATCACTTTTGGAAGCGGCCGCTTGTGGATTGCCCCTCATCACCACCGATGCTCCGGGGTGCCGCGAGATTGTCCGTCACGGCGAGAATGGCCTGCTTATTCCTCCCAAGGATGCGGTCGCGCTGGCGACGGCCCTGACCCGAATGTGCTCTGATTTGGAGTTACGGACTCGAATGGGCGCCGCCGGCAGAAAGATTGTCCGTTCAGAATTTTCCGAGGCGATAGTGCTCGACCGTACGCTTGCTTTGTATCCCACGCTGACGACTAGTCGTAAAGGCTCGTGAGATGTTGACGAAGATTATAGAGCGCGTGAAACTCAAGCGGAAGAACCTCAACCGGAAAACAGAATATGCTGTAGTCGCCCTGCCTGAGCTTCGCGAGGACTTAAAGTCTTGCTTCAAAAGTACGAAATCTAACGATGTCATTGCGAGGAGCAAAGCGACGAAGCAATCCCTGTTATTAGCGATTAGAGATTGCTTCGCTGCGCTCGCAATGACAACCCTATCGCTTTGCCCATGTGAAAAACGCCGCAATTTTCAACGCGAAGCACTATAGCAGTACGGAGTATTGTGGACACCGGAATACAGGTCTTGGTTTGGACTGTCATAGGGCCACCCTGAGAAGATCCTTGCGCCATCAACGTGAGGTGGCCTCCTCCAACGGCATTTTCACATGAACTGGTATATAATAGATCTTTAGCCCCTTACAGAATGGCCGGATTTGCACATCCATGAAAAAGCTGAAGACCAAATTTTTCGTATATATTCTCCTTCCGGTTTTGGTCGTAATAACCTTGGCTGGAACAATCTCTTTTCTGGTGGCTCGTCATATTGTGCTCGAGCAACTGTGGGAGCTTGGGCAGAGCCTTCTGCAACAGACGGCGGACGAGGTGGATTCGACCTTCGGCACGGGAGTCCAAACCCTTAGCATCTTGACGATTCACGAAGGATTTGTGCCGTCTAGCGAAGAAGATCTTCACACGTTCTTTCGGGAGTTGCGCAACAGGCTGCCTGTGGAGGGCATTCTGTTAACATCTCTGGACGGCCGTTTCATTTCCAGCGCGGACGATTCCAAGGTTCCTTCCGACTACGATCCGGTTTTTCAACCATGGTTTATCGACGCCTTGGAAAGCGATGAACCGATTATAACCCCGCCATCGCTTTCGCCATTGACTTCGCAACGTGTAATCACCGTGGCCAATAGGGTTCTCGATAAGCGAGGAAACGTAACAGGGGTCATGGCCTACACTGTTCCCCTAAACAAAGTCACTTGTCACATGTCCGGTGTGAGCCCTTTAGAAAAAAAGGCGAACGCTATCTTCTCGATATTTGTAAGAGACGGCGCGTTTCTCGCCCATACAGATAAGGATATGGTCGGTCGCAAGCTGGGAGAATCCAAAGACGATCTACATATTAGAATGAGGCAGGCCCTTGGAGAGGAAAAGCCGAGTTGGTGCGGAATAGGATACGTGAACGGTAAGGAATACTTTGGAGGATTCCGGAAGAGCCGCTACGGACAGCTCTACGTCGGCTTGGAAGTGCCCCTCTCCGCCGGCTTGCGACCCGTCATGGTGCTGGCCGGCTCATATCTGGGGCTGGGAATCGTCTGTCTGGTCTTGTTGACCTTAACCCTAAAACTGTTGGCCCGCAAAATTGCCAAGCCCGTCCGCATGCTGTCCGAAGCCACGGCAAAGTTCAGCAAAGGCGAATACGATCAAGTTCTTCCGGTCACAACCCAAGACGAACTCGGGAACCTCATTGAAGCCGTCAACAAGATGAGCGCTGGTCTCCGCCAACGAGATTTTATACGAAATACGTTTGGACGCTACGTCCCTCAGGAAATCGTCAATCAGGTGTTGGAGTCGGAGGACGGGTTGAAACTTGGAGGAGAAAGTCGGGAGATGACGATTCTCATGTCCGACTTGAGAGGATTCTCGGCCCAGACGGCAGGCATGCCTCCCGAGAGAGTCCTCTTGATGCTGAACAGGTACTTGGGCAAGATGGTGGAAATACTGCTGGACTACGAAGCCGTAATTGACGAAATGCAAGGTGACGGAATTCTGGCCTTTTTTGGAGCTCCAATCTTCGTGAGCGATCACCCGGCCAGAGCGGTAGCGTGCGGCTTGGCCATGCAAGCGGCTATGGAAGAAATTAACGCACTGAACGAGGCTGATGGTCTGCCTCATCTTGAAATGGGCATAGGAATAAACACCGGGCAAGTGGTAGTTGGAAATATCGGGTCCGAAAAACGAACCAAATACGGGATTGTAGGGTCTTCGGTGAATTTTACGGGCAGAATTGAATCTTATACGTTGGGGGATCAAATTCTGATATCTGAAGCGACTTATGCCCGCATCGGGGACATCCTGCAAGTAAGAGACGTGCTCTCAGTGGAAATGAAGGGTTTCAGAGGCGCAGTGCTCTTGTATGATGTCAGAGGAATCTCTGGGCCGTTCAACGTGGCTCTGGCGGATTCCTTCGATGTGCCGATGCCCATCGCTCAAAATATTCCCGTACGCATTCGCACAATTATAGAAAAAGCAATCAGTCCGGAGCGGATTTTGGGGTTCATAACCCACTTGTCCGAGACTTCGGCGGTAATAGAAACCCTTGAACATTTGGACGAAGGCTGTGAAATCCGGATAGACCCCGTGGATGAAGAGTTGGCCGGAGTTGCTGGAGAGGCCTTTGCCAAGATTCTATCCATAGAAAGATCGAACGCCAAGGATGTTTGGCAGGTGCGTTTCACGTTTCTTTCTCCTGAGGCCAGAAGAATCCTCCGGACATTGTTTTCCGCTAATTAACGTGGAGGTGTATGTATTCATTGCTGAATTTTGGAAGAGGCAATAAAATCCTCGCAGCGGCATTGGCGGCAGTCGCTTTGTTGGCCTTTTATTCAGCGTTGAACACAAGAGGGTCCTTCCGATTTATCACCTCCGGAACCCACCTGAATTATAATTTACTGGCTGAAGCGGTCGTCAGCGGACATCTATATCTGAATGAGGGGATTCCGATACCGGATGACCGCCCCTCCGTCGATCCCACCGAAGCTCGACACAACTTCAAAAGATTCTTGGACGCTTCCGAGTACAACGGAAAATATTATCTTAGGCACGATCCGTTTCCAGCGCTGGTTCACGTTTTTTGGCTACTGATTGCCGGTAATCGCTTTCCGGGAGGTCTGGCGGTCATAGGCGCCGCTTTCGGATGCCTACTGATACTGGCAGCAATCATGAATATGTTTCAGAGGAGTTTCTATCCTGAGGCGCCTTCGTGGCCCAGATTGTACGTTACGGCTATGTTTGCCCTTTCCGGGGCTCAAATGTTCATGGTCAGCCGACCACTAATCTATCATGAGAGTATCGCTGTGGCATCGTTCTGGGTGTTGGCCGCCACCTATTTTTTCATAGACGCGGTTTTGCGTGAAGAGCGGCGACCGGTTTTCTTTTGCTGCTCAGGGATTTGTTTCGCCTTCGCCTTGTTGTCACGCTCGTTGAGCGCAGTCTACTTACTGTCCTTCTCGTTGCTCCTGATCCTCGCCTGGCTGGTTCAGAAACCCAAACCGACGCGCATCCTTGAGGACGGAGCTTCCTTTGCAATACCTTTGGCTCTAGGCCTTGCGGCAGTGTTACTGTACAATTTCCTGCGTTTTGACAATCCGTTCGATTTTGGGCTTCAGCGGGTGATATGGCCGGAAAATGTATTCTACAAATATGCGTGCATAGACAATAATATATTTCGACTCGCTCACATTCCCTATAATCTCAAATCCTATTTCCTTTCGGCGCCGGCATTGAAAATCGCCCACGGCATTCCTGTGCTTGTTCTGTCGAGACACGAGATGATCACTCCCGAAGTCGCCATGTATTCGGATCAGACGGCGTCCATCCTCTTTTCAGCTCCCTTCACCCTGCTATCGATTCCTCTTTCCACGCTGGTCCGCCCAAGGTCCAAGGAATTGGTTTTACTTACCTGGGGAATATTTTTCAGCTCACTACTGATGCTGGGCGTGCTTCTATCCTATTTTTTCTCAGCAGGGAGGTTCTTCTATGACTTCCTACCTTTCTTGTATGTGACGGGATTCTGTAATCTGCTTTACATCGAGCACAAATTACGAGCGAATACTCAGTTCAGACGTCTGATGATTGCTTTGCTGGTAGCGCTATTCTGTGTCAACGCAGTTTTTGGAGTTTATTATGGGGGTAACGGAGCGATTCAGGTTCAGTAGACCTGAAAACAGCGCATAAGAGGGTTGTTAGAGGGAATCGCAATAGTTCACCGGGAACCTGCTTTTCGCACAATGGACTATGGCTCTTGCTCCCCAAGTTGCCCATAGGGTGACCCAGCTTCGCCGGGCCAGTGCGAATCATGATGTCCGAATTACGACTAGAGCCGATATCCATGCTATCTCAGGTGGCGCTACCCTGGTTTCCAGGTCAGTGCGTGTGGTGATCACGGGTGAGCGGCGATGTTGGCAGAGCTAAGTGGTCGTTTTCATAAATACGGTGTCGCATTCCCTGAAGCCGCCGCAAATGAAATGCCGCGTATAGCGCCCTGTGAGGGGCGCTCTTCATGGGTAGCTACGGGTCAAACCCATGGTAAGCGGCTTTATCCGCCGACTTCTTCGACCCCTGCGGTGTTGAAGAAAAGATTGGTTGTTGTTTCAATCCATGGGCTGCCGGCATGGCTACTCAAGGGGAATGCCCCTTCAGGGCATCTGTGAAAGAATCCGAAACCGTATTTACGAAATGGCGTACTAAGGACCTAATCGATGGCAAAAAGAAGATTCCTCTCGGTGAACGCCTACCCGGGATCAGTCCTTCGACGTCCCGTATTCTTCAAGCAATGAGAACAGCCTCGCCGACTGTATCGGCTTGGGAATGTAAGCGTCCATGCCAGCCTCAAGGCATCGTTCCTCGTCGCCCTTCATGGCGTGAGCCGTCATCGCGATTATCGGAACATGAATGTCGGTTTCAATATCTCTGATGGCTTTGGTGGCCTGAAAACCATCCATTTCAGGCATCTGAACATCCATGAGAATCACGTCAAACGCGCGACTTTTCGCAGCTTCCACAGCTTCGATTCCGTTGCTCACAACTGTAACCTCGTGCCCTATTTTCTCCAGAATTCTCTGCGCAAGCTTCTGATTGACCACATTGTCCTCGGCCAGCAGGATTCGCAACCTCCTTAGAGCCGGGGTCGGGGATGACTTCATTCGAGGTTCAGTGGGTCTTGGGATACCAGACTTGGTCAGGGCTGAGGAAATGGCTTTAAACAGGTCCGAATATTTGGCCGGTTTTAGCAAATAAGCTGAAATCCCTAATTCCGCGCAACGCATTCTGTCGCCTCCATGGGAGGTGTTGGCCAGAATTATGGTTTGGGCGCCTCGGATTTCTTCATCGCAACGTATAAGCTCAGCAAGTTCAAAACCGGTCATCTCCGGAAGTGTGAATTCCATCATTACCAGCGCAAAAGGTTTCCCTTCCGACTGCGCCCGTTTTAGCGTCTTAATAGCCATAGCGCCGTTATCTACCGATTCAGGGGACATTCCCCAGTGTGACAATATTTCCGAGAGGATGTGAATATGTGTGGAGGCGCCGTCAACAATAAGAACTCTGGAGTTAGCGAAATCCGGCCTGCCTGAAAGAGCGCCATCCGCATCATTAGGCCCTTTGCCGAAATGCGCCGTGAAACCAAAAGCGCTCCCTTGTCCCACTTCACTTTCTACCCGAATAGCGCCGCCCATCATCCGGACCAACTGGGATGTGATGGCCAAGCCAAGGCCGGTGCCGGAATAGTGTCTCCTTGATGAGTTGTCCACCTGTTCAAACGCCTGAAATATCTTCTCATGTTTGTCTGGGGGGATTCCCACGCCGGTATCGGTAACCGCAAAATCGAGACATATATTTTCGGACGATTCGGATTCAAGAAGGGCTTCAACAATAACTTCTCCCCTATCGGTGAACTTGATGGCGTTTCCCGCAAGATTGATCAGTATTTGGCGCAGCCTTCCCGGATCGCCTCTGAGCGAGTCCGGCGCCGCCGGATCAATGCGGTAAGCCAGCTCGATCCCTTTCAGGTGAGCCTCATTGGCAAGTGAAGCGACAGTATCCCCTACGCATTCGCGCAAGCTGAAATCCTCATCCACGAGTTTCAGCTTGCCAGCTTCCATCTTCGAGAAGTCAAGAATATCGTTTATTAGAACAAGTAAAGACTCCGCGGAAAACTTGACGGTTTCTATATATTCACGCTGTTCGGCTGTTAGGTCGGTGCCCAGGGCGAGTTCCGTCATGCCGATGACGCCGTTCATGGGTGTGCGGATTTCATGACTAATTTTGGCCAGGAACTCGCTCTTGACCTCATTGGCCAGCTCCGCCGCTTTCTTGGCTTGGATGAGTTCGGTAACATCAACAAATGACTCGATGCCTCCGGTAAACTTCCCGTCCTCATCAAACACAGGAGACGCGTTCTTCAGCACGTCGAGGATGCGACCGTCCTTAGTCCCTATGTTCGACGGTCGTCTGAAGACTTTCGACGGTACAGCGTCACTGAAAAGGCTACAATCGGATTTGCACGGCGCCAAACAGTGGAGCAAGCAGTTCCTGCCGATTACTTCCTCCCGGCTGTAGCCCGTCAGATAACAGAATTCATCGTTGACCCCAGTGATGGAGCGGTTTGAGTCGACCGTGAATATGGCGGTTGCGGCCGTTGCCAGCAATTGTTGCAGAAACTCGTTGGTTTTTCGCAATTGTTCCTCGGTCGTCTTGATGTCGGTGATGTCCATAATGATGACGACGATCCCGGCGGGCGTTCCGGAAGAATCGTTGTACACGGCCTTGTGGAATATCAGATCCCTTTGCGCTCCGTCACTCGCTTTCACACGCGAGGTGTACACCTGGGTTCCGCCATCCCGAAATAGATCCGAATCCATCTTATGGTATTTCTCGGCTGTTTCACGAGGCGCCAAATCGAAAATCGTCTTGCCTAGAATCTCCGACCTTGATTTGTCAAAGAGCTTCTCAAATGCGTCGTTGCACCCGGTGTACACTGAGTCCTTGTCCATATAGAAAACCGGATTCGGAATGGTGTCCACAAGGATTTGCAGGAACGCTATTTGTTCATTGAGCCTCTTTTCGGATTTCTTTTTCTCGGTGACGTCCAATGGGTATTGAATGACCTGAACCACTGTGTTCTGATCATTGAAGATCGGGTACGCGTGGATTTCCAAGCTCTTGAATTCGCCATCCGGCAGCCTTTGAGTGGTTTCAAGGATTAGCGGCTTACCGGTGTCCCGGACGGTCGTAACCGCTGAAACCTCACAATTGTAAGGGCACGTTCCGGGCTCATCCGGCGGCTCTGGTCCCAGAGGGGAAGAAGCGTGAATATTATGGGCTTGAAGCGCAGCCGAATTTGCCATGGCCACCGAATAGTCGTCCGCGTTGATAACATAAAAGGGATGCGGCAACGATTCGATAACCGTCTTCAAGAATATGTTTTGATGATTTATTTGTTGCTCGGCTCGTCTGCGCAGAGTCACGTCCTGCAAAATAAAATGAGTTTGCCCCTTTTTCCCTCCGGGATCGCGACCGACGGCGCCATGGACCGCCACTGTTACGATTTCTCCGGTTTTCTTTATGACATCGGTTTCCAGACCACTTATCTTTGCCGACGCCTTGAAATCCGTAACAGACTCCAATAATTCGGGGTTCACCGGAGGAGAAAGGAAATCTTGAAACTTCTTTCCTACGACCTCTTCCCTGGCGTATTCAAACAAATCGAGCCAATTCCTGTTGACCTCCTGAATATTGCCCGCCTCATCGAGGCTGAAGTAAGGCAAAGGCGCCTGCTCATAAAGGATTCTGAACCTTTCCTCACTCTCCCGGAGGCGGCCTTCCATACGATATCTGTATAGGGCCATTTCCAATGCTGAATACAGGTCTTTATCCGTGAACGGTTTGAGTATGTATCCGAATGGTTGAGCTAACTTGGCCTCCTGAACGAGGCTTTCGTCAGCGAATGCAGTCAAGTATATTACGGGAATTCCGATTTTCTCACGGATGCGCTTGGCGGCCTCTATGCCGTCAATCTCGCCGGGCAGAAAAATGTCCATGAGCACCAGATCCGGCTCAATTTCTAGAGCTCTGGAGACAGCCTCTGTCCCGCTCTCCACAATTCCTGCGACCTGGTAACCTAGTATTTCCAACCGTCGTTTTAGCAGCGCTGCAACCTGCGGCTCATCCTCGACGACTAAAATCCTGGTTTGTTCCATGGACGGGGCCTCTCAACGCTCGATCTGGTGGGTTGTTCCGATAATTCTCTCGGTTTCCGCGCGGTTTGCGGGAACTCCGGACTTTGTCAAACCTGAGAAATCGCGGACTCACCGGCGTAGCCGGGGTCCCGGGGGCAAGTCTTACAATGAGATGATATTAGAGTGTACACGAATTTGTGCAGGCCGCAAGTTGCCAAGAGGAAAAAGGGCTCTAGTCGATACCGGGATTGACAAATAACCTTATAATTGGCGGGGTGGGCGAATTCATACATGACAGGCGCTGATCTCTACGGGACGGTTCGCGCTAACGGGCCCCTGGGAGGCCCCATCGACATGTTAACACAATAGTTGGAGTCTCTCGAAAGAGGCTCCATGGGTAAACTCTTTTGCACAATGCGCTTTAGCTCCTGGTCCGCATGAGGCCGATACACTACCCCTGCTTATCCGGGTCAGTGGCGCTCAAATGTTCAAGGTGTACCGCGAAGCCGGTATACACCCTGTCCGGGGGTGGCGCGGACCTGGTTTCCAGGGCGGGGTCGAAGTCGATCACAGGTGAGCGTCGTTATTTGCGGAGCTAAGGCGTCAATACGTCGCTCAAAGAGGTTTCCTCCCAGTGAACGCTTACAACGATAACTCCCCAAGCTTTTCATCGGAATATCATTTACCCACTTTAACGCATCGAACGCCCCCACAGTCGAAAACCGCCGGGAATTCGTCCTTATTCAATATGGCAAACTTGGTGTCCGCATTAGCAATTTGCTTTATATACTTGTCAAAGGGTTGGAAATACATTTTTTTCTTGAAGGCCTCGGGAGTAAAATCCTCTTCTCTGATTACCAAGTAGTCGATCTTATGTTCATTGCAAAACTCCCTTATCTGCTCAGGGTCAGTGGAATAATAAGCTTTGAACAAATCGAAAGTCCGCTTCTTTATCTTCGACCAATATGGTTCCACCCAAGCATGGGATAGCTTGTAGCTGACAAAAACTTTTCTTTTGCCAAATGTCATGACGTCATCCATCAGGACAGGCGGGCCGGCAAACAAAGAGTCCTTGTCCGTTTTCGCGCTGACGAAGCTGTCCAAATTAGCATACTGAGAATAGTCGTATACTCCTGAATTGTGCAAGCGAATTCCGCCCAATAACAACAGACAGATTACGATGGGGACAGCGCATTTCGTCAGACCGAAATTTTCCAGGGCCACACGGGCGCAAACCGCCAATACAAAACAATAAAACAGGTTTACTGAATACTCAAAATAGCGACTTGGAACAAACAATTTCATCAGGAGAACCCTGGCCAAAATGTACAATATTATTGAAGCAGGAGCCAGGTACACGAATACTCGGAAGCCTTCCAGCGAGGCCACTTCTCGCCAGTGAGAAAGCGCATAAGCTACGAGCAATATTATGGGAATCATGTACAGCCAACCGGCTGGAGGGCCGCTGTCCGCAAACGGCGCATTAAAAATCCACGGCTCCCAGAGAAGTTGCCACAAGAAAGAAGGGATCGGATAGATTTCATAACGGCCTGCGGCGGAGTATTCGGACATGCCGATCATGTGCGCTTTGCTGACCAGACTCCCTAAATTGGGGTTCACCCAAAGCGCATACTTCAAGAGCATCAAAAACACGCCAAAGAAAATGGGCAAATTGACAAGCAAGAATTGCCTTGACGTGAGAGCGAAAGGGGACTCGATATCCGCGCCGGACTTCCTGAGGCCGGGCAAGGGTGTTCTTCGAGTGGCCGGACGGTATACTGCGGGCGCGAGGGGCAGTGACACCCGTTTGGCCAAGGAAATGAGCAGCCCCCAAGTGTCGAGCGCCAATTGACCTATGGTCCGCCAATAATTGTGGATTAGGAAGAATGAATGAGTCGTAAAGCAGAGTATAAAACAATAGGGATTGAACACTGCTTGGAGCATTATCGTCAGAGAAGCTCCCAGAAGATTCTTTCGCGAGATAAAGAACAAATATCCGATTAGCAGAGGGTACACGAAGCTCTGCGAGATTCCACCTGAAATCTTGCTCATGAAACCGCCCATTAGTCCAAAGAAACAGACGGCAAGAAAGGCCGTTAGGTCATCCTTAAACTGGGTGGCCAATCCAAAAATAAGAACCGCGGTAATCACGAAAAGTATCCCAGCCATAATTTTCGAAAACTGTACCGGATTCATCAATTTCGCAGGCAGATAATTGACGGCTTTCACTCCCCACGGAACGTAGTTTTTCGCGTAATCGACCAGCAAATCATTCCTGTATAGTTCCGGATCGGACCATTGTTGCATCCAGAAAGTCTGCTGACGAACGTCATCATCGATTACATATTGATTCTTTATCGCGTCCCAGTGGGCTATGAGAAACACTATGGTCGCCGCCACAGTAACCAGAAAGTATTTAATCAAGTTGCTTTTTGATTTGTCCATAAACTAACGCTCATTGGAAAGATTATTGAATGACTCACTGTACAATTTCAGTAGTTCTCGCGTGTTGATTTTCGGATCAAATTTCGCCAGCGCTCTCTCATGGCCCCGCTGAGCTGCTTCCAGTGAACGCCGCCTATCCGCCAATACCTCCAGTATCGTACGGGCAAGACTCACGTGGTCTCCGGGTATTGTCATGAAACCGGTGACGCCGTCTTCAATGACTTCCCCTATTCCGGAAACGGGAGTGGCGACCACTGGTAATCTATGCAGAAGAGCCTCTACGATGACATTCGGGATACCATCTCTTTCACCTGTCCGGTGGACAATGCTGGGCATCACGAAGACGTCCGACGAAGAATACAATTCGGAAACTCTGTCGTGGGGAATGAATCCAGGGAAAACAACCTTGCGTTGCAGGCCCAACTTCCCGGCAAGCCTCTTGAGGTAAAACGAGCGGATACCGGAACCGGCCAGCGTGAGGTAAAAGTCCAAGCCTCTTTCATTGAGGATCTTGGCTGCCTTAAGCAGCACATCGTACCCCTTGAATTTTGCGAAGCGGCCCATTGCCAGGATGCGATAAGGCGGTTTCATTGGGGCCTTGGCCGGGCTATAATCGAGCAAAGTGTGGCCGTTGTAGACCAAATGGATTTTCCCGGAATCCCCATGGTAAAGTTCTTGAGATAACCCACGTTGGTCAGGGTATTAGTCCTCACAAAAGCGCAGTCCCGGATTTTCTCTTCAAGAGCGCCATCCGGAGGATATATGTCTACCGCCCTGGCGGAAAAGCTGAAGGGTATCCCTGTAAGCTTGGAAGCTACCCAAGCGGCGGTTGCCGGTCCGTTCGCCCAGGGCGCGTGGATCAACTCGACGCCTTCTTCCTCAAATCGTCTTGCCAGGTGAAACCCCGCAAAAAAAGCCCACAGGTTCTCTGCGGCGACCTCAAGGGACCTCCAACGGCGAAACGGTATGGTCCGCATCAGCCAATTGACCACATCAGGTTCGCGCCTTTTCCAGTACATTAGGTCGGCCGGCATGTCCTTGACGGCTTTGGCGCCCATTCTCTCAATTCTGGGAGCAATCTTAAGCATTTCAGGCGTTAGCCATTTGGTAAGGTTTCCGTAAAGGGTGAACACCTTCAACGGTAAACCAATTCGCCAAAGGTTGACCACTTCTCGAAATACGAATGTTTCCGATGGCTTGGGAAACCACAATAGCACATATGCCATCCTGGGAATTGGGAGGCGTTCTTTTTGATCTGTTGAAGCGGTAGATGAACTCGATGGGCGAAACGATTCGCAGTAGGCGCCATAAATATGCATCAGTGCGATCTTCTTCCAGAATTGGGCCACGTCAATTCTTCGTCAATTTCCGGCAGGGGGCAAGCAATTATCCCTCTTTGTTGGACGTTAAAATAGTGTCCGCGTTAGCTCGGATTAACAGGAAAAATACGCTGCCCTTCCTCCGAGCGCCCCCTCAACTCGAGCGTAGGAGCGCGGACGCCGGACGCGCACAACCGCAAACAACTAAGGCTTATAGCACGTTTTCCGCACACGGGCCTAGAGTGTATGCGATATCATATTCTCATTTTGAAATCTACAGTCGAGCGTTCGTGTTCTTTCGGTTAGTCCCCGGCAGATTGCTTGCCTGCCCTGGAAATGACATGCCGCGTCTCTTTGCGAGGAGTGAAACGGCGAATCAGTTTCAGCACTTACCCATCATAAATGAACAGTTGCAGTTCTTCCGATGGCAAGCATCGCGTTCGATTAGGAAATCGGGTTCGCGCTTCAGCGCTCCATTGCGCAAGCCTACGGCCTATATACCTATTGTCTTCCTCGGCAGAACGAATTGTGACGCCCTCGCGAAGCCGGCTTTTCGCTAGCGAGTTACCTGGCGCGCCATTGAACAGGCGATCACGAGGCCTCTTTGATAAGATATTCCAGGCGACGGGCAATCACCTCATTTCCAAAAAAATTCTCATTCCTAATATGCTCGACGAAGTCCTCCCGCTGAGCCTCGAATTGCAGAAGCGAATTGATGTCAGGCATAGACGCCATGGAATAGGAGCCGAATCCCTTACGTTTTAGAAAATATCCATTTATGAACTGTTCGTACGCGTTCTTTATTGGAAACGCAAACACCGGCTTATTAAGATACAACGCCTCCGAGACCACATTGTGACCTCCATTGGTTATGGTGTACCGGCACGAAGCCAGGTCTTCTATAAATCCTTCTCTGGAGAACTCTTTGAACAACAGATTCTTCCGCTCCGGAAGCTTTCCGAATCCATAAATCACAAACCTCGTCTGGATTTGTTCCAGGATCGGAAAGAGCCTGTGGAACGTGGGGGATGTCTGATAAATTAGAACGTGGGCGCCTTCAACCGGTTTGTAAGCCGTTATTTCTCGGCGTATCAGTGGAGGAACCACCTCCGCCTCTTCTTGATTCTTAACGGGTAGATTGAAGAAAGATACGATGAGATACTTGGTGGAATCGCTGAACAGTTGGAGCACTGGTAAGCGGGTTAAGAAACGGCTTAGTCGCTGCTCATCCGGCGCATCGTACAGACAGTGGGTGATCACGTGTTGGTGGTCCAGGCTGATTACTCTGTGTCCCAATCCCCTAGCCGCGATAGGTGTGAAATACTCGTAATCGACCAATATCAAGTCAGGATCGAAGCTTTTTATGATTTCCTTCACCCGTTTTACCACGCGCGACCTGTTGAGAAAGACTTGCGCCCCGTTTTTCAGGGTGGCGGAGACATCCACCATGTTATTTTTGTACAATGTGCCCAAAACCGGGACGTCCTCCACAGAGTATCCTTGGGACTTCAAGTCGTGAACATTTCCGCCGCCGATGAATAGGAATTCGTGATTCGTCATTTCCCTGGCCACGACCAAAGCGTGATTCACATGTCCTCTGGCGTCTCCCATAACGCCATAAAGAATCCTTGCCATAAATATCCTTTCACCTACACTGCGCCGACAGCTCATTCCAAGGCCGACAATCGGCTTACGTTTGTTCAAAGTGGTTGATATAATAAATGTAAAAGTACATAATCCGACAAAAAGGTTACACAAAATGAATCAGGCCGGAACAGCGGCGGTTTTGAGCTTTTTTATTCCCAGCGTAGGCCAAATCTACAACGGAGACTTCCTACGCGCAATATTTTGGCTCATTGTCACTCCTGGAGTTTGGCTAGTCTCGGCTTCCACAATGGGCTGGGTTTGTCACTTGATCGCCGCGTATACGGCCTACCGACGCGGACTCAAAGTTATGGGAACCGGATAACTATCATGATCCGAAAATTGTGGGGGGACACATGACGGAAAAGCGAGTCATAAACGCGAAACAATTGATTAAGGACATTAGAGGCGGAATGGCCGCTTCGGAGATAATGTCAAAGTATCAATTGACTCCGCAGTCACTCCGAAAGGCGTTCCGAAAACTAATTGATTTCCAGGTCGCCTCCAACGTCGAACTTACCACACTCAAGAACCTCCACCATAGCCCTTACGGGCGCTCCATCAGGCGGATTCCACGCAAGCCCATCAAGTTTCCACTAAAAATCTTTCAAAATGACGATCCCTTTCATCCCGGGTTTGTCAAGGATCTTTCGGAACAAGGTATATGCATAGAAGGGATTGACGCCCGAGTCTTGGACGAAAAGTGCTTCATAATACGGACCGGAAGTATTTCTCACCAAATGACGGTCGTATTCGACGCCAAGTGCAGGTGGGTCAACAGAGAAGGCAAGAAGCCTCTCGCCGGGTTTGAAATCATTGGTATATCAGTAATGGATTCCCAACTCCTTGGTAAGCTGATGGCCGAATCCTGAACCGAGGTCTGCGCCGTCAAGGCAGTCGACCGCCTCAGTGGGAAACCTCGTAATATCCTGCTAGATCACTTCCGGAAGGAAACTTCTTGCTGGATGTTTCCCTCCGGACTGCCAATCAAGAGCTCCAAATACCCTAGAGCGACCGTCGCTCCTTGAGCGCCTTCAAACCCCGTTGCGATGAAAGCGTTCTCTTCATTCGTCGTGCGCTCAGGGTAGTGGGAGCCGGTATGGTTGCGACACCAAGCCCCATCATTTGCTTCGTTTTCTGGACTTAGGTTGCGAAGTTGACTGCATTTGCTCGAAGGACCCTTTGAGCTTCGACAATTCGGAACTCATGCGCTCCAAATCCTTCGACAAATCTGTTTGTTGTTCAACCTCGGCACGACTCATAATCGAGAAAAGAGAATCCTTCACGCGATTCAACTCTTCATTTACGGGGCTCAAATCCCTTTCCAAGCACTCGGAGATCTCCTGCAAAGCCATTTCCTTAAGTTCCGTCTGCATCACGGATAGTCTGTCCGCCACAAGTTTCAACTCTCCGCTTATGGGTTCAATTTCCTGTCTCAGAGAGATAAAAGACTCTTTCCAGGGCTCAGATTCCAGCTTGATCTGGACTTGTTCGGTTATTTCTTTAAGGCTTTGGAACTGGCTGTAGAGAGGCATCAGATCAGACATAACCGCCTCCAGAGCGTCAGCGGTCGGCCTAGTTTGAACATCGGAGCGCACCAACTCCACGTCTCTGCCCAAATCATCCATCCTCTGCAACAACCGGCCAACCACAGACTTCACATTCTCGACGGCCTCGCTTGGCGCAGCGAGCTCCAAGCCTGATTCTATCTTGGACACCGAGGACATCAAGTTATCAATTTCCTGTCGGAGCGGCGCCACTTCCACTCTCAGACGCTCAAAGTCACCTCTGGAAGCTGATCCCTCCATTTGCGTTGCCAAGCGGCCAAGAGAATCTTTTACGCTTTGTAGTTCCACAGGGATGCCTTGAACCTCCGTACGAAGGTCCTGCACTACGGCCTGTGAAGCGGACTGCTGCAATTGTTCCTGCACTTGCTCCAGCGCAGATTTAACGGAATCTAGGTTTTCCCTGGACACTGCGGCCCCCAGATCGACCTTGATAGTGTCCATAGCCGTTTTCAAGCTGCCCAATTCTTCAGCCAAGGGAGTCAGATTAGCCTGCAGAGCTTCAACAGCTTGTTTCGGAGCGGCATCTCCAAGCGAAACGCTAAATTCTCCTAATTGGTCTTTCGTGAAATTGAGGTCAGCAGCAATACTCTGAAGCTCGATTTTCAAATTCTGCAAGTTCTCTTTCGATGCGGCAGACTCGATTCTCGAGCTCAGGGAATCCAGGTTCCCCAGAAACTCTTTCACTTGATCCTGGAATGGATTCAACATACGGACTATCTTCTCGTCCTTTGCCAGCAACTCTCCCAAATCAGCTTCGAATTTACCCATCCCGGTCTCTATTACCGAGATACGGGCCTTCAGGGGATTGAGCGCTCTCATTTGCCGATCTTCCGATTGAGTGTCTTCAACGCGCCTCATCTGAAACTGCAGGTCAGTGACCTGAGTCGACAACTGATTGACGCCCTTGGCTAAGGGGTCAACTTCTTTACGTATCTTGCCGGACAACTCTCGCGCGGGGACTGCGCCTCGTCTATCGAGGAACGATCCAATTTGGTCTCTGAAACACGCTGCTAACCAAACTAAGAGAAACGAACAACAGAAAAGGCCAGTCCATTAGGTGATCGATGACCTTACCTACAAGTCTGATCAAAGAGTCGACAATACTAAACATTTCAATCTCCTGAGTGTGCTGTTACAGAAACCGGGCCTGCGCGGTTGAGCTTGCCGAGCCCCATGCGGCGCCCTATCTCGATGGCTAAATTATTGGTCCGTGTGGAACGGCATTATATGTGAGTCATAACGGAATACGTCAAGGATTATCTTACCATTATAATAAAAAGGTAAGCTTCGGATGATCCCGAAATCCGCCGTTCAAGTAGTGACTATTCTTGGCTTTTGTCGACTTTGATCTTTAGGGTCGCAGCAATATCCTTTTATATCAATGAGGTGCAACTGCCTACATTAGGAATCGAAAGCGCCGTTTTCCAAGAAACCGTGAGGGCGTAATCCGCGCCTGGTGTTCTCGACACACTGGATGGCGCAGATTGATTAGGAGTTGAGGCTACGGGCAGGGCTCCACAAGGCACTAACCTTGGAAACTGCGAATAGAGAAGCGCAGCGCGGAAATACCCGCGCGTTTGTTTGCCCGTTGACGCTGCGTCGCTCACTGCGTGACCACACATCTCAGGGGCGTCATTAGCGAAAGAGCCCTTGACTGATATCTATTCGGTTACGCGCGGGGAATTGCTTCGCTGCGCTGGCGACGGCATGCCAAGCCGCCTTTGCGAGAGCTGAAACGACGGAACAATCTCAGCGTTCCCCGCTTATAACTGAATGATTGTCCGGCCTAAACACTGCCGGTCGCGTCGACTTCCTACCTGCTGGTAATGTGGCCAGAGATTTTCCGACATTTCCGTAGCTTATTGGGGGGCCTCCGTGGTCCCGGCCCCGTTTTCAAGGCAGGTCAGTTTGTGGCACGATTCGTGCTCAGCTTCATCCCCATAACGATCGGGCAGTCGTTACTACTTTTTCTCCTCCCAAGGGGCTCCGGGTCATGCCACCTCCGGCCTGGAGTTCCTCCCAAGATCGCAGAATCTTCCGACCGTCGGCACATTTCGCAAGCTCTACTGCGGGTTCAGGCTACCTCCCAAAAAACTCCGGCTCCAAATGATTCTTGAAGACGAGCGTAAAGCGCCCCGCTCGGAAGTTCAGTGTCAGCCCAGCCGGCGCACGAGTTTTCTCTTCACCCTACTCCGATTGAAAGGCTGCGCGGTCGCCCCTCCGAGGCCTACGCCTCCAGGCCGTTGGTTAGCTTAGTGGTCTTTGGCGTAAATACGGTGACGTATTCATGATCAAAGCCCCGGTCAGGCGGACAGCCAAATAGGATGTGGAGCCAAACGGGAACCGCGTCGTTCGAGGCCTTTTCTCGACAGATGCGGTTCGCTTCGCTCACCACATCCTATAAGAATACGTGACCAGAATTGCTCCATAGAGCAATGAGTAAGAGGCGCGAACGGAATCCACTTCAGTTCGTGACTTCAAGCCATCAATGTGGCTTGTTCCGCTCACGGAGACCTGCCGGAATATTGTGAGCGCTTTAGGAAACGGAGCGCTGGGCCAACAGGAATACGTTATTTTGTAATTTTGTGAAGATATGGCAAATCGCCGTGGAGAAAATAGTAGGTAGGACGAAAAAAGTTGGAACTTTGCCGAATGACAGAGAACTTAGTATAATTATAGGGTGATATTTCATGCGCGCTTAGGCGGCGCGAACCTGACCAAATTTCTGGAAAAATCCCGAAAATTTTTCAGCCTTCGACGTGTTGCCCGGAAAAGTTTATGCCGGACACCAAGTTTTTCTTTCCTCTTGAGCGTTAAAAGAGTATCATCACAGAAATTGTTTAACAATTGGAGGCTTCAATGAATAGTGGAATGGGTCGGCTTTCCATAGCTTTTTCCTTATTCCTTCTCCTTTTGACAGGTGCGACGGTTCATGCTTCGGCCAAAGTGCCTGAAGGCTATAGAGATATTAAACTTGGGATGAACCGATCTCAGGTCGTGGAACTACTCCAAAAGAGCCCGATTCATTTTTCATATGATGAAATAGGAGGAGAAATCGGTGAAATAGTCCGGGGTGATGATCTGTTCCGGTTTGCCACATATAAGTTTGACAAGGAAGGCGTTCTTGTTGAAATTGGCCTGCAAATGCGCGAAGTCCTGGGGCGAGATCGATGCTTGGAGCTTTATAACACCCAGCATGGCCTTCAAGTGACCCCGCTTAAGAGCACGAGCGATTCGAATGTCACACTGGAAGTTAAAGACAATAGCCTAATTATGAAGAAGAATACAGGTAAGGATACTCGTTCGGCCTCCAGAGGATCAGCATCCTAAGAACCGGCGGGAGGGCCTGTTTATAGACGGATAGGCGCCTGTGATTGCTTTCCGACGCTGTAAGCGCCTAGTTCAAAATGAAAGAGTTAATTACCTGATTGTGAAACTCGACGTACGGCGCGGCCCTGACAACTGCCGCGCCGTATAACGTTAGTGCTCATGGCGTGTGTCATGGCGCTGGAGCAAGAACTCGGGAGGCGTGTCGCCACCCGTCTTAATTACAAGTAAGTACAACAACGTTCCAGTCATCGTCAAAAAAGAGTCCTCCCACCTGCTAGGGCATTAGAGAGAAATCAGAATCATTCCCTTGGTAAACAAATCCTGGACGGCAAACTCAAAGGCGCTTGTGTCGGAACGCTTCGGTAAAGTCGGTCCCGGAGGAAAAGCGCAACATCTGAGCCTCTTGCAAAAGTCTCTCTCGGGGCAGGGAATTGCGAAGCGTACTTGAACGATCGTTGATGTTATCCGACGGGCACAATTTGAACGTTGCGCTCCCCTTGACTCACGCAGCAAAAGAAAGCGGTCTTACGTATCCAGTTTTCCGATACGCGAGCGCTCGCTTCACGATGTGACGGATGAGGTGATCAAATCCCTTTGCTTGGAGGCCCTGCGGCGCTGCGAAGGCAATAAGAGATGCGCTGCTCGCATGCTTGGCACAGCCCGAGACTCTCTGTATCGCCATATGAAGCGTTTCGGAATTGATGGGGACAATCCGACCGAGGATTAATTCGATAGCCCGACTTTAAGACACGCCGTGAATGTGTAGCCTACTGATAACACGGGGACAGCAATTCTTCGGTCCGTTATTAGGACACCTTCGCATTCCTTGCCGACCCTTCGCATCTCACTCCCACTGCATCACTGTGGCTAACTGCCTACTATTACAGCTTTTATATGCACATTCATCCGCTGACCATAATTGGCACGCAAACTGCAGAGATGCGCTGCAAGGGTTAATAGAGTTCCAGTCGAATTATCCGAAACGCTTATGCGTGTTGTACAGGAAGCGTCAAGACAGCAAGGAGAACCAGGCTGCCATGTGTCGGATGCCGGCGGTGGATTTAAGACATGCCCAACTCACAGGGACAACACCATCTGAGGAGGTAAGAATGAGCAAACTACTTTACATAAAGGCGTCTCCTCGTGGAGAGCGATCTTATTCCAGTTCTGTCGCGGAGGCTTTCATAGGCGCATACAAGAAGCAACACCCGGATGACGAGGTTGTTACACTGGATATTTTCAAGACGGAGTTCCCCTCGTTCGACGGGGCTACCATTGAAGCCAAGTACGCCATCATGCACGGCGAGAAGCATACCCCAGAACAACAGGAGGCGTGGCGGACGGTGGAGAAGATCATCGAAGAGTTCAAGTCCGCGGACAAGTACGTCCTGTCTACCCCCATGTGGAACTTCGGGATACCTTACAAGCTGAAACATTATGTGGACATCCTGTTGCAACCTAGCTACACGTTCTCCTTCTCGCCGGAGGAAGGCTATAAGGGCTTGGTTGTCGGAAAACCAATCGTGGTGATCTATGCCAGGGGCGGAGAGTACCCGCCTGGCACAGACTTTGAGGCCTATGACCTTCAGACCAAGTACGTAGACCTGATGTTGAGGTTTATCGGTTTCACGGACATTCGACCCCTGATAGTGGAGCCGACCCTCATGAATCCCGTCTTGGCTGGACAGAGGAGAGATGAATTGATCGGACGCGTCCCTGTACTTGCAGCGGAGTTTTGATTCACATTTTTTATGCCTCTCCGATGATCTGGGATGAGTCCCCCAATATTCCTTGCTGAAGGGCGCTAGGTTTTCAGAAGATGGGTGCGCGTAAGGTCAGGGGTAAGGCCAACGAAAAGGAGCGCTTCAACAGTCGCATAAACGAAGAATTCGGCGCAGGCGAGGAAGAAATGGTGTGACCAGGCTTCAGAAAACCTTGCAGGCCCAACGGTAGATCCTTTCCGCAGCTTGGAAATGGCGGTTCGTGTTCAATACTACGACCATATGCTCTTTCTTGTCATCCTTGAATAAAGCCACAATGCATTTTCCCGCCATATTGGTGAAGCCTGTCTTGGCGCCTGCTATAGGCAAATTCTTTGCCAAGAGCCTGTCATTTGAATGAATGGGATAATCGCGAGGAACAGGGTTTTTGGTCTGCATAGTGTATGTTCGCATGCTGCTTATGGACGAGATAGTTGGATTCCTGAAGGCATGACGAGCTATTATGGCCACATCTTCCGCAGAAGCCAAGTTGGGCCGCCTGGTGTCCAGATTCCGGCCATCCTTGCGGCCAAGAGTTATTTTCATATCTAAACCGCTGGGGGTAAAAATTCTGGTGTTCTTGGCTCCGATAGCAGCAGCTTTCTTGCCCATAGAAACGATGAAGCCTTCCCGTCCCCCTTTGGGATAAGCTCGGGCCAAAGCTTCGGCGCAATCGTTACCGGATTCCATGAGCATCCCGTGGAGCAAATCCCGCACCGTCAGAAGATCTCCAGGCCTAATCCCAACCCTGACACGTTCAACTTCGGCTATGTCCTCCGGAACTTCGACGACTTGGTTGAGGTTCATCTCCTCCACCACGACCATCGCGGTCAGTAATTTCGTTATGCTGGCTATGGGCATGGGCTCGGAGATGTTCTGCGCCAACATAACCTTGTTTGCGCCGCAATCCATACAAAACAAGGCCCTGGCTCTCACGGGAGGCCTTCGATAATCCTGAAGCCTATTGGATCCCACCGCAGCAAAGGGCCTCCGGAGGCTCGAAGGTTCAATTGGACGATTGCCGATGCGCTGTAGCTTACGGGTCCGTAAGCGCGAGTTCAATGGAGGGTCTGAAACGGCTATTCGAGCCGGCACAGCGCTGGACCTAGGTCTCGCTTCGGCTTGTGGAACTGACTTTGGAACGGCTCTTGCCACTGAAAGGCCGTTTGGCTTGCTTTTGTAACCGGCTGCCGGAGATTTTCCACCGGCAAGAGTCGCAGCGTCGTAGGACATTTGCTCCATTCCAAACGCCGCGCTTGCTCCAAGCGCCAAAAAGCAACAAACAGTAACCAGCGTCCTCACTAGCAAGTGACCTCCCCTTCGTAAGGCGCGGAAACGCCCCTCGAAGGAATCGTTACTCTAAAAAAGAGTTATATTCCAGAAAAATCTTCAGAAGTTAAAATAGTCATAATATAATAATTTCAACATCTCAAAAATATGCTAAAAATACCTACAAGTCAAGGCTTTTTCCCAGAGCGTCGGTGAACATTCGCTTGACCGGGAGCTGGTCATCTCTCCTCGGGCGCAATTCTCCAAACTCTTTCGGATTAGGACTATAAACAAATTCCGTGCGTCCGAAACACGACGTCGCCGTTGCAGCCAACGACGATTGGCTGGGAAACTTCAATACTGGGCCATGGCCCGCATTTTTTCTACAAGCCCCCGCCGTTAACTCTCATCGAGGTGGATCCCTGAACGCATTCCGGTATTGGATCAAAATCTTTTTCTATCATCGCATAAGCGCTATGATTATGGATGGATTCAAAATTCTCCGCCTCTATTCGGTACCAAGGGAAGTTCTTCTTCTCTTTGAGCCTGGAGAGAGCTGAACGCACCACGTCTTCCACGAACATGGGATTATCGAACGCCCGCTCCGTGACATATTTTTCATCGGGCCGCTTTAGCAGCGAATAAAGTTCCGAGCTAACCGAAGACTCTACTACCTCTATTATTTCCTCGATCCAAAACAGTTTCTTAAATCTGAGTTGGACCCTCACCACGCCCCTCTGATTGTGGGCGCCATATTCCGAAATTTCCTTAGAGCACGGACACACCGTGGTGACCGGCACCTCCACTCCTACTATCAAGTCGAATCGGTCGGACAGGGAACCTCTCATGAAGCAGGTATAAGACATCAAGCCAGGTGTCGCGGTCACAGGAGCGCACTTCTCCACGAAATACGGAAATTCGACGTTCATATGGGCGCTTCTGGCGTTGAGTTTCGTCTTGATTTTTTCCAGGATCTCTTCAAATTTCACTATGGAAATCTCGCCCCTATATTCGTTGAGAACCTCAATAAAACGGCTCATGTGGGTTCCCTTGAAATCATGCGGCAGATTTACAAATAAATCGAAAATTCCGACAGTGTGCTGGAGTCCTTTGCTGCGATCTTTCACACATATGGGGTAGCGCAGGCCTTTGACGCCCACCTTGTCGATGGGAATATTGCGCCCGTCCGGAAGGCTCTGTACGTCTGGGATCGAATTGAAGCTCAAGCCGTTTCTCCCTCTTCGAAATCACGGATATGGCTAACCCGAGAGTCAAGGTATAATATACACCAAGAGTAATTTGTCGCACTCCAAAGCGAAAGGGTCAACAAATTTTCTCGAGGTCTGATTTCGCTTTTACACAGGTTTCTCACGAAAACGGGAAAAAGCAAGCGGGACCTAGGCCTTAAGGACAACGAACGGAGGGCCCGTAGTACCAAAGTGGCCAATTATAATATCGACATATTGCGATCATGGATTATCGTCTCTTATGAATGTGGCCTTGGACGTGTCGGACTCCCATACAGCGACCCGGTTCACGAGTTTTCCGTCATCCCCGAGATTCTTAACCACTTCACGGAATATATACGCCGCAATGTTTTCCGCGGAGGGATCAAGGTCCGTGAAAGGTTCAATGTCGTTCAGATAGTAGTGATCGAGTTTTTCCAGAACTTCGTGAGTGGCTTTTTTCAGATCGCCGAAGTCGATAACCATTCCGCCGCTTCTGGGAGCCTCGGCTCTCACAGTGACCTCGATTTTGTAATTGTGCCCGTGAAGATGTTCGCATTTTCCTTTATAGCGAGTCAGCCTGTGAGCGGCGGAGAAGCCGGCGATGATTTGGACCTCGTACATTTGTAGGCCTCCTGACATAGGATAATGAGGATTTATTAATACGCAACATTAAATAATATCCCAAACCTATGGATTCTGTCAAGGAATTTTCAGAAAAAGATTGACACCCAATCTTTGTTAAGGCTATATCCTCTTTCAACTCCACGGAAAACCGCTGGAATTGCGGTTCCCTCCCGAATATGTCCGGAGGACTTCTGGATGAAGATGTTCAAACTTGGTTTGTTAATCGTTTCTTCTCTCATGCTAATCAATACCCATCCGCCTTCAAGCTGCCGTGCGGAGGATGTTGTCCTGCGCAAGGCCGCGACGCCGACATCTCCCGGTCCCAGGTACAAGGCTGTGCCTGAGGAAACGCGTCAGGCGTCCGCCAAGACCAAGCTCGGTTTGTCCCCTGCGCCTTTTAGCCCCGAAACCAACGAAGCTCAGACAGTGGAAAAGGTCCCTAGGTCGGTTAACTTTCCCGACATCCGGGAACTGATTAAACGCGTCAACAAGTCCGTCGTGGCCATAAAGATGCTCGAGCCAGGTTCGTCTTTCTCGTTGGGCCATTTGGGATTTTCGCACGAAAACGGCGGCAAAGCCATGGGCTATGGCTCAGGATTTATCATTTCAAGTAACGGGCACATAATCACCAATGAACACGTGTTGCGCAACGGCTCGCAGATTGAGGTGGAGCTCCTCGACGGCCAAAAATACGTAGCGAAAGCGCTTCACAAGGACAGCAAGAACGACATAGCCTTGTTAAAAATAGACGCAAGCGGCTTATCCCCCGTTTCTTTGGGAGATTCAGAGGCTGTGGAATTGGGAGAATGGGTGGTTGGAATCGGCAACCCCTATGGTATCGGCCAGTCGATTATGATAGGAATCGTCAGCGCCCAAAGGCGCTCCATCCCCGGTTCGGGTTATCCTCCCCTTATCCAGATCGACGCGGCCATGAATTTGGGAAACTCCGGAGGACCGCTCTTCAATATGGACGGTCAGGTGGTAGGTATAAACACTATCCTGCTTTGGAAAAGTCAAGGAATCGGTTTTGCCACGCCAATCAACTCCGCAAAAGAATTTCTCTTGAGGAGAAATTATCGCATGGTGAAAGTGGCGCCCGCCACAGCTCAAGGCCCCCTTGGCCCCGCAGCGGACCAACCACGCACCGCTTCCGAAAGATTTAATCCTTTGGATCCTCCCTGGAGATTCTCAAGGTAAAATAGATAACGTGCAGCAAGGGAGATCTAATGGCTTCGACGGACAATCAGGAAACCAAACAACTCAAAGAGAAACTCTTACGTGAAAGTGTGAGGCTCTGGGACAAATTTTCCGAAGACGAGAAAGAGCGTGCTTTCGAGTATGCGGAGGAGTACCGCAAGTTCCTTAACCAGGCAAGAACCGAAAGACTGACCGCCCGTTTTTTCCGGGACAAAGCCTCATCCGAAGGATTCCTAGATCTTTCGGTAGCCGACCCTTCCGCTAAAAGAGTGTTTATGGCTCAACACGGCAAAATACTGGCGTTGGTGGTGGTGGGAGAGAGACCCATGACCGAAGGCGTCAGAATAATAACGTCTCACATGGATTGCCCCAGACTGGATCTAAAGCCAAATTCCCTTTACGAAGACAATGGTCTCGCGTTACTGAAAACGCATTACTACGGTGGGATCAAGAAATTCCACTGGGTCGCCCGCCAGTTAGCCATATTCGGGACGGTGGTTAAAGCGGATGGATCTTCGGTGGAAATCAGTGTTGGAATGGAGCCGGGAGACCCGATTTTTACCATTCCCGACCTGCTTCCTCATCTTTCACGCAAACAAATGGAACAGAAGGCTTCGGAATTCATCCCGGCCGAGAACCTCAACGTCCTTGCCGGCGGAATCCCTTATCCTGACAAAGACGCGGACGAACGCGTCAAGCTGGCAATTCTTAATTTTCTTAATCAGAAGTATGGCCTTGTGGAAGAAGACTTTACCACGGCTGAACTTGAAATAACTCCCGCGGAACAGGCCTTGGATTGCGGATTTGACAGAAGTTTTATTGCCGGATACGGCCAAGACGATAGAATCTGCGCGTACACAAGCTTCACCGCAATTCTTGGGATTAGTCAGCCGAAACACACCGCTATCACGATATTTTACGACAAAGAAGAAATCGGCAGCGAAGGTAACACAAGCGCTAAATCCAACTTCTTGGAGATGATGCTACTCCAACTTATGTCTCATACCGGAATTGAGCCGAGTTTGCTCAACCTTCACAAAATGCTGGTAAATAGCAAGGGCCTGTCGGCTGACGTGACGGCAGGCATAGACCCTAATTACCAGGATGTCCATGAGAAACGGAACGCAGCAAAGCTGGGCTATGGAATAGGCTTCAAGAAGTACACGGGACACGGCGGCAAGTACATGGCTTCAGACGCCAACTCGGAACATGCAGCATGGGTCCGATCTCTCTTCAACAGCAACGGCGTGGTCTGGCAAGTCTCCAGCCTAGGCAAGGTGGACGAAGGCGGCGGAGGCACGGTGGCCAAATACCTGGCCAACATGGGAGTGGACATCATTGACTGCGGGCCTGCGATCCTAGGCATGCATTCTCCCCTGGAAGTCAGTTCCAAGGACGATATTTCGATGTGCCATAAGGCGTTCACGGTGTTCCTGGGCAGCTAAGTGGTCGTTTTCATAATTACTGTGTCGTTTGGTTCAGGTCCGTGATGATGCCATGGGCCGTACCGCCATCGCTTTTCCTCAGTGGGGACCGCCGTCCCTGGCGGTCCTTAATATGTGGCCGGCAGGGACGCCGGCCGCCACCAAGTGAACGGGATGCTTAACGGAACATATCACTCCGTATTGACGAATTGACGTACTAATGTGTCATCAGCCTTTGCCATAGGGATGGCTGAGCCTGGACATCGACATTCCGCCGACGTTTGTTTCTGAAATTATCATGAACCTGTTCCATGAACGCTTCTATCCTAGTCTTTTCATTGGTCTTTTTTAATCCGTCATAAACGAGAGTCAGCATGGGGGTTTCCGGTCGGTCCTTGAGCACTCGGATCAAAGCAGCGGTAACCACCGTTCCAAACGAACAGTTGAGCGTTATGAGATTCAAGACTCCGTCGGCCCCCGCGTCCAGATCCTTCAGTGTGGTCGCAATGGGCGCTGTGATCCCCGCGGGCAGCTTCGTGTGCGCATGATTTGTCGCGGTCTTCCACATGTCCATTCCCATCAGATCCATAGGGCCGATTATTACGCGCCTCGCGTTGCGGGAACATTTCACGTTCAGTTCCAACAGGGTCATCAGGGCGTAGAAAAGTCCATGACGGGCCGCTTTTCTTGACGGGCCACTGAGGAGACTCCACGTGAAATCCCTCAATGCCCCCAGTTTTAGACAATCGGAAAAAGTGGGAGGATGCCACAGACATCCTCCCAGAGCCTCTATTTCCTTGTAAACGTCGTTGTTTGCGAAAGAAACCACTCGCGTGTAATAGTCTCCGGTCACCGCTATCACCGGGCGGGGCTCTAAGTCGTCTACCGGGAACATATATAGATCCTGAAGCGTTTCGGCTAAACCTTCTCTCACCCGACCGGCGATAAGCGCGTCGTACAGACCTATTGCGGCAGTTATGGTACAGCATATCCACAGCGGACGCGTCCAGGACCCTCGGGCGGATCTGCAAATAGAGGCGAAGAAGCACGTCGTATGCGTTCAGACCCTCCCAGATCCTGAGCAAGACGCGTTGGTGGTCCCATTCGGAAAGTCCGAATTCCTCCAGTCCTTGTTGAATATTCTGAATAACGGCAACAGACATGCCGAGCTGCCTGCGGACCTTCTCGATATACACGGGAAATTGCGCTAAACGACAAGCGTCCGGGCTGATAACGTAGAATCTGGACCTCTCGGCGGAGGATTCCTTCAACGTTTCCGCAAGCTTCAGATAATCGCCGAGGATCAAAGCGTACGGATGACACTCTCCACCGACCATGTGAGGCCTGCCCAGACTTTCGGATTCCTGATCAGGAGGCGGCAGCACGCGGCAATCCACATCCACGGATCTTGCCGCCGCGGCAAACGCGTACGCGTGATCGCATAGTACGGGAGGTAGAGCACTTCAGGACGAAGTTTTCGTCTGGCCTTCTTCACCGCTGGATTCTGCGCGCCAACAGATTCAACCGATTTCGATTCTCCGGCGTTCGCCTTGGTGGACCAACGATTGATGTGCTGAACCTCGCGCGATTTATTTATTAACCCTTTAATTCTCTACGTCGCTGTTGAGACGACCCCTTCAAATTGCTTTACTTTTTCTGCACGCTTTTTCAGTTTGTCTGCTGCATAAAAGAATGAGCACATTCCCAAGAAACTTCTAAGTTGTTTCTTATTTGAGGGCTCAGGGATTCTTTGTATGGCCTCTATTTTAGATTCAACTACAGAAATCTCCCCAGATCCAACCACGTGACCCAAGAATGTCACCTTCGGCTTACAAAAATCACACTTGCTGAGTTTCATGGTCATACCCGCTTCTCCAAATGCAGTCAAAACGCGATCAATGTGCAACAAATGCTTTAACCATGCACCAGTAGTGTAAACAGCAATATCATCGACATAAGCGCCGGCGTACTGGTTATGCGGTTTCAAAATTGTATCCACAGCACGCACAAAAGTGTTACCACTACATTTCAAACCAAATGGTAAAACTAACCACTCATACAAACCGCGATGTGTGACATGTGGTCCGCTTGCAGCCTGGTGTCCCCGCCCATGACGCTCTCTGGACCGCACTAGGGGTTCGCTGTGGTAGTGTACCTGAGCCGGGTTGGAAGCGACCCTGTGGACGCCCCAGGACCACCTGGGCTGAGCAGCTCAGGAGGGACCTCGGTGGCATGGGCCTATGGGAGGCCTGGTATCTGGCTATGGATAGGGAGAAATGGAGGGAGTTCGCTACGAGCCTTTGCTGCTCAGGCGCGAGATAGATAGATGTTTGACAAAATCAATTTTGTATATATCTTTATGTATATATATATCTTTCTCTTGCATAGCGATTGGGGATATCCCGAGCTCGCATCAAAAACACTGATATAATTACAGGCAGCTATTTTATTCAAAGTCTCATCAATCCTATAGGCATGGGAAAAGAATCAGAGAATGCTCCGGAGTTTATATCTTAAAACTAAAGCCAGTAGTCTGGGGAGGGAGGGAGAAGTATTTGGCGGATAGCCAATCAGCAGTGTGGGGAGGGAGGTAAGCCTAGGCCTGTCGATGACGTCATCGACAGGCCTAGGCTAACGCCGAAGGTCCTAAGCCTAGGCTGTCGATGATCTCAAAACTTTCACTGTGACGTCGCCTTGCGCGTCCTTGCCAACGTGTGTAGGCAGTCGGTTTTATTTACTAGAATATACTGATATAATAGTAAGTTGACATAAGCCTAGCGCAATACATTTAGTTGGTTTATTTACAAGAATATACTGATATGATAGTAAATTGACATAAGCCTAGCGCAATACATTTAGTTGGCTTTAATTGCACTTATAATAATGGCAATATTATGGAAAATAAGCGCAGCTAAATAGAATCTGCACAAATGGATCCTACGTCTATAAAGTAAGTTTTCTTATACTTTACACTACAGAGGGAGGGGAAACAATGGGGCCGTCTATAAAGTATGTCACGCTATAGAGGGAGGGGAAACGATGGGACCGTCCATAAAGTATGTCACGCTATAGAGGGAGTGGAGACGATGGGGCCGTCTATAAAGTATGTCACACTGCAGAGGGAGGGGAAACGGAGGGTATAGGGGCCTTGCGGCCTAGAAGTCCTCCATTATATTGTTAGAGGGTGGAGATTATATCAATATCTTAGGTCCGTCATAGGTTTTCGTCCATAAAGTGTGTCACACTACAGAGGGAGCGGAGACGATGGGGCCGTCTATAAAGTATGTCACACTACAGAGGGAGGAGAGACGGAGGGTTGGGGTCTTGCGGCCTAGAAGACCTCCATTAGGTCTATAATGTTAGAGGTTAATTAAATGTGAATATTATGTGGATATCTTAGGTCCGTCATAGGTTTTTCGTCTGACGGGTTCCCAGGGGAGTAATGGGTAGGCCTACTAATAGTTTGAAATGTGGGCATATGCTAGTATTTATAATATCTGCAACCTGATATCAGAGCTGTCTTTCTTTGCAACTTTCACACACAATGGGATGTGAAAAGGGGCTGTTAGCTTGTTTCTAGCCATCAGCTAGCAGTTGATCAATTTGCTTAGCAACTTCTGCCTCGTTTTCTTAGGTATACAATATGGTTTAAATCAGTGTTCTCAAATACTTTTGGCCGCGGGATCCACCGGGGGGGGGGGGGGGGGGGTTGCTAATGGGATTTTTTCTCGGACAGTCGCTATTTTACTTTTTGTCGGTTTCAAGATCACATTTTGGTTCAAAACTTCAAATACACACAACTTTTTCCGATATTCGATCTGCAAATGGCCGACGCTCGTTTTCGTTTGCTGCCCCATCCATTTGGAATTCTCTCCCCCTCGCACTTAGATCCTGTCAGACCCTGCCCTTGTTTCTGTCCTCTTTAAAAACACATCTTTTCCCACCATAAACTTTTTAAACCCCGGACGGACACATGGAAATTGCCGACCCGATCAGTGTACCCACTTCTCCTTCCCCTTCGTCCTGGATTGCCACCAATTATAAATTGATGGTAGCCCAGGGCGAAGGGAGGTCCCCGATGACGTCTCCGGACGCTTTATTATTATTATTCCCACTTTGATTTCGCCCTCTTCATCTCGCGGGCCAAATTTTTAGCCCCGCAGGCCACTTTTGGCCCGCGGGTGGCCATTTAGCCTTAAACTCATCTTCTAACTTGATTTGATGGTATATCTGAAAACACAAATCCGAAAATACAAATTTGAAAAAAACATATGACTACTACAGTTATGATATTCAACTTAATTCTTCGTTCAAGATTCTCACGTTTTAGCGCTTAAAATGCACATGAGAGGGCCTACTGTGTATAGGCCCTGTGTGTAAGACTCGGGGGAGCTTGGGGTTGGGGGAGGCTCCGTGACTCCTTTCTCCTAGTTTCGCGGCTACGCGAATGAGCAGCGTTCGCGCTAAAGGGCGAGGGCCGCGGGATTCCCTCCTAAAAATGAAAATCCCCCTAAGGTTGGCAGGTCGGGGGGCCC